>NZ_JBFRDM010000008.1:0-562389 GCF_052113585.1 Allobosea sp. TAF32 | reverse complement strand
GTTCTGGGCCGCGTCGGCCTGTGCCTGCTTCACCGTGGACTGGAGCGAGGACACCAGCTTGGTGATGCCGTCGATGCCCTTGGAGGCAGCCTGAATGGTCTGGATGCCGTTCGAGATGCCGTCGAGCAGGCCGGTGAGCTGGCTCGAACGCTCGTTCAGCGAAGCGGCGGTGAAGTAGTTGACCGGGCTGTCGATCGCCGAGTTGACCTTCTTGCCGGTGGCGAGACGGTTCTGGATCGCGGAAGCCTGGGTCTGGACCGAGGAGAGAGAGGAGACGGCGTTGCGAACGCCGGCGGAAAGCGTAACGGCCATAGTCGTGAACCCTTCTGGGATGGTGCCTTCTGGCGTCCGGGCCGTTCTGGCCAGGACGGGGCGACCCTGGAGGGCCAGCCCGTAACAACCGGTAAATTTCTCTCCTCAAATCGAGCTCAGGTCGGGGCTCGTCGGACCATGGTTAAGCGCCCGCTAACAGTGCGGAACTCCCAATGCCGATGCGGTGTATCCGACGCAAAAACGCCCGCGCTGGGCGCGGGCGGACGAGCATAGGAATAGAATGGGGAGGAAGAGTCAGGCCGTGCGTTCGACCTGATGGCGCTCGTCCTCGGCTTCGCGCGCCCGATCGCTGAGTTCGCGGGAATAGGCGCGCAGCTTCAGCAGGACCTCGTCGGGCAGTTGCGAGATCGTCTCGCCCGTCTCGCGATCCTTCTTCTGCAGAACGATCGCCCGGGTCTTCGGGTCGATGACGAGCTTGCGCTCCACGGTTTCGTCGACCGTGCGATTGGCGGTGCGGCCGTTCTGGTCATTGACGAAGGCACGGCGTTCGCCGTTTGCACGGCTCTGCGCATCGCGGGCATCCGCACGGACCTCGACATTCACCGCTGCGCCGGCGGAGGCGGATTGGACGGTCTTCTCGGGCGGCAGGTCGACCGCGACGCTGCCCGGCTGGGCGGTGACGTCGGCGCGGGTGACCGGTGCGGCGGTCGGCGCCACGATCCTGGGTGCGTTGCCGAATTCCATGACCACTCCTTCTGGAGCTGTTCGCGGCGCCGTTGCGCCGGTCTCGCCGATTGCCGGGGGCAGGGCACACCTGGCCGACTCTGCCCAAGATGACAGAAAAGATTGAATCTGCCGTTAGGGATTTAGGTAAATATTGAGGGTTTCCGGCGCAGCCGCGCCGGATTTGCAAGACAGGTTGCCGCCTTGAGCGAACCGCCGCTCACAGGCTCCGCGAAACGACGAGCGGGCCGGAGTTGGGCCGGGCGAAGGCGCCGGCGCCGACGGAGGCCGCGGGCCCGTAGCCATTCGCGCGCATCGGCCTGTTGGCGTCGGCGGCGAGGTCGCGGATGACGGATTCCGAGACGGCGCGAGCTGTCGCCAGCACGATCTGGTTGGTCTCGATCAGGTTCTGAAAGGCGAGATGGGCGTCCTTCAGGCGCTTGACCTGATCGGGCACGAAGCGCGCGAGCGCGACGGCGTTGAGCTTCACCTGTTCGACGCCGCGCATATAGATGCCGGCGAGCTCGGTCTTGCGGGGCTCGCGGCTCATCGCCTCCGGCAGGCGGCCGGCGCGGACGAGCTCGGTCTCCTCGCCGACGAGATGCGACAGCGCGCCGAGAGCTTCCAGCACGGCCTCGATCAGCGCACGCGCCGTCAGCGCATCGGCGACGCGCGGCCGCTCGTCCAGGATCAGATTAGCCGCCGACATTCGTCGCTCCGGACGCGGACTGCTCCTGAAGGCTGATCAGATCGCGCAGGATCTGGTCGGAGAGGCCGACGCCGCCCGCCTTCTGGATCTGCTTGGCGTATTGCTGGCTGAGCTGAGAGCGCCAGATGCCGCCGCCGGTGCCGTTCTCGCCGAGCGGGCCTTCGGTGCCTTCGCTCGCGGTCAGCCGATCGGTCATCTGCTCGAGAAACATCGTCTCGAAGTCATCGGCCTGCTTCTTGAGCTTGGCCTTGGCTGGATCGAGCGCCTCGGCGATGCCACTGGCGACCTTGCCGGCGATGCCGAGCGCCAGATTGGCTGCGGGGAGGGCGAGAGCGGCGGTCATCACATCACCTCGATTTCGGCCTGCAGGGCGCCTGCCGACTTGATGGCCTGGAGAATGGAGATCAGATCGCGCGGGCCGATGCCGAGCGCGTTGAGCCCGTCGACGAGCTCGGCCAGGGTCACGCTTTCCTTGACCAGAGCGAGCTTGTTGCCGCCGCCGGTGTCGACCTTGACGCTGGTCTGCGGTGTCACCACGGTCCGACCGCGGGCGAATTCATTGGGCTGGCTGACCTGCGGCGTCTCGCTGATCGTGACCGTGAGGTTGCCCTGCGCCACCGCGACGGTGGAGACTCGCACATCCTTGCCCATCACGATGATGCCGGAGCGCTCGTCGATGACGATGCGGGCAAGCTGGTCGGGCTCGACGCGCAGCTGCTCGATATCGGTCAGCAGCCGGATCATGTTGCCCTTGAAGCGCGGCGGAATCTGCAGCACGACGGTCGAGGGATCGGTGGGCTCGGCGGAGTCGCCACCGACGAAGTCGTTGATCGCGGCGGCCATGCGACGCGCGGTCGTCAGGTCGGGATTGCGCAGCGACAGCCGCAGGGTCGAGAGCTTGTTCAGCGCGAAGTCGATCTCGCGCTCGACGACACCACCATTGGCGATGCGGCCGACGGTCGGCACGCCGCGGGTGATCTTGCTCGCCTCGCCCTCGGCCGAAAAGCCGGAGATCGCGACCGGTCCCTGCGAGACGGCATAGACCTCGCCATCGGCGCCGAGGAGCGGGGTGACGAGCAGCGTGCCGCCCTGGAGCGATTTGGAGTCGCCCATGGCGGAAACGGTGACGTCGACTCGGGTGCCCTGCGTGGAGAAGGGCGGCAGGTTGGCGGTCACCATCACCGCGGCGACGTTGGCGGTGCGCATATTGGCGCCGCGCGTGTTGACGCCGAGGCGCTCGAGCATCGCCTGCAGGGACTGCTTGGTGAAGGGCGTGTTGTTCAGCGTGTCGCCGGTGCCGTTGAGGCCGACGACGATGCCGTAGCCGAGCAGCTGGTTGGTGCGCACGCCCTCGATCGCGGCGAGATCCTTGATGCGCGAGAGCGCGAACACCGGCTGTGACGACAAGCCGATCGCCACGGCCAGCAGAGCGGCCAGCGGCTTCAGCAGCATCGTCAGGGCGGAGTTGCGGAACATGCTGCGGCACCAGGGGGCAGTTTCAAGTCCACAGGCCCTTGCGAGGGGCGTGCCAGCCGGACTGAAATAGAAAAGCCTTGTTTGTCAGCCATTTGGAGCTATGCGCCATCCTCGGTCACGGTCCATGGAGGCTGCGGTTCCTGCCGGGGCGGCAGTTTCTGCCGGGTAGTTTACCGGTTGTTAACCACGCCGGGCGAGTTTCAGGTCACTCTGGTTCGCCGCGCGCCCTGATCGGGCGCATGGTGGCGATCCATCCGTTTATTGCATCGGATTCGCCCGAAAAGCGGCTTCCACTTTTCGGCCCGATGCTAGCGAGGCCGCCGATGATCAGGATCGACCAGCGCGCGCCCGTTTCGAATGCCGGCCCGGCCAGTTCCGCGAGGCGCTCGAGCGGCGCTTCCTTCGCGCTTCCAACACAGGATTCCGCCTCCACCGCCCGCAGCGGCGGCGTCGGGTCGACCGGCCCGCTCGATACGCTGCTGGCGGTGCAAGCGGAGGAAGATACCCAGGACCGCAAACGCCGGCAGGCACGGCGCGGACATGACCTGCTTGACGGGCTCGACCGGCTGAAGGCCGCGCTGCTCGCCGGCCGGGTGCTGCCTTCCGAGCTGGAGCGGCTGCGCACGATGCTGGCGCTCCGGCGCGAGACGACCGACGATCCGCGCCTGGACGAGGTGCTCGCTCATATCGAGCTGCGTGCCGCTGTGGAACTCGCCAAGCTCGGTCGATAGCGGGCTCCGCCGGATCGCCCGAGACGGGCCATCGCGGCGGAACGCAAATCCTTATTTCGGCTGGGTGCAGTCGTTCGGTGGCGGTGCGCCGTTGAAGCGCTGTTCCATCCAGTCGACCGCCGCTGCGGCACTGTCCTCGGCGGCCGGTAGGTGGCCTACCCCCTGTAGTGCCTCGAACCGCACCGCACTCCCGGCAGCGCAAAGCTTGTCTGCATAGTTGCGCGTGACCTGCGGTCTGACCAGCGTGTCCTCCGTGCCCTGCGCCAGAAAGACCGGGATGCCGCGCGGCACGAGACCGGGCGAGTTCCGGTCGAGCAGCGAATGCCAGGGCTGGCGGGCGGCAAAGTCTTCGTCGATGAGGAATTTGCGCTCCAGCGCCTTGGTCGGGCGCAACCGGCTCAGGATGTCGGGCAGGCTTTCGATGCAGTCCGCGGCGAGCACGTCGACGACCGGGATCGCCTGCTCGTAGATGATCTTCGTCAGGGGGGCCTTGTAGACGCGTGTCCACGACCAGAGGGTCATCGCGGTCAGATTGCGGCCGCCATCGGTGTCGATGTCGTCGGCCAGGAGCGGGCCGAGCTCGGTCGCAGGCGCGGCGGCAGCGACGCCGACCAGATTGAGTTCGGGGGCCAGGCGTTTCGCCAGAATGCCGGTGAACAGCGCCGCGTGTCCCCCCTGCGAATGACCCCAGACGGCGAAGCGTCGCCCGGCGGAGGCGCCGGCAAGTTGACGGGCTGCCCGCACCGAGTCGATCACGGACCGGCCCTCGCTCTCACCGACCAGATAGGGATGCGTCCCCGGCGCGCCGAGGCCCGGATAGTCCGTCGCCGCGACGATGTATCCGCGCGCAATCATCGCACGCAGGCCCTGGATGGACTGGAAGATATCGCCGGCGCGCGACGGCCCGCATTGCGGCTGGACGCCGGTCGTCGGATGCGCCCAGGCCACGATCGGACGGCCTCCCGGCGGAACGGGGCCTGACGGGACGATCGCAACGCCGGACACGGCGATCGGCTTTCCGTCGAGCCCGACCGAGCGATAGAGCATCCGATAGGCGGTCGCGCCCTCCGGCGTTCCTTTGAGGATTTCCGTACGTATCACCGTTCCGGGGCGCCCTCCGGCGATTTCGGCGGTCGTCGGCGTGTAGAAATCCGATTGTGCCCCGGCCGGAGAGGTGGAGAAGGCAGCCGACATCCAGATCAGCAGGGTGATGACGAGCCGCATAAGTGTTTCTCCGGGGAGCAGGCGCAGACTTCAGCGTCCGGTGACTAGCCCAGATATCGTTTAGCAATTGCTTCTGCGGGGAGCTCAGATCGGCGCCCGGCCCCGTTACCGGATGAACTGGTCCACGTATTCAGCGCCCAGCCCATTGCCAGCATAATGCGCCCTGCATTTGTCGATGCGGGTGAAGACGTCGTCGTAGCCGAGGCATTTGCCGTCCGGATCGACATAGATCATCGCGCCGTTCACCTGGAACATCGTGATCATCTCCTCGACATCGGGATCGACCACCAGTGTATGAGTCTCGCCCGGAGCCTCGTAGACATAGGCGCCTTCGGTCGCGACCCAGTCATGCTCGAGATAGCGCCACTTGCCCTTCAGCACATAGCCGTGGACCGGCAATGGATGACGGTGGCGCGAGAGCACGCCGGCGCGGCGGACCTTGAGCAGGTTCATCCAGTAGCCGCGCGAGGTGCAAAGGAGCAGGGGGCGGAACCAGATATTGTCGTCCACCGGCACCCAGACGCGCTCGTCGGTGGGGATCACATCAGGGACGATCAGCTCCGGCGGCGATTCCTTCGGTTGCGGGTGGCGATAGGGCGTCCAGCGCTCTTCCTGCGTGGCCGCGACGGGGATTGGGCTCGTGGTGTTCATGGCGTCTCTCCCGTGCTGATGTTCTGATTCAAGTGGTGCGCAATCCGATTCAGGTTTCCAGCCCAAGTTGCTGAGCAGGAATCGCTTTTCTAGACGGCGAGGTAGCCGCCATCGACCGGCAGGATGGCGCCGGTGACGAACTGCGCCGCATCGGACAGCAGGAAGGCGATGGCGCCGCCGACATCGCCGGGCTTGCCCCAGCGGCCCATTGGCGTGCGGGCGAGGATCGGCGCCGAGCGCTCGGCATCCTCGACCAGCGGGCGGGTCAGTTCCGTCTCGATCCAGCCCGGTGCGACGGCGTTGACGCGGATGCCGTCCTGCGCCCAGGCGGCGCCGAGAGACTTGGTGAGCTGGCCGATGCCGCCCTTCGAGGCCGCATAGCCCGGCGCGAAGGGCGAGCCATGGAAGGTCAGCATCGAGGCGATGTTGACGATGGCGCCGCCGGCCTTGTCCGCGCCCTTGGCGGCGAGCTTGTCCTTCGCCGCGAGGCACATCCGCATCGTGCCGGTGAGATTGACCTCGATGGTCAGGCGGAAGGCGTCGATCTCGAATTCCTTGCCGCCGCGCTGGATCATGCCGGCGCAGTTCACCAGCGCGTCGAGGCGCGGGCAGGTTGCGACAATGGCGGCAACCTGATCGTCGCTGGTGACGTCGAGCCGGGCATGGCGGATGGCGGGATGGCCCGGCGCTGCCGCGACGTCCTCGTCGGTCAGGCCGGTGGCGAGAACCTCATAGCCGGCCTGGGCCAAGGCGAGGGCGGCGCCGGCGCCGATGCCGCGCGTGCCACCGGTGACGAGAGCGAATTTGGTCGAAGTCGATTGTGTCATGAGCCGAAGGCTAGTGCGGCCTTCGACAAGGGGAAAGGCGGCCCGGCGCAGGCCGCCATGCAACGACGGTCGGGTCGGTTACTGCAGCTGGTATTTGAGGGAGAGCATGGCCCGTCCAAGCGTCTCGTAGTCGGAGGCGACCAGCGGCAGCTTGCGCGCCAGCGTCACGTCAAAGGATGTCTGCCAGGGCAGGTCGGCGAATTTGGCGAGATCCACCGAGAGCTTCATCGTCGGCGTCAGGGCCGTATGAAGGCCATCGCCCGGCGCAAACACGTAGTTGCCGGCCATGGCGAGTTGGGAAGTCAGCGTCAGATGCGGCAGCAGTTCCTGGCGATAGCCGATGAGGGCCTCGCCGGTCTGCTCGGGGTTGCCGTAGAGCGAGCCGCCGCCGCCGGTGGAAAGGCCCCAGATGAAGCCCGCACCGGCGGATACGGGCTGGGCGAGCCGCCAGTTGATCCGGGCATCGCGCGTCGCGCCGGCGCTTGCCGGGTCGGAGACAGTCGTCGAGAGCGAGAAGACTTCCTTGCCCAGCCTGAAGCCGACCGAGCGGTCCTGAGCGGCACTCATCATGTCCTGCCGCGCGGCGAAGCCGTCGCGGATGATGTCGACGGGTATCGGCGCCCTGGCGCGCAGATGGGCGCCCGATGCGGCATTGGCACGGCCGATCGCGGCGAGCGTCGGATTGAACACGACTGCGTCGGCATTGTCGCCGGCCGGCAGCGAAGCTTCCATCTCCGCGGCGTCGGGGTCCTGCAGAGCCGCGCGCGGGATGGGCAGTTGGATGGCACCCTCCGGCATCACCTCCTGAGCCGCGGCGGGCGCGGGAGAAAGAGATGCGGCAAGAAGGAGCGCCGCCGGTGCCGCGGCAGTACCGTTGAAATTGAAGCGGAACACGTCGTTCGTCCTGTCGCTATGACGAGCGGCAGGTCAGGCTAGGTGGGGAAGGTGCCGATTTTGCGGCGGCGCAACATAATCGCGCCGTTGCCCGGTTGCCCGAAAGCCGCGCTTCCCCCGCCGCTCCGAACCCGCTAGGAAGCGACCCAGCCGCGGACGGTGGCGGAAAGCCGCAGTTTCGGATCGTTCTATCTGGAGAGAGCAGGGGTTATCGCATGAGCAAGATCAAGGTCGCCAACCCGATCGTCGACATGGACGGCGACGAGATGACCCGGATCATCTGGCAGAAGATCAAGGACACGCTGATCTTCCCGTATCTCGACCTCGAGCTCGACTACTACGACCTCTCCGTCGAGAACCGCGACGCCACCAACGACCAGGTCACGATCGACGCGGCCAACGCCACGAAGAAGCATGGCGTCGCCGTGAAGTGCGCGACCATCACGCCGGACGAGGCCCGCGTGAAGGAGTTCAACCTCAAGGAGATGTGGAAGTCGCCGAACGGCACGATCCGCAACATCCTCGGCGGCGTGATCTTCCGCGAGCCGATCATCTGCAAGAACGTGCCGCGCCTCGTGCCGGGCTGGACTCAGCCGATCGTCATCGGCCGCCATGCCTATGGCGACCAATATCGCGCGACCGATTTCAAGTTCCCGGGCAAGGGCACGCTCTCGATCAAATTCGTCGGCGAGGACGGCAACGTCATCGAGAAGGAGGTCTTCAAGGCTCCCGAAGCCGGCGTCGCCATGGCGATGTACAACCTCGACGAGTCGATCCGCGACTTCGCCCGCGCCTCGCTCAACTATGGCCTGATGCGCAAGTATCCGGTCTATCTTTCGACCAAGAATACGATTCTCAAGACCTATGACGGCCGCTTCAAGGACATCTTCCAGGAGATCTACGAGAAGGAGTTCAAGGCCGAATTCGACAAGCTCGGCATCACCTACGAGCACCGCCTGATCGACGACATGGTCGCGTCCGCGATGAAGTGGTCGGGCGGCTATGTCTGGGCCTGCAAGAACTACGATGGCGACGTGCAGTCCGACACCGTGGCGCAGGGCTTCGGCTCGCTCGGCCTGATGACCTCCGTGCTGATGACGCCGGACGGCAAGACCGTCGAGGCCGAGGCCGCCCACGGAACGGTGACCCGCCACTACCGCGAGCATCAGAAGGGCCGGGAGACCTCGACCAACTCGATCGCTTCGATCTTCGCCTGGACGCGTGGCCTCGCCCACCGTGCCAAGCTCGACAACAACGCCGAGCTCGCGAAGTTCGCCTCGCTGCTCGAGAAGGTCACGGTCGACACCGTCGAGGCCGGCGACATGACCAAGGACCTCGCGCTGCTGGTCGGCGCCGAGCAGAAGTGGCTCTCGACCACCGGCTTCCTCGAGAAGGTCAGCGAGAACATGAAAAAGGCGATGGCCGCCTGAGGCGCGCCCTCCCGCGAAAGTCGCGAAGCCCGGCCGAAAGGCCGGGCTTTTTCCATTGGCGGCACGAAACGAGTCCGTCGCCGCACATGTTTTGGGATGGCTGGATTCGCCGGCCTCGCAGGTTCCGATCCGGCAGCGGGCGCGCGCCCACGAAATAAGGTCGTCTCTCAGCGTGAAGCCCGGGATCAATCTGCGATTGCGTCGCCGACGCCGTGCCAGATTTGATCCTTGAGCGCGATGAGCGGGGGCGCGGGAATCCTCACAGGCGGCTCCATTCGCCTGGTGCCATCGATCACCAAAGTGGCGATGTAGATCTCGCCATCGGTGCAATAGGGGTCGCCTTCACCATTCCGGCCGAACAAGGTCGGGCCCACCCCGGAAATCTGGAAGAAGTTCT
Organism: Allobosea sp. TAF32; assembly: GCF_052113585.1. Classification (NCBI taxonomy): domain Bacteria; kingdom Pseudomonadati; phylum Pseudomonadota; class Alphaproteobacteria; order Hyphomicrobiales; family Alloboseaceae; genus Allobosea; species Allobosea sp. TAF32. The sequence goes on along the minus strand of NZ_JBFRDM010000008.1, from coordinate 553,054 downwards.
GGACCATGCCGGCCTTGCCGAGATCATGCATCAGCATGTCACGCTCGGCGTCGATATTGGGTGCAATGTGGTGCGTCACCTGGCCGGTATCGTGGCTGAAGCCGACGCCCCGGTCGAAAGTGACGGAGCCCAGCCAGACCGGCCGCCCATCACTTCCCTTATCGAGGACCATCCAGAACCGGACGTGGTGTCGGCGGTCCGCGCTCGTACCCTCCGGCTTTTCGAATGCAAGCTGCTCTTTTTTGCCCTCATAGTACAGCGGACTGACAGGCGCGTCGTGATAGGGCCGGTCGAGCGCCACGCTGCCGACAATCTCGATGCTCGTCCGCAAGGTAATCGGGTCGGCCGGATACCAGCCGGCCGCATGCATGGCACGCAGAGCGTCGTCTCTGCTGCCGACGAAGCCAACATTGAGCGCGTCGCCGGGGATACCGCTCGCGGTACGTGTCACCATGGGCAAGGAGGCGAGGCCCGGCTCATGCTCATGGTGACGCCACAGAAGGGGTAGTATGAAATAGGCGAGCAGCAGGTAGGCGACGAGCGCACCTGCCAGGACGATCCACCACCGTCGCCTGCTCGCGATCTGACCCATTTCCGACATCGATTCGATTGCGGTCGCCTCTGCGGGGCTTCCGGAGCTTCCCAGCCTGTGCAGCCTAATCCGCCGCAAAGGACGCTGGCTATTGTCCCTTGGTGTCCTTTGTCCCCTTCGTTGAAAGCTTTGCGCGACAGATGGAACGGCCCAGTTCATCGGGCGTTGTTGATCGCCGGCGCGATGCGCCCGCGCCGCCGGAGGTCATCCATGCCAAAGATCGATCTCGCCGTTGTCCCGGAGGTCCGGGGCTCAGGCTATCCGGCGCCGTTCAATGCGCCCTGCGCCGGGCGCCTGCGGCAGCGGCTCGGCGAGGCCGGAGGCTTGAAGGATTTCGGGGTCAATCTGATGCGTGTGCCGCCGGGCGGCTGGTCCTCGCAGCGACATTGGCATTCGCATGAGGACGAGTTCGTCTATGTGGTGGCGGGCGAGCTCGTGCTCGTCGAGGATGCGGGCGAGACACTGCTGCGTGCCGGCGCGTGCGCCGCCTTTCCCAAGAACAGCGGTGATGGCCACCATCTGATCAATCGTACGACGCGATGGCGGTTTATCTCGAGATGGGCTCGCGCTGGCCAGCCGACGTGACCACTTGCTCCGATATCGATATGATGAGCGCCAATGCGGATGGGCGCTTCGTCCACGAGAATGGCGAGCCCTATCCCGCAGGCTAGGGGCGCGGACTGTCGCTGTAAGAAGACTGGCCGATACGGAGAGCTGGGATGCCTGAGAACGCTTCGCAGATGGAGCTTGATGAGCGGATTGCCATTGCTCGGAGGAACATCGCCGAGTTGATGGAACAGGCGACGGGCGTGTCGGGCGCCGCCGCCGAGGAGCGTCTGGCGACGCGGCTCAATGAGCAGCAGGATCTGCTCAACGAACTGCTCAAGAAACGCGAAGCGATGGGCTGAGACGTTCGCCGCGCATTCCTGCTCGCAGGTGCGCGGCGGTCGTCCCGATCACTCCACGACGACGGGATGGCGGGCGAGAATGCGTAGCCCGCTGACAGGCGCGTTCATGACATAGCGGAGCTCGTAGGGGCCGGATTGTTCCGGCGCTTCGAGCACGGCTTCGACATTCTCCGCCGGAAAGAACCGCGGGCCTTCGGCCTCGATGGGAGAGTCGGCCGGAACCAGCACGACACGATCCTGATCACCGTTCGGCCCGATGCCGCGCACCGGCAGCGCCTGGCCGCGGCCGACGCGGGCGGGCGCGGCGAGCGTCGCACTGGGCTCGGTGGTGACAAGCGGCTGGCGCAGCAGGATCGCAGGCGCGCCGTCCTTCGCGACGGTGAGGCGCAGCTCATAGATTCCGGCGAGGCCGGGAGTCGGCAGGGCGGGAACCGTGTTGCGCGGCTCGACGACGACGATGGCGCTGCTGGCGGCATCATCCGGCCGGGCGATCGCAAGGCGCGCACCCTGCGGCGCCCGGGTGAGGAAGACACTCAGCGGCGCGCCGGCCATGATCGTCCGCGCGGCCGACATGCCGGGCTCGGTCGCAGGAGCCGGCTTCTTCTTCTGCGCCAAAGCGGCCGCCGGCCAGAAGCCGACAGCCAGGAGGAGGCCGCGGCGGGAGAGCGCCTGGCCTGTCCCGCCGACCGTCATTCAGCCCATCGCAGCCGCGACGGCGTCGAGCGCGTCCTGCGCCTTGCTGCCGTCCGGCCCGCCGGCCTGGGCCATGTCGCGGCGACCGCCGCCGCCCTTGCCGCCAAGCTGCTCGGAGGCCGCGCGGACCAGCGCGACCGCGTCGAAACGCTCGGTCAGATCGGGCGTGACGCCGACGACGACGCCGGCCTTGCCGTCATCGGCGACGCCGACGATGGCGACGACGCCGGAGCCGACGCGCGCCTTGGCCTCGTCGGCGAGGCTTTTCAAATCCTTCATCTCGATGCCGGTAACGGCGCGCGCCAGCAGCTTGGCGCCGGCGACCTCACGCACCGGATCCTCGGCCGCGCCGCCGCCGCCCATGGCGAGCTTCTTGCGGGCTTCGGTGAGTTCGCGGTCGAGCTTGCGGCGCTCTTCGATGAGCGCGGCGAGGCGGTTGCCGGCCTCGGTTGCCGGCACCTTCAGGAGGCTCGCCAGCCCTTCGAGCAGGCGCGATTCCTCGTTGAGGCGCAGGCGGGCTCCGTTGCCGGTCATGGCTTCGAGACGGCGCACGCCGGCCGCGACGGCGCCCTCGCCGACAATGCTGACCAGGCCGATATCGCCGGTGCGGGCAGCATGAGTGCCGCCGCAAAGCTCGACCGAATAGGCGCGTCCGGCGGGATTCGTGCCCATCGCGACGACGCGGACTTCGTCACCGTACTTCTCGCCGAAGAGGGCGCGGGCGCCGGAGGCGATGGCCTCGTCGACGCTCATCAGGCGGGTCGTCACCGGCTCGTTCTTCAGCACGATGGCGTTGGCGATCTCCTCGACCTCGCGTAGTTCCTCCTCGCTGATCGGCTTGGGATGCGAGAAGTCGAAGCGCAGACGATCGGGCGAGACCAGTGAGCCCTTCTGCGCGACATGGTCGCCGAGGACGAGGCGCAGCGCCTCGTGAAGCAGGTGGGTCGCCGAATGGTTGGCGCGGATCGCGGTGCGGCGATCGCGGTCGACGATCAGCTCGACCGGTTGGCCGAGCTGCAATTCGCCTTCCTTGACCGTGACGGCATGGGCGAAGACATCGCCGAGCTTCTTCTGGACGTCCGTGACCTCGGCGACCGTGTCGGCGCCGCGGACGAGACCGGCATCGCCGACCTGACCGCCGGACTCGCCGTAGAACGGCGTCTGGTTGACCAGCATGAAGCCGCTCTCGCCGGCCTTCAGCGACGGGACTTCGGCGTTGTCGCGGATCAGGGCGGTGACCACGCCCTCGGCCGTCTCGGTGTCGTAGCCGAGGAACTCGGTGGCTCCGAGCTTGTCGCGCAATGGGAACCAGAGCGTCTCGGTCGCAGCCTCGCCGGAGCCGGACCAGGCGGCACGCGCCTTGGCCTTCTGCTGCTGCATGGCGGCATCGAAGCCCTCGGTATCGACTGTGATCTCGCGGGCGCGCAGCGCGTCCTGCGTCAGGTCGAGCGGGAAGCCGTAGGTGTCGTAGAGCGTGAAGGCGACGTCGCCCTTGAGGCTCTGGCCGGCGACGAGGTCCTTCGAGGCGTCGTCGAGCAGGGTGAGGCCGCGCGCCAGCGTGGTGCGGAACCGGGTTTCCTCGAGCTTCAGCGTCTCGGTGATCAGCGCCTCGGCGCGCAGCAACTCGGGATAGGCGCGGCCCATCTCGCGAGTTAGGGCGGGCACGAGCTTGTAGAGCAGCGGCTCCTTGGCGCCGAGGAGCTGCGCATGGCGCATGCCGCGGCGCATGATCCGGCGCAGGACGTAGCCGCGGCCCTCATTGGAGGGCAGCACGCCGTCGGCGATCAGGAAGGCGGAGCAGCGCAGATGGTCGGCGATGACGCGGTGGCTCGCCTTCATCGGCCCATCGGCATCGACGGAGGTCAGGTCGGCGATGGCGCTGATCAGGGCGCGGAACAAATCGATATTGTAGTTGTCATGCGTGCCCTGGAGCACGGCGGCGATGCGCTCCAGCCCCATGCCGGTGTCGATCGAGGGGCGCGGCAGATTGGTGCGGATGCCGCCCGCAGCCTCCTCGTATTGCATGAACACGAGGTTCCAGATCTCGATGAAGCGATCGCCGTCCTCCTCGGCGGAGCCCGGCGGGCCGCCCCAGATATGGTCGCCGTGATCGAAGAAGATCTCGGAGCAGGGGCCGCAGGGGCCGGTGTCGCCCATGCGCCAGAAATTCGCCGAGGTCGGAATGCGGATGATCTTGTCGTCGGTCAGGCCGGCGATCTTCTTCCACAGGCCATGGGCCTCGTCGTCCTCGGAATAGACGGTAACGAGGAGCTTGTCCTTCGGCAGGCCGAATTCGCGCGTGACCAGCGTCCAGGCGTGATGGATCGCCTGCTCCTTGAAATAGTCGCCGAAGGAGAAGTTCCCCAGCATCTCGAAGAAGGTGTGGTGGCGCGCGGTGTAGCCGACATTGTCGAGGTCGTTGTGCTTGCCGCCGGCGCGCACGCATTTCTGGGCGGTTGTGGCGCGCGAATAGGGACGCTTCTCCTGCCCGGTGAAGACGTTCTTGAACTGCACCATGCCCGAATTGGCGAACATCAGCGTCGGGTCGTTGCGCGGTACGAGCGGGCTCGACGGCACGACTTCATGGCCGTTGGACTTGAAGTAGTCGAGGAAGGTCGACCGGATATCGTTGACGCCGCTCATCGCTGTTTGCGCTTCTCAACTCGGGCAGGGGCCGGGCAGGTCCGGCAGGAAGGTCCGGTTCTAGTCAGGCGGCCCGCCCCTGTCCAGAAAGCTTGACGCAGCGCACACCCGGCAAGGCCTTATTCTCAAACGAAAAGGGCGGCCCGAAGGCCGCCCTTGCATCGTTCCGCGCCAGAGCAGTCCGGCTCAGGCCTCACCCTCGTCGAGATCGTCGTCGGTCGGGTTCGCCTGGTCGAGGATGCGGTCGGCGACGAGGCCGGAGTTCTGCCGGATCGTGGCCTCGATCTTCGCGGCGAGATCGGGGTTGTTCTTGAGGAAGGTCTTGGCGTTCTCGCGGCCCTGGCCAAGACGCTGGCTGTCGAAGGAGAACCAGGCGCCCGACTTCTCGACCATGCCTGCCTTGACGCCGAGGTCGATCAGCTCGCCGACCTTCGAGATGCCCTCGCCGAACATGATGTCGAACTCGACCTGCTTGAAGGGCGGCGCGACCTTGTTCTTCACGACCTTGACGCGGACCTGGTTGCCGGTCGCCTCGTCCCGCTCCTTCAGCGTCGAGACGCGGCGGATGTCGAGGCGCACGGAAGCGTAGAACTTGAGCGCGTTGCCGCCAGTGGTGGTCTCGGGCGAGCCGTACATCACGCCGATCTTCATGCGGATCTGGTTGATGAAGATCACCATGCAGTTCGAGCGCGAGATCGAGGCCGTGAGCTTGCGCAGCGCCTGGCTCATCAGGCGGGCCTGCAGGCCAGGTTGGACATCGCCCATCTCGCCTTCGATTTCGGCGCGGGGCGTGAGCGCTGCGACGGAATCGACCACGAGCACATCGATCGCCCCGGAGCGGACGAGGGTGTCGGTGATCTCGAGCGCCTGTTCGCCGGTGTCGGGCTGGGAGATCAGCAGGTCGTCGAGATTGACGCCGAGCTTGCGGGCATAGACCGGATCGAGCGCATGTTCGGCATCGACAAAGGCGCAGACGCCGCCCTTCTTCTGCGCCTCGGCGATGGTGTGCAGCGCCAGCGTCGTCTTGCCCGAGGATTCAGGCCCGTAGATCTCGATGACGCGGCCCTTGGGCAGGCCGCCGACACCCAGCGCGATGTCGAGGCCAAGCGAGCCCGTAGAGATCGTCTCGATCTCGATCGCCTGCGGGTTCTTGCCGAGCCGCATGATCGAACCCTTGCCGAAGGCGCGTTCGATCTGGGAGAGCGCCGCATCGAGCGCCTTGGCCTTGTCCATCGAGGAGCCTTCCACAAGTCTGAGGTTTGCCTGATTCACAGTTCGGGCTCCTTATGGCAGGGCCAAGGGGACATCTCAATCAGTCTTGACAGCAGAATGATCACTCTTTGTTCCCGTCAGCAAGTTCTTTTTTTGTTCTGTATGTCAGCTTGTGTCAGGAGGGGCAATTTGAGCCTCCCCCGTTATGCTATTTTATCATGCGGTATTTCTTGTGATCCCCATCGTATGCGATTGGTGCATGGCTGGCCGCTGCGTTTCCCATCTCGGTGCCCGCCGTTTCCTGTTATTGCGCGGGGAATCTCCATTTGTTTTCGAAAGTTGCCAACGTGTCCTCCGCCCCCGCCCAAACGGCCCCGAACTCGCCGCGACGCATCCTGCTGGCGAGCCTGATCGGCACGACGATCGAGTTCTTCGACTTCTACATCTACGCGACGGCTGCGGTGATCGTGTTCCCGAAGCTGTTCTTTCCGGGCGGCGATCCGACCACCGCCATGCTCCAGTCCTTCGCGACCTTCGCGATCGCCTTCTTCGCGCGGCCGATCGGCGCCGCCATCTTCGGCCATTTCGGCGATCGCATCGGCCGCAAGGCGTCGCTCGTCGCCGCGCTGATGACGATGGGGCTCTCGACCGTGGCCATCGGCCTGCTGCCAACCTATGCCGCGGTCGGCGTGCTCGCGCCGCTGCTGCTGGCGCTCTGCCGGCTTGGGCAGGGGCTCGGCCTCGGGGGCGAGTGGGGCGGGGCGGTGCTGCTCGCGACTGAGAATGCCCCTCCCGGCAAATCGGCCTGGTACGGCATGTTCCCGCAACTCGGCGCGCCTGTGGGCTTCATCCTCGCGACCGGCAGCTTCCTCGCGCTCGACGCGCTGCTGACCGATGAGCAGTTCTTCAGCTTCGGCTGGCGCATCCCGTTCATCGCCAGCGCATTGCTCGTCTTCATGGGGCTCTATGTCCGCCTCCGGATCAGCGAGACACCTGCCTTCCGCAAGGCGATGGAGAAGCACGAACGGGTGCGCGTGCCCTTCGTCAGCGTCTTCGCCGAGCACAAGCTCGCGCTGCTCTGCGGCACTTTCGCGGCGCTCGCGACCTTCGTGCTGTTCTACCTGATGACCGTGTTCTCGCTGAGCTGGGGCACGACGAAGCTCGGCTTCTCGCGCGATCAATTCCTGCCACTGCAGATGATCGGGGTCGTGTTCTTCGGCCTGACCATCCCGGTCTCGGCCGTGCTGGCCGATCGCTTCGGGCGCCGCCAGACCCTGTTGGCGACGACGCTGGGCATTGCCGTTTTCGGCTTCGTGCTGGCGCCGCTCTTCGGCTCGGGCAGCACACTCGGCGTGCTCGCCTTCTTCGTCGTCGGGCTGTCGCTGATGGGCTTCACCTACGGGCCGCTGGGCACGGCGCTGGCGGAGATGTTCCCGACATCCGTGCGCTATACCGGCGCCTCACTCACCTTCAATCTCGGCGGGATCGTCGGCGCTTCGCTCGCTCCTTACGTCGCGACCTGGCTCGCGACCGAGAAGGGTCTGCCCTTCGTCGGCTATTATCTCAGCCTCTCGGCCGTGATCACCATCCTGGCACTGATCGGGGTGAGCGCGCTGGCTTCGCGGCAGGGCGCGGATGTCAGCGCGGCTCCGGCGCGCTGAGGGGCTTTGGTCGTCATGCCCGGGCTTGACCCGGGCATCTCTCGCCGAAGGGCTCCCGGCGTCTCTCTGGTCTGAGATTCTGGGGTCGAGGCTCCGCTTCGCCCGAGAATGACGCAAGGTTTTAAGGTTTCTCCGAGCCCCTCGAAAAGCCCCGTCAGCCCATCGCCGCCTTCACCGTCTCGACGAGCTGCTTCATCGTGAAGGGCTTGGGCAGGAAGTGGAAGTCCTCGCCCTCCGGCAGGTTCTTGCGGAAGGCCTCCTCGGCATAGCCGGAGACGAAGACGACCTTGGTATTCGGGTTGCGCTTGCGCAACTCGCCCAGCAAGGTCGGGCCATCCATCTCGGGCATGACCACGTCGGAAACGACGAGGTCGATCTGGCCGTCGTTCTTGAGGAAGAGATCGAGCGCCTCGACGCCGGAGGCGGCTTCGTGGACGGTGTAGCCGCGCGAGACCAGCATGCGCGCGTTCAGTGCGCGCACCGCGTCCTCGTCCTCGACCAGCAGAATGATGCCGGCGCCGGTGTGGTCGGCGGCGAGCTTCTTGGGCGCTTCCTTGGCCGCGGCCTCGGCGGCGATTTCCTCCTGGCTCGGGACATGGCGCGGCAGGAAGATCTGGAAGGCCGTGCCCTTGCCGACGGTGGAATCGACGAAGACATAGCCGCCGGTCTGCTTGACGATGCCGTAGACCATCGAGAGGCCGAGGCCTGTGCCCTTGCCCACCTCCTTGGTGGTGAAGAAGGGCTCGAAGATCTTGTCGAGATGCTCCTGCGGGATGCCGGTTCCGCTGTCCTCGACTTCGAGCAGCACGTAATCGTCGGCGGGCAGGGCGGCGTGGCTGAAGCTCACGCAGTCCTCGCGGGCAACGTTGCGGGTGCGCACCGTCAGCTTGCCGCCGTCCGGCATGGCGTCGCGGGCGTTGACGGCGAGGTTGACGATGACCTGCTCGAGCTGGCCGAGATCGGCCTTGACCGGCCAGAGGTCGCGGCCCTGCCGCACGTCGAGCGTCACCTTGTCGGCGACGACGCGCTTCAGCATCAGCGAGAGATCGGAAAGCACCTCGCCGAGTTCCAGCACCTGAGGACGCAGGGTCTGGCGGCGCGAGAAGGCGAGCAGTTGCCGGACCAGCGCGGCGGCACGGTAGGCGTTCTGCTTGATCTGCATGATGTCCGGGAAGGACGGGTCGGTCGGCCGGTGGCTCGCCAGCAGGAACTCGGAGGCGTTGATGATGACCTGCAGCACGTTGTTGAAGTCGTGCGCGATGCCGCCCGCGAGCTGGCCGACGGCCTGCATCTTGCCGGCCTGGTCCATATTGTCGCGCAGTTTGCGCTCGGCCGTGGTCTCCAGCGCGTAGACGATCGCACGCTCGCCGTCGCCGTCCTCGGAGGCCGAAACCGGGGTGAGGTAGAGCTTGGCCGAGCGGCCATCCTCGCCGGAGAGGGAGAGATCCAGCGGGCTCACCGTGGCGCTGCCCTCAACAACCTCGGCCAGGGAGCGATCCAGACCGGAATCGGGCGTGACGAGATCGTGGATCGTGCGGGGCTGCGTGCCGGATGGGGCGAGCCGGGCGAAGGCGGCGTTCGAGCGCAGGATGGCGCCGCTCCTGTCGACGGTGGCGATCGCCATCGGCGTCGAGTGGAAGAAGCGGGCGAAGCGGACCTCGGCATCGCTACCGCGATCGGCGCCGGCCTCGCCTGGCGCACGGTTGAGGACCAGCGTGCGGGAGGGGCCGGCGCGGCCGTCCTGCCCGAAAGCGACCTGATGATGCAGCCGCACCGGCAACGGGTTGCCGTTGCGGCGCTTCAGATCGACGTCGAGGACCTCGACGCGGACATCGCCGGGCTGGCCGCGGATGGCCTGGATCAGCGCGGCGGCGGCGGGCGTGCAGATGTCGTCGAGTTGCAGGCCGCCGGAGCCGAAGCGGGCGAGGTCGAAATCGAGCCAGCTCGACAGCGTGGCGTTGAGATAGGAGACCTCGCCGTCGGCGTCGATCGAGATGAAGCCGGCCGGTGCGTGGTCGAGATAGTCGATCGCGTGCTGCAGCTCCTGGAAGGCGTTCTCCTGCCGCTCGCGCTCGGGCGTGATGTCGGTGACCGACCAGAGCGTGGCGTTGCCGGTCTCGCGCCGCACCGGCGTGACCCGCACGCGGTACCAGCCGACCGCACCGCGCCCGCTCAGCGCCGGTTCGAGGCGGACTTCCTCGACTAGGCGGCGGTTCTCGCGGGCGGCGGCGGCGAGCCGGTAGATCGCCTCCGAGACTTCGGCGCGGCCGGTCAGCAGACGCCCGACCGGCTTGAGGTCGTTCGCGCCCGTGGCGCCCGCCAGCACGAGATAGGCCTCGTTGGCGTAGACGATCTCGTTCTCGCCCTCCGTGACGACGATGCCCTCATCGGCGCCGTCGACGATCGTCTTGGTGAGGTCGTTGCGGGCGGCACGGCCGGAGAACTGGACGAGGCCGATGGCGAAGGCGAAGAGGCCGAAGACGCCCACGACCGAGAGCAGGGCCAGCAATCCGAGGATGAGCGGCTGCGCCCATTCATTGGCGAGGAAGCCGAGCGCGATGGCGGCGCCGACGAGCAGGCCCGCAACCAGCAGGATGATGCCGATATGGCCGGGCTTGTCGGAGCGATCGATCGTGGTCGCCGTGGTGCCGCTCATGCGGTGAAGTCCGTTCGCTGCTGGGCCGCACCGGGAACGCTGCGGCCATCCTTCTTCGCATCGTCGCCGAGTTAGGCGCGCCGGCCCTTCAGGCGCAAGACGTAACCGATGACTTCGGCGACCGCCTGATAGTGTTCGACAGGAATTTCTTGGTCGATGTCGACCGTCGCGTAAAGCGCGCGCGCCAGCGGCGGGTTCTCGATGATCGGCACGCGGTGCTCGCCGGCGACTTCGCGGATCTTGAGGGCCATGGTGTCGACGCCTTTCGCCAGGCAGAGCGGTGCAGCCATGCCGGGCTCGTATTGCAGGGCTACGGCGAAGTGGGTCGGGTTCGTGATGATCACCGTCGCCTTCGGTACTGCGGCCATCATGCGCTTGCGCACGCGCTGGGCGCGGATCTGGCGCAGCTTCGCTTTGACCTCGGGATTGCCTTCGGAGTTCTTGAACTCCTCCTTGATCTCCTGCTTCGTCATCTTCTGGCGCTGGTACCAGCTGAAGCGCTGCCAGGCGAAATCGCCGATGGCGAGGATGGCGAAGAGGGCGAGCACCGCGCCCATCAGCTTGATGGCGAGCGAGAGCGTCGCGGGCATCAGGGCCGACACATTCATCTGCACGAAGGCCTCGAGCCTGTCGTGCTGGTTCCAGAGCGTGGTCCAGACCACGGTGCCGATCAGCGTGGTCTTGGCGAGGCCCTTGGCGAAATTGATCCAGGCCTCCTTGCCGAACATGCGCTTGGCGCCCGCCATCGGGGAGATGCGATTGAATTTCGGCATCAGCGGCTCGAAGGTCCAGAGCGGCTTGTGCTGCAGCACGGCACCAGCGAGCCCGGCGCAAAGGATGAAGGCGAAGGGCAGGCCGAGCGCCATGAAGCCGGTCAACACGCCCTGCCGCGTGACCTGCATGAAGGCAGCGCCGTCCGGCGGCACCTGATGGGCATTCATCAGGAAGGAGCGCAGTGACAACATCGCGTCGCGGGCCGACCAGCCGGCGGCGACCAGCAGGGCCAGCGTGAAGCCGCAGAGCACGAAGAAGGTGCCGATCTCCTGCGATCGGGGTATGTCGCCTTTCTCGGTGGCCTCGTCCAGCTTGCGCTGGGTCGGGTCCTCTGTCCTGTCCTCGTTCTCGGTATCTTCGGCCATCGCGCGTCAGCCTCCCGTGAACTGGCGCAGGAACGCGCCGAGATCGTTGAGGAAGACGCTCATCATCACGCCGACCACGACGAGCAGGACAAGCATCCCGCCGAGGATCGAGGCCGGCACGGCGAGAAAGAAGACCTGAAGCTGCGGCATCATCCGCGCGAGCACGCCGAGCCCGAGATTGAACAGCAGGCCGAAGACGAGGAAGGGCGCGGAAATCTGCACGGCGAGCGAGAAGCCGCGCGCCGCCGACTGAACCGCGAGCGTCAGGATATCCGGCATCTCGGGCACACCGCCCGGCGGCAGCAGGCGATAGCTTTCATGGATCGCCGCGATGGCGATGTGGTGCAGATCGGTCGTCAGGATCAGCGTGGTCCCGAGCATGGTCAGGAAGTTGCCGATCGACGGGTTCTGCAGGCCGCCGGTCGGATCGACCGTCATGGCGAAGCCCAGGCCCATGCTCTGGGCTACGAGCGTGCCGGCCGTCTGCAGGCAGGCCATCACCAGTCGCGCGCAGACGCCGATGATCAGGCCGATCAGCAATTCGCCGATGAGCAGCGCGACGATGCCGGAGACGTCGGGCGGGATGCGCAGGGAGGGGCGGGCCACGGGCACGATCATCAGGGCGATGAAGAAGGCGAGTGACAGCCGCGAGCGCGAAAAGATGAAGCGCTCGCCGATGCCGGGCATCAGCATGACGAGCGTGCCGACGCGCGCGAAGACGAGCACGAAAAGGGCGCTGATCTCGGGCAGGATCGCGATCTGCATCGTGCCGCGGGCACCTTTACGCCAAGAACTTCACGCCAGCGCGGGCGCCGCGGGGCCGCGCCGGCGCGGGCCGGCCGCAGTCGCGACAGAATCATCCGCCCGTGGCGATTCGGGCGGCGACTCGCCCCATATAACCCGCCAGCGCGTCACCCATGAATGGCAGAAACAGCATCAGCGCGGCAAAGACGGCGACGATCTTCGGGACGAAGACGAGCGTCTGTTCCTGGATCTGGGTCAGCGCCTGCACCAGCGAGACGGCGAGGCCGACGACGAGCGCGATCACCATCAGCGGTCCACCGACCTTGAGGAAGACGACGATGCCGTCGCGCGCGATGTCGAGAATGGCTCCGGAGGTCATGGTTTTTTCCGATCCGTTGGCCGTCAGACCGGCATCCGCATGATTTCTTCATAGGCCGCGATCACGCGGTCGCGCACTGCGACCAGCGTCTCGATCGCAGCCTCGCTCTCGGCAACTGCTGTGACGACATTGACGATGTCGGCACGGCCGCCGGCAACGGTGGCGGTCTGGGTATCGGCCTTGCGGCCGGCCTCGGCGGTCGCGTCGAGCGCCTTGCCAAGCAGGGCGGAGAAATCCGGTCCGCCCGTTTCCGACGCGCCCGTGACGAGCGGCTTGCGCATCAGATTTCCGGCGCCCATCCCCTGGATGGAGGCGTAGGCGCCCGCGGCGAAACCCGGAGTAGCCATGGCGGTTCAGTCCCCTTCTGGAGCCGCGCGGTTCAGGCGCGCAGGATGTCGATGGTGCGCTGGATCATCCGGCGCGTCGAAGAGATCAGGTTGAGATTGGCCTCGTAGCTGCGCTGGGCCTCGCGCATGTCGACCATCTCGACCAGCGAATTGACGTTGGGCATCTTCACGTCGCCGTTGGCGTCGGCGACCGGATTGCCCGGCTCGTGCTTGACCTTGAAGGCGCTCTGGTCGCGCTGGACCTTCCCGAGCGCGACGAGCTGGGCATCGAGCTCGCGGTCGAAATGGCGCTGGAATGTGGGAACCTTGCGGCGATAGGGATCGGCCCCCGCGCGCTCGGGGCCGGAGTCGGCGTTGGCGATGTTCTCCGAAATGACGCGCATGCGGCCGGACTGGCTGCGCAGGCCCGAAGCGGCGACGGCGATGCTCTTGATCAGATCCATGATCGGCGTCCCAACCTTTAGCGTCCCTTGCCGATGGCGATTTTCATCAGGCCGAGCCCCTTGCTGTAGAGCGAGGCGGCCAGCTGATAGTCGGACTGGTTCTGCGCGACCTTGAGCATCTCGTCCTCGAGGTTCACCGCATTGCCGTTCGGCGTGGTCTCGAAGCGCGGGGCGCCGGTGCCGTCGAAGCCGCCATTGCCGGCGGACAGGCTCATATGGCCGGCGCTGGTCTGGGCGAGAGCCACACCGGCGCGGGCGGGGTCGACACTCGGCGGCTTCAGGTCGACCGGGCGGAAGCCGGGGCTGTCGGCATTGGCGACGTTCTCGGCCAGAATCTTCTGGCGCGACTGCTGGTACTGCATGCGCAGTTTCAGCGCCTGCATCAGGCCGCCGCCGATGCTCAAGCCGTCATTCGCCATGGCCCAGCTCCTCGCTGCATTGCCCGATACTAGGCAAATCCTGCCGGGCTCATGGTTAACAGGCAGTTAAATCTGCGGCATTTCACAGGTCGCGTTAACCACGCATTCACCATGTTTCCCGATGGTGAAAGCGTTATGCTATAGCTAAGGTGTTGAACCTCGTGCGGAACTTCGGCCGCTCGGGGCCGTCTTCGCAGATGAGGCAGACCTTGCAGAGCTTGTTCGGATTGGAACTCTCGACCGCGCAGAAGGTGATCGTCGCCTCTGTCGTCATCCTTGTGCTTCTCGCCCTGCTCGGACTGTTCGTGCGGCAGATCCAGGGCGGCCGGTTGCGGCTGCGCGGCCATGCCGGCGGTCGCCAGCGCCAGCCGCGTCTCGGTGTCGTCGACAGCTACGATCTCGACCGCCAGCGCCAGCTCGTTCTCATCAGGCGCGACAATGTCGAGCATCTCGTCATGATCGGCGGTGCCTCCGACGTCGTGGTCGAAGCCAATATCCTGCGAAGCGGGGGCCGCGCGGCCGCGCCGAACTACAATGAGACGGCGCTGCCCGACCGTCCGCTGCCGCCGTTCGAGACGCTGGTTCCGCCGGCCGAACCGCCCGCGCGCGCCGGCGACGAACCGCGCAGGACGCCTGCCGTCACCGAGGCCCCCGATGTTCTGCCGCCGCTGCCGACGCGTTCGGGGCCGGCGCATGGCGATATCGCGGCCACTGCCGCCGCGAGTGCGGGGGTTGCAGCTGCCCTCGGCCTCGCCGGCGGCGAGACACAGCCGGCGCCGAAGCCTTTCGTGCCTCCCGCGCCGCCGGCACCGATCCCGCCGCTGACGACAGGTCCGGCCCCGAGTTTCGCGCGCGAACATGCGCCGCCGCCAGCGGTCAGCGCGGGCGAGCTCGACGATATGACGCGCCAGCTCGAAGAGGCGCTGAAGCGCCCCTTCTCGGCCGTGCGCCCAGCCAATCTGCCGGGCGAAGCCTCGCAGGAGAGCGCTGCCCCGCCGGTGAAGCCGCCCTTGCCGCCGGTTAGGCCCTTCGAGAAGCCGATTGCCGAAGCGCCGAAGCCGGCCGTCGAGCCGCCGCCGCCAGCGCCCGAGCCGAAGGTTGTTCCGAAGCCTGAACCGACTCCGATCCCGGCCGCGCCGATGCGCCAGCCGGTGCTGCCGAGCGATGTCGAGGCGGAACTTGCGGCCGCGCTGGGGCTGACCCCGGAGCGCGCGGCTCCCAAGCCCGCTCCCGCGGTGCCTGCTCCTGCTCCTGCGCCTGCGGTTAAGGCTCCCGAACCTAAGCCGGTCGAGACGAAGGCGCCGGAGCCGCCGCCTGTTGTTCCTCCCAAGCCGAGCGAGCCCACGCCGCTGATCATCGAGGACGAGTTCGAGGAGGCTTTCGCGGCCGTCGCGAAGCCGGAGCCTCGGCAAGAAGCCACGCCCGAGCCAGAGGCGAAGCCCCCAGCCAAGCCCGAGCCCGAAGCTGCGCCCAAGGCAGACAAGCCGGCCGAGCCCGAGTCGAAGGAGCTCGATCCGTTCTCGGTCGATGCCATCGAGGCCGAGTTCGCCCGCCTGCTCGGGCGCGACCCCAAGGCGAAGTCCTAAGACGATCTCGGCTATCGCGCCGCCGGCCCACACCCGCGGCCATCAACAGGAATGTCGGCCCTCGGGCCCCGGGACGCCGCGCATGTGTTGCGCGGCGTTTTGCCGTGGCTAGCCTCCTCCCGTCCGATCGCGTGAGTCGGGCGTAGCGGCAGCCGCGTGTGACACCGAGTTTCAGACCAGCGAGACGCTATCGTTTCGGGCGCGCCCTGCTGGCCGCCGCACTGCTGCTTGCGCTGCAGGCCACGCCTGCGCTGCCGCAGACCCTGTCGCTCGATCTGGGGCAGGGCGGTGGCGTCGCCGAACGGGCGCTGCAACTCATCGCCGTCATCACGGTGCTGGCGCTGGCGCCGTCGATCCTGATCATGGTGACGTCGTTCACCCGGATCGTGGTGGTGCTGTCGCTGCTGCGCTCGGCGCTGGGCACGCAGACGGCGCCGCCCAACGCCGTCATCATCGGGCTCTCACTGTTCCTCACCGGCTTCGTCATGGCGCCGACGCTGCGGGAGGCCTACACCAACGCCATCCAGCCGCTGGTCGCAGGGCAGATTCAGCCGCAGGAGGCCTATAACCGCGGCGTCGTGCCCTTCAAGACGTTCATGCTCAGGCATGTCCGCGAGAAGGATCTCGCGCTCTTCCTCGACATGTCGCAGGGGCCGCGCCCGCAGCAGCCGCAGGATGTCGGAGTCGAGGTGCTGGTCCCCGCCTTCATGATCTCGGAACTCAGGCGCGCCTTCGAGATCGGATTCCTGCTGTTCGTGCCGTTCCTGATCATCGACCTCGTGGTGGCCTCGATCCTGATGTCGGTGGGCATGATGATGCTGCCGCCGGTGACGGTGGCGCTGCCGTTCAAGCTGATCTTCTTCGTCCTGGTCGACGGCTGGGGACTGGTGACGGGCTCGCTGGTGAAGAGCTACGGCGTCGGCGGCTAGGCTGCCGGGCCCGCTAGCTCACCACGACCCGGCCGCGCTGGATACGCAGGCTGAGCGAGCCGTTCTTCAAAGCCAGGGCCTTCTCGCCGAAGACCTCGCGGCGCCAACCCTTGAGCGCGGGAACATCCGAAAGCTCATCCGACGCGATGGCTTCGAGGTCGTCGCTCGAGGCGATGATCTTCGGCGCGACGCGCTCGGCATCGGCCACCGCCTTGAGCAGGACCTTGAGCAGGTCGAGCACGGCGCCGTTCGCCGGCCGGCCGCGTTCGCGCTCCAGCCTGGGTAAGGTCTTGGGATCGATCGCGGCCGAGCGCTCGATCGCCGCGAGAACCTCGGCACCGTTGCGCGAGCGCTCGAAGCCATTGGGGACGGAGCGCAACTCGGCAAGGGCTTCGACCGTGCGTGGGCCGCGCTGGACGATGTCCATCAGCGCATCGTCCTTGAGAACGCGCTGACGCGGCACGTCACGGCCCTGAGCCTCACGCTCGCGCCAGGCGGCGACTTCCATCAGGATCGGCAATTCGCGCGGCTTGCGGACACGTCCCTTCAGCCGCAGCCAGGCGTTCTCGGGCTTGACCTCGTAGGTTCCGGGCGAGGTCAGCACCGCCATCTCCTCGGCGACCCAGCTCTCGCGGCCGCTCGCATCGAGATCGGCCTTCAGCGCGAGATAGATCTGGCGCAGATAGGTGACATCCGACTCCGCATAGGCGAGCTGCGCCTCGGTGAGCGGGCGGCGCGACCAGTCGGTGAAGCGGGAGGACTTGTCGATGCGGGCCTTGGCGAGATCGTTGGCGAGCTGCTCGTAGCCGACCGAGTCGCCGTAGCCGCAGACCATGGCGGCGACCTGCGTGTCGAAAAGCGGTGCCGGCAGCACGCGCCCGAGCAGCCAGACGATTTCCAGGTCCTGCCGGGCAGCGTGGAAGACTTTCACCACGGACGCGTTGACCATCAGCCCGAAGAACGGGGCGAGGTCGAGATCGGGCGCCAGCGGATCGACCAGAACGGCTTCCTCCGGCGACGCGAGCTGGATCAGGCACAGCTTCGGATAATAGGTCGTCTCGCGCAGGAACTCGGTATCGACCGTCACGAAAGGGTGGGCGGCGAGGCGGTCGCAGGCGGCGGCGAGGGCAGCGGTATCAGTGATCAGATGCATGGCCTTCGGCTCTTAGCAGAGTCCGGGGCCGGATGTCGCGGCCGTTCTTGACATTTCGGGCGCGCGCGTGTGGTTAGCCCGCAAGCTGCGGCCGGCGCCATTTGGCCGGCTTCCATTGCCTTTCCGAAAGACCGATCCCGTGACCCTGCATCGCTATCGTTCCCACACCTGCGGCGCGCTCCGCGAGAGCGACATCGGCCAGACCGTGCGGCTTTCCGGCTGGTGCCATCGCATCCGCGACCATGGCGGCGTGCTCTTCATCGACCTGCGCGACCATTACGGCATGACGCAGGTCGTTATCGATCCGGATTCTCCAGCCTTTGCCGATGCCGAAACGCTGCGCTCGGAATGGGTCGTGCGCATCGACGGCAAGGTCAAGGCCCGCCTCGCCGGCACCGAGAACGCCAACCTGCCGACCGGCGCGGTTGAGGTCTTCGCGACGGGGATCGAGGTGCTCGGCCCCTCGGCCGAGCTGCCGCTGCCGGTCTTCGGCGATCTCGAATACCCGGAGGACACGCGCCTGAAATACCGCTTCCTCGATCTGCGTCGCGAGAAGCTGCACAACAACATCATGCTGCGCACCAAGGTCATCGACTCCATGCGCCGCCGCATGAAGGACTCGGGCTTCTCCGAGTTCCAGACGCCGATCCTGACCGCTTCCTCGCCGGAAGGCGCGCGCGACTTCCTGGTGCCGAGCCGCCTGCATCCGGGCAAGTTCTACGCGCTGCCGCAAGCGCCGCAGCAGTACAAGCAGCTCCTGATGATGGCGGGCTTCGACCGCTACTTCCAGATCGCGCCCTGCTTCCGCGACGAGGACCCGCGCGCCGACCGGCTGCCGGGCGAGTTCTACCAGCTCGACGTCGAGATGAGCTTCGTCGAGCAGGAGGACGTGTTCGCGACGATGGAGCCGGTGATCACCGGCGTCTTCGAGGAGTTCGCCGAAGGTAAGAAAGTCGCGCGCGACTGGCCGCGCATTCCCTATGCCGAGGCGATGGCGAAGTACGGCTCCGACAAGCCCGACCTGCGCAACCCGCTCATCATGCAGGATGTTTCCGAGCATTTCCGCGGCTCGGGCTTCAAGGTCTTCGCGCGCATCCTCGAGGGCGAGAAGAACCGCGTCTGGGCCATTCCGGCGCCGGGCGGCGGCAGCCGCGCCTTCTGCGACCGCATGAACTCCTGGGCGCAGGGCGAGGGGCAGCCCGGCCTCGGCTATCTGATGGTCAAGGAGGACGGCGAAGGGCAGGGGCCGATCGCCAACAATATCGGACCGGAGCGCGTCGCCGGCATCATCGCGCAGATGGGGCTGAAGGGCGGCGATGCCTGCTTCTTCGTCGCAGGCGACCCCGACAAGTTCGTGAAGTTCGCAGGCTCGGCCCGCAACAAGGTCGGTCAGGAGCTCAACCTGATCGACGAGAACGCCTATGCCTTCGCCTGGATCGTCGATTTCCCGATGTTCGAGTACAACGAGGACGAGAAGAAGGTCGATTTCTCGCACAATCCCTTCTCGATGCCGCAGGGCGGCCTGAAGGCGCTGACCGAGGAAGACCCGCTTTCGCTCAAGGCCTTCCAGTACGACATCGCCTGCAATGGCTACGAGCTTGCCTCCGGCGGCATCCGCAACCACCGCCCCGAGGCGATGGTGAAGGCCTTCGAGATCGCCGGATATGGCGAGGAGACCGTGATCGAGCGCTTCGGCGGCATGTACCGCGCCTTCCAGTACGGCGCGCCGCCGCATGGCGGCATGGCGGCCGGCGTCGACCGCATCATCATGCTGCTGGCGGGGGCGACGAATCTGCGCGAGGTCGCGCTGTTCCCGATGAACCAGCAGGCTGTCGATCTGCTGATGGGAGCACCGGCCGAGGCGACGCCGAAGCAGCTGCGCGAGGCGCATCTGCGGGTCAACCTGCCCGAGAAGAACGGCTGACCACCATGCCTTCGCTGCCTGCCGGGCGAGCCCTGTCGCTCGCCTGCCTTCTCGCGCTGCCGCTTGGCGCCTGCATCGCGGGTGAGGCCGATACCAGCGCCGGGCGTGCCTCGGTTCTGGCCACGACCATCTCGCGCGCGACCGCCTGCAAGGCGGGTAGGCCGCAGCGCGGCACGCTCGATCGCTTCCTCGCCTCCGAGAAGGCGCGTGGGGCAAGCGACGAGCAGATCGCCGCTGCCCGTTCTGCCTATGTCGGCGTGTCCGAGGCAGAGACCGTCAATCAGGGTATTCGTCCCGAGCCTTGCACGGTCGAGGAGCGGGGGCAGCTCAAGGAACGCATGGGCCGCATCCGCGGCGGGAACTTCGACGCCTCCTGAACGGCTGCCGATTTCATGACCTCTGCCAAGCCATTCGCCGCGGGGCTGATGCTCATCGCGATTGCCGGGTGCACCAGCGTTGCCGGTCCGCCGCCCGGCACCGTGGAGTATGCTGCCGCGACGGTTTCGCGCGCCTATGATTGCGGCTTGAAGGTCGATCGCGGCCGCATCATCGCCAGGCTCGACCGGCAGGACCGCCAGCGCTTCATCGCGGCCAATGCCGGCTATGCCGTGAAATCCTACAAGGCGCCGCATCGCTGCGACGCAGCGGAGCGCGAGCGCGTCCAAGGCGAGATCGGCGCGCTCGCCCGGCGCTGAATTCGCTTGCGTCCGGCGCTGTGTCGAGGCCACAAGGCCGCGATGCCCGCCGCCGCCATCACCGCCATCGTCGTCAGCTACGACAGCGCCGAGGTTCTGCCCGCCTGCCTCGATGCGCTGGCGGCCGAGGGCGTGCCGGCGATCGTCGTCGACAATGCCAGCGGGGATGAGAGCCGCAGCATCGCTGCCGCGAAGGGCGCAAGGGTCATCGCGAACGCCCGCAACGAGGGCTATGGACGCGGCAACAATATCGGCATCGCTGCTGCCGATACGCCCTATGTTCTGATCGTCAATCCCGATCTGGAGGTCCGGCCGGGGGCGGTTGCGGCACTGCTGGAGGCGGCGGGGCGGTATCCCGATGCCGGCATGCTGGCGCCCCGCATCGTCGAGCCTTCGGGCCGCATTTTTTTGCAGCCACGCTCGCTGCTCTCGCCTGATCATCTCAACCGCAGCGGCGGCATGGTCGTGCCGGAAGGCGATGCCTGTCTGCCCTTCCTCTCCGGCGCGTGCCTGCTGATCCGGCGCGAGCTGTTTCTGGCGATCGGCGGCTTCGACCCGGCGATCTTCCTGTTCTACGAGGACGACGATCTGTGCCGGCGCATGCGCGATGCCGGCCATGCGCTGATCCACGTCCATGACGCCGAGGCAAGGCATGGGCGCGGGCGCTCGACCGCGCCGTCCCCGCGGCGGCGCTTCAGGGCGCGCTGGCATCTCGCCTGGTCGGAACGATATATCTCGCGCAAATACGGCCTGCCGGAGCCGGGTCCGATCCGCACGCTCGAGAATTTCGGCAAGGCGATCGGCTACGGCCTGCTGCTCAACCGCGAGAAGATGAGCGCCCATGCCGGCTCGGTCGCGGGGGCGCAGGCCTGGCGACGCGGCCAGACGGCGCTGGCGCATGAGGGGCTGGAGGTTTCGCCATGATCGGGCGTGCGCCGCGCGTCGCGAAAGCGCTCGCCAATCCGCACAATAATTTCGGCGTGCTACGTCTGGTCATGGCCGTGGCCGTCGTGATCTCGCACGCGTTCAGCGTCACCGACGGGCGGCTCGATCAGGAGCCCTGGTTCGCGACGACGGGCTTCACGCTCGGCGAACATGCCGTCAACGGCTTCTTCGCGATCTCCGGCTTCCTCGTCATGATGAGCTTCATGCGGCGCGGCTGGCGCGACTATGTGTTGGCCCGGGTGCTGCGCATCGCGCCCGGCCTGATCGCTGCGACGCTGGTCGTCGCCCTGCTGATCGGCGGGGCGATGACGAATCTCGATCTCGCCGCCTATTTCCGCGATCCGCGGCTGTGGCGCTTCATCGGCGCGACGCTGACCAGCTTCAAGAGCGCAGCCGCCCTGCCGGGCGTGTTCGAGGGCAATCCGCTGCAATTCCCGATGGGGACGGTCTGGACGCTGAAATACGAGACGCTCTGCTATCTCGGCATTCTGGTCGCGGGCCTCGCCGGCCTGCTCGCCAGGCCGCGACTGGCCCTGGCCGCGCTGGCGGCGCTCACTCTGGCGGTGGTCCTGCGCGAGGTGCTGATGCCCCACGGACCGAAGGGCACGGAGACGGCACTGCGCCTGCCGCTGATCTTCCTCGCCGGCGGCGTCATCTATCTCTATCGCGAGCGGGTGACGCTCTCGCTGCCGCTGCTGGCGCTCGCGCTTCTCGCGCTGGTGCCGCTCGCTTACACGCCGCTCTACAAGGCGGCGCTTTATCTCGTCACGGCCTGGGGCGTTCTCGTGATCGCGCTCGCCCCGGCGTTGACACGCCGCTCGGTCGAGCCGCCGGCAGACCTGTCCTACGGCGTCTATCTCTATGGCTGGCCGGTGCAGCAGGCTCTGCACGCGCTGTTTCCGGCCCTTGGCGCGGTTGCGCTGCTCTGGCCCTCGATGGTTGCGACCTTCGTGATCGCGGGCTTGTCCTGGTTCCTGGTCGAGAAGCCGGCGCTCAACCTCAAGCGCCGGTTGCTGCGCGCGTCCTGACCGCGGCGAGGAACTCCCCGATCCGCTCGCTCATGAGGAGTGGCAGGAGGGGGGCGAGCCGTTCGCGCGGAAGCTCCCACCAGCGGCTTTCGAGAAGTGCGGCGACCGTCGCCTCGTCGAAGCGCAGCCTGACGATGCGGGCCGGATTGCCCGCGACGATCGCATAGGGCGGCACGTCGCGCGTCACCACGGCCCGGGCCGCCACCACCGCGCCATGGCCGATGCGGAGGCCGGACAGGATCATGCATTGCGAGCCGAGCCAGACATCGTGGCCGATGACGACGTCGCCGCGCGTGGTGTCGTGGCCACTCATGCCCGCCGTCTCCGGCCAGAGGCGGGGCAGGGCGGGGAAGGGATAGGTCGTCACCCAGTCCAGCCGGTGATTGCCGCCGAGCAGGATCTCGACGCCATCCGCGATAGAGCCGTAGCGGCCGATGGCGAGCTTCGCCCCGCTTTCTGGGAAGCGGACCTTCGGCCGGCCATAGGTATAGGGGCCGAAGACGAATTGGCCCGGCCGCCGGCTGACCAGATGCGCCAGATGTAGCCGGGTCTGGTTGCTCGGGTTCAGCCGCTTGCGCAGCCAGCCGCGCGTGATGGCGGGCAGTCCTGCCCACCATCCCTGCAGGCGCGAAGGGCGCCAGTCGCGATCCTCGGGAGCGATGACGCCCTCCAGATCAGAGGGCATCGGCCTTGAGGTCGATCTTGTCGAAGATCTCGGTCGGCTCGGTCATGGTGATGACGTCGGCGAGGCCGAGGCCGGTCTGCGACTTGGCGCTGGCCTGGACGCTGAGCGTGCCGGGCTTGGCGACGAAGCGCGAGACCGCGGCCGTCAGCGTCTTGGCGGCGTCGGAGGGGCCGAGGATCGCGGCGAGGCCGAGGCTCGCAACCATGGCATATTGCTGGCGGACCTCCTCGACCTTGCGCTTCGACTTCCGGGCCTCGTTCTCGATCATCTTCTCGACCAGGCCGAAGTTCTGCAGCTTGACCTGCAGGTTGCGCGCGGTGGCGCCGAGCGCGGAGACCTGGGCGAGGGCGAGATCGCTGGAGAACAGGTCCTTCGTGACGTTCCCGAGCGTCCCGGAGGCGTCGAGCTGGACGAGGCCGGCGCTGCCCAGCGACAGCCTGCGGATGGCGAGCTCGTTCTTCGCCGCCTCCCAGGCCAGGTCGAGCTTGGCCGAAAGATCGAGCGAGCGAATGCCCATCGCGATCATGTCCTTGGCGGCCGGGTTGCCGGCCGTGTCGACGATCGGGGTCACCAGCTTGTCGATGGTCAGCGCGAGGCTGGTCGGAATGCCGTTGAGCTGCTCGCCGGCCTTGAGCTCGAAGGTGCCCAGCGCGATCTTGATCGGGTCCTTGCCGGTGACGGCGGGCGGCGCGTCGATCGAGATCCCGGCAAGGCGCACCGTGCCGATGGTCGGGATGAAGCGGCGGAAATCGAGCTCCTCGATCGGCTTGTCAGGCTCGGTCAGGGCCGCGCGCAATTCGCGCAGGGCCGGCGCGAAGGAGAAGCCGGAATAGCTGATCGCGTCGACGCCGCCCCTGGCAGGGCCGGAGCTGAAGCGGAAGCCTTCGAGCGCGAAGCCGGACTTGGCCGGCGTATCCTCGCCGAAGGCCATGCGGGCGATCTTGAGGTCGACGTTGTCCGACTTGGCTCCCGACGCGGGGGGAGCGGAAACGGTCATCGCGAAGTCCCGAGCCTCGCCGCTGCCATATTCGAACATGTCGAAGAGCGAGAGCATGGACAGGCCTAGCCGCTTCTCGGCGTCGCTCTTCTCTGCGGGCTTCGCCTCGGGCTTGTCGTCCTTCTTGGCGAGATCCTTCTTCTCGACCTCGTCCGAGGCGGCGGCGAGCTGGTTGATGACGTCGAGCAGCGGCTCGGGGCCGACCTTGGCGGCGAAGCCGCGCAACGTGGTCTTGCCGAGTGACGCCTTGCCGGCCTTGCCCATGTCGAGGGCATAACCCTCCTGCTCGAAGCTGCCGATCAGCGGCAGCATCTTCTCGTCGACGCCCGGCGCGGCCTTCTCGGTCAGCACGCGCGCGCTCTGGCGCAGATCGAAGGCGTCGAAGGCCGTGCGCTTCAGCTCACCCTTGAGCTGGCCGGTGGCGCCGCCGTCGCCGACGATCGTGCCGCTCGCGGATTCGCCGTGGCCGATCCTGCCCTCGCGGATGTCGGTGAGGCGGATGTCGCGATAGGTCGTGGTCTGCTTCTGCTCGCCGAAATTCTGCACCATCGTCAGCTCCGGGGCGCTGATCTCGGTCGCATTCAGCCGTCCTGCACGCGCCGCTGCCGAATCACCGGCGGCGCCGGTGAACAGGGCGAGGAAGGCGTCCTTCTCCAGCGTCGAGCCTTTGACGGTGATCTTCGGCGCGTTGATCACCATCCGGCCGAGATCGATCTTGACGTTGTCGATCTGGAAATCGGCAGCCCAGACGGGCGACGCAAAGACAATGAGGACGGCCGTCAGGGCCGTGCCGGTAAGGTGCGTCGGCCGACGAAGGCGCGCGATCGTCATAAGGGGCTCCTGCTTCATTGGCCGGGCGAAACTGCCGCGAGCGGATAGCGAAAGAAAGCCGCCGAACTTTAGGAGGCAGCGTCCTGCATTCATATGACGAGGAAAGGCTTGACCGGAAGATGGCGGACACGGCCATCTGCCGAAGATTCGCCATCCGCCGTTTCTAATGCATGAGAACGGCGATGGCCGCCATGGAGTTGGGAAGCGATGCACGCCTTCAAAACCGCTTTCGCCGCAATCGTTGTCGTCCTGATGGCGCTGATGCCGGCCGCGGCGCAGAGCCAGCCCGCCGCAACCGGTGCCGGGCTCGAGCCGCTGGTCATCGTGAGCGGCGGCAGCCGGCACACATTCCAGGTCGAGGTTATGCGCACGCCGGACCAGCGGGCGAAGGGGCTGATGTTCCGCAACTACATGCCGGCGGACCGCGGTATGCTGTTCGACTTCGGCGCCAGCGAGTCTGTCGCGATGTGGATGCAGAACACCTACATCTCGCTCGACATGCTGTTCATCCGGGCGGACGGCACCATCGCGCGCATTGCCGAGCGGACCGAGCCGCTTTCCACGCGCACGATTCCCTCCGGCGAGCCGGTGCTCTCGGTGCTCGAGATCAATAGCGGCGTCAGCAAGCAGCTCGGAATCAAGCCCGGCGACAAGGTCGAGCATCCGCTTTTCAAGCGCTGAGAGACGCGACAGGCGGGGTGCGAACCGGTCGAGCTTCGGGTCGCGCTACCGTGCGGGGGCGAAAGCGAAGATGATGTTCGCCGAGGGCGAGGCGGATACGGCAGCCGGCACGCTCCAGCGCAATTCGGCTGTTAACTTCGGGCGGGCATGCGATCCGTCTGCCGCCGCGGCCAGGGCCTGCCGCGGTTTCTCCGACTCGTCGTTCTCGTCGCTGTTCGACCGATCCGTCTCCGGCACAAGGTGCGGCTTGGGGAAGTGCTTCTCGCGCTCCTTTCTGGCCTCGCCCTGCTCGCGCCTCGTCTTTGCCAGGCGCGCAGCGCGGGAGAGCTGATTTCCTCGTTTCATGGCGCGTTCCTTCAGGGCGCTGCAGCTATGAGAAGCTGATGCAGTTGCAGGGCTGCGCGCGCGATGTAGGCAGCCAGGACGAGCATAAGGAGCACTCTGATCCAGACGGCGATCGGTAAGGCTTCGGCAGGGCCCCGGCTGTGCCGGAACGGTTCGACCTGTTTCATATCGACGCGTTCCTTGCGGCGTGGAGCCGAGCGCTTCAAGGAGTGCGCCACCGGAGCCCAAGGAGTTCCGCCGCCTTCCACAACAGGCGAGCAACGCTTCGAACAGCGATTGCGTCGGCGTTGCGTCGCATCGGGCGGCGGCGGCGCCCTTCCCGGGCGCGACGGAGAGGCGGGACAGGCGGCTGGAAAACATCGCTGGTAGTTAGTGGGAAGTTCCTGTTCCCAAACCGTTCCGACGATGCTATTTCGTTCCGCGTTGCGGCAGGTTGTTTTGGAACTGCCGTGATGGTTTTGCGAGTGATCCGATACACTTGCGGACTGTCGGGGTATAGCGCAGCCCGGTAGCGCATCTGCTTTGGGAGCAGAGGGTCCCAGGTTCGAATCCTGGTGCCCCGACCATTCCAGACCGGTACAAGACGGCCCGGCTCCCGGGCCGGAGCAAATCTGGTGACGGCCGAGCGCTATTCATGACCGCACGCATCTACCGACCGGCCCGCACGGCCATGCAGTCCGGCACTGCCAAGACCGAGCGCTGGCTCCTCGAATACGAGCCGGAGCGGCCGCGCGAGATCGAGCCCCTGATGGGCTGGACTTCCTCGTCGGATATGAAGAGCCAGCTCAAGCTCTGGTTCGACAGCGAGGCGGAGGCCGTCGCCTACGCCACGCGCAACGGCATTCCGTTCCGTGTCGAGAAGCCGAATGAGGCGAAGCGGCGCGCGGTCTCCTACTCGGACAATTTCAAGTACACGCGCGTCGGCCAGTGGACGCATTGACGCGATAACGACAGGCGAGGGGCCTTCCCTTCGCTTTTGGGCCCGTAGCTCAGATGGATAGAGCAGCAGCCTTCTAAGCTGCTGGTCGCTGGTTCGAATCCAGCCGGGCTCGCCATCGTTTCAGACACCCTTTCCGCGTAGAGGGTTGGTATTCCCGATTCGACCAGCTGTTTGCGGGTCGGTCGATTCCTCGCCAGGAAGCAGCGGCCGATTGGCCCATCGCTGCCCTCACCCCCCGCTTGCGCCGGGTTTGTCGGCGAGCTGCCAGATCTCCGCGATATCGGCCTCATCCTTGCGGTGCTCTCCACGACTGCGGCCAAATTGGCCCAGAATGAACCGTTTGGGGCGCCCATGAAGTCAAAGCGAAACCAGCTGCGTTTCATTTCGACCATCGCGTTGGCGAAGAAAAAGCTTCGGCGAGAAAAGTTGGCCGCCGCAAGCAACAAGCCGATTCTGCGTCTGGTCTCGTCCAAGCCGTTGCCTGGGGCGGCCTCGTAAGGTCACGAATATACAACGGCGCTGCATCAAATTTGATGTAGGCTATTCGCGTAAGCGGTTGCCGAGGCAGGATAAGCCTATGAATATGACACAGTACATCGTCGCCTCCGACTATAAGCGCTGCCGTGCTTTTCTCAAAAATGCATTTCTCTGCGTCACCGGCACTCAGGCGGACGACGAACGCCTGCGCAAGGCCATTGAACTCGTTCTGGACGCAGTCGATAGCGTGGAGAATGCCGCTCCTCCCTCGAATATCGTAATATTCCGCCGCCGAGCGACGGCCGGAGGCGAGTAGCCTGCCGCGCTCGCGTGCCTGCTCCGGCGGGGCCGCGCAGCGTTGGTGAAATTGCGGGGCGGGGGCTTCACCGCTCCTGTCGTTGGTGTTGGCCTTCCCGATGTGCTCGACGATGGCGTGGGCGCTGGTCAGCGCGTCAGCTTGGCGATCATCCAGGCCGCAAGCCGCGGCTGAGGCGTCGCGGGCAGCTCGGCGACGAACGGGCCGTGAACCTCGTAGACGTATTCCTCCCGCAGGATCTGCCCGATTGCGAGGCGAGCCAGCAAGCTCTCCAGGGAAGGCTTGAGGATGGGACGGCTCACGCACGTTTCATCGTCGTCGCGGCCGTCGTCGTGGCTTAGAGCGGTCATTCTGCTCTCCCCGATTACCTTCCGGCTCTTGGCAGCCGGCGGCGTATCGGGCCGATTTCGGTCCGTCCCGTCTGTGACAGATGTCACGCGGGAGAGGTCGGGGATTCTGTCGTTTCGCTGATCGAGTGGAAAGCATGCGTCGCGCTCGGCCTTGCCCGCTCGCGCCTCGCAGCGTAAACCGCGCGCGGCTTCGCCTTGATCGTGCCCGAAAGGCCCGGCAAGCGGACGGTGTTCCAGCGCGACCGGCTTTCAGCACAGGCGCGGCCCGGCGGTCGCGAGGATGGATGATGTTTTCGCTCACGCCAGCGATCGACAGGCTGACGAGTTTCCTGGCCGTCAGCCATGCGCGCGCTTGCGCCTTCCTGCTGCTGCTCTCGCTTGCTGCTTTTCTGCCCGGCTTCAGCACGCTGCAGCCGCTCGACCGCGACGAGCCGCGCTTCGCCCAGGCCAGCAAGCAAATGCTGGAGAGCGGCGATTTCGTCGATATCCGTTTCCAGGATGAAGCGCGTCACAAGAAGCCGGTCGGCATCTACTGGCTGCAGAGCGCGGCGGTGAAGGCCGGTGAGGCGCTCGGCGTGCCGCAGGCGCGCACGCAGATCTGGCTCTACCGCATCCCCTCGCTGCTCGGTGCGATAGCGACGGTGCTGCTGACCTACTGGGCGCTGCTGGCCTTTCTGGCGCGGCGCTATGCGCTGCTCGGGGCATCACTGATGGCGGCGGCGGTGCTGCTCGGCGTCGAGGCCCGAATCGCAAAGACTGATGCCGTGCTCGCCGCCTGCGCGGTCGCCAGCATGGGAGCATTGGCCCGCGCCTGGCTCGACTGGACGCGCTCGCTCGCCTTCGTGCCGGACCGGCGCAACTGGCTGGTGTTCTGGGCCGCGACGGCGATCGGGCTTTTGATCAAGGGCCCGATCGTGCCGATGGTCTGGGGCCTCGCCATTCTGGTGCTGAGCGCGAACCAGCGTTCCTTCCGCTGGCTGAAGCCGCTGCGTTTCGGGCCGGGGCTGCTGCTCTGCCTCGTCGTCGCGCTGCCCTGGTTCGTCGCGATCATGCTCAAGACCGGCGGCAGCTTCTTCAGCGAGAGCGTCGGCCAGGACATGCTCGGCAAGGTCGCGGAAGGACAGGAGAAGCATTGGGGGCCGCCGGGCTTCTACCTTGTGGTCTTCTTCGCGACCTACTGGCCGGCGGCGGCCTTCGCCGCGATGGCGGTGCCCTTCGCCTGGATCAGGCGCAAGGAGCCGCAGATCCTGTTCCTGATCGCCTGGATCGTGCCGAGCTGGCTCGTCTTCGAGGCGGTGCCGACCAAGCTGCCGCATTACGTATTGCCGCTCTATCCGGCGATCACCGTGCTGCTCTTGCTGGCGATGATCAATGGCGGGATCGACCGCAACCGGCGCGGGGCGGTCGCGACAGCCTGCCTGGTGCTGATCGTACCGCTCGCGCTGATGGGCGTGATCCTCTTCGGCAACTGGACGCTGGATCGGACGCTGCCCTGGCTGGCTCTGCCCGGCTTCGCGCTGGTGCTCCTGGTCGCGGCCGGCGTCATCGGGGCCTTCCGGCGTCAGGATCTCGAAGGCGCGCTCTGGCGCTGTGTGTTGGCGAGCCTGCTGCTGACCGCCTCGGTCTATCCCTTCGCCATCGAGAGCCTGCGCTCGTTGAAGCTCTCGCCGCGGCTGGCCGAAGCGGCGCGGGCGGCCTGTTCCGATCCTGCCGTGCAGACGCTGGGTTATCGCGAACCGAGCCTGGTCTTCCTGACCGGCACCAATCTTGGCATGGCCGCGAGCGGCCAGCAGGCTGCGGACTTCCTCGCCCAGCCCGGCTGCCGCGTCGCCTTCGTCGAGAAGCGTTTCGCCGACCAGTTCCAGGCTGCTCTCGCGAATCAGCCGGTCAAACCGCGCCTGTTCACGACGATCCGCGGCTTCAACCTCAATGGCGGACGCCTTCTCGAAATCGCCGTCTTCGTCAGGGAGCCGGGGTGAAAAATGCTCGCCCTCGGTCGCGTCGCATTTTGACAGAAGCGTCAAAATGCGAAAAAGCGTGATCGTTCCTTATCGCCGGGGGCGCCGCTCCAGGCGAAAACCGGTTCCCATTGTTTCGCGCGATGCTCTATGGGCTGTGCCGATGCAGTTCGCGGGCCGTTTTGCCGGATGATGCCGCTTTGACCGAAATTTCCTCCCATCCCCTGCTCAGCGTCGTCGTGCCCGTGCGCAACGAGGTCGGCAACATCGCTCCGCTCGTCGCCGATATCGAGAAGGCCTGCGCGACGATCGGTCCCTTCGAGGTGGTCTACGTCAACGACGGTTCGACCGACGGCACCGCCGGGAAGCTTGCGGAGCTGGCGGCGACGCGGCCCTGGCTGCGGATCGTGACCCATGCCCAATCCTGCGGGCAGAGCGCGGCGGTGCGCAGCGGCGTGCGCCATGCGCGCTCCGCAATCGTCGCGACGCTTGATGGCGACGGCCAGAACGACCCGGCCTTCCTGCCGGAGATGGTGGCGACGCTGCAAAAGGGCGGTCTTCATGCCGGGCTCGTGCAGGGCCAGCGTGTCGGGCGCAAGGACACCGGCTTCAAGCGCTGGCAGTCGAAGATCGCCAATGGCGTGCGCGGCCGCGTGCTGAAGGACGATACGCGCGACACCGGCTGCGGGCTGAAATGCTTCCGCCGCGAGGCGTATCTGGCGCTGCCCTATTTCGACGCGTTGCATCGCTTCATGCCCGCGTTGATGGCTCGCGAGGGCTACACGGTGCTGCATGCCGATGTGCGTGACCGGCCCCGTCTGACCGGCGTCTCGAACTACGGCTTCTTCGACCGTCTTTGGGTCGGTATCCTCGATCTCGCCGGCGTCTGGTGGCTGATCCGGCGGCGCAAGCGGGTGCCCCAGATCGTTTCGGAGACGATGTGATGCTGATCGATCTGCAGCAGACCATCGGCAACTATTTCCACGAAGTCTTCGTCAACAACATCGATTGGTGGGTGCTGCTCGGCGTGGTCGCGCAAGGGCTCTTCACCATGCGCTTCGTCGTGCAGTGGTGGGCGAGCGAGAAGGCCGGTCGTTCTGTCGTGCCGATGACCTTCTGGTGGTTCTCGATCGGCGGCGGCGCGCTGCTCCTGATGTATGCGCTCTACCGGCGCGACCCGGTCTTCATCCTCGGGCAGGGCTTCGGGGTCTTCGTCTATGTCCGCAACCTGCAATTCGTGCTGCGGGCCAAGGCGCGCGGCGAGGATACGAATTCCGGGCCGGGTTAGGAAAAAGGCGCCATTCTCGGGCTTGACCCGAGAATCTCCGGCGGGACGAGGAGCAGGAGCCTCCTTGTCGCGAGATGCTCGGGTCAAGCCCGAGCATGACGGAAAGGTCAGCTGCGCTGCGGCGTCGACGGATCGGCCGTGGCCCCCTGCGCCGGCGAGGGCAGGGGCTCCGCCGCCTGCTGGGGCTTGCGCATGGCGGGGGAAAGGCCGGGATAGCGCTCCCGATAGGCCTTCAGGAACTCCGAGACACTGTCGGCATTCGCGGTCGCGCGTGCCATCTCGCGTATATCCGCCGCGCGGGCGCGGTTTGCGCCGGTAACGAAGGTGAAGGTCCGGGCATCGGCGCTGCGCGCCATCTTCGGCGCGAATTTGCTGCGCAGCCGGTCGAGCGAGAGGGCCTCGTTCGCCATCACATAGGAGACGCCGGCGCGCATGACATCGGCGCGCTCGGCATCGGTCAGGGCCGTGTCGCCGCGCCAACTCTCGTCGAGCATGCGCTCATAAGCCTCGCCCGCCTCGCGCCAGCGTCGCCCGGTCCAGTAGATGTCGGCGCGCAACCGGTCGACCTCCGCGCCGCCTTCGCCTTCCAGCATTTCCAATGCCTGGTCGGTGCGTGAGAGATCGGAGAGCGCCTTGGCCTCCAGCAGCAGCCGCGCGCGCTTGACGTCCGCCGGCAATTCGACCAGCCGCGTCGCGCTGATCGCCCGGATCGCCTCTGCCGGCTTGCCGTTCATCAGCTCGATCATGGCAAGGCGGGCGGCGACAGTGGAGCGGGCCGCGCCGGTGAGGCGGCGATCCATCTGATAGCGCAGGATCTCGGCGCTTTGGTCCAGCAGGTCGAGTTCGACCAGCCGGTCGGCAAGGAGGCGGGTGATCTCGTCGCCGCGCCGGCCGATCGGCAGGAATTCCTTGAAGTCGTAGAACAGCGCCAGCGTCTCTATCCGCGGCAGATTGCCGAGGCCGGAGCCGCTGAACAGCTCGGCGAAACGCTGAGCCGTCTCGTCATGCATGCGCTGCGTCAGCGGATCGTCCGGGAAGCTCTCATTGGCCCGGCGCGCGATCATGAAGGCGTCGCGCCAGCGCTGCTGGTCGGCATAGAGCCGGCCGAGCTCGGCCAACGCCTCGATCTCCAGCCGCCCTCCGCGCCAGATGACCGACACCGTCTCCAGACGGGCGATGGCCTCCTCCGGCTTGAGGTCGGTGCGCTTCTCGGCATCGGCGAGTCTGACGGCGCGCAGCTGCGCCTCGGCCGCGACGGGGCGGCTGTTGGCTTCGAACAGCGCCTTGTAGCCGTTCATCGCGGCTTCGGGGCGGCCGCTGGTATCGTCGAGCCGTGCCTGCAGCAGGGCGAGGCGCTCCTGGTCGAAGCTGCCGCGCGGCAGGTCCGCGAGCGCCTGCACCTGCCGCTCGGCGACGCCCATATCCTGCATCGCGAACGCGGTACGCGCGATAGCCTCCCGGAACTCGCCCTGGAGATCGATGGGGTAGCGGTCGAGCACCGCTTCGGCGCGGCGGAAGCCGACCATCGCCTGGGCGTTCCGGTTCAAACGCTGTTCGACGAGGGCGCGCCACAGACCCGTCTCGACATCATCCTTGATGGCTTCGGCGCCGAAGGCGTTGATCGCATCCTGATCGCGGTGCATCTGCGCGGCGATGACGCCTTTCAGGAAGAGTGCCTCCCGGTTGCCGCGCATGGCGGGGGCGTCGGCCATCATCGCGCCGAGGGGACCGGCGGCTTCCGGCATCAGGCCGTTGGCGGCGTAGAAGCGGGCGAGTGCCAGGCGCGCGTCCGATTTGCGGCCGCGTGAGGCGTCGGCCACGTCGAGCATTAGCGCGCGGGCCCGGTCGCGTGGATTGCCGAGCCTGAGCTTCGTCCACGCATCGCCGTCAAGCAGCAGCGGAGACTCGGTCTTCTCGGCCTGCGCTTCCGCCTGCTTGTTCGGCTCGGCGACATCAAGGGAAACGGTGAGGCCGCCGGCGCGGCCGATGCGAACCTGCTCGGTGGCCGCGCGCACCGCGATGTCGTCCGAGCGCGGCTGGACGGCCAGACCTTGTGCGGTCTGAAGCAGGCCGAACTCGACGAACTGATAGGGCTTGGGCGTGAGAAGCACCGGCCCGGTCGCGGTGGCGATCGCGATAGGCAGCCCTGCAGGCCCCGATTCCAGCCAGTGGATGCCGGTTAGCCCGGCGAGCGGAACGCCTAGGATGGTCTGGCCGCGCTCGTCCATGCTGCGCTGCGGCGCGATCACGGCGGCAGGCTTACCCGCATCCTCGCCGAGATCGAGGGACCAGCTGGTGCCGTCGTCGAAGAAACGGGCGAGCGGCTGGCCGGCCAGGCGAAGGCGCACCAGCGTCACGCGGCCCTCGCGCGTCACCGAACTCTCCTCGATCAGCTTCGGCAGCAGGCCGGAGAGGCGGGCGGGATCGATGGTGTCGCGCGTATCGAAGACCAGCGTCATCACGCCGGCGTCCAGGAAGGCGGCGGCCCCGGTCCGGCGCGGGAAACGGAAATCGAGGCGCGTGTCGCCGGCTGTGATCGCTACCGGGCCCGGCGGTGGTTCGGGGGCAGGCGCGACCGCTGCAGGTTGGGGCGCGGGTGTGGCCGGCTGCACGGCTGGTTGAGCGACGGCGGGCTTCGCCGGCTCGACGGCAGTGGCCGGTGCCGGTGTTGCGGGCGGCTGCGGCTTGTCGATATCGGGCAGGGAGAGCGCGCCGATCTTGACGGGCCGCAGCAGGTCGACAACGAGCCCCGTCTCGTCGTTGAAGCTGCGGGACTGCCAGTCATTCGGCAGGGAGAGCGTCAGACTGAGCGCGTCCTTGCCGGCGTCGAGCGAGGACAGCGCGACGTCGGCCGGGAGCGCGTTGCGGATTTCGGCCGCCTCGGCGTTCATGGGCTTGTCGAAGACGAGCTTGAGCGTGCCGTCCGAGAGGTGGCTGGCGAGCTTAGTCCCGGCCGGGGTCTTGAAGATCAGGCGTTCCAAGGTTGGAAGACTGGCCGAGCGCATCGTCAGCACCGCTGGCGGCGCGGCCGGCTGGCGGGCGGCTTCGCGGGCCTTCGCCTCGGCGACGCGCAGTCGCTCGGTCAGCTCTGCAATGGCTTCCGGCGGCGGGCCGGGCATCACGCCGGCCCAATTCTGCGGCAGAAGATCGATGAAGGCTTTGTCGCCGGCTTCGATCAGATTCGCCTTGTAAGGTTGGGTCAGGGCGAAGCGCATGCCGCGCCCGTCGGGGTCAGTGCGTGCAACCGAAACGTAACTGGGCAACTCGCGGGTGATGCGCGCGATGTCGACGCGGACCGGGCTGCCGAAGGCGACGATCAGCACGCCATTGGCGACGCGGATACGGGTCTGGATCGCTTCGTCGAAGGTGAGCGAGACGCGGCCGAAGCCGGCCGCCATGGCCTCGCCGCGCATCGTGGCGCTGGCCGCGAGCGCAGGCGCGTTCAGGCCGGCGGCGAGCGCGAGAGCGGCCAGCCCGATACCGAAGGCGAGGGAACGCGACAGAGGCAAACGGAGTACTCGACCCAACGCGACAGCGGGCCTTCGCATCGCGCCGATGCGGGGACCCTCGGGCACGCTAGCGCGTCAACCATAATGCCGTCTTAACGGGGCAGTGCCGGCGATCCGCCTTCGCGGGCTCAGCGCTGCGAGGCAGGCGCGATCGCGGGCAGTTCGTTGCCGGGCAACGGCGCTTCGTTCGCCACGCGCTCGAAGCCCGCCGTGCGGCCGCTTGTTGCCAGCGCGACGGTCAGCTTTTCGGCGCGCTCCGGCGCCATGGCTGCGAGCACCTCAGACATCTTGCGCGGATTCATCTGCTGCACCACCGGCACCAGCACGTCGAGGCCGAGGCGGTCGAAGACGCGGGCGGCGTCCTTGGGCTTCATCGCCTCGTACATGATGACGAGGTTCTTGATCGCCTTCGCCTCGTCGGCGGAGGCCTTGGCGGCCGGGTTGACCTTCTCCTCCAGGGTCTTGAGATCGCCGACGCGGCCATCCAGCTTCTTTTCGGCCGAATCCAGCAGGCGCTCGCGCATTTCCAATTCGCGCATACGGCCCTCGAGCTCCTCGCGGCGTTCGCCGAGGCGTTCGAGGATGGCCTTCTCCGCCGTCGAGAGCGGCTTGGCCGTGCCGTTCATCACGCCGGCCTTGTTGTTGGGGTTGGCGGCGCGGGCGGCCTCGGCCTTCGCCTCGGCTTCCTTCTTCTCCTGCTCCTTCTTCGGATCGGGAGCGGGCACCGAGCCGGTGGTCTCGGGGTCGAAGAAATCCGGCGCATGGGCGCGCGCGACGATCTTCGCGAGGCCCCAGACTTCCTTCTCGGCAGCGGCCTTGCCGGCGGGGTTGTTCGCGAAGACCGGCGGATCGGGCGGAATCTTGCCGGGGGCGGTATCCGCCGTCCAGGCGAGCAGCTTCAGCGCCAGGAGACCCATGGCGCCGAGGATAACTGCCGGCAGGAGGCGGGGCCTTTCGATCACGCAGCCTGTCCCTCGAGGCGGCGGGCGGCGCGGGCGCGGATGGCGGCAGCCGACTGGGCGGCGCTCTCAAGGCGGGACACCGGCGCAGGCTCTGGAGCCTGCACGGCTTCCTCCGCCGGCTTGGCGCCGACGAGGGTGGCGGCGCTGACGATCTGGCCGATGCGCTCCATAACGGCCTGGCCGGCCTCGACCTGGGCGGCGAGATCGGCGGCATAACGCTCGGCAGTACGCAGGCGCTCTTCCAGCGTGCGGTCGCAATCGCCGAGCGTGTGCTTGAGGCCGGCGATGGCACGTTCGGCATTGTCGGTCGCTGTGATGAGGGCGCTGACCGTCTGGCGCATACCGGCCTCGTCGGCCTTGAGGCGCTCGATGCGCTTGGTCAGGATGAAGCAGGTGATGATGGTGGCGACCAGCAGGCTTGCGACAAGCACGTCGGCGATGAGATTGATCGTCATGGCTGTCCTGCTTAGTTGGTGGCGCCGAGATGGCTGGCAAGGCTGTCGAAAGCGGCGAGCGTGGTCTTCGAACGGCGGAGCGGTGCGACCACCTGGACAGCGATCTTGTCGTCGACGCGGCCGATCCGCCCTTCGGTGACGATGAAGTCGCCGCAGCGCAGAGAGACGGAAGAGTCGGGGCGGGTGTCGAACATCAGCGTGTCGCCGATCTCGAGCTTCATGACGCGCTTCAGCGGCATCTGCGTTTCGTGGAGCACGCAGGTGACGTCGACATCGGCCTGCCAGACTTCGGTGGCGAGGTGGTTCTCCCAGATCGGGTCACGCCCGAGCTTCTCGCCCATGAAGCTTTCGAGCAGCAATTCACGGATCGGCTCGATAGAGGCGTAGGGCAGGAGGATATGCAGCGCGCCGCCGCGGCCCTCCATGTCGAATTTGAGCTCGACGCGGATCGCGGCGTTGGCCGGGCGCGAGATTGAGACGAAGCGCGGGTTGGACTCGACGCGGTCGACCGTGAAGGTCACCGGCGAAAGCGGCTTGAACGCCGCCTCGGCGTCGCCCAGCACCAGCTCGATGACACGGCGGACCATGCGGATTTCGATCGAGGTGAAGGGGCGGCCGTCGATGCGCGGGGCGGGCTGGCCGCGCTTGCCGCCGAACATGGCGTCGAGCACCGAATAGGTCAGTGCCGACTCGATGGTGATGAGCCCGAAATTGTCCCATTCCTCGGCCTTGAACACCGAGAGCAGCGCCGGCTGCGAGATCGAGTTGATATAGTCGCCGAAGCGCACCGAGCGGATGCTCTCGAGCGTGACCTCGACGTTGTCGGTGAAGAAGTTGCGCAAGCTGGTGGAAAGCAGGCGCACGAGACGCTCGAAGATGATCTCGAGCATCGGCAGGCGTTCATAGGCGACCGAGCCGGAATCGACGATCGCCTGGATGCCGTTGCGGGACGCGCCGTCGTCGCCGCTGGAGAAACCGAGCATCGTGTCGATTTCGTCCTGCGACATCAGGCGGTCTACGCCGCCCTCCGATTCGCCGTCCTCCTCGATGATGTCCGGCATCGCGGCCCAGCCGGCCGCCATGCCTTCCGGCGTCAGCGGCTCGTCGGTCGGTGCGGCATTGTCGCGCTCGGTGCTCATCGTTCCGCCGTCATCTTTTTTCGGGATTCAGGGATATCCCGGCTCACTGCACCAGCAGTTCCTTGAACAGCACCGCATCGACCTTGGCCGGGTAGACCGTCAGGTTGACGCGGCGCAGAAGCTCCTCCTTCAGCCGATACATGCCGGCCGAGCCTTCAAGGTCGGAGGGGCGCAGCTCACGCATGAAGACCTGGAAGGCGTCCTCGACGCGCGGCAGCAGCGGCTTCACCTCTTCCGAGACCTTCGCATCGGCGATCTCGAGCACGACCTTGATCTTCATGATGGGCTGACGGTCCTGCTGGCCGCCATTGGACATGCCGATCATCATGTCCTTCATTTCCAGGAAGGTGGAGGGCTTCTTCGGCTTGGCCGCCTCGGCCGCGGCGATCTGCTCCGGGGTCGGCTTCTTCAGGAAGAACCAGCCGCCGGCGCCCGCAGCAGCCAGCAGCACGACGCCGCCGATGATGATGAAGAGCTTCTTCTTGCTCTTCGGCGCATCTGCACCCGACGCGCCTGCCTCTTCCGTCTTGGCCTTCTTCGCCATCTCGTCTTCGCCCCGGACGCCGGGCCGCGTTCTGCCGCCCATGGACGCACCTTCGCCAATTACGGTTAACGTGCCGTTAAGGACGGCAGAATTTGCCGGGTCGTTCTTGCCGCTTTTGCGGTTCATGCCGGGCTGCGGCAAGCCGTGATTTGGAGTATAAATTCAATTATATCAATTCGTTAAGTGAATTAACCATGTTGGCATGTCGATTGCCGGTAGTGATCCGTGGTGACTGCGCTGGGGAGCGTCGAGGTCGCCGCGGGACATGATCGGGAGTTGAGCCGTGGAGAACGCGCTTCTCATCGGCCTGTCGCGCCAGGTTGCACTGGCGCGCGAGCTGGACGTCATCGCCAACAACATGGCGAATGTCGGCACCAATGGATTCAAGGCGCGCAGCGCGCGCTTCAACGAATTCATCATGCCGGTCGCCAAGGCCGACGCCTTCAAGCCGACCGATCGGCCGCTGTCCTATGTCATCGACAATGGCACGCCGATCGACCTGTCGCAGGGCGCGGTCGAGATGACCGGCAATCCGCTGGACGTGGCGCTGAAAGGCGACAACTACCTCGTCGTGCAGACGCCGAGCGGCGAGCGCTACACCCGAGCGGGATCGCTGACCATCGACCGGCAGGGCCGCCTCGTGACCCAGACCGGATTACCCGTGATGGGCGATTCCGGCCCGATCACTTTCGGCTCCAGCGAATTTGCGATGCGCATCGCGGCCGACGGCACGGTGAGCAGCGATCAAGGTACGCGCGGCAAGCTGCGCCAGGTCCGCTTCGCCGACCCGACCAAGCTCGTCAGCGAGGGCACCAACCTGTTCTCGGCGACGGCTGCCGCCCAGCCCGCCGGCCCGGAGGCACGCCTCGAACCCGGCGCGGTCGAGCGCTCGAACGTCAAGGCCGTGGTCGAGCTGACCCGGCTCATGGAGGTGCAGCGCAACTACCAAAGCGTCGCCAACATGATCACCAAATCCGACGAGCTGCGCACCCGGGCGATCTCTCGCCTGGCGGACCAGCAGGCCTGATAGCGGAAAGGAGCGACTCCTATGCGCGCCATGCAGACAGCTGCGACCGGCATGATCGCCCAGGAGATGAACGTCCAGGTCATCTCCAACAACATCGCCAACGTCCGGACCACCGGCTACAAGCGCCAGCAGGTCCATTTCCAGGATCTGCTCTACGAGAATTTCCGGCGCGCCGGCTCGGCCACTTCCGACCAGAACACCCAGGTTCCAGCTGGCACCTTCATAGGCTCGGGCGTCAAGACGGTCTCGACCGGCCGCGTCATGACGCAGGGCAATATCAGCCCGACAGAGAAGCCCTACGACCTCGCCATCCGCGGTGAGGGCTTCTTCAAGGTCCGCATGCCCGACGGGCGCACCACCTATTCGCGCGACG
Source organism: Allobosea sp. TAF32 (assembly GCF_052113585.1). NCBI lineage: Bacteria > Pseudomonadati > Pseudomonadota > Alphaproteobacteria > Hyphomicrobiales > Alloboseaceae > Allobosea > Allobosea sp. TAF32. The sequence continues at coordinate 514,081 of NZ_JBFRDM010000008.1, read as the reverse complement.
GTTCCTTCGACCTCGATTCGCAAGGCCAGATCGTCACGCGCGACGGCTACCTGGTCGAGCCCGGCATCACCGTGCCGAACAACGCCTCGGCGGTGAGCATCAACTCCCAGGGCATCGTCGAGGCGACGATCCCCGGCCAGACCGCGCCGCAGCAGCTTGGCCAGATCCAGCTCACCCGCTTCGTCAACAAGGTCGGTCTCGAATCGATCGGCGACAACCTGTTCATCGAGACGGCTGCCTCGGGGCAGCCGATCGACGGCTTCGGCGGCGGCGAGGGCTTCGGCACGCTGCAGCAGAACTATCTCGAAGAAGGCAACGTTCAGGCGGTCACGGAGCTCTCCTCTCTGATCGCGGCGCAGCGCGCCTATGAGATGAACTCCAAGGTCATCACCGCCGCCGACCAGATGATGTCGGCGACGACCCAGATGTTCCGCGGCTGATCGGGGGCTCGTCATCATGATCCGCGTTTCCCTGATCGCTCTCCTCCTCTCCGGCTCCGCCGCTCTGGCTGCGCCGCAGCAGGGCCAGCATCATCCGCAGCTGCCGGCCACGATCGCCTCCGCCTCGGCGGTCACGGCGCCTGCCGCCGCGCTGCCACGCAAGCTGCAGCTGCGTTCCGAGGTCAGCCTTTCGCGCGATCTCGTCACCTTCGGCGATCTCATCCCCGGGCTCCCGGGCGATGCCGCGGCTACTGCCGCATTCCGCGCGCCTGCCCTCGGCGAGACCGGCACGATCCAGGTCGCGCGTGTCGTCGAGGGCGCGCGGGCGGCCGGCATCATCCGCGAGGCTTCGGACCTCGACAGCCAAGGTTTCGCCCAGGTGGTCGTCACGCGCACCGCGCGCCGGATCACGGCCGCGGACATCGAGATCGCGGTGAAGGTCGGGCTGCAGGAGCGCTTCGGCGTCGACGCCCGCATCTTCGCGCTGGCGATCGACGGCGGGGCGCCGGCCGTTGCGGTCGAGCCCGAACTCACCGGCGATGTCGGCGTCCTCGACCTCTCCTTCGATTCCCGCTCGCGCCGCCTGCTGGCCCGGCTTGCGGTGCCCGGCAGCACGGCGATGCGGCTGAAGCCGCTGCGCATCTCCGGACAGCTCGTCGAGACGATGGAGGTCGTGGTGCCGAAGCGGCTGATCGCCCGCGGCGAGACGCTCGGCAAGGACGACGTCATCGTCGAGCGCCGCCCGCGCGAGGGGCAGGGCGGCGAGATCATCAGCGACGCCCGCGCAGCGGTCGACAAGGTCGCGCGCCGGGCCCTGCTCGCGGGCGTGCCTCTGCGCGGCAGCGACGTCCAGCGCGAGGAGATCGTCGGCAAGGGCGATCTCGTCACCATCGTCTACGAGGCGCCGGGGCTGATGATCACGCTGCGCGGCAAGGCCAACGAGGCCGGTGCGATGGGCGATGTCGTCTCCGTGACCAATCCACAATCCAAGCGCGTGCTGCAGGGCAAGGTCAGCGGGCCGGGGCGGGTCTCCGTCCAGCCCTCCCTGAACGGCCGCATCGCCAGCGCGCAGTGATCCCCATGGAAACCGCCATGTACGCCAACCGCCTCGCCAAGCTCTCCGGCCTGTTGATGCTCACCGCCTGGCTCGGGGCCTGCGGCATTGGCGACCGCCTTGCCAATGTCGGCCAGGCGCCGACGCTCTCGCCCGTCGAGGATCCGACGGCCGTCAAGGGCTACAAGCCGGTGCAGATGCCGATGCCGGCGATGGAGCATGCATCCTACGCGCCGAACTCGCTTTGGCGCACCGGCTCGCGGGCCTTCTTCAAGGACCAGCGCGCCCGCAATGTCGGCGATCTCGTCACCGTCAAGGTGAAGTTCACCGATCGGGCGCAGCTCGACAACACCACCAAGCGCACCCGCAAGAACGGCGAGGATTTCGGTGCCGCAAGGATCATGGGCTTCGAGAACAAGCTCGACAAGTTCCTGCCGGACGGGTCGAACGCGGGCGAGCTGCTGAAGCTCGATTCCGAAGGCTCGAGCGAGGGTGCCGGCTCGGTGCGCCGGAGCGAGCAGCTCGCCACCAATGTTGCGGCCGTGGTCACCCAGAACCTGCCCAACGGGAATCTTGTGATCGAGGGCAAGCAGGAGATCCGCGTCAACTTCGAGATCCGCGAACTGATCGTCGCCGGCGTGATCCGGCCGGAAGACATCGAATCGGACAACACCATCGACTCGACCAAGATCGCCCAGGCCCGCATCGCCTATGGCGGCCGTGGCCAGATCACCGATGTCCAGCAGCCGCGCTACGGCCAGCAGGTGATGGATATCCTGCTGCCCTTCTGACCCCTGTTTCCGAAATCCGGACGGCGCGGAACGCTCCCCCTTGTCTCCGCGCTGCTCCGGCCGGCGGTCTCTCCCGAGCTGCCGACTTCCCGGGCCGCCCGCCACGCTCCCCAAGCTTTCTTAAGGCTGGCGGCCAGAAGCCCCGCGTTCTCCCGACGCGGGGCTTTTCTCGTTGGGGGTTATCAGGAATGTCTGAGAGGGATGGGCAGCGGAAGCCCAGGGTGGCTGTTTCATTGCGATCGCTGGAGCGTGGGCAATTTGGTAACCGGGATCCATCGATCATCTTGGAGGCGAGCAATAAAGCTCGAATGTCCGCTTCGCTCCGGAGAGGCGGCACGCGGCCGGCCGGAAGGTCAGATTGAAATCATGCAATCGCTGCTTCGCTTTTTGATCATTGTCATTTCGACTGCAGGGTCGGTAGCTACGGTTTTAGCTCAAAGGCTGGAGCTGTCGGCTGGTGCGGCGACGGCACCGAGAGAGCTCGCTGTACCGCGCAAGGGAGAGCGCTTTGATCCTTATGAAGCATTGCACGGATCCTATAGTACGCCGGCCCAATGTGCAGGTATCCCCCGCGGTTTTTGGGTCGAAGTCGACGGCAAAGGCGACTGCTTGCGCTCGTATGCGCAGGGTCTGAGCGAGGGCGAAAACCCCAGCGTTCTGGTGTATTTTAGCGGCGACGTCCTGTTGAAGACCAAAGCCGGCGTTCGGTTTGTGTCGCCGGCCTATGAACAGCGCTCTCCCGACGCGATCGAGCGCGACATGGCGCGTTGGTCAGAGCAGGCTGGCCAGCCTGCAATATTCCTGGCGCGCCCCGGGATGTACGGCTCATCGGGCGATCACAATCTGCGCCGAGAGTTGCGTGAGGTGACGCTGGTGGAGCGCGCGCTCGACGCGATCAAACGGCGCCATCGCATTTCGGCATTTATTCTCGCTGGACAGTCAGGTGGCGGCCACATCGCCGCATCTTTGCTTAATCGGCGTCGCGATGTCTCAGCTGTTGTCCTGTCGTCAGCGTTACTGTCCGTGCGTGAGGTCACAGAACATTGGGACAGGCGCCGTACGGTTCCAAGCGCCAATTTGCATGCGCTTCATGATCCCATCGACCACCTCAAGGGCATCCGCAGTGATCCCAAACCACTGATTTTTGTTCTGTCGGACCGGAAGGACCGCATCGTGCCCTACGCGAGTCAATTGACCTATGTGCGTCGATTGCAGGTCGCCGGGTTCGAGCCGCAGCATATCCTGCTCTCGGCAGCGGACAAAAGCCGGCATGGCCTCTCAAGGCACGGGCAGCGTGCCGCCGCACTTATTGCTCGCGGCGAACAGAGTAGCACCATCAGGGCAGTGCTTGAGCCGCTGAATTCTCTGCCGGCTGATTGACCAAATCGCCTCTAGCATTCAAGTCTTGGCGCCTGAAATGCGGAAATTGGCGTCTGGCCAATCCGCGATCGCTTAGATCGGCCGGCAACGAGTTGTAGGCACCGTCATTCCGCCGCTTCTCCTGACCCTTGCAGCAAGGCCCCGCGCCATGGGTGCGGGGCCTTCCAACAGCGGGCAACGAAGCGACGCGGCTCAATCGTCCCTGAACACGCGCTCGTTGCGCTCGTGGCGTTCCTGGGCTTCGAGTGAGAGGGTCGCGATCGGGCGGGCTTCCAGGCGCTTTAGCGAGATCGGCTCGCCGGTCTCCTCGCAAAAGCCGTAGGAGCCGTCGTCGATGCGCGAAATGGCGGCGTCGATCTTGGCGATGAGCTTGCGCTGGCGGTCGCGGGCGCGCAATTCGATGGCCCGGTCGGTCTCGGATGAGGCCCGGTCGGCGATATCAGGGTGATTCTCGCTCTCGCTCTGCAAGGTGACGAGGGTTTCCTTCGCCTCCTTCAGGATCTCGTCCTTCCAGGCGAGGAGTTTGCCGCGGAAATACTCACGTTGACGATCGTTCATGAACGGCTCGTCATCGCTCGGCTTGTAATCCGCATCGAGGATGATCTGCTTCGACATGGGCGCGCTCTCTGAGTTGTCCGCTCACGCGCCCATCGGCTATGCCGCGGGAGGGTGAGCCGATTTCGCGCCCTTATAGCGATCCGTTTCAAGCGGAACAATCGCTTCCGACAAGGCTTCAACTACTTCGTGCAAGAGGCGCTCCGGGAGCTCGAAAACGCAGGAAAAATCACGTTTCGTGGCTTATTTCCCGAGCTTGCCGAGCGCGTCCGCGATCTCGGCCTCAACGAGCCGGGCGATCGGCAGGCGGTAATGGCCGTAATCGAAGAACAGATTCGGGTCGTGCAGGGCCGGCCGGTCGATCCGCCAGTCGAGCAGCACCGTGTTGGGACGGCGGGCGGCGAGGTCGGCGAAAGCCTTGCGGCAGGCCGCGTCTGCGTCGGCGTCCGGCGTGCCGGGTTTCGAAAGGCCGCTGACATAGACCGGCGGGCGCACCAGAATCAGCGCCGTCTCCGGCGGGGCCGATTTCATCAACCCCTCCAGCGCTGTCGCTCCGGGGAAGGGGCCGTCGATATTGCCGCCACCGGCTGTGACGGGCTCTTCCAGCCGCGCCCGGAGCTCGGGACGCTGGTGAAAGCCCTGAATCTCGTAGTCGGGCTCGTAGTTCCAGTAGCCGTCGGGCCTGCCGCGCTCGGCCTTGCGCGAGGTCAAATAGGCGAGTCGGCGCGGGATCTCCTCGATCAGGTCGTAGCGCATCAGCCCGGCGACATAGCCGAGCGTGCTGCGATCTAGCAGCCAGAATGGAAAGGGCTTCTCGTTCGGAAAGGTCGGGTCGGGAGTACACCAGTACTGGTCGATGCCGACGATGATCGCCTTCGGGGGCACCTGCTGGTGGTGGCGCAGGAACCAGTCGATCGTCGCCAGTTGCTCCTTCGGCAGGGTAGCGGGCGCAATCAGCGAGACGAAGGGGATGCCGGTTCGCTTGCGCAGTTCTTCCGGCGAGACGAGCTGGATATGCGAATTGCCGAAGATCGCGCCGGTGAATTGCGGATCGCGGCCTCGGCTTGCCAGCGAGGTGCGCGGTCCCTGCGGACGCAGGCCCTCCTTGAGCTTCAGCAGGGTGCGGCCGGTGTCGTAGGGGTCTATCAGGAAGGCCGTGGCGAGGAAGGCGACGGAGAACAAGATAGCTGCCGCAAGCAGGGTCGCGATGAAATTCGTCCATCCGGCCGCCTGAGTCGGCGTACGGCCGGGCTCAGAACTGGAAGTAGATGAACTCATAATTCGCATCTTCGCCGATCTTCAGGAGGATGATGACGAACAGCAGGCCGGTCAGCACGGCGATCCAGCGGGCCGGCGGCAGCTTGTGGACGAGGTTCCAGGCTGTCGGCCCGATGATGGCGAAGGCCGCAGCGGGCACCAGCGCACGCCATTTGAAACCGCTCCCGATCGGGGCGAGGCCGAGCAGGCCCTTGTAGATGGTCAGAGCCGCCTCGAAGGTGGGCGCCCGGAACAGCACCCAGCACAGCACGACGAAGAGGAAGGTCAGGAGCCAGCCGAGCGGCGCCGGCATTGGCCAGCCGGCGCGGCGCCAGAACAGCGCGACGATCAGCGCGAGGCCGTGGGCAACGCCCCAGGCGACGAAGGTAAGGCCGGCACCGTGCCAGAGGCCCCCGAGCGCCATCGTGGCGAAGAGCGCCCAGACCTGGGTCGGCAGGCCGGACCTGGAACCGCCGAGCGGGATGTAGAGATAGTCGCGCAGAAAGCGCGACAGCGTCATGTGCCAGCGCCGCCAGAAATCCTGGATCGAGAGCGAGCGGTAGGGCGCGTCGAAGTTCTGCGGCAGCACGACGCCGAAGAGCAAAGCGATGCCAAGGGCCATGTCGGTGTAGCCGGAGAAGTCGAAATAGATTTGGAAGGTGAAGGCGAGCGTCGCCTGCCAGGCTTCCATCATGCTGACGACCTTGCCGGCAGCGGCGGCGGCGAAGATCGGATTGGCGTATTCCGCCAACGGATCTCCGATCAGCACCTTTTTGGCGAGGCCGAAGGTCAGCAACATCAAACCGCGTGCGATGCGCTCGGCGGCGTCGGGCCGCTGATAGGGCCGCTCGTCGAGCTGATGCATGATCTCGCGCCAGCGCACCAGCGGGCCGGCGAGCACCTGCGGGAAGAAGGCGATGTAGAGCGCGTAGCGGACGAGATCGTAACGCGGCGCCTGGCCGCGCCGCAGATCCGTCAGGTACATGATGTGATGAAAAGTGAAGAAGGAGATCCCGAGCGGTAGCGCGATATCGAATTTCGGCACCGGCAGTCCGGGAAACATTCCAGCGAGGCCAGCAAAGAAGTTGAAGTACTTGAATATTGCCAGCACGGAGAGGTTCAGCACGATGGCGAGCGTGATGAGCCCGCTCGACTTCGTCTTCACGAACGCTGCGGCGATCAGCCAGTTCATCCCGACGGACAGGGCGAGCAGCGGCAGGAAGCGCCAGTCCCAATAGCCGTAGAAGGCGAAGGACAGCACGACCAGCACCGGCAGCCGCCATTGCGGCGCGAAGCGCTCGGCCAGCCAGTGAAGAGCAAGTGCCAGCGGCAGAAAGCCGAGCAGGAAGGCGAAGGAATTGAAAAGCATCGGACAGGGAGGATGAGGGAATGGCTGCCGCCTTAGCCCATTCTCCGGCGCGAGTCATGTCATGGAACCGCGGTTAGTGCGGGGAAGATGGAGCAAGCGCTCCCAAAGCGTTTAATCAATCGATTGATTGAACGCTCGATGCGGCGTATCCTGCCTGAATGATCGGGACATCAGATGCAGACCGTGGAACACGGGAAGCCCTGATCCGTGCGGGGCTCGAGCTGTTCGGACGAATCGGCTTCGACGCGAGTTCCATCCGCGAAATCGCGCAGACCGCGGGCGTCAACAGTGCCGGCATCGCCTATCATTTTGGGGGAAAGGGTGGTCTGCGCCGGGCCTGCGCCGAGGCGATCGTGGCCACGATGCGGGAGAGGGTGCTCGGGGGGGATCAACTAGCTCTCTTGCCGCCGGCATTGCACCCGGACGAGGCCTTGGAGGCCGTGCTCATGGCGGTCAGCCGCGTGATCGCCTTCGCCACCCGCGCTCCCGAGAGCGAGGCGATCGCCCGCTTCGTCGTTCGCGAGATGATGGAACCGTCTCCTGCCTTCGATCTGCTTTACGAGGGCATGGTGCGGCCGATCCACGGCCGCCTCTGCGCCTTGTGGGGTATGGCAACCGGAACGGACCCGGAAGCGCAGGGAACCAGGCTCGCCGTTTTCGCGATGATGGGTCAGGTCCTCTACTTCCGGCTCGGCCGGCCGGCGGTCATCCGGCGGCTGGAATGGGACGGGATCGGCGAGCCCGAGGGCGAAGCCATCGCCAGCACTATCCGCGCGGCGGTCACCGCCTCGGTTCTGGCAGCCCGAGGAGAACCCTCATGATTCTCGGCTTTCTTTGTTCTCTTGCCTTGTTGGGCTCGATTCTTCCCGGCTGCGTGTCTGATACGGTGCGGATCGCCGGCTATGTCGAGGGCGAATATGTGCGTCTCGGCCCGATCGATACGGCGCGGATCGAACGCATCGACGTGCGCCGAGGCGATCGTGTCGAGGCCGGCAAAGTCGTGGCCATGCTGGAGACGACTGATGCGGAGAATGCGGTCGCCGAAAGCGAGGCCCGGCTGATTCAGGCGCAGGCGCAGCTCGACAATCTGCGCATAGGCAAGCGGCCCGAGGAGATCGCCGTGATCGAGGCGAGCCTCGTCTCGGCCCAGGCGCAGCAGCGCGAGGCCGAGCGGGCGCTGGAGAGGCGCCAGGATCTCCTGCGCCGCGGCGTCTCGACCCAGGCCGATTTCGACCAGGCGGAGCTGGCGCGGGATGTCGCCGCCGCGAGCGTTCGTCAAAACGCCGCCAATCTCGACGTCGCAAAGCTGCCGGCGCGCCCCGACGAGATCAGGGCAAGCGAGAACGCGGTCGAGGAGGCGAAGGCGACGCTGGCACAGGCGCGCTGGAAGCTAGAGCAGCGCCGCCTCGTGGCTCCATCCTCAGGCCGCGTCAGCGACGTGCTGCGGCGCGTCGGGGAGCTGGCGGGCCCGACCGCGCCCGTCGTGCTGATGCTGCCTGACGGGGCGGCCAAGCTGATGCTCTATGTGCCGGAGACCTGGATTTCGAGCGTTAAGCCGGGGATGCGGCTCGATGTCCACTGCGATGGCTGCGCGCCGGGGCTGGCGGCGAACGTCACCTATGTCTCGCCCGAACCCGAATTCACGCCGCCGGTGATCTACTCGGCGCAGACGCGCCAGAAGCTGGTCTATCTCGTCGAGGCGCATCCGGAGGGTGGGCAGCAATCGGCACTCCAGCCCGGCCAGATCGTCGACGTAACCTTGCGGAGACAGCGGTGAGCGAGAGCCTCGCCATCGATGTGCGCGGCATGACCAAGCGCTTTGGCCAACGCACGGTCGTCGACAATGTCGATCTGGCCGTTGCGGCGGGCGAGATCGTCGGCTTCCTCGGCCCCAATGGCTCGGGCAAGACGACGACGATCCGGATGATCTGCGGCCTGCTCAGGCCCGATGCCGGGGAGGGCACGGTGCTCGGGCTGGATATTCGGACGCAGAGCACCGCGATCAAGCGCCAGGTCGGCTACATGACCCAGCGCTTCTCCTTCTACGAAGACCTGAGCATTGCCGAGAACCTGACCTTCGTCGCGCGGCTTTACGAGTTGAAGCCGGCCGAGGAAGCCGTGAGGCGGACGTTGGACGGGCTTGGGCTTGCCGCGCGCAAGGATCAACTCGCCGGCACGCTCTCCGGCGGTTGGAAGCAGCGGCTGGCGCTGGCGGCCTGCATCATGCACCAGCCGAAGCTGCTGTTGCTCGACGAGCCTACGGCGGGCGTCGACCCCAAGGCGCGGCGGGAATTCTGGGACGAGATCCATCGGCTGGCCGGCGACGGGATCACCGTGCTGGTCTCCACCCATTACATGGACGAGGCCGAACGCTGCCATCGCATCAGCTACATCGCCCATGGCCGCATGCTGGCGACGGGGACCGTCGACGACGTGGTCCGGGGCTCCGGCCTCGTCACTTACGTCGTCCACGGCGCGCTGAAGCCCGCGCAGATCAAGGCGCTGTCGGCGGCCGATGGCGTCGAGCAGGTCGCTCCGTTCGGCGCCACGCTGCATGTCGTCGGGACGGACAGGGACAAATTGGAAGCCGCGCTGGCGCCGCTCGCGCGCGAAAGCGGCATCCAGGTCGAGCCGGGCGAGACCAGCCTGGAGGACGTCTTCATCAAGTTCATGGCTGACGCAGGAGAGCGGGCGGCATGAGCGCGTTCTTCTCCATTCGCCGGCTTGGCGCGTTGCTCGGCAAGGAATTCGTGCAGATGCGGCGCGACCGCATCACCTTCGCGATGATGCTGGCGGTGCCGATCCTCCAGCTGCTGCTCTTCGGCTACGCGATCAACAACGACCCGCGCGGCCTGCCGGCTGCGATCCTGGCGCTCGGGCACGATCGCTATACGCGCGCCGTGGTCTCGGCGCTGGAGGTCTCGGACTATTATCGTTTCCGCGAGCGGCCGCAGAGCGCGGCGCAGGCGGAGAGCTTGATGGCCAAGGGAGACATCTCCTTCCTCGTGACAATTCCCAGCGATTTCGGCGTGCGGGTCGAACGCGCCGACCAACCGCGCATCCTGGTCGAGGCGGACGCGACAGATCCGGCTGCGGCGAGCGGCGCCGTTGCGGCGCTGGGGACGATCGTCAGCCGCGCATTGCTGCGGGCTCAAGGGGAGCCCGAGACAAATCCGGCCGCTGCCGGCGGGGACGAACTCTCCCTAGTGGTCCATCGCCGCTACAACCCGGAGAACATCACGCAGTACAACATCGTCCCCGGCCTGCTCGGCGTCATCCTGCAGATGACGATGGTGATGATGACGGCGATGGCGCTCACGCGCGAGATCGAGCGCGGCACGATGGAGAACCTGCTCGCCATGCCCACCACGGCCGGCGAGATCATGCTCGGCAAGGTGCTGCCCTATCTGGCGGTCGGCGCTGTGCAGGTCGTGGTTGTGCTCAGCGCGGCCAAGCTGCTCTTCGGGGTGCCATTCCTGGGCGGGCTCGCGCTTCTCCTGAGCTGTGTCCTGATCTTCGTTCTGGCGCTGGTGCTGCTCGGCTACACCATCTCGACGATGGCGCGCACGCAGCTGCAGGCGATGCAACTGACCTTCTTCTTCTTCCTGCCTTCGCTGATGCTGTCGGGCTTCATGTTCCCGTTCGCCGGGATGCCGGGCTGGGCACAGACCTTGGGCGAACTGTTCCCGCTGACGCATTTCCTGCGCATCATCCGCGCGATCATGCTGAAGGGCGCCGATCTCGGGGATATCGGCGACGAGGTGTTCTATCTCAGCCTGTTCGTGCCGGTCTTTGCGGGCGTTGCGCTCATGCGGTTCCGGAACACGCTGGATTGAGCGGAGCGGCGGTGCAAACGCACGCGTCGCGATAGTTACTTGCAAAATGATAGCAATATCTTTAACCGGGGCACATGCAGCCCCGGCTCCTTCCGCTCGCCGAATGCCCTTGTGCCCGCGCGGTCGAAGCGGTGGGCGAATGGTGGAGCATCCTGATCCTGCGCGACGCGCTGCAGGGCTTCACCCGTTTCGACGAATTCCAGCGCAGCCTCGGCATCGCGCCGAACATGCTGGCACGGCGGCTGAAGCATCTCACTGAGGCCGGGTTGTTCGAGCGGCGGCTCTATAGCGAGAGGCCGCAGCGCTACGAATATGTGCTGACGGGAAGGGGCCGGGATTTCTTCCCGGTGGTTGCCGCACTGGTGGCTTTCGGCAACCGGCATCTGGCGCCCGAAGGGGAAGCTCTGCTGCTGACCGATCGGGAAAGCGGGCGGCCGGTCGTGCCTGGTTTCGCCGATGCGCAGACCGCGCAGCCCGTCAGCCCGGACAATGTCACTGTCATCGCCGGTCCGCAGGCCAGCGCCGCCATGCAGCAGCGCCTGGCCATCGTCGCGACGCGGCATGCGGTGGCGGCGATCTCTCGCGAATAGGAGGTTTCCCATGCGTCGCATCGTTGTCACCGGAATGGGCGTGGTCTCGCCTCTCGGCTGCGGAACCGAACTCGCCTGGCAGCGCCTGCTCGCCGGGCGGTCGGGCCTGCGCCGCCTGCCGGATTCGATCGCCGAGACCTTGCCGGCCAAGATCGCGGGCCTCGTGCCGTCAAAGGATGAGGATGCCGAGGGCGGCTTCGATCCCGATGCGGTGATCGCGCCGAAGGACCAGCGCAAGATGGATCGTTTCATCCAGTTCGCGCTGGTCGCTGCCAAGGAAGCGTTGGTGCAGGCGGGATGGCAGCCGCAGAACGAGGGCGAGCGCGAGCGCACGGCGACGGTGATCGCCTCGGGTATCGGCGGTTTCCCGGCGATCGCAGAGGCTGTGCGGACCACCGACCAGCGCGGCGTGCGCCGGCTCTCGCCCTTCACCGTGCCGTCCTTCCTGGTCAATCTTGCCGCCGGCCATATCTCGATCGACTATGGTTTCAAGGGGCCGATCGGCGCGCCGGTCACGGCCTGCGCCGCAGGCGTGCAGGCGATTGGCGATGCCGCGCGGCTGATCCGGGCGGACGAGGCGGATATTGCGATCTGCGGCGGCAGCGAGGCCTGCGTCGACCTCGTCGCGCTTGGCGGCTTCGCTGCGGCGCGCGCCCTCTCGACCGGGTTCAACGACGAGCCGGAAAAGGCTTCGCGCCCCTTCGACCGGGACCGCGACGGCTTCGTCATGGGTGAGGGCGCCGGCCTTCTGGTGATCGAAGCGCTGGAACATGCCGAAGCACGCGGCGCCACGATCCTGGCTGAATTGACCGGCTACGGCACCAGCGCCGACGCCTATCACATCACCTCGGGCCCGGAAGACGGCTCCGGCGCGCAGCGCGCCATGGAGACCGCGCTGAAGCAGGCGGGGCTTCGGCCTGATGATGTCGCCCATCTCAATGCCCATTCCACCTCGACGCCGGTCGGCGATCGCGGCGAACTGGCTGCGATCAAGGCTGTGTTCGGCACCGATGGAGGCATCGCGATCAGCGCGACGAAATCGGCGACCGGGCATTTGCTCGGCGCGGCCGGTGGGCTCGAGGCGATCTTCACGATCCTCGCCCTGCGCGACCAGATCGCTCCGCCGACGCTCAACCTGGAGAACCCGGACGAGGCGGCGGCGGGGCTCGACCTCGTCGCGAAGACGGCCCGGCCGCTCGCGATGGAGCATGCCATCTCGAACGGGTTCGGCTTTGGCGGCGTGAATGCCAGCGCGGTGTTCAGGCGCTGGCGGTAAGCAGCGCGCTCACAACGGAATATTGTCGTGTTTCCTCCAGGGCCGCTCGACGTTCTTGGTTCTGAGCATGGCGAGGGCGCGGGCGATGCGGCGGCGGGTCGAGTGCGGCATGATGACTTCGTCGATATAGCCGCGCTCGGCCGCGACGAAGGGCGACATGAAGCGGTCTTCGTATTCCTTGGTCTGGCGCGCGATGGTCTCGGCGTCGCCGCCGCGGAAGATGATCTCGACCGCGCCCTTGGCGCCCATCACCGCGATCTGCGCCGTCGGCCAGGCATAGTTGACGTCGGCGCCGATATGCTTCGACGCCATCACGTCATAGGCGCCGCCGAAGGCCTTGCGCGTGATGATGGTGACGAGCGGCACCGTGCATTCCGAGTAGGCGTAGAGCAGCTTGGCGCCGTGCTTGATCAGGCCGCCATATTCCTGCGCGGTGCCCGGCAGGAAGCCGGGAACGTCGACGAGCGAGACGATCGGGATCTCGAAGGCGTCGCAGTAACGGACGAAGCGGGCCGCCTTGCGCGAGGCATCGGAGTCGAGCACGCCGGCCAGCACCATCGGCTGGTTGGCGACGATGCCGACGGTGCGGCCCTCGATACGGCCGAAGCCGGTGACGATGTTCCTGGCGTAGGCTTCCTGGATCTCGAAGAAGTCGCCCTCGTCGACCGTCTTCAGGATCAATTCCTTGATGTCGTAGGGCTTGTTCGGGTTGTCCGGAACGAGCGTGTCGAGGCTCATGTCGACGCGATCAGGCACGTCGAAGCTCGGCCATTCCGGCACACCGGCGGTGTTGTTGGCGGGCAGGAAGTCGAGCAGGCGGCGCACCTGCAAGAGCGCCTCGACATCGTTCTCGAAAGAGCCGTCCGCGACCGAGGATTTGGAGGTGTGGACCTTGGCGCCGCCGAGCTCCTCGGAGGTCACGGTCTCGTTGGTGACGGTCTTCACCACCTCCGGGCCGGTGACGAACATGTAGCTGGTGTCGCGGACCATGAAGATGAAATCGGTCATCGCCGGCGAATAGACGTCGCCACCGGCGCAGGGGCCCATGATCACCGAGATCTGCGGGATCACGCCCGAAGCCTGGACATTGCGCTTGAAGACCTCGCCGTAGCCGCCGAGCGCCGCCACGCCCTCCTGGATGCGGGCGCCGCCGGCATCGAACAGGCCGACGATCGGCGCGCGCATCTTCAGCGCCATGTCCTGGATCTTGATGATCTTCTGGGCGTGGGTCTCGGAGAGCGAGCCGCCGAAGACGGTGAAGTCCTTGGAGAAGACGAAGATGGTGCGGCCATTGACCGTGCCCCAGCCGGTGACGACGCCGTCACCGGGGATCTTCTCGCCCTTGTCCATGCCGAAATCGACGGCGCGGTGCTGCACGAACATGTCGAACTCCTCGAAGGAGTCCTTGTCGAGCAGGAGTTCGATGCGCTCGCGTGCCGTCAGCTTGCCGCGCTTGTGCTGGGCCTCGATACGACGCTCGCCGCCGCCCTTGCGGGCGCCTTCGCGGCGGGTTTCGAGCTGTTCGAGGATATCCTTCATGGCGGCAAGGCTCCCGGCCGGAAATCGCGTCTCGAAAGCCGGCTTAAGCGGGGCCGTCGAGAGAGTCCATTACGACGTTTGCCGAAGCGCGCCCGCGCATCATGCGACCGGCTGGCGGCTGAGAGGCCGTTTGAACGTTCGCCGAGCCCTCATCCTGAGGAGCCATTCCCTAGGGAATGGCTCCTCAGGATGAGGGCTGGAGGTTGCTAACGGTCTCTCAGCCCTTCGCCAGCAGAAGCGCCGCGGCGTCGAATTCGCGGCGGCGGATGGCGCGGCGCTCGGCTGCTTCCTCGTCCTGGCCCCAGACGGAGATCTGGTAGTCCTCGTCGAGATGGGCGGCCTCCCAGGCCGCTTCCGCATCGATCAGCCCATTGGCGAGGGCGAGCAGTATGATCGTGGAGCCCGTCAACGTCATGACGTTGTGTGCGCCCGCCAACGCGAGCGGGGCGGAGATCTTCTCGACTCGCTGAGCGATGGCGGCCAGCGTCTCGGGCGGCTGCTCGGCGAAGACGACGCCCTCGGCCAGAACGAAACGGGCGCCGATCAGCGCCTCGACGCTCTTCAGGACGGGCTGCCAGACGGCGTCGTAGCGCGCGACGAGCGCCTCCGGCTCGCCGGCGCGATAGCAGAGCGCGTCCGAAGCGGCGTAGCGCACGATCTCGGCGCGAACCGCTTCCTGCTGATCCTCGACGCCGTCCAGCGCCGAATTGACGAGACGCGTGAGCGGCATCTGCGCGGGGTCGATCCGCTCGGCCTGCCGATCCCATTCGGCGGCGAGCGCCTCTGCGACGTCGCGAGAGCCGACCGCCAGCGGCTTGCGCGCCGGGGTGCGGGCGGTCCGGCCGTCGAGGGCGACATGGAACAGTCCGTCGCGCTCCAGCACGCCGGCCTCCTTGTAGAAGCGCGCGGGCAGGGGGTTGCGCATGGCCTGCTGGGCGGCCGCCACGGGATCGGGCTGGCTGGCGCCGGGCGAGCCGAAGCGGGCGAGGAAATCGTCAGTGGACATGGCGCTGCCATAGCGCATTCGCGCCGGGCATGAAACCGGGCTTCAGGCAGCGCGGACACGCCCGAGGAACTGCGCCACCTCGGCATCGAGATGGGACGACTGGAGCGAGAGCTGATCGGCTGATTGGGCGATATGGCTCGCGGCTTCATCGGTCTCGGCGGCGACGCGGCTGACGATATCGATGTGGCCGGCGGCAGCGATCGTCTCATCGGAGGCCTGGCGAATGTTGTCGGCGATGCCTGCCGTCGCCACGTTCTGCTGTTCGACGACGACCGCGACCGTGCCGGAGATCTGGTTCAGCGAGCCGATGGTCGCGTTCATCGCGTCGATCGCCGCGACGGCCTCGTAGCCGGAACGATGGATCGCCTCGATCTGCCCCTGGATTTCTTCGGTCGCGCGCCAGGTCTGGTTCGCCAGGGACTTGATCTCCTGCGCCACGATGGCGAAGCCGCCGCCCGAGCGGCCGAGGCGCGCGGCCTCGATCGAAGCGTTGAGCGCCAGCAGGTTGGTGTGCTTGGCGATGGTCGAGATCACGATTGCGATGTTGCCGATCTCGTCGGCCTTGCGCGAGAGGTCGCCGACGGTGTGCAGAACGTCGCCGGCCTGCAGGGTCGCGGCGCCGACGATGCGCGCCGTTTCCGTGACTTGCCGGTCCACCTCCGCGAAGGACTGCGCCAGCTCGGCGGTGACCTGAGTGACTGCCACGACGTTGGACGAGGTCTGCCGCGAAGACTGCGAGGCTGCGGTCGAGCGCTGCGACACCTCGAGCGCTCCGTTCTTCATCTGTTGCGCAGCCGCGCGAAGAGACTGCACGGAGGCGATCACGTCGCGCGCGATGCGGGCGATCACGTGCTCGAAGTCATTCGCGACGCCATTGAGGATGCGCTGCCTGTCGCTTGCCGCCCTGGCCGTGGTCTCGGCGACATCGCGGCGGGCTTCGTCGGCGACCTCGCGGGCGGCGTCTGCCTGGCGGCGTTCGGTTTCCGAGATTTCGAGGGATTGCCGCAAGGACCAGACCAGCCAGCTCAGCGCTGCCGACTGCATGACGACGATCAGGCCGTGAAGCAGGACGCGGCCGATATCGTTGCCGTTCAGGAAGACGCCGGCCGGCTGCAGAAGGCTGAGGAGGAGATGATGGGCCGCGATCGCGATGGTAGCCGGGACGAAGACGCGCCAGTCCAGCCAGCCGGCGAGCACGGCCAGCACGGCGAAGAAGTACATGTGCATGTCGGATTGGTAGGGATGCCCGGCAAAGGCGTAGACCAGCAGCATCACCTGGCCGAGCGTCGCGATACTGGTGATCTGCCTGGTGGCCCAATCCGTGCCACAGACACGCCAGGCCAGTGTGCCGAGCGCGGCCAGCGCCACGCCCGCCAGAACAAGCGACCCCCTGCTGATCAGAGGCTCGGCGAGCGGGGCGAGCGCCAAAAGGCACGCGTTGATCCACAGCAGGAGGAGGAGCAGACGGGCGAAATGCGCGCGGAACCGGGCGACGTCATTCATCGGCTGCTCCATGCGGCAGAGCCTATGCAGAGTCGGGCGAGGCCAGCGTCGATCACCAGCCACGCTCCGGCCTGATAGAGCGCGCCTACGAAATGGTCGTCTTCGCCGAGCGTCACGGTGACGGCGGATGTCGTGTCGATCCGGATCAGGGTGCCGCCGGCCGTGGCAATGGCGGCGGACATATCGCGCGACGAACTGCCGGCCGGGAAGAAGGCCGCGACGGGGCGGCCTTGCACCGGCCACGCCGCGATCAGGAAGGCACCTAACGCCGCGGCAATGCCGCAGACCAGGCCAAAGCCGATCTCCCGCATCCTGCCCCCCGAGCCTTCCGGCCTTGCAGGCTGAACCTATCGCTCAGGTTGCAGGAGCAGGCTTGCGATTTAGTAAATCGGCTACGGTTTGGAAGGGGCGCGCCCGCGGCGGTCGCTTCGCGGCTCAGCCGCCGAACCGGTCGCACCAGGCCGGGCTGGCTCCGGCGAAGGGCAGCGCCGATGCGGCATACACGCCGCGGGCGACAGCGCGGGCCAGGACATCGGCTGCGGTGGCGCAGAGCTCGGTGAGAGCGAAAGCGTCGGATGGCGCGCCGCTATGGCCCGTCGCCGCGGCGAAAACGATGTCCCCGTCGAGTGGGGCATGGGCAGGCCGCAGGGCGCGGGCAAGCCCGTCATGGGCTGCGAGCGCGAGCCGGCGGGCCTGGGCCTTGGTCAGCACGGCATCGGTCGCGACAAGGGCGATCGTCGTATTCTGGCCGGTGCCTCCCTTGAAACGAAGGGCCGTGTCGCCCGGCGCGATCGTCGCCGGCCAGCCGAGCCCACCGAACTCGCCGTCACGCTCATAGGGCGCGGCCCAGAAATGCGGGCCGTCTCCGATCGTGGCGGTGCCGACGGCGTTGACCGCGACGAGGGCGCCGACGATCTGCCCGGTCGCGGCACGGGCGCTGGCCGAGCCTATGCCGCCCTTGAGGTTGGCTGTCGTCGCGCCGAAGCCCGCGCCGGCGGTGCCCAGTGCGAAAGAGGTCGAGGCGGCTGCAGCGGCCTTTGCGCCCAGCTTGCCATAGGGCGTCTCGCCGTCTCCACGCGCCCAAGGCTTCTCGCCGCCATTGGTGAGGTCAAACAGGATGGCCTGCGGCACGATCGGGACGCGGAAGGCGCCGACCGGGAACCCGCGCCCTTCCCGCGCCAGCCAGCCCATCACGCCGTCGGCAGCGCCAAGCCCCCAGGCAGAGCCACCGGAGAGCACGATCGCGTCGATATGCTCGACCGTCATCTCCGGGATGAGCAAGGCCGTCTCGCGGGTGCCGGGCGCACCGCCGAGCACGGCGGCGGAGGCCACCGTCGGGCGCTCGAAGATGACGGCCGTCACGCCGGTCGCCGCCGCAACGTCATCCGCATGGCCGACATGGAGGCCACGGACATCGGTGATAAGGTTTTGCATGGAACGTCCGATGGCGAACCGAAACGCGTCGCGCGCGTTGTCGCCACATTACGATCTTTTCATCTTGAAGCCATTGCCGGGTCAGACATCCGGAGGCAGGCTGACCGCATCGCCAATCGGCTTCGAGACCCGCTGAGCGACATACCGACCGGACTGCCTCAAGGGAGATTCCCATGAAATCCATCGCCCTCATCGCCGCTTCGTCGATTGCGATGCTCGCCGGCACCCTCGCATTCGCGCAGCCACAGCCGGTTCCTCCGGCAGGTGGCGATCAGAAGCAGCAGGAGCGTACCGACAGCCGCGACCAGCGCCGGCAGGATTGGCGCGAGCAACGCGCCGAGCGTGCCAAGGCGCGGCTTGACGAGCGGCTGGCGAAGGTGCGCGCGGATCTCAAGCTCAAGCCCGAGCAGACCCCGCTGTTCGACAAGGTGGAGGCGCTCGTCAAGCGACGGAGCGAGCAGCGTGTCCAGCAAATGGCGGGGATGCGGGAGGAGCGCGAAAAGCTGCGCCATGCCGATCTGATGGAGCGCCTCGATGCAGCGGCCACGCGGCAGAATGAGCGGGCGATGCGTTCCAAGGAACTCGCCGATACGCTCCGGCCGCTGTGGGTGACCCTCAGCGACGAGCAGAAGACCGTGCTGCGCCGCTCGGTGCGTGAGGCGATGGCGGAAGGACGCGAACGCTTCCGCGAGATGCGGGCCTGGCGCGGCGGCGGACAGCAGGACGAAGACTACCGCGGCCAGCGTCGCTGGCGCGACCGGGACGACCGCCGCGATCGTGGCGGCTATAACGACGACGAGTGAGCCGGGTTTGCGTGCTCCGTTTCCGTTCCGCGCTGGATCCTGACGACACCACGCCTCCGGCTTGCCGGAGGCGAACCTCCATGCGAAGCACCGCTGCCTGCCACGCGAGTCAGCGGCCATGCGCTTCATTCAGACCTTCGAACTCGCGCCTTTCCTGGACACGGTCGTCAGCCTGACGGCCGCTTTCGTGCTGGGCATGCTGATCGGCGCCGAGCGGCAATACCGGCAGCGCACTGCCGGCTTGCGCACGACCGTTCTCGTCGCGCTCGGGGCTGCGGCCTTCGTCGATCTCGGCATGCGCATCGAGGGAGCGTCCGGCGCGATCCGGGTGATCGCCTATGTCGTTTCGGGCATCGGTTTCCTGGGCGCGGGCGTGATCATGAAGGAGGGCACCAACGTTCGCGGCCTCAACACCGCGGCAACGCTTTGGGGCTCTGCCGCCGCGGGGGCCTGCGCCGGCGCGGACATGATCGCCGAAGCCGCGCTCGTCGCGGTCTTCGTCATCTTCGGCAACACGCTGCTGCGGCCACTCGTCAACGCGATCAACCGCATCCCGCTCAACGAGCGGGCGCTCGAGGCGACCTACGAAGTCGTTGTCACCGCGCGGACCCAGGCGCTCGCCGAGGTGCGCGAGACGCTCGTCGAATATCTCGAAGCGGCGCAATATCCGGTCAGCGACATTACGACGGTCGAGCGCGGCGAGGACTCGGTCGAGATCGTTGCCAAGCTGATCAGCACGGCGGTCGACCGGAAAGAACTCGATCAGGTCGTCGACAGGCTGGCACGCCTGCCGACTGTGAGCCATGCGACCTGGGAGAGCAGCACCGCCGACTGACCGGGGCTGTCATTGCAACCGGCCGTGTCGGGACGCTGCCGATCTTTGTTCAGGCGCTCAGCCGCCGACGGAGTCGGTCACGCATTTCTTGGTGAAGCTGGTCTTGGCGGCGCCGGCCAGCTTCTTGTCCGCCGCCTGCTTGTCGCAGGCCGAGGTCGCGTCCTTCTCGCATTTGGTCAGGAAGCTGGTCTTGGCAGCGCCTGCAAGCTTCTTGTCGGAAGCCTGGATATTGCAGCTTTGGGCATAGGCCAGGCTCGCGGAGCAGGACAGCGCGAGGGCAATCAACAAGGTTTTGGTCATGGCGAATCTCTCCGCGGTAGCGAGGACGATGATGACGCTACGGCATTAGGGCGGGAGTGAGAACGGATTTCACCGCTTCGCCCTGATTTTGCCGAACTTGCTAACATGCGGATCTGAAATGCGATTTCGCGATTTACCGTATCCCTTCAGATCGAATTCACGGCTTGCCGTTTACGTTTTGTCAGGAAACGCAATGCGAGAGGTTAGCCATGAAGCAGACGTGGTCAGCTTGGGCGATGCGAGCCTTCATCGGCTCCGTCTTTGTGGTGTGCCTTTTCGGGCCCTATGCGCTGTCGATCCTGATCGGCTGCATCGGGCTGGGCTGCTACTTCTTCCGCGATGAGGTCGGCTCGCATCTGTAAGCGATGCTTATCCGCCGCGGCGGCGCGGCCGTTCACAGGATGCGGCGCAGATGGCAGGTCTTTGCCGTCCCGCCTCGGCCGTCCGAACCCCAGTTATGGCCGGAATGGCCCGGCGTCCGATCATAAAGATGGATGACCGCACGCCGCTTGCGATCGAAGCGTCGGTTCGAGACATCATGGCCTCCGACGCGGACATTGCAGCAGAATGCCCTTCGACCTGAGACGTCGATAGCGTCGCTGGATGGGCGCAAAGGGCGAGCCAGCCGAGAGCGCAGGCGGTCCGGGAATTGCGAGCCAGGGTATCGGAATTTCCGGGCAGTTGTCACCTTCATGAGCATCGGTGAGCTTGGAGAAGGCGTGCCGGGTGCGAATGCTCAAGGTTGGAAGAGTGCCAGGAGCTTCATCTTTTTGCGACGACCTCGGCATGGGCGTATGGTGACTTGCGCAGCCTGCCGCTGTTGCGACGGAGGCGCGTTTGCTTTCTCCCGAGGGAGGGCGCCATGGGACGCAAGTTCATCGACTGCCGGGCATTTCCGAGCGAGACGAAGTGCTCAATCGCGATCAGCGCCGATACTGAAGACGAACTCCTGGAGGCGGCGGTGCAGCACGCCGTCGCCGTGCACAAGCATCAGGATACGCCCGAGCTACGCGACCAGATCAAGAGTGTCATGAAAGACGGCATGCCGTCCGAGCGGGCGCCGGAGCGCGCCGCTTGACGCGCCAAACGCGACGGATCCGTTCGAGCCCGAGCGGGCGAGGGGTCTGGCGGCGATGGCGATGAGGACCCGAGGGCCGCCGTCGGGGGCGAGGCGGATTGGCCGCAGAATCTCGCCGGGGCGCCTTGGGGGGCGGGCCGCAGACGCGCCGCCGAGCCGAAGGAGGCGCCGGAAAACAATTGGGGGAGGGCAAAATCTTGCCCTCCCCCAAGATATTCAAAACAACGGATATTCCTACCCGTTCCGAACGGCTTAGCGCGAGTAGAACTCGATGACCAGGTTCGGTTCCATCTGCACCGCATAAGGCACGTCCGACAGCGTCGGGGTGCGGGCGAAGGTGGCGGTCGACTTGTTGTGGTCGGCGTCGATGTAGTCCGGAACGTCACGCTCGGCGAGGGTGGCCGACTCGATGACGATGGCGAGCTGGCGCGAGCTCTCCTTGACCGCGACGACGTCGCCCGGCTTGACCTGATAGGAAGCGATGTTGACGCGCTTGCCGTTCACGGTGACGTGGCCGTGGTTGACGAACTGACGAGCCGCGAAGACGGTCGGCACGAACTTGGCGCGGTAGATCACGGCGTCGAGACGGCGCTCGAGCAGGCCGATCAGGTTCTCGCCCGAATCGCCCTTGAGGCGGATGGCCTCGGCGTAATAGCGGCGGAACTGCTTCTCGGAGATCGAGCCGTAGTAGCCCTTCAGCTTCTGCTTGGCGCGCAGCTGAGTGCCGAAGTCGGACGGCTTGCCCTTGCGGCGCTGGCCGTGCTGGCCGGGGCCGTACTCGCGGCGGTTGACCGGGGACTTGGGACGGCCCCAGATGTTCTGACCGAGACGGCGGTCAATCTTGTACTTTGCCTCATGGCGCTTCGACATGTCGCGTGTCCTCTATGGTTCGCGAGTTTGAGGACCGCGCCCTCCTGCTCCCCCGCGAATTGGCCGGGGCGACAGATCCGGCTTCCGAAGGAAAGCGGATCACGGGTGCGGAAAAAGTCACGCGGCCCCGTGAGGAGCCGCGCGACGGAAGGGCATATGGCGCAAAGCCGGCTTCGAGTCAATTCCGGCAAGCCGGAAAGCGAAACTCAGCACCGGTAGCCAAGGTGGCGGTCATGCGGTGGCGATGCCCGCCAACGCACCTGCTTCGCCGCGATCCTCGCCACCGTAGGAAACGGATCGACGGAATCGGAGTTCGCTAGCTCGCCAGCGGCATGGGCTCGATCGCGACATGAGCGAGGCCATAGCCGGCAAGCGCGATGCGCAAGGGACCGCTCAGCCCGGCGCCGGAGGTGAAGATGGCGGTGGCTTTCGGGCAGGGAACGTCGCCGACCGGGCCGAGCAGCGCGACGACGCGGCGCGCGATCGCCGGAGCAGGATCGATCCATTCCACGGGCCAGGGCGCGAGCCGCTTCATCCGCTCGAGCAGAAGCGGATAATGCGTGCAGGAGAGCGTGACCACGTCGGTGCGTCGGCCGTTCGTCTCGACAAAGCAGGGGGCGATCTCGGCGAGCAGAGCGTCGTCAGCGACGGATTCGCCCTTCAGCGCCTGCTCGGCCATGCCCGCGAGCCGCGTCGCGCCGACGAGCGTGACGTCGCAGCCGCCAGCATAGGTCTCGATCAACTCGCGGGTATAGACGCGCGCCACCGTGCCGGGGGTGGCGAGGACTGAGATCATCCCGCTTTTGGTTGCGACCGCAGCGGGCTTGATCGCGGGCACTGTGCCGACGAAGGGGATGGCGAAGCGCGCCCGCAGCGTCGGCAGGACCAGCGTCGAGGCCGTATTGCAGGCGATCACCACGAGGTCGGGATGACAGCGGGCGATGAGCCGCTCCATCACGGCGAGGATGCGGCCGACAAGGGCGTCTTCGGTCAGGCGGCCATAGGGGAAGCCGGCATCGTCGGCGGCGTAGACGATATGGGCGCCTGGGCAAGCCTGCGCCGTGCGCGACAGCACGGTGAGGCCGCCAAGCCCGGAATCGAAGACCAGGATGGTGGGTTGGGGGCGCGGGATCGCAAGGGGGCGGTATCCCGTTCCGGCGAGGAGATCGACCTGCATGTCAGCGCCGTGAGACGTCAAAGCTCGACTTCGCCAGAGACCGGTTAAGGGAGGGTCAATGCCGCGTTTCTGTCCCGTCTCGAATTTAGTCGACTCCGTCAACTAAATTCATTGGTCTCCGGTTGGAGGTGAGTCATGGACATCGGCGAGACCGAAGCCATCGCGGCGATCCGCAGGTTCAATCGCTTCCATACCCTCTGGGTCGGCGGACTCGGAGGCAGCCTGCATGGCTCCGGCATGTCGCTGACGGAAGCGCGTGTGATCTACGAGCTGGCGCAGCGCGACGATTGGCGGGCGGCGGAACTGGCCGGGGCTCTCGATCTCGACCCGGCCTATCTGTCGCGCATCCTGCAGCGCTTCGCGATGCGTGGGTGGCTCGACCGCAGCCGCTCTTCGGCCGACGCGCGAGCTTGGCGCCTGCAATTGACCGATGAGGGCATAGCCGTCTTCGCAGCGATCGACCGCGCGTCGGATGCCCAGGCGCGGTCGATCCTGTCGCGGCTTCCGCTCCCCGAGCAGGCCGCACTGGTCGATGCGCTCGCCACGGCGCAGCGCCTTCTTTCGGGGGAGCGGCAGACCCGTCCTCGTCCCATGATCCGCGAGCACCGGCCGGGCGATATCGGCTGGGTGATCGCGGCTCATGGGCGGCTCTATGCCGAAGAATATGGCTGGGATCAGAGCTTCGAGGCGCTCGTTGCCGAGATCGCCGCCAAATTCCTGCGCGACTTCAAGCCCGGCCGCGAGCGCTGTTTCATCGCCGAATTGGAAGGGGCCACGGCCGGCTCCTCCTTCGTCGTCGAAGAGGACGAAGCGACCGCGAAGCTCAGGCTCGTGCTGGTCGAGAAGCGTGCGCAAGGGCTGGGGCTGGGCAAGGCGCTGGTGCGCGATGCCGTCGATTTCGCCCGCGATGCTGGCTATCGGCGGATGGTGCTCTGGACCAACGACATCCTCCATGCCGCCCGCGCGGTCTATGTCGCGGAGGGTTTCAGGCTGGTTGCTGAAGAGCGGCACCATTCCTTCGGTCGGGATCTCGTGGGGCAGAATTGGGAGCTGCTGCTCTAGCCCGAGGAGCCGTCAGGCCTTCAGCCGCGCGAGTGTCGCCGCTGCCGCCCGGCCAGCGAGCGTGGCCCCGCCCACGGTCATCGCGCCGCCGCCCGCAGTCGCCTCTCCTGCAATAAGGAGGCGCCCGCCAATGGGCTGGGCGAGGGCTTCCCGGGCCTTCTCGTGGCCGGGATCGCAGACTGAATAAGAACCGCGCGCGAACGGATCGGTCCACCAGGCCGGGAAGGATACCGCCTTGACCGTTTTGCGGAATTCGGCGCCGACCATCTTCGCGAGGAGGTCGACGACATGGGCGCGCGCTTCTTCCGGGCCAGCCTCGGAGATTTTGCGCGCATAATCGCCGCCGCAATAGCCGATGACGATGTCCTTGCCGTCCGGGTACATGTCGAAATTCATCATGCGCTCGGGTGCGCCGGTCTCAAGCAGGCTCGCACCCGGCGTGAGGCCGAAGCGGTCGCCCTCAACCTTGAGCGCGATCTTGGTCAGGGCTCCCATGTGCAGCCCTGCGAGAGCGTCACGGGTGGCTGTCGGAAGGTCCGGGGTAAAGCGGATGGCGCCTGACTTGAGCACGCCGACCGGCACGGTGAGAATGCAGGCATTGGCGCGGATGTCGCCCGAAGGCGTGGCGACCGTCACGCCCGATCCGTCCCAGCGGATAGCCTCGACCGTCTGATTGAGGCGAATATCGAGGCCTGCGGCGGAGCGCGTGACGAGATTGCCGTAGCCTGAGGGGACGACGAGATCGTCGCCGGCCCAGAGACGCTGATAGTCGCGCGCTGAAATCCGGCTTGATTCCTCTCCGATCGAGAGCAGCAAACCCGACGCCGCGACGGGGGCGCTGTCGGGGCCGAGATCGCCGAGCAATTCTGCGATCGACATGTCGCGACCAGTGAGATCCACCGTCTCGAGCCGCCTGTCGATCTGGTTGAAGGCATCGCGCCGGCGTCGACGATCGGCGTCGGCCATGGGGCGCCCGTCGGTAAAGACCCGGAAACCGCCACCCTGGGGTTCCGATGCGGTCTCGACGCCGAGATCGCGGGCGATCTGGACCCATGGGTTGCGCTCTGCCCAATGGATGAACATCGCGCCCGCGTCGTATGTCGCGCCGAGGGAAGCATCGGTGAAGGCGCGCCCGCCGATGCGGCCGCGAGCCTCCAGCACGATCGGCTTGCGGCCGGCTGCGCGCAAGGTCTGGGCTGCGGCGATGCCTGCCGCTCCGGCGCCGACGACGACGACATCGGCATCGGTCGCGGCGAAGGAGCGCCCCGCGACGGAGAATGCGGTGACCATGGCGCTGCCCCCAGTCAGCAGCCTGCGGCGGGTCATTCTGGCATGACGCGGATTCATGACACGACAATGCGTGCTGCCGACGACGTTGCAATGGCGGAGACGCCGACGAGGCGGGTTCGACGATCACGACATCGGGAGCAAAGCTCTGCCGCAAGAATGGTCGTGTAATTCTACATTAGAATAGTTCTTTTTTGGAACGAATCCATTGTTTATGCGAATGTTGTTCGGCAATTGACAGTATACGATTCGATCAATATCGGTCCGGAACCTTATATTATCGTATAGGGTCTTCTTTATACTCATTTTAAATTGCCGTTCAGGGCCGAAGGCTCGTGCGGCAAGGACGGGATACGGGCGATGGGGAATCTTTCCGGCCGGCTTCGCGGCAGCGTGGCGCTTGGAAGCCTGGCATTGGCGCTTTTTGCTTCGACTGCCGAAGCGCAACAGCGGAACCAGCAGGCGGCGCCTGCACCAAGCTCGGTCGGCGAGGCGCCGGTCGTGCTGGATCAGATCAATGTGCAGGGAGAGGGCGTGCCGGGCGGTGCGCTGGTGAGCGGGCCGACGACGACGCGCGTCACGCGCCAGGAACTCGACCGAGAGCAGATCCAGAGCCTGACGGACCTGTCGAACCGCGTCGAGGCGGGCATCACCTTGAACCGCCAGACCAACTCGCTCAATATCCGCGGCCTCGATGGCGCGCGCGTACTGACGACGATCGACGGCATCCGCCAGCCCTTCCTCATCGATACCCGCGTCAATCGCGGCGCCCAGAACGCCTTCGATTTCGATTCACTGTCGACGCTCGATCTGCTGCGCGGCGGCAGCGGCGCCAGCACACTCGGCAGCGGTGCGCTTGGCGGCGCGCTTGCGGTGCGGACGCTCGATCCGGAAGACCTGCTGCGCGATGGCCGCTCCTACGGCGCGCTCGCCAAGACCGGCTATGACAGCACCGACCGCGCCTGGTTCGGCAGCGCGGCAGCGGCCGCCAGGACGGGGAATACCTCCATGCTGCTGCAGGGCGGCTTCCGCAACGGGCACGAGACCGACAACAGGGGCGACAACAAGACGATCGGTGCAGCGCGCACGGCGCCCAACCCGGCCGACTTCAACCAGTACAACTTGCTCGGCAAGATCTATCAGGATGTCGGCGAGCACCGTTTCGGTATCCAGGGCGAGTTCTTCAAGCGCGCCGACCGGGTGCAGACCCGTACGAACACCGTTTCGCTGACCGGCAATTTCCGTCCCGGCTCCTACGAGACCGGCGAGGATGTCGAGCGCAACCGCGTTTCGCTGAGCTACGACTACAAGATGCCGGGCTCGTTCTTCGACGAGGCCCATGCCGTGGCCTATTGGCAGCGCCTGAAGCGCAACGACCTCGTCAACGCCTGGCGCTACACCAGCATCGTCGGTCCCTATGCGCGCGACAACGAGAACGAGGAGAATGCCTACGGCTTCAACGGCCACGTGATCAAGAACTTCCAGACCGGCGCGCTGACGCACCGCCTGCTGCTCGGCACCGAACTGCGGATGTCCTCGCTCGAGCAATTCTCGTCGGGTGTCGACAACTGCCCGGCCAGACCGGCCTCCGGCCTCTTCACCGCGCCGTACACCACCTGCAACAACCTGCACACCAACCAGGCCGACCAGCCGAAGGTCGACGGCAAGCTCCTCGGCATCTACGCGCATGACGAGATCGGGATGCTCGACAACCGGCTGCGCATCACGCCCGGCGTCCGGTTCGACTGGTATGAGGAAGTGCCGCAGAACACCCCGGCCTATTTCGCAGGCGGGTCGCGGCCGACGAGCCTGCCGCGGTCTTCCAGCGATACTGGCTGGTCGCCGCGCATTCGCCTCGAATACGACGTCCTCAAGAACGCTCCGTGGGTGAAGGACGTGACCTTCTTTGCCCAGTGGGCCAAGACTTTCCGCGCCCCGACGGCGAACGAACTCTATGGCCGCTTCGGCGGGCCCGGGACCTATTTGCGCATCGGCAATCCGGACCTGCGTCCGGAAGAGGGCAACGGCATCGATGTCGGCTTCCGCTTCGGCGACAAGCAGGTCGGCGGCTCGGTCACCTATTTCTACACGAAGTATCACAACTTCATCGAGCAGCAGCAGATCGCCCCGCCGGACGCGATCTACCCGCAAGGCGGCATCACGAGCTTCCGGAACATTCCGCGCGCCGAGATTCAGGGCGTGGAAATCAACGGGCGCTATGCCTTCACGGAGAACTGGCTGGTGCGCGGCTCCTTCGCTTACACCCGCGGCGTGAACCAGACCGACAATACCTACCTGAACTCGATCCCGCCGGTGCAGGGCATCCTCGCCATTGCCTATGGTACGGATGCATGGGGTGCGGAGGTCTCGACCAAACTCGCAGGCAAGCGCGATAACGTCGCGGCAACCACCGGCTCCAATCAGGGCTTCCGGGCGCCCGGCTACGCGATCTTCAATGCGTCGGCGTGGTGGCGCCCGATGCCGCAGATTGCAGACCTTGAATTGCAGATCGGCGTCTATAATATCTTTGATCGCAAGTACTGGGATGCGGTCAACGTTCCTACCGGCGTGCTGGCACAGGCTCGCGATTACTATACCGAGCCGGGCCGCACCGTGAAGGCGACGTTGAAGTATCAATTCTGACCGGGTGTTTCGAGACCCCCCGACCAGACGAGCCGGCCCTTCGGGGCCGGCTTTTTTATTCTTCAGGCCGCTCGGGCGTCTCGGCCTGCCGCGCCAGCAGACGCGCTTTCTTGGGGCCTTCGACGAGTGACTTGAAGACACCGCGCAGCGTGCGTGCCTCCTGCTCGGTCATGTCGAGGCGGTGCAGGATGTCGCGCAGATTCGCGGTCATGACCGGCTTCTTGCCGGCCGGGAAGAAGCCGCAGAGATCGAGCTCGCCTTCGAGATAGTCGAACATCGACAGGATCATCTCGCGTTTCGCCGGCGGCGACGGGTTGTTCTCGCGGAAGGGAGGCTCGCCTCCCGTCGTCTTGAACCATTCATAGCCGTTGAGCAGTACGGCCTGGGCGAGGTTGAGCGAGGCGAAGGCCGGGTTGACCGGAAAGGTCAGGATCGCATCGGCAAGGCTGATCTCCTCATTGGTCAGGCCGATGCGCTCGCGCCCGAACAGGATGCCGACGCGTTCGCCGGAGCCGATGCGGCCCGCGACTTCCGGCATCGCCTCGGCCGGCGTCAGCACGCGCTTCATCTGGCCGCGCTCGCGGGCCGTCGTCGCCAGCACATGGTTGAGATCGGCGATCGCCTCGGCCGCGCTGGCATAGAGCCGGGCGTTCTCAAGGATATGCGTTGCGCCGGAGGCGGCCGCAGTCGCGCCCTTCTTGAGGCCGCCGCCGCTGGGCCAGCCGTCGCGGGGAGCGACGAGGCGCATCTCGGAAAGGCCGAAATTCGCCATGGCGCGGGCGCACATGCCGATGTTCTCGGCGAGTTGCGGCTCGACCAGGATGACGATGGGGGCGGCCGCCTGGACGGACGGGCGGGTGCGGTCAGTGCCGGAACCGGTCATGGGAGAAATGAAATCTTGTTTTCGAGATGAGGTCTTGATCACGCCCGCGATGGCCGGGCGTGATGGCAAGCTCATACGTCATGCTCGCCTCTGTGGCGAGCATCGACGTCTTGAAGACGAATTCCGACAGGAGAAGACGTGGATGGTCGGGACGAGCCCGACCATGACGAGGCTCGGAGCTTTCAGCCCGCCGCCTGCTCCACCGCGCGCAGCACGCGCAGGGTGTTGCCGCCGGCGAGCTTGGCGAGGTTTTCCTCCGACCAGCCGCGGCGGATCAGCTCGGCGATCACCGACGGGAAGGTCGTGGTGTCCTCCAACCCGTCCGGATTGACCCAGCCGAAGAAATCCGAGCCGATGCCGATGTGATCATGGCCGATGCGCTTGGCGAGGTATTCGACATGGTCGCAATACCCCGGCAGCGTCGCGGTCGGGCGCGGGCCTGACTTGGCGACGATCTCGGCCTCGACCTTTGCATAGTCCATGCTCTCGGGCGTCTTGCCGTACTGGTCCTTGGCCGGGCGGTGCCAGTCGCGCGAGGCTTGGCTGATGAAATCCGGCACGAAGGTCGCCATCACGACGCCGCCATTGCCGGCGACGCGGTCGAGCACGTCGTCGGGGACATTGCGCGGATGGTCGCAGAGCGTGAAGGCGTTGGAATGCGACCAGACAACGGGTGCGCTGGAGACGTCGAGCGCGTCATGCATCACCTTCGGCGCGACATGGGCGAGGTCGATCACTATGCCCAGCCGGTTCATCCGGCGCAGGACATCCTTGCCGAAATCGGTGAGGCCGTTGTGGCGCGGCGCATCGGTGGCGGAGTCGCACCAGTCGGTGGTGTCGTTGTGGCAGAGCGTCATCAGCCGCACGCCGAGATCATAGTAGGCGTCGAGCGCATCGAGTTCATTGTCGAGCGCGGTGCCGTTCTCGATCGTCATGAACAAGGCGATGCGGCCCTCCGCCTTGGCGACCTCGACATCGGCCGCGGAAAGGCCGGGACGGAATGCGTCTGCATGGCGCTTCAGGATGTCGCGCATCAGCGCGATCTGGGCCAGCGCGAAGCCGGCGGGCTTGGCCTGCTTCGGCGGGACATAGGCCGCGAAGAACTGCGCCGCCATCTTGCCGGCCTGCATGCGCGGGATATCGGTGTCGCCTTCCGCGTGGACCTTGTCGAGGCCGTAGGCGGCGACATCGCCCTTCGCGTTGCGGTCCTTGCGGATGACGTAGGGCAGGTCGTTATGGCCGTCGATCAGTGGCACACGGTCGAGCAGGGCGAGCGCGGCGGCGTAGGCATTGTCCTGGACGGGCGGTTTGGCGAGGGCCATGGCGAGGTCTCGGTGAGAATCGGGAGCCGGATCGTGGCAGGGCGCGGACTGGCAGGGGAGGGGGCTTGGCGCAGGGCTGACCGTCTTCCCGCGTCATGCTCGGGTTCGCGCAGGCGCGGCTCCGAGCATGACCGCGCTGCTTAGGCGAAGCGCGCCGCCGCAAACGGCGTCGGGTCGACGAAGGCCTTCTGGCCTGTCACCATCTCGGCGACCATGCGGCCGGTGACGGCTGCGAGCGTCAGGCCGTGATGGGCGTGGCCGAAGGAGAACCACAGGCCCTTGTGCTTGGGAGCCGGGCCGATGATCGGCATCATGTCCGGGGTGCAGGGCCGGCGGCCGAGCCAGGGCTCGGCATCGACACGCTCGCCGAGCGGGAAGAGCGCCTTGGCGATCGGCTCGGCCCGAGCGAGCTGCACCGGGGTCTTGGGCGCGTCGCGATCGGCGAACTCGGCGCCCGTGGTCAGGCGGATGCCCTGTAGCATCGGCGCAAGGAAATAACCGCGCTCGGTGTCGAGCACCGGATGGTTGAGCACGGCATTGCCCTGCGGTTTGTAATGCATGTGGTAACCGCGCTTGACCGCGAGCGGCAGATGGTAGCCGAGCTTTCGGGTCAGCACATCGGCCCAGGGGCCGAGCGCCACGACGACGTCCCTGGCCTCGGCCTTGGTGCCGTCGGCGAGGGTGACGTTCCACCCGGCGCCGCTCTGCGCCAGCGTTGCGGCATCGCCGATGGCGAGCTTGCCGCCGAGCTTCTCGAAGAGCGCGACATAGGCCTTGGACAGGCCGAGCGGATCGACGACCGTAACCGGATCGGTCCAGTGCAGGCCGCCGATCAGGCTGGCATGGTCGAGATGCGGCTCCTCGGCCTTGAGGGTGGCCATGTCGAGGGCGCGGTAGTTCACGCCGAATTCGCGCTTCCAGCGGGCGGCCTCGGCGAGGCGCTCCTCGCGCTCACGCTCGGTGCGGAACACCTTCATCCAGCCCTTGCGGCGCAGAAGCTCGGTCGCGCCGGCTTCCTGCGCGAGCGCATCATGCTCGGTGACGCAGTGCTCGATCAGCTTCTCGTATTTGTGGGCGATCGCTTCGTGATGAGAGGCGCGCGAATGCATCCAGTAGGAGAGCAGGAACGGCGCGAGCTTCGGGATCGCGCTCCAATGATAGGACGCATCGATTGTATTGTTCATCGCGTAGCGGATGAGCGCGCCGAAATCATGCGGGAAGCCGTAGGGGTAGACACCCTCGCGCTGGATCAGGCCGGCATTCCCGTAGCTCGTCTCTTCGCCCGGTCCGCGCCGGTCGACGAGCAGGGTGGAGCGGCCGGCCTTTTGCAGGTGAAGCGCGACCGAAATGCCGACGATGCCGGCGCCGAGAACGATCGTATCCACCTTCATGATCTACTCCTGCCAACCCCTTTTCCCGCAAAATACCGGTTTGCGCCGGCTTGTCAGCGTTGCGACCGAATTTTGCGCAGGATCGCGGAATCTTTCGCAGGGTCTGCGTCATCTTCTCCAATTTGGCTTTGCTCACGAGAAATGTGGGCGGGATGGCACAATTTTATGCCGGCGCAGGACCGCTCCGCTCGGCACGCAGGTGACGCATTGGGCGCGATGGGCCAGTGTGCCGGCTGTTTCGCGAACGATTCCAGAGCCGTGCCGATGCGTCCAGTCGCCCTTCTCGCCGCCGCGCTCGCATGGCTCGGGCGCTACGGCACGCAAGGCTTCGCGCTGTCCATTTTCCTGGGCCTCGCGCTTCCGCAATTCTCCGCCGCGGCGCGGCCGGTGCTGCCTATCACCATCTTCTGCTTCACGACCGTCGTGTTCATGCGGGTCGATCTCGGCGTCACTGCCCGGCTGCTGCGCCGGCCGGCGAAGCTCGCGGCCTCCTGCCTGTGGCTGATCACCGGTCCGGTGCTGCTGATCGGCGGGGCGCTGCTGCTCGTCGGGCGCGAGAACCTTGATCCGGGGATCGTGCTCGGGCTCGCGATCATGGGGTCGGCGCCGCCGATCATGTCCTCGCCGGCGGTGGCGATCCTCTACGGATTCGAGCCGTCGCTGATCATCGCGAGCGTCATCGTCACCACGATTTTGAGCCCCATCATCGCGCCTCTGCTGGTCGAGTTGCTGGCCGGCGCGGCCGTGCCGCTCGACCGCTCGGTGCTTATGCTGCGGCTGCTGATCTTCATCGGCGGCGGCATGGCTGTCGCCTTCACGCTGCGCGCCTGGCTCGGCGTCAAGCGGATCAAGGCGATGAAGGCCAATCTCGATGGCTTCGGCGTGCTGATGTACTTCATCTTCGCCATCGCAGCGATGGACGGCGTGACGCGGGCCGCCCTCGACAATCCCCGGCTCGTTCTCTTCGTGCTGGCCTGCGTCTTCGCGGTTTCGGCGGCGGGGCTGATCTCGAGCTGGCTCGTGCTGCGGAGACTGCCGGCGTCGGAGCGCTTCATGATCGGCTACGGCACCGGGCAGCGGAATATGGGGTTGCTTGTCGCCGCGCTGGGCGCCGGCGTCTCGCCGGCGACCTTCCTGTTCTTCGCGCTGGCGCAGTTCCCGATCTACCTCTTGCCGTGGCTGCTGGGCGGCATCGCAGCGCGAATCCGGCGCAAGGAAGCCATGTCAACCTGCTGACGGGCGATGACGCGGTGCCCTGCGAGGCTTCCCCTGCCGCAGGAGAACCGCGCCATGATCACACTTTATTCCGGGCCGCTCAGCCTGTTCTCGCGCAAGGTCGAGATCGCCCTTCAGGAGAAGGGCCTCGGCTTTCAGCGCATCATGGTGCCGTTCAACCAGACGACCGGCTACGACCCCAAGTACCCCGAGGTGATCGCGCTCAATCCGAAGGGGCAGGTGCCGGTGCTCAGCGATTGCGGGCTCGTCCTCTACGACTCCACCGTCATCAACGAATATCTCGACGAGGCCTATCCCGAGCCGAAGCTGATGCCGGACTCCCCGGTCGAGCGCGCACGCTGCCGGCTCGACGAGCTGTACGCGGACGAAATCCTGTTTCAGGCCGTGAAGCCGCTGATGCACCGGACGAGCCCGCCTTCGCCCGACCGCGTCCGGCGCATCGCGCAGGAGGCCGACGCGCTGATCGCCGAGGAGGCGCTGACGCGCCACTACGAGGTATTGGAGCAGAAGCTGGCGGGCCGTGAATTCTTCGGCGGGCGGCTCTCGCTGGCGGATATCGCTCTGTTCATGAGCGTGCTGTTTTCGCTGCGGCTCGGCGGGCCGCCGCTCGACGGCTATCCGGGGCTGGCGGAGTGGTATACGCGCCTGAAGCTGCGCCCGACTTTCGCGCAGGTGGTGGCGGAGATGGCGGAAGCGGACCGGCGGCTGTCCTATCCTGTGGCGATGCGGCAGGGACGGAGCGCCTGAACATTCAGGCCGTCATTCTCGGGCTTGACCCGAGAAGCTCTTGCAGGAGGAGGCGCCAAAGCCTCCGCGTCATGAGATGCTTGGGTCAAGCCCGAGCATGACGAGGTTGTTTAGCTCGGTTTCGCGATTGCGGCAGGCGGCTCGGGGCGTTAAACCGCCAGCCATGACGCACCCCATCCGGATCGCCCCCTCCATCCTCTCGGCCGATTTCGCCAAGCTGGGCGAGGAGGTGCGCGCGGTCGACGCGGCCGGTGCCGACTGGATCCATTGCGACGTGATGGACGGGCATTTCGTGCCGAACATCACCTTCGGCCCCGACGTGCTGAAGGCGATCCGCCCGCACACAAGCAAGTTCTTCGACGTGCATCTGATGATCGCGCCCGTCGATCCTTATGTCGAAGCCTTCGCCAAGGCCGGCGCCGATCTGATCTCCTTCCATGTCGAGGCCGGGCCGCATCCGCACCGCACGCTGCAGGCGATCAAGGCCCAGGGTAAGCAGGCGGGCATCGTCCTCAATCCCGGCACGCCGGCGAGCGCCGCCGAGGCGCTGATCGATGATGTCGACCTCATCCTGCTGATGACGGTCAATCCCGGCTTCGGTGGGCAGAGCTTCATCCGTTCCGTCGTCGAGAAGGTTGCACAGGTGAAGGCGCTCATCGGCGACCGCCCGATAGCGCTGGAGATCGACGGTGGCGTGACGCCGGAGACCGCGCCGCTGGTTGTGAAGGCCGGCGCGAATGCGCTGGTCGCGGGCTCCGCCGTCTTCAAGGGCGGGCCTTCGGCCTATGCCGGGAATATCGAAGCGATCCGCAAGGCGGCGGAAGCCGCGCGCGACGACTGGGTTTGACAATATCGCAGCCCTCATCCTGAGGAGCCGCGAAGCGGCGTCTCGAAGGATGTTCCAGACTGCACTGGACCATCCTTCGAAACGAGCGCCGTTGGAGCGCTCCTCAGGATGAGGGCTCATTGGGTGACAAGGACGAGACGATGATCCCGCGCTATTCCCGCCCCGAGATGGTCGCCATCTGGGAGCCGCAGACCCGGTTCCGTATCTGGTTCGAAATCGAGGCGCATGCCACCGACAAGCTCGCTGAGCTCGGCGTGGTGCCGAAGGAGGCTGCGGCGACCATTTGGGCGAAAGCCAAGGACGCGGTCTTCGACGTCGCGCGCATCGACGAGATCGAGCGCGTCACCAAGCACGACGTCATCGCCTTCCTGACGCATCTGGCGGAGATCGTCGGGCCCGACGCCCGCTTCGTCCATCAGGGCATGACCTCGTCCGATATCCTCGACACCACGCTTTCGGTCCAGCTTGCGCGCGCCACCGATATCCTGATCGCCGATGTCGATGCGCTGCTCGCGGCCATCAGGCGCCGCGCCTTCGAGCACAAGCTCACCCCGACGATCGGCCGTTCGCACGGCATCCATGCCGAGCCTGTGACCTTCGGGCTCAAGCTCGCGCAGGCCTATGCCGAGTTCGACCGTTGCCGAGCCCGTCTCGTCGCGGCGCGGGCGGAGATCGCGACCTGCGCCATCTCGGGCGCGGTCGGCACCTTCGCCAATATCAACCCGCAGGTGGAGGAGTACGTCGCCGAGAAGATGGGCCTGACGGTCGAGCCGGTCTCGACGCAGGTGATCCCGCGTGACCGCCACGCGATGTATTTCGCGACGCTCGGCGTCGTCGCCTCCTGCATCGAGCGGCTGGCGACCGAGATCCGCCATCTCCAGCGCACCGAGGTCTACGAGGCCGAGGAATATTTCTCGCCGGGCCAGAAGGGCTCCTCGGCGATGCCGCACAAGCGCAACCCCGTGCTGACCGAGAACCTCACCGGTCTCGCCCGCCTCGTGCGCGGCATGGTCACGCCGGCGCTGGAGAACGTCGCGCTCTGGCACGAGCGCGACATCTCGCATTCCTCGGTCGAGCGCATGATCGGCCCGGATGCGACGGTGACACTCGATTTCGCCCTGGCACGGCTGACCGGCGTCGTCGACAAGCTGCTGATCTATCCGCAGAACATGCGCCGGAATCTCGACCGGCTCGGCGGGTTGCACAACTCGCAGCGCGTGTTGCTGGCGCTGACGCAGGCCGGGGCGAGCCGCGAGGATGCCTATTCCATGGTCCAACGCAACGCGATGCGCACCTGGGAGCATGGCGAGGACTTCCTGACCAATCTGCTCGCGGACAAGGACGTGGCGGAGAAGCTCTCGGCCTCCGAATTGCAGGCGATGTTCGACGAGGGCTATCACTTCAAGCATGTCGACACGATCTTCCGCCGGGTGTTCGGAGAGGTCTGACGGGCTGGACTTCGGCGACGGCAGGGCTATCTACGACTGATGAAATCCTCCGACGTCGATATCCTCATCGTCCCCGGCTGGTCGGGCTCCGGGCCCGACCACTGGCAGAGCCGCTGGGAAACCCGGCTCAAGACAGCGCGCCGCGTGGAGCAGGACGACTGGCACAAGCCGTCTCGCCACGTCTGGGCGGAGCGGATCGTGCAGGCGGTGCGCAGCGCGACGCGGCCGGTCGTGCTCGTGGCCCATTCGGCCGGTGTGAGCGCTGTCGCACACGCGGCAGAACATCTGCATCCGGGCGAGGTGGCCGGCGCTTTCCTCGTCGCGCCGGCCTCGGAGAAGGCCAAGCGCGCGATCCCCGGCATGGGAGCTGACTTCGTCGAGCACCGCCGTGAGAGGTTGCCGTTTCCGTCGGTGCTGATCTCCAGCGCGACCGATCCCTACTGTACGCAGGACGAGGCGCGGGAACTCGCCGAGGCCTGGGGCTCGGAATTCGTCGATGCCGGTGACAGCGGCCATCTCAACAGCGAGTCCGGGCATGGACCGTGGCCGGATGGCTTACTGCGTTTCGCGGGCTTTCTCAAAAGCTTGAGCGCTGTTCCTCAGAGATTGAGTCAGTAGAGGCGCCGTCCGCCCACGCGGCATGCATCTCGTCGGCGAGAGTTTCGAGCATGGACGCCTTCTCCGATCCGCAAACCGTTGCACGCTATGCCGAGGGGCCGCCGCGCCAAGTGCCCGGCTTCGCCGACATGCAGCGCATGGCCATGCTCCTCCTTGCCGAGCGGGCGCCTGACGCGGCGCGGGTGCTGGTGCTCGGCGCGGGCGGCGGCCTTGAAATCAAGGCATTTGCCGAGGCGCAGCCCGGCTGGCGGTTCGACGGCGTCGATCCGTCCGCCGAGATGCTCGATCTCGCACGGCTGACGCTCGGCCCGCTGCTCGCCCGCGCGGATCTGCATCACGGCCTGATCGACATCGCGCCAGAAGGACCGTTCGATGCGGCCGCCTGCATCCTGACCCTGCACTTCGTCGAACGTGAGGAGCGCCTGCGCACGCTGCGGCAGGTACGACGGCGGCTGAAGCCCGGCGCGCCTTTCGCGGTCGCGCATTTCAGCTTTCCGCAAGGCGAGGGCGATCGCAATCTCTGGCTGTCGCGCTACGCCGCATTCGCGGCCGCGTCGGGCATCGTGCCGGCGCAGGCGCAGAAGGCGCGATCGATGATCGGCGAGCGCCTGCCGATCCTCGCTCCCGAGGAGGATGAGCAGCTTCTGCGCGATGCCGGCTTCGGCGGCGTCAGCCTGTTCTATGCCGGCTTCGCATTCCGCGGCTGGGTAGCGTACGCATGAGTGGTTCTGCGAGCGCCCCGTTTCGGACATGCGACCGAGACAGGGCCTCAACGACCTCTCAACGGAAAACCCGCCCCGGATGCTCCGAGGCGGGCTCTTTTGTCAGGCCTGATCAGCCGCCGAGATCAGTTCTCGACATAGGTGATCTTGCCGTCGGCACCCTTCTTCCAGGTGTAGACGGTGTAGTCCGGGCGGGTGATGTCGCCCTTCTTGTCGAAGCCGATGTCGCCGATGACGGTCTTGACGGGCTGGCCGCCATGCAGCACGTCGGCGATCTTCTTCGGATCGGTCGAGTTCGCGCGCTTGGCGCCTTCGGCCATGATCTGGACGGCGGCGTAGCTGTAGAGGGTGTAGGCTTCCGGCTTGAAGTTCTTGGCCTCGAACTTCTTGACGACGGCGGCCGCTTCCGGGCGCTTCTGCGGGTCCGGCGGGAAGGTCATCAGCGTGCCTTCGACGCCGGGGCCGCCGATCGTGGCGAACTCGTCGGTCGTGATGCCGTCACCCGAGACGAGCACGGTCTTCAGGCCCTGGTCGCGCATCTGGCGCACGATCAGGCCGCCTTCGGTGTGCAGGCCGCCCCAGTAGAGATAGTCGGCACCGGCGGCCTTGATCTTCGAGACGAGCGCCGAGAAGTCCTTCTCGCCGGCGTTGACGCCTTCGTAGAGCACTTCCTTCACGCCGCCGGCGTTGAGACCCTTCTTGGTCTCGTCGGCGAGGCCCTGGCCATAGGTGGTCTTGTCGTGGACGACGGCGATCTTCTTGTCCTTGAAGTTCTTCAGCAGATAGGCCGAGGCGACGCTGCCCTGCTGATCGTCACGGCCGCAGGTGCGGAAGGTGTTCCACAGACCGCGCTCGGTGATCTTCGGGTTGGTGGCCGAAGGCGAGATCATCAGGATGCCGTTCTCGGCATAGACTTCGGACGCCGGCATGGTGACGCCGGAGTTGAAGTGGCCGAGGACCCATTTCACGCCGTCGCCGACGAATTTGTTGGCGACCGAGACGCCCTGCTTCGGATCGGAGACATCGTCACCGACCGAGATGGTGATCTTCTGACCAAGGACGCCGCCAGCAGCGTTGATGTCCTCGACCGCTTGCTCGGCGCCGTTCTTGAGCTGCGCGCCGAACGCGGCGTTCGGGCCGGTGATCGGGCCGCCGACGCCGAGCTTGATCTGCGCATTGGCCACGCCGGACATGGCGAGGACCGCGCCGAGCGCAATGCCGCCCAACAGCAGTTTCTTCATGTGATGCAACTCCCCTCGATGATTGACAACGGGCTGGACGGTCCGCCCGTCTCGGTGCGCTTTTGTCACCCTAAGCTGCAGTCTTGCGCTTTTTCGGTGATCTGTCACGCACCAAGCTCGTGAGCTCTTCAGAGCAATTCAGGCCTGATTACGACCCCGGGGCGCGGCTTCCAGCCGAAGGGGCCGGCGCGCTCGAAGAGCCAGTGATATTGCCGCGTCATCTGCTTGGCGCGGTTGTAGCGCCAGCCGGCGAAGCCGAAGGCGAGCAGCACGACGCAGTCGACGATGTAGTAGTGCAGCGTCAGCAGCGTGGCCTGGAACAGCGCGAAATGAATGAAGCGCACGAACAGGCCGAGGATCAGCATGTAGACGACGAGCTGCCAGTTCGGCCGCCAGGTCAGGGCGATGGCGCGGCCGGACATCCAGGCGAGCCAGCCACCCATGATCACGGTGACCAGCAAGAAGAGCCAGACCGTCGGTTCTTCGTAGATGATGCCCTGCATCTCGTGCTCCCGGCTTCACGCGAGGGTGGAAGCGGCCAGCGTCGCCACAGCGATGGCATGGCAGGCGCGCAGCCGTCTCTCATCAAAAAGTTGCAGCGGCGGAGGCGAGCTTCGGCGCAAGCTCCCGCCGCCGGCCATCAGTGACGCCCACCTTCGAGATAGGCGGCCCGCACCTGCGGATTGGCGAGCAGTTCCTTGCCCGAGCCGCTCATCGTGATGACGCCGTTGACCATGACGTAGCCGCGATGGGCGAGCTTCAGCGCGTGGAAGGCGTTCTGCTCGACCAGGAAGACGGTGAGGCCCTGGGTCCTGTTGAGCTCGCGAATGGCCTCGAAGATCTGCTTCACGATCAGGGGGGCGAGCCCGAGTGAGGGCTCGTCGAGCAGCAGCAGCTTCGGGCGGGCCATCAGCGCGCGGGCGATCGCGACCATCTGCTGCTCGCCGCCCGAGAGCGTGCCGCCGCGCTGCTGCAGGCGCTCCTTGATACGCGGGAAGAGCACGCAGATCTTGTCGAGGTCTTCGTCGAAATGCTCGAAGTTGCGGACGGCGGCGCCCATCTGCAGGTTTTCGAACACCGTCATGCGCGGGAAGATGCGGCGGCCTTCCGGCGACTGCGCGATACCGAGGCGAGCGATCTGGTGGCTCGGCATCCGGGTGATGTCGCGGCCCTCATAGGTAACGGAGCCTTCGCGTGCCTGCGGGTTGCCGAAGATCGTCATCATCAGGGTGGATTTACCGGCGCCGTTGGCGCCGATCATGGTGACGATCTCGCCGGCATTGACGTCGATGTCGACGCCCTTCAGAGCGATGATCTTGCCGTAAAAGGTCTTGACGCCGCGGACGGCCAAAAGAGGCGAAGTTTGAGGCTGGGCCACAGTCACGAGATGCCGACCTCCGCTTCCACCACTTCGACCTCTTCGTCGTCGACGCCGAGATAGGCGGCGATGACCTTCGGGTCTGCCTGCACTTCGGCCGGCGTGCCGTCCGCGATCTTGGTGCCGTAGTCGAGCACCACGACATGGTCCGAGATTTCCATGACCACCGACATGTCGTGCTCGATCAGCAGCAGGGCGGTGCCGAGATCCTTGCGGATCGAGAGCAGCAGCGTGTTGAGGTCGAGGCTTTCGCGCGGGTTGAGGCCGGCGGCCGGCTCGTCGAGGCAGAGCAGGACCGGCTCGGTGCACATGGCGCGCGCGATCTCGAGCCGGCGCTGGTCGCCATAGGGCAGGTCGGCGGCCGGGTCGTCGGCGCGATGGGTGAGGTTGATCTTATCGAGCCAGAACTTGGCCTTCTCGATCGCCGCCCGCTCGCTGGCCCGGTAGCCGCCCACCCCGAGCAGGCCGAGGAAGGTGAAGCCCGAGGCGATCATCAGCGGGTTGTGCTGGGCGATGAGCAGGTTCTCCAGCACCGTCATGCCGCCGAAGAGGCGGATGTTCTGGAAGGTGCGGGCGACCTTGGCCTTCCAGGAGATGCGGAAGTCGGGCATGCGCTCGAGCAGGAAGCTCGAGCCGTCGTCATGGTTCAGCGAAATCAGGCCCTGCGTCGGCTTGTAGAAGCCGGTGATGCAGTTGAACACTGTGGTCTTGCCGGCGCCGTTGGGGCCGATCAGCGCGGTGATCTCGCCCTTGCGGGCCTCGAAGGAGAGGGCGTTGACGGCGGTCAGGCCGCCGAAGCGCATGGTGACCTGCTCGACTTCGAGCAGCGGGCGGCCGGAGGGTGTGGTCGAGGCCATCAGCCATGCCCCTCCTGAACGAGGTCGGCCGAGATCGTCTTCTTCTCCTTCAGGAAGGCTGTCGGCTCGCGCACCGAGATCAGGCCGCGCGGCTTCCAGATCATGATCACAACCATGGCGAAGCCGAAGATCAGCATGCGGTACTTCGTCGGGTCGAAATCCTGCCCGAAGATCTGCTTCAGGAAATCGAGTTCGCGCAGCAATTCGGTGCCGCCGATCATGGCGATCGCCGCGATGGCGCAGCCCCAGAGCGAGCCCATGCCGCCGAGCACGACGATGGCCAGGATGACCGCCGATTCCATGAAGACGAAGGATTCGGGGCTGATGAAGCCCTGGCGGGCGGAGAAGAACGCCCCGGCGAAACCACCGAACATTGCGCCCATCGAGAAGGCCGTGAGCTTGGTGTTGGTCGTGTTGATGCCGAGCGAGCGGCAGGCGATCTCGTCTTCGCGCAGCGCCTCCCAGGCCCGGCCGACCGGCAGTCGGCGGAGGCGCAGCGTGACGAAGGCCGTCAACAAGGCCAGACACAGGATGAGGTAGTAGAGGAAGATCGTTCGATAGAGCGGCGAGAATTCGAGCCCGAACGTCGCCGCAAAGCCGTTATCGGCTGCCGTGAAGGGGATGCCGAAGAAGGTCGGGCGCGGGATGCCGGAGATGCCGGCATAGCCGTTCGAGAACTCCGTCCAGTTGACCAGCACCAGGCGGATGATCTCGCCGAAGGCCAGCGTCACGATGGCGAGGTAGTCGCCGCGCAGGCGCAGCACGGGGAAGCCGAGCAGCATGCCCCAGAAGGCGGCAAGGATGCCGGCGAGCGGCAGCAGGATCCAGAAGGACAGGCCGAAATTCTTGGCGAGCAGCGCATAGGAATAGGCGCCGACCGCATAGAAGGCGACGTAGCCGAGATCGAGCAGCCCGGCGAGGCCGACGACGATGTTCAGCCCCCAGCCGAGCATGACGTAGATCAGGATCTGGACGCCGAAATTGTCGATCCACTTCAGCGCTCCGCCCCAGCCGGCGAGGCCGATCGCGATCGCGGGGAAGCTGACGAGGAAGCCGAGTCCGAAGAGCGAGAAGAGCCGCGAATGGCGCTGGAAGAAGGCGATGGTGCCGTGCGGCAGCAGGCGGATCTTCGCCTTCTCCTTGCGGCCGTTCTGCTGGCGCAGCGCGACGAGCAGGCGGCCGACGAAGACGATGCCGACGGCCCAGGCGACGGCATCCCATCGCGGATCGAGCACCAGGACATTGTCCATGTTCTGGCGCGTGCCCCAGGCGACGACCGGAATGCACAGGCCGAGGGTGACGAGGGCCGCGAAGCCGGCCTCCTTGAGGGCGGCCTTGAAGTCCCGGCCGGGAGCGGCCTTGGCTGTGGTCGGTTTGCTCGCCATGACGTCAGACCTTCTCGACTTCGGGGCGGCCGAGGATGCCCGAGGGCATGAAGACCAGCACGAGGGCCAGGATGCAGAAGGCGGCGACGTCCTTGTAGTCGATGGTGAAGTAGGCGGACCACATCACTTCGATCAGGCCGATCAGCAGGCCGCCGATCACCGCTCCGGGCAGCGAGCCGATGCCGCCGAGCACCGCTGCGGTGAAGGCCTTGACGCCCGGCGTAAAGCCGTCGGCGAAATTCACCACGCCGTAGAGCACGAGGTACATCACGCCGGCCACCGCAGCGAGCGCCGCGCCCATCACGAAGGTGATGGAGATGGTGCGGTCGACGTCGATGCCGAGGAGGGCGGCCATCTTGCGGTCCTGCTCGCAGGCGCGCTGGGCGCGGCCAAGCGGCGTCTTCTGGACGATATACCAGAAGGCAGCGAGCAGCGCCGCCGTCGTCAGGATGATGACGATCTGCTTGTAGGAGATCTGCACCGTGTAAACCGCGCTGTCGATCAATGTGATCGACTTGTTCAGGATCGGCGGGATCGACTTGTTGCGCGGGCCCTGCACGACCTGCACGAAGTTCACCAGGAAGATCGACATGCCGATCGCGGAGATCAGCGGCGCGAGGCGGAAGGAGCCGCGCAAGGGCCGGTAGGCGACCCGTTCGATCGTCCAGTTCCAGAGCGAGGTGAAGAACATCGCCAGCGCCAGAACAATGACGAGCGCCAGCAGGATCATCCCGGCGCTCGTGCCGAGGACCGCCGTGACCAGCATGAAGAAGATCAGGGCGATGAAGGCGGAGAGCATGAAGATATCGCCGTGGGCGAAATTCACCATGCCGATGATGCCGAACACCATCGTGTATCCAATGGCGATGAGACCGTAGATCGATCCCAGTGTCAGCCCGTTGATGAGCTGCTGCAGAAAGACTTCCATTGACGACGCCGACCCCTCGAACCAGCTCCCGTTCTTGTCGTCAGCATGACGCTGACGCATGCGGGATGCGATTTCCATGCAGAGCTACCAATGGCTTGCGCCACCGACAATCGCTCCGCGTCAAATTTCTGTCAAAAGCAATTACGAACGAAACGCCTCGAAATTGTGCAGAATACTCTGCGCCGTAGCGCGCTTTCGGCGCATGATGATTGCGCCATGCGCGCGCGCCATTTGTGCCGAACGGCTTCGGCGAGCGGCTGGGAACGACAAGGGCGGTTCGAAACGGGAACTCTTCAGGGGCGTGCGCCCGGAGCCCCGGTTGACGAATGGCCGGCGGTTTTTCCGTCCCAGGGCAGTCATCGATGGGGATGATCGCTCCGGGGGTCGCCATGTCAGAACCGCGCGGGGCTGAAGGGGGAAAGATCGATCGGCGGCTGGCGCCCGGCGACAAGTGCGGCGACGAGATCGGCGGTCGCGTGGGATTGCGTCATGCCGTAATGGCCATGGCCGAAGGCATAGATCACGTGCGGATTTCGCCTTGCGGTGCCGATCACCGG
This sequence comes from Allobosea sp. TAF32, assembly GCF_052113585.1. Classification (NCBI taxonomy): domain Bacteria; kingdom Pseudomonadati; phylum Pseudomonadota; class Alphaproteobacteria; order Hyphomicrobiales; family Alloboseaceae; genus Allobosea; species Allobosea sp. TAF32. The sequence goes on along the minus strand of NZ_JBFRDM010000008.1, from coordinate 470,436 downwards.
CAGCGAATCGGGCAGGGAGGGGCGAAAGCCCATCCAGAGTCTGCCGCTGTCGAAAGCAGGTAGGCCGTCGATCAGGCGGCTGGCCTTATCGTAGAGGCGGCGGGTGCGGGCATGGTTGGGCGGAGCATCGAGGCCGCCGAACTCGACCGCGCCGCCGATTCGCAGACCAGAGTCGAGCGGTGTTGTGACGAAGCCGTGGCCCTCGAAGCCGACCGGGCGCGTCAAGAGCCCGGTGACATCGGGAAAGCTGACATTGTAGCCGCGCTCGGTGTCGAGCGGCACGGCATCGCCCAACGCCGACGCCAGCGGCCCGGCCCAGGCGCCGGCGGCGATGACCGCTCGGTCCACGACGCGCTGCCAGCCATCGGGACCAATCAGGGCGGGGCGCTCGCCGAGGGAGATATTGCTGACGCTGGCCTTCTCGAAAACGGCGCCGCGCTCCAGCGCGGCCTCGAACAAGGCGAGCGTCAGCTGATGAGGGTCGCTGATATGGGCGGCGTCGGGGTGGAAAGCCGCGCCGACAAAGCCCGGCTTAAGTGCGGGCTCGAGCTGACGCAGTTCGGAAGGCGCGATCATCTCGACCTTGATGTCGAAGGCCGCCTGGCGTTCCGCTACCTTGCGCGCTGCGGCCATCGCTCCGGCATCGTCGAAAACGTATAGGCCGCCCCGTTGGTGGATATGGCGCGTCAGGTTGGTGCGCGAGGCGCGCGCAAGCCAGGCCGGCAGGGCGAGCTTCTGCAAGGCGGCGATCCCCATGATCGAGCGCTCATAGGCTTGCGGGCGCGAGGCCAGCAGGAAACGCAGCAACCAGGGCAGGACCTTCGGCAGATAAGCCGGGCGGATGCTGAGCGGGCCAAGTGGATCGGCCAGGAATTTCGGTACCTGCCGCAGCATCTTGGGGCTGGCGATCGGCAGAATGTCGGTATGGGCGATCCAGCCGGCATTGCCGCGCGAGGGGCCGAAGGCCGGCTCATGCCGTTCGACGATCAGGACCTCATGCCCCTCATCGAGGAGCGCATGGGCGATCGCGACGCCGACGATCCCTGCGCCGACGACTGCGACCTTCATGACAGGGCAAGCTCCTTGAGAGCCGCAGGCTGCTTGACCTCGATCTCGATGAAAGCGATCGGATGACCGGAGCCGTTCATCACGTCATGGCGGATTCCTGCCGGACGCATATAGGCCTGCCCCTGTGCCAGCGGCGTGTCGACGACCTCGTTGCCGTTATGGATGTGCAGGGTGCCGGCGATAAGCATCACCACGAAATAGGGCCAGCCATGCTCATGCCAGCCCGTCACGGCGCCCGGTTCGAAATCCCAGCGGGTGATCCGGACCGTCTCGTCATCCCGCTGGACGGTCGGCACGGCGGGAATCGAACAGGCGAACGCCATCCGGTAACTCCTTGTCGGCTCGCCGCATGATCGGCTGGTGCAGCGCTCCGGTCTATCCGACGTCTGACGGGCCGCTGCCGGCCGATCGCGGCGATCTTAGCCGAGCTTGATATATCTGAGTTGATATATCAAGCTGCGAAGCGAGATCAAGATGCCGGGGCATCGCTCGGGGAGGCCATGAAGCAAAAGGGGAACGTCGATCCGGAGCGCGACGGCCCGCATGTGGCCGGAGCCGGCGAGAGCCTGGCCGAGGTCGCTTACCGGCGCTTGGAGGAGGCAATCGTCACGCTCTCCCTGCGTCCCGGTGCGGTGCTGACGGAAGCGCAATTGATCGATCTCGTCGGGCTGGGGCGGACGCCGGTTCGCGAGGCCTTGATCCGGCTGGCGCAGCATGGGCTGGTCCAGATCCTGCCGCGCAAGGGCATCCTTGTCGCCGATATCAGCGCCATCGATATCATCGCGGCGCTCGATGCGCGCGAGGTGCTGGAGCGCCTCGTGGTCGGCGAAGCGGCGAAGCGTGCGGGGCCTGTCGAGCGGATCGCGATTGTCGAAGCTGCGAAGGCGATGCGCCGGGCCGCCGAGGCCGGAGATGTCGCCGGCTATATGCGCCTCGACAAGGAGCTGGACGGGCTGGTCGCCCAGGCGGCGCGCAGCCCGTATGCGACCCGCGCGGTCGAGCCCCTGCAGGCGCTGATCCGGCGCGCCTGGTATCATTTCGAGCGGCAGGACGATCTCGTGCCGGCGGCCCTCCACCATGGCAGTCTCGCCCAGGCCATCGCCGGCGCGGATTCGCTTGCCGCCACGGCGGCGAGCGACGCGCTGATGTCGCATCTTCGCAAAGGCTTGCTGGCGACGCTGGACCGTTGAGACGATCGCGGGCCCCATCTGATATATCTGTCGGGGCGATGCGGCCCGTCGCTTGCCCGACAGCGGCTGGTGCTGGCGGCTCCGAAGCTCTACATGGTCAGGTATCCCCTGATCCGGAACAGTGAGCCGGCGCCCTAGTCCATGACGAAAACCGTTCACCCGCTACCGCCCGCCCTGGAGCGCCCGGATGCCGCGGCGTTCCGCGATGCGATGGCGCAGGTCGTCAGTGCGGTGCATGTCGTGACGACCGAGGGGCCGGGCGGCCGGGTGGGGCTGACGGCGACGGCGGTCGCCTCTGTTTCCGATTCGCCGCCGACGGTGCTGGCCTGCCTTGCGCGCGAGAGCCGCACCTTGGCGGCGATCGAGGCAAGCGGCGCCTTCTGCATCAACACCTTGCCGGCCCATCTCGCCGAGCTGGCCGAGATCTTCGCGAGCCGCCGCGGCATCGATGGCGATGCGCGCTTCATGACGGCGCGCTGGGGCACGCTTGCGACCGGTGCGCCGGTCCTGCTCGACGCGATTTCCGCCTTCGATTGCCGGCTGGTTGCGACCCACGATATCGCCAGCCATCGCATCCTGATCGGCGAGGTCGCCGGCCTCGGTGGCGCGGGGCAGGGTGCGAGCCTGATCTATCGCCAGCGGCTTTTCGGCTCCGTCTGAACTTCCAGCGAGCACCTGTCTGCGTGGCCTCTTGTGCAGACGGGCGCTTTGCGACCATGGATAGGGACTGGACAGCCTTCGAACCGCGCCGGCCGCAATCGTCCGAGCCGCGGCCCACAGCTCGGGAGACGCGCCATGGCGATGACGATGAACGGCGAGGCGACGCTGCCCGCCGCGAAGGACGTGGTTTGGGCCAAGCTGAACGATGCTGATGTGTTGAAGGCCTGCATTCCGGGCTGTGAACAGCTCAACAAGGACGACGATACGCATTTCTCTGCGGTGGTGAAGGTCAAGCTCGGGCCGGTGAAGGCGACCTTCAAGGGTAAGGTCGAGCTCAACGACCTCGATCCGCCGAACGGCTATCGCATCGCCGGCGAAGGCGAGGGCGGCATCGCCGGTTTCGCGAAGGGTGGGGCCCGAGTTCATCTGAGCGACGCCGAAGGCGGCCAGACGCTGCTGCGCTACGAGGTCGAAGCCCAGGTCGGCGGCAAGCTGATGCAGCTCGGCTCGCGGCTGATCGACTCGGTTTCGAAGAAGCTCGCCGACGAGTTCTTCGCCAACTTCGCCAAGGCGGTCAGCGAAGGCTGAGCCTCAGGAGGCCTTGCGCAGAGCGTCCAGCGCCTGGGAGACCGCGGTCTCGGCTGCGCCGACCTGAAGGGCGACGTCGGCGGCGGCCGCGTTTGCCCGCTCCAGGGCGCCCTGTGTCATGTCGAGGCTGTCGTTGACGGCGTTGGCGCTCTCGATCGCGACATCCGAGCTGTCGGCCACCAGCGAGGCGTCGTGAGCGATCATCGCCGTGACCCGGCTCTGCTGGGAGACGGCTTCGGAAATTGCCTCGGAATCCTGCCTGATCGCGTCGACCGTGGCGGCGATGGCTGCAGCATGCGTGCTGCAGGATTCGGCGCTGGCCGTCAGCTCGGCGATCTGGCCGGCAATGTCCTGCGTGGCGTTCGCGGTCTGCGTCGCCAATGACTTCACCTCGGATGCGACCACCGAGAAGCCACGCCCGGACTCGCCGGCGCGTGCGGCCTCGATCGTGGCGTTGAGGGCGAGCAGATTGGTTTGCGCGGCGATGTCGGCGATCATGCCGACGACCTTGCCGATATTGCCCGTCACCTCGCGCAGGCGGGCGATCGCCTCATTCATCTGCCCGGCATCGAGCACGGCCTGATGCGTGATCGACAAGCTCTGCCGGGCGCGCTGGCCGATATCGGCGATGTTGGCTGACATCTCCTCGGTGGCGGCTGCCGTCTGGATCGACTTTTCCCGCACGACCACAGATGCGCTTGCGACCTTGCCCACCGTATCCTTGATGAAGGCCGTGGCGCGGCCGGTTTCGGCGGCGGTCGCGACGAATTGCTCGACCGCGTCGTTGATGGTGTTGTCGAGGTTCCCGATCCGGTGCCGCAGGGTCGCGGCGGTCTGATCGATGGCGGAGGCCCGCCTCCGCGCATCGGCCTCCTCGTACTCGCGGTTCATCGTCATCGCGGTGTTGACGTCGTAGGTCAGGATCCGTTCGATCACGAAAAGATCCTCGGCGAACTGCCGCGGGGTGAACAGTGCGCGGCGGCGGTTCTCGACGCAGAGCTCGCGCATCAACGAGAACGCGATCGAGGAGCGAGCCCTGGCGCGTACGCGGGCTTCTCTCTCGATCAGGCAGAGCCGCTCGGCCGAAGCGACATAATTCTCGTCGAAGTCGCCATCGAACAACAGGCGAAAATGCGCTGCGGAAGCCGGGTAGAGTGTCTGGGATACAGCAGCTACGCTGTTGCGAAGCTCGTTATGGATGGAGAAGGCACGCTCGAAATCGGCTGCGATCAGCTGCTCGATCGCGCCATCGACCAAGGGGCGGTAGAGGCGCAGGCGGGCGCGCTGCTTCTCACCGTAGCCGATCGCATGCAGCCGGCGTTGAATCTGTTCCATCAACACGGCCACGCGACGACCCTCGTTCGCGGCCGGAATGGCGGCCACGAGCGCCGACGTTGCGGCAATAACCTTAAAAAAGCACCAATGCCGCAAAGGTGGTCGCAATTGCCGGTCCGTGTCGCAGCAAGGAGAAAACCGTCCGAATTCGGCGCAAAACGCATAGCACACCGAAAGCGCCCGCCGCTTGACCCGGCAAAATCGCGGGTCCACATTCGTTTTTGAGCTGTTCCAAGGAAAAGCTGCCCGATGGGGCGAAGCTGCCGGAAGCGCTCAGCCTGACCCAGACCCAGGGAGGGGGTGGGCGGGCATCAGAGACGGGTCACAGGAGATGTGCTCATGACCACTGTTTCGCTGACGGTGAACGGCAAAGCCGTCACCGCCAATGTCGACCCGCGCACCCTGCTGGTGGAACTGCTTCGCGAAAACCTGAGACTGACCGGCACCCATGTCGGTTGCGACACCAGCCAGTGCGGCGCCTGCGTCGTGCATCTCGACGGCAAGGCCGTCAAATCCTGCACCACGCTCGCCGTCTCGGTCGAAGGCGCGAACGTGACCACCATCGAGGGGCTGGCCGACGGCGCCACCCTGCACCCGATGCAGGAGGCCTTTCGTGAGCATCACGGCCTGCAATGCGGCTTCTGTACGCCGGGCATGATCATGGCTGCCGTCGACATGGTGAACCGCCGCGGCCACGAGCTCGACGAGAAGACGATCCGCGAAGATCTCGAAGGCAACATCTGCCGCTGCACGGGCTACCACAACATCGTCAAGGCGATCGCCGCCGGTGCGGAGGCTATGGGCAAGGGCGCGGCGCCGGTGCGCCGGGCCGCCGAGTGAGGCACCCGCCCGTGCCCCAAGGCGCGGGTTTTTCGTCCTTCATGCGTTCCATGCAGTGAGGCGTCCGCCAGAGGCGCCGTGCGAGGAGGGAACACCATGTCCGTTACCGGAATCGGCGCCGCAGTCCGTCGCAAGGAAGATCATCGTTTCATCACCGGCCAGGGCCGCTATACCGACGACGTCAATCGTCCGGGGCAAGCCCACGCCTATTTCCTGCGCTCGCCCCATGCGCATGCCAAGATCGGGTCGATCGACACCAAGGCCGCCGCGGCGATGCCGGGCGTGCTCGGCATCTTCACCGGCGCCGATCTCGCCGCCGACAAGGTCGGCGGGCTGATCTGCGGCTGGATGATCCACAACAAGGACGGCTCGCCGATGCGCGCCGGCCCGCATCCGGCGCTCGCCCAGGGCAAGGTGCGCTACGTCGGCGACCATGTCGCCGTGGTGGTGGCCGAAACACTGGCGCAGGCGAAGGACGCCGCCGAGGCTATCGTGGTCGATTATCAGGAGCTGCCGGCGGTGGTCGACACCGCCAAGGCCGCGGGCGCCAAGACCGCGATCCATGACGAGGCGCCGGACAATACGGTGTTCAACTGGCATCTCGGCGACAAGGACGCGACCGAGAAGGCCTTCAAGGCGGCCAAACACGTCACCCAGCTCGATCTCGTCAACAATCGGCTCGTGCCCAACGCGATGGAGCCGCGTGCTGCGGTCGGCGACTACGACGCCGGCGACGGCGTCTTTACGCTCTTTACGACGAGCCAGAATCCGCATGTGGCGCGGCTCGTGCTCTCAGCCTTCATCGGTATCGCACCGGAGAACAAACTGCGCGTGATCGCGCCGGATGTCGGCGGCGGCTTCGGCTCGAAGATCTTCATCTATGCCGAGGAGACAGTCTGCGTCTGGGCGGCGAAGAAGGTCGGGCGGCCGGTGAAATGGACGGCGGATCGCACTGAAGCTTTCCTCTCCGACGCGCATGGCCGCGACCATGTCACCCATGCGGAGCTGGCAACCGATGGCGAGGGCAAGATCCTCGGTATGAAGGTCCACACCACGGCCAATCTCGGCGCCTATCTCTCGACCTTCTCGTCGTCGGTGCCGACCTATCTCTACGCGCCGCTGCTGTCGGGGCAGTACGACATCCCGGCGATCTATTGCGAGGTCGACGCGGTCTACACCAACACCGCCCCCGTGGACGCCTATCGCGGCGCCGGGCGGCCGGAGGCGACCTTCGTGGTCGAGCGCCTGATCGAGATCACGGCGCGCCAACTCGGCAAGGACCCGGCGAAGTTCCGGATGCAGAACTACATCAAGAAGTTCCCGCACCAGACGCCGGTCATCATGATGTACGACACTGGCAATTACGGCGCCTCGCTGAAGAAGGCGCTGGAGATGATCGACTACAAAGGGCTGGGCAAGCGCAAGCGCGACTCCGCCCGCGCCGGCAAGCTGCGGGGCATCGGCTTCTCCTCCTATATCGAGGCTTGCGGCATCGCGCCTTCGGCGGCGGTGGGCTCGCTCGGCGCGGGCGTCGGCTTGTGGGAATCGGCCGAGGTCCGGGTCAATCCGGTCGGGACGGTCGAGGTGCTGACAGGCTCGCACAGCCATGGCCAGGGCCATGAGACGACCTTCGCGCAGCTCGTCAGCGACCGGCTCGGCATCCCCATCGACAATGTATCGATCATCCATGGCGACACCGACAAGGTGCAGATGGGCATGGGCACCTATGGTTCGCGCTCCGGCGCGGTCGGCATGTCCGCGATCTTCAAGGCGCTCGACAAGGTCATCGCCAAGGGCAAGAAGGTCGCCGCTCATGTGCTGGAGGCCGACGAGGCCGATATCGACTTCGCCGATGGGCATTTCGCGGTGAAGGGTACGGACCGGAAGCTCGATTTCGGCTCCTGCGCGCTGCAGGCCTATGTTGCGCACAAGTTCAACGGGCATGAGCTGGAGCCGGGGCTGAAGGAGGGGGCGTTCTACGACCCGACGAATTTTACCTTCCCGGCCGGCGTTCATATCTGCGAGGTCGAGATCGACCCGGAAACGGGCATCACCAGGATCGATCGCTGGGCGGCCGTCGACGATTTCGGCAACGTCATCAACCCGATGATCGTCGAGGGGCAGGTCCATGGCGGCATCGCCCAGGGCGTCGGCCAGGCGCTGCTCGAAGGTGCCCGCTACAATGGCGACGGCCAGCTCGTGACCGCGAGCTTCATGGATTACTGCATGCCGCGCGCCGACGACCTGCCGTCCTTCGATGTCGGCATGACGGTGACGCCGTGCCCGTCGAACCCGCTCGGCATCAAGGGCTGCGGTGAGGCCGGAGCCATCGCATCACCGCCCGCCGTCATCAACGCCATCACCGACGCGCTCGGCCATGAGGACATCGCGATGCCCGCCACGCCACAGGCAGTGTGGCGTGCGGCGCAGAAGTCGATCAGCCGCATGGCGGCCGAGTGAGCTGAAAGGAAGAGCACATGTACGCTTTCACCTATCACAAGCCCACCAGCGCCCGGCAGGCGGCGACGCTGCTCGCCAAGAAGGAGGAGGCCAAGCTCCTGGCCGGCGGCCACACTTTGCTGCCGACGATGAAGCAGCGGCTGGCTTCGCCCTCCGCGCTCGTCGATCTCGGGGCTTGCGCCGATCTCAAAGGCATCGCTCGCAAGGGTCGCAACCTCGTCATCGGCGCGATGACCACCCATGCCGAGGTCGCTGGCTCGGCGGAGGTGCAGGAAGCCATTCCGGCGCTCGCCTTCCTTGCCGGCCATATCGGCGACCCGCATGTGCGCCACCGCGGCACGATCGGCGGCTCGGTCGCCAACAACGACCCGGCGGCTGATTATCCGGCGGCGCTTCTGGCGCTGGGCGCCACGGTCGTCACCAACAAGCGCAAGCTGACGGCCGAGGAGTTCTTCACCGGGCTCTACGAGACGGCGCTGGAAGAGGGCGAGATCATCACCAAGGTCACGTTCCCGCTCGCCTCGAAGGCGGGCTACGCCAAGTTCCGCAACCCTGCCTCGCGCTACGCCATGGTCGGCGTCTTCGTTGCCAAGCGCGGCAGCGAGATCCGCGTTGCGGTGACGGGGGCGGGCGAGGGCGGCGTGTTTCGCTGGCCCGAGGCTGAAGCGGCGCTCAAGGCGCGCTTCGCGCCGAAATCGCTTGAGGGCCTCAAGCACACGGCTGATGGCATCAACGGCGACATTCACGCCGACCCCGAGTACCGCGCCCACCTGATCGGCTCCATGGCCAAGCAAGCCGTCGCGCAGGCGACGGCGAAGGCGGGCTGACGGCCGAGGGTTTGTCCGAGGCGTTGCGGCGCATGCCGTCATGCTCGGGCTTGCCCCGAGCGTCTCGTGAAGGGCAGGCGCCTCTTCCGGGAGGAGATTCTCGGGCCAGCGCATCGTGCTGCCCGAGAATGACGATCTACGGAGACGCTTCAGTAGAAGAAGCGTTCCTCGACGATCCGGCCGTTCTCGACGGTGTAGAGACCGACCTCGTCCATCACGCGGCGTTCGCCGGTCTCCTTGACGGTGACGTCGACATGGAAGCGGACGGCGAACTGGTCGCCGTTGAGATAAGGGCCTTCGCTGCTGAAGTCGTGCATCTCGTGGTTCGCGACCCACCACTCGCCCTTCTGCCTGACGGCTTCCTTGCCGCGGCAGACGGCCATCGGGCCGGGCATGTTCTCGTAGCTGACGATGTCGTCGGCGTTGAAGCGGTTGGCGGCCTCGTGGTGCTTGCCCTCCTTGAGCAGGGCAACGAAGTCCTTGGCGATCTGATCGGTGGTCATGATCTGCGCTCCGTCGTTCAGGCATAGCGAGTCTGGACTTGCTTACCGCCCTGCCATGTCAGCAGCGTGGCCGTGCGCTCCGCGCCTTCCTTCAATCTGCCCGTCGCGATAGAAATCGGTCATGCTCAACGCTTCCCCTATCCCCGTCTCGATCGACGCCACACTGACCCTGCTGCAGTCGCAGGGTTATGTCGCCGACCGCGCGCTAGCGACCGTGCTGTTCCTGGCGCTGCGGATGAAGCGGCCGCTGCTGCTGGAGGGGGAGGCTGGCACCGGCAAGACCGAGATCGCCAAGGTGCTTGCAGCGGGCCTGGGCCGGCGGTTGATCCGGCTGCAATGCTATGAGGGGCTCGACCTCGCCTCCGCCGTCTATGAGTGGAACTATTCCGGGCAGATGATGGCGATCCGCCTCGCCGAGGCCGGTGGGGTCGCCGAGGATCGCGAGCGCCTGGAAGGCGACATCTTCTCCGAGAAATATCTGGTGAAGCGGCCGCTGCTGCAGGCGCTGGAGCCGCAGGATGGCGGGGCGCCGATCCTGCTCATCGACGAGCTCGACCGCACCGACGAGGCATTCGAAGCCTTCCTGCTCGAAGTGCTGGCCGATGCACAGGTGACGATTCCGGAATTCGGCACGGTGAAGGCGGCCGAGCCGCCGATCGTGATCCTGACCTCGAACCGCACCCGCGAGATCCATGACGCGCTGAAGCGGCGCTGCCTCTATCACTGGGTCGGCTATCCCGATGCGGCGCGCGAACTCGCCATTCTGAAGGCCAAGGTGCCGGATGCGCCCGCCAAGCTCTCGAAGCAGGTCGTCGGCTTCGTGCAGGCGATTCGCAAGGAGGAGCTGTTCAAGCAACCGGGTGTGGCCGAGACGCTGGACTGGGCGACGGCTCTGATCGAGCTCGACGCTGTCGCGCTCGATCCGGCCATCGTCTCCGACACGCTCGGCGCGCTGCTGAAGTATCAGGACGATATCCAGGCGATGCAGGGCTCCAAGGTGAAGGAACTGCTGGATCAGGCCAAGGCCGAGGCGGGGCGCTAGCTGCACCGGCCGCAGTTTTCTCCGGCGGAGAAGCGTGAGGGGGAAGCCATGAACGCAGACATCAAGGCCGTGGAAGCGACGGTGCGGACCTATCTCGACGGGCTCTATGAGGGCGACGCCGAGAAGCTCGCACATGTCTTCCACCCGACCAGCGCGCTGACCACGGCCCGCGAGGACGGCACGATCCAGATCGTTCCGCGCGATCAATGGCTCGATCTCGTCCGCAACCGGCCTTCGCCGCAGGCGGCGGGGCTGCAGCGCGACGACCATATTCTCACGATCGATCTCGTCGGGCCGACGCTGGCGCTGGTCAAGGTCAAATGCCAGATGCCGCCGCGCTACTTCACCGATCTGCTCTCGCTGTTGAAGATCGAGAGTCGCTGGCAGGTCGCCCAAAAGGTGTTCATGACGGAGATGCGGGGTTGAGGTCACCCGCCGCCCTCACCCTGAGGTGGCCCGCAGGGCCGTCTCGAAGGATGCTCCAGACGACTCCGGGGTGTGCTGGATCATCCTTCGAGACGCCGCGTGCCGCGGCTCCTCAGGATGAGGGCTGCGGGAGGCCAGGCGGGCAGCGATGACCGGCAAGCTTTCCGAGAACGTCGCCTATTTCGCGCGTGCCTTGCGAGCGGCCGGGCTGCCGGTCGGGTCCGGGGCGGTGGTCGAGGCGGTCGAGGCCTTGGGCGATGGTGCGCTGGGCGACCGCCCTGACGTCTACTGGGCGCTGCACGCGATCTTCGTGAAGAAGCATGAGGACAGTCCGGTCTACGATCAGGCGTTCCGGCTGTTCTGGCGCCGGCGCAATCTGATCGAGAAGATCATGGCGCAGATGTCGCCGGTGTCGCCCGGCGCCAACAGCCAGCCGGAAAAGGCCGAGGCGGGGGCGTTGCGCGTGGCCGAGGCTTTCGCGCCGCCGGCGCGGGAGGACGAGGCGCCGGTCGAGCTGACGGAGCTGACGGCGCGGTTGACGGTCTCGGATCGCGAGATGCTGAAGGCGCGCGACTTCGCGCAGATGACCGCGTCGGAGATCGCGCGCGCCAAGCAACTCATCGCCGAACTGAGGCTGCCGGACGACAGCGTGCCGATGCGACGGTTCAGGCCCCTGGCACATGGACGGACGATCGACCTGCGGCGGACGCTCCGGCAGTCGCTCCGGGGAGGCGGGGGCTCGATCGATCTCGCCTTCCGGGAGCGGCGCGAGATGCATCCGCCGATCGTTGCGCTGGTCGATATCTCCGGCTCGATGGCGGAGTATTCGCGGATTTTCCTGCATTTTCTGCATGCGCTGACTGAAAAGCGCCGGCGCGTGCATTCCTTCGTCTTCGGTACGCGATTGACCAACGTCACCCGGATGCTGAAGGCTCGCGATCCGGACGAGGCGCTGGCGCTTGCCGGCAAGGCGGCGCCGGACTGGGAGGGCGGCACGCGCATCTCAGCGGCGCTGCACGAGTTCAACCGCGTCTGGTCACGGCGCGTGCTGGCGGGCGGGGCGGTGGTGCTGCTCTTCACCGACGGGCTCGAGCGGCATCTCGACGACAGCTTAGCCTTCGAGATGGACAGGCTGCATCGCTCCTGCCGGCAGTTGGTCTGGCTCAACCCGCTGCTGCGCTACGATGCCTTCGCGGCGCGGGCGAGCGGCATCCGGGCGATGCTGCCGCATGTCGATTCGTTCCGGCCGATCCATAATCTCGCCGCCATGGCAGATCTTTGTGCGGCGCTGTCGCGGGACGTCGGGCGCGAGAACGATCCGCGCCTGTGGCTGAAACGGGCGCAGATGCCAAAGCTCATCGCCTGAACCGACCATGGCGCAGGAAGTGGATGGTCTGGGCCATGGCTTCCGGGTCGCGCATGATCAGCGGATGGCTCGTCGGCAGGACGATGTGGTCACTCATGCCGGCGACGCGAGTCCGCTCGACCGAGACGCGTCCGTCATTGGGGCCGGGCAGGACCAGCGACGCAAAGACATAAAGCGAGCGGTCGCCGGCGATGACGCCGAGGGGATAGTCGACCTCGCCGAGCAGATGGCACAGCTCCTCGCTGCGCTGCGTCGCAAGCTGGCCGCCGGCCGGGCCGAAGGCGCTGCGGTAGAGCCAGTTCCGGCGTAGCAGATCGGCGATCTCGCTGCCTTCGTTCGGCGGCGCGAGCATGACGACGCGCCCGAGCCGCTTCGGGCGGCAGCGGTTGAGATAGGCGCGGGCAACGAGCCCACCCATGGAATGTGTGACGAAGTGCAGGTTTCCTGTCAGCTCCGCCTCAAAGGCGGTGATCGGGGCAGACAGCCCGTCGACGATCTGCGCAAGGTCCTGCTCGCGCGAGGGATAGTCGAGATTGAGGACACGGTAGCCCTCGGCCGTGAGGGCCTGCTCGAGCTTCTGCATTGAGGCTGCGCGGCGCAGGATTCCGTGCAGCAGGACGCCACCGTCTTGGCCCGTCACGGGCATCGCTTCCTCGCCTTCGAGCGTTTGAATTCAGCCGAGCGCTAGCACATATAAAGGCACCGCATAACGGCTTTGCCCCGCCCGCTCGACGCAAGTGCGGCATTGGCGCATAAGATCGAACCCGTTTCCGCGTCATTCGCGAAAGGCCCGGCGATGATCAGCACCGACACCGACATCCTGCGCGCTGCCGAGGAGTGGAGTCGCGGTGGCCGGCACGTGGCGATCGCCACGGTGGTCGAGACCTGGGGCTCGGCGCCGCGCCCGGTCGGCTCACATCTCGTCATCGACGGCGAGGGCAATTTCCTCGGATCGGTCTCGGGCGGCTGTGTCGAAGGCGCGGTGGTGGCCGAGGCCGCCGACGTGATCGCCGACGGCAAGGCGCGCATGCTGGAATTCGGCGTCGCCGACGAGGCGGCCTGGAAGGTCGGCCTCTCCTGCGGCGGGCGCATCAAGGTCTATGTCGAAAAGGTGAACTGAGATGGCCTCCTGGGAAACGCTGATCGCCTTCGCGACGGTGACGATCCTCGTCGCCTATTTTCCGGGGCCGGCGCTGCTCTACACGGCCGCCCAGACGATCAGCCATGGCCGCAAGGCCGGCCTGATGGCGATGCTCGGCATCCATCTCGGCTGTTATGTCCACGTCTTCGCCGCCGCCTTCGGCCTGTCGGCCGTGTTCAAGCATGTGCCGGAACTGTTCATGGCAGTGAAGATCGCCGGTGCGATCTATCTGGTCTGGATCGGCATCGGCATGATCCGCTCGCGCCTGGGCGCGCCCGATCAGCCTGTCGCGCCGCCGAAGACGGTGAAGCGCGCGCTGCTCGATTCCTTCATCGTCGAGATCCTGAACCCGAAGGTTGCGCTGTTCTTCATCGCGCTCTTGCCGCAGTTCGTCGATCCGGCCGCCCCGCTCCCGGTCTGGGCGCAGTTCCTGATCCTCGGCATGATCGTCAATTTCGCCTTCTCCTCGGCCGATCTCCTCACGGTCTTCGGCGCTTCCTTCGTCGTGGGCGCGATGAAGAAGACCAGGGCGGGGTTCGCTTTCGGGCGCTGGATCGGCGGCTCGCTGATGATCGGGCTCGGGCTGAAGCTCGCGGTGGACAGGGGCTGAGTCCGTGGATCTCTCCATTCTCGCGGCGCTCAATGCCGAGCGCCGGGCACGCCGCGCCACCGTGCTCGTGACCGACATCGCTGGCGGTACGCAGCGGCTCGTCAAGCACGCAGCGGTTTCCGGGGACCCGCTGGCCGAGCTGCTGGAACGGCAGCTGCGCATGGGCAAGAGCGGCATGGTCGAGGTCGAGGGCGCGCAGCACTTCCTGACCGTGCAGGCTCCGCACCCGCGAATCGTGGTGACCGGCGCCGTCCATATCTCGCAGGCGATGGCGCCGATGGCCAGGACGCTCGAGCTCGACCTCGTCATCATCGACCCCCGCACGGCCTTCGCGACGCCCGAGCGCTTTCCAGAGACCGACTTGCTGGCGGAATGGCCGGACGAGGCCATCGGCCGGATCGGCCTCGACAGCTACACCGCCTTCGTCGCCCTGACCCATGACCCGAAGATCGACGATCCCGGGCTGGAGGCGGCGCTGCGCTCGGACTGCTTCTATGTTGGCGCGCTCGGCAGCCGGAAGACCCATGGCAAGCGCGTCGAGCGGCTGACTGCGGCTGGTTTCAATGCGGCAACCATCGAGCGCATCCACGCGCCGATCGGGCTCGACATCGGAGCGGTCTCGCCGGCGGAGATCGCGCTTGCGATCCTGGCGGAGATCGTCTCGACCTTGCGCGGCCCGCGCCGCAAGCCGGCCTGAGAGGCGCAGCAGATGAGATTCGGGCCTGTCGCTATTGCCGATGCCGCCGGCTGCATCGCGGCGCATACGATTCGCGCCGGCGGAGCGACCGTGAAGAAGGGTGCCACGATCACGACAGAGCTGGCGGCGCGGCTCCGGGAGGCCGGTGTCCAGGAGATTGTCGCAGTCCGGCTGGAGCCTGGCGATATCGGCGAGAACGCGGCTGCCGAGCGCCTGGCCGCGCGGATGACCGGCGAGGCCATCACCGCCGATCTGCCCTTTACGGGCCGGGTCAACATGTTCGCGGCCACGGCCGGCGTTCTCAAGATCGACGTCGCCGCCATCGATGCGTTCAATGCTGTGGACGAGGCGATCACGGTCGCGACGCTGCCGGCGCTCAAGGCGGTCGTGGCAGGTGAGCTCGTCGCGACGGTGAAGATCATTCCCTATGCGGTTGCCGAGACGCAGATGGAGGAGGCGCTGGCGGCGCTCGGTGCCGGGCCGGCCATCGCGATCGCACCCTATCGTCCGTCGCGGGTGGCGGTGATCTCGACCCTGCTGCCGGGCCTCAAGCCAAGCGTCGTCGACAAGACCCTGCGGATCATGGAGGAACGTCTGGCTCCGGCGCAGGCCGTGCTGGCGGCCGACAAGCGTGTTCCGCATGAGCCGCAGCCGCTCGCCGCTGCGCTTGTCGAGCAGGCGAACGGAAAAGCCGACATCATCGTGGTGTTCGGTGCCTCGGCCATTACCGACCGGCGCGACGTCATTCCACAGGCGCTGGTGGAAGCCGGCGGGGAGGTCGAACATCTCGGCATGCCGGTCGATCCCGGCAATCTGCTGATGCTCGGCAGGCTCGCAGGCAAGCCGGTGATCGGGGCGCCGGGTTGTGCACGCTCGCCGAAGGAAAACAGCTTCGACTGGGTGCTGCAGCGCAGCCTCGCGGGGCTCCGGGTTGGGCGTTCGGACGTTCAGCGCATGGGCGTCGGCGGGTTGCTGATGGAGATCGTCTCGCGGCCGCAACCGCGCGCCCCCGGCCATGAGGAAGGCGGCCCGATCGCCGGCATCGTTCTCGCTGCCGGGCAGTCGACGCGCATGGGCGCGCGCAACAAGCTGCTCCAGCCGCTGCGTGGCAAGCCGATCCTGCGTCACGCGGTGGAGGCGCAAATCGAAGCCGGCCTGTCGCCGGTCCTGGTCGTCACCGGTCACGAGCAGGATGCCGTGGCAACCGCCCTTGCGGATTTGCCTGTCCGGATCGTGCACAACCCCGACTATGCCTCGGGCATGGCGAGTTCTTTGAAGGCTGGCGTCGCCGCCCTGCCTGTCGAGGTCCAGGGCGCGGTGATTTCGCTCGGCGACATGCCGAACGTGACCCCGAAGGTGATCGAACGGCTGATCGAGGCGCATGGCGCGCGGCCGGAGGCGCTCGCCGTCGTGCCGACGCTGTTCGGGCAGCGCGGCAACCCGGTGCTGCTGGCGCGGGAGGTCTTTCCGGCAGTGTCGCTGCTGACGGGCGATCGCGGGGCGAGACGCCTGCTCGACGAGGCCGGCGAGCGCGTGGTCGAGGTCGCATTCGAAGATCCGGCCATCGCCATCGACGTCGATACGCCGGAGGCCTTGCGGGCGTTGCAAGGCTGAATCGGGAGCATTCCATGCTTCTGCGACTGGTGGATGCTGCGCCCGCTCTAGCGCAACCAGTGCAGTCCCAACGTGCCATAGGCCTCCGATGGGCGGTCGCTTGTTCTCTGCCAGCCGCCGGAGAGGCGCCATTCCAGGCCGAGGAGACGCAGTCCCGTAAGATGGAGTCCGAGCCGTAACTTGCGGTAATCGGACGCGCGATAGGCTTCTGCCTCAGGGCCGACATAGAACCCCGCCGGCACTCGCCAACCGGGCGCGAGGCGTGCCCAGAGGCGATGATCGACCGAGGACGCATAGGCATTGGCCTGGAGCATCATGCCATCGGCAGGTATCGCCCAAAGATCGGCCTGGAGCCGCGCCCCATAGCGCGTCGTGATCAACGATGGGCCGAAGGCTTCGATGCGCTGCTCGCTTTCAAAGTCGGAGCCGGCATACAGCGCGAAAAAGCTACTGCCGACGCGCCATTCGTAGCCCAACATCGCCAATGACTCGGCCTTGTAGGTGGTGCCATTCGGTGGCTGGCGCCGCGTTTGCTCCTGAGAGGTGCCGGCTTTGAGGAATAGTCTGAAACCGCTTCCGGCAAGCGCGCCGCCAAGGGCACGCTTCATGCCGACCGAGGCGAAGGTTTTTGTCGGCCCTGCTTCCATCGAGCCGAATATCACCGTCGATATGGGAGAGCGCTCGTCGGGATCCTCCTCCTCCGCATGCAAATCAAGAGGAAGGGTTGTCAGGACAAGCACCAGCGCGGCCCGCTTGGCCTTACTCGAGCCATACGCCACGCACGCCCCCCAACGACGCGATATTGCGGGCGCCGACCCACGATATCAGTTTGGATAGCAGCAGTTTGGCAGTAGAATTGCAAGCTTTTGTTAACCAACGGGGAGCAGCCTCGACGTATCCGGCTAAGCTTTCATTCCGTTTCGGGACAGGAGGTGACGATGGTCTCTGCAGACTTCATCAAGCAGCTGGAAGGCTACGGACTGACAACGGCGACGATTCTCTACCGGATGCCGGATCATCTTCACGTATTGCAGACCTATATCTGGCAGCAATACGACCTCGCGCCGCGCTTTCCGGTGCTTCACGATTTTCTCGCCTTCTGGCGGCGTGAGCTCGATGGGCCGCTTCATTCGGTCACCGTTGCGCATTCACGACTGATCCGGCCAGCCGAAATCCGCAACCTGAACGGCGTGCTGACGCTGCACTGAGGCGGCTGCGCTAGATCGCTGCGCGTCCCACCGCAGGCGCGGTGGCAGCCTATCCCTTTGTGCGAGCGTCGAATTTCTCCGGATTTCCGGTTCCGCTTTTCGGTCCGTCCCCATAGGGGGCTTGAGCGCCCGGCATTGAACGCCTGCGTGCGGCGTGCTTGTTGGGCGGCTGCCGGCCGTGCTAGGCGGGCGCTTCCGCTTCGGCACGGCCTTTGTTCCTTTGTCATCTTCCCTGCGCACCTCCGGACTTCTGACGGCGCTCGCCGGACTGCCGGGGGACCGGATCGCGGTCGGTACGATCGTCGCCGCACTCCAGGACCGGGCCTACGCCCTGCTCGTCGTGCTACTCGGCCTGCCGAACTGCCTGCCGATGCCGCCGCCGATCCCCTTGGTTTGCGGCCTGGTCCTCGCCTTCATTGCCCTTCAGATGCTGATGGGCCGGCGGATGCCCTGGCTGCCGCAGGCTCTGCTCACCCGCAGCATCGGCAAGCCAGAGCTCAATCGTGCGGTCGAGCGGGCGCTGCCGGCGTTGGTCCGGCTCGAACGCTTTTCGAAGCCGCGCCTGACGATGCTGGGCAGTCCCTACGCGGTTCCGGTACTCGGGCTTCTGATGCTGGTCCTGGCACTGGGCCTGATCGTCGCGGCGCCCTTCATCGGACAGATACCGCTCGGTCTCGCCGTCTGTCTGGTCGGGCTCGGCCTCGTCGAGCGCGACGGGGTCCTGATCATCATCGGTGCGGTCTTCGGTGCGGCGGGGCTGCTGCTCAGCGCCGGTTTCGCCTATGCGATCTTCAGCGGCATCCACGAGCTGCTGTTCTGAAGACGGATTTCAGGCGGCAACGAGGACTTCAGCAAAAGGGTTGCTGAGATCCAGCAGCCGATCGATGTCGTGGGCGGGCACGGCCTTCGAGAACAGGAAGCCCTGCAGCTCGTGGCAGCCGATCGCCTGCAGGAAACGATGCTGCTCGGCGGTCTCGACGCCTTCGGCGCAGACGCGCAGGCCAAGCGCGCGGCCGAGATGCGCCATGGAGTGGACCAAAATCGCGGATTCGCCGGTCGCTTCCATGTATTCGAGGAAGGAGCGGTCGATCTTGATCTTGTCGAAGGCGAAGCGCCGCAAATAGATCAGGCTCGAATAACCGGTGCCGAAATCGTCGAGCGCCAGGCCGACGCCATGCGCGCGAATATCCATCATCGCAGTCTCGGCGGCATCGGCATCCTCGATCAGCACGCCTTCGGTGAGCTCGAGCTCCAGCTGTGCCGGATCGAAATCCGTCTCCTCGATGATGCGGATGACGTTGGCGACGAAGTCCTTGTGGCGGAACTGGATCGGCGACACGTTGACCGCGAGTCGAACGCCCGACCAGCGCCGGGCTTCGCTGCAGGCACGCCGAAGCACCCACTCGCTCAACGGCACGATCAGGCCACGCTCCTCCGCGATGGTGATGAAATCCGATGGCGGGATCATGCCATGCACCGGGTGCGGCCAGCGGACCAGCGCCTCGACGCCGACGATAGTGGAGCCATCAACCGAAACCTGCGGCTGGTAATGCAGCGTCAGCTCATCGTTCTCGATGGCGCGGCGCAGGTCGTCCTCGACCATCCGCTTGAGTTGCAGGGATCGGTTCATCTGCGTTTCGAAGAAGGCGAAACGATTCCGGCCATTGTTCTTGGACTGGTAGAGCGCGGTATCCGCCAGCTTCAGCAGCATCTCGCGATCCTTGCCGTCGCGCGGAGCCATCGCGATACCGATGGAGCAGCCGATCGTGACCTCGATGCCCATGACGATGAAGGGTTCGGTGAGGCGCGTAAGGATGCGTTCCGCCAGCGCAGTGCAGCGGGCAGGCGTGGCCTGCGTCTGGATGATGCCGAACTCGTCGCCGCCGATGCGGGCGACCGTGTCCTCAGCCTGTACGGAGCTCGCGAGCCGCGTGGCGACCTGACGGATCAGTTCGTCGCCCGCCGTATGGCCATAGGTATCGTTGACCGCCTTGAAGCGATCGAGATCGATCAGCATCACGGCGAGAGTCCGGCCGTCCTGCTGCAGATCGGCGAGAGTCTGGTCCAGAGTCAGGTCGAAGCTGCGCCGGTTCGGCAGGAGCGAGAGCTCGTCCTGCCCCGCGAGGCGCTGGATCTGGCGCTCGCGCAGTTCGATCTGCCCGGCAGCGGCGCGCAGGCGCTGAACGACGAAGATGAAGATCGCCGAAAACAGCAACGCCACTGCGATCAGGGCCCAGAGGAACCGGTGCAGCATGACGTCGCCGGGGCGAGTCGGCGTCCAGCTCAGCCAACCGGAAACCGTCCCGTCGGGCGCCTGCAATGCCAACCCGTTGTGTCCGTCGCTGGGCTGGGCGGCGATCAATCGGATGTCGGCGATGCGATAGCGGTCGGACAGCTCGGCCAAAAGGCTTGTCGAGATATGCCGATAGGCAATGAGAAGCAGCGCTTCGGGCATATTCGCCGTGCCCAGCGGTATGGCGCGCGAAAGATTGACGGCGGTCAGCATCAGGGTTTCGTCGCGGTCCCGCACGATGGCCGAGCGCGAGGTTCCGGGCTGCGGAAGGCTGTCCTCGCCCTGGCCTATGGGGAGCGGAACTTCCCTGGCACTGCGAAGGAACAGATCGAGATGGCGCGGCCCTTCCGTCCCCGCCCGGCCCAGCTGCGTGTTCGTTTCGATGCCGGCCAGCACGGTGCCGCCCGCGGATGCGATAAAAGCCCCGTCGAAATCGGCGAACTGACTGCGCAGGCGTTTGAAGGCGGCCTGGAGCGCAGGTTTCGGGTCATCCGCTTCCAACGCATCCGGCAGCTCGCCGGCCGTAGTCAGGCCCTGCAGGCGCAATTCGTTGACCTTGATCTGGGCGTTGAAGGCCGCCTCGATCCGTTCGGCCTGACGCTGCACCTCGAGGCGATTGGCTTCGCGGGTGATCGCGATGACCACGCCGATGCCGGCAGCCATCAGGAGCAGGAACGCGCAGCCGAGTGTCACCACCGTGCTCGCGAACATACGAGCGGAGGCACCCGCGTTCGTCATCTTCGCGGCAAACGGTTGCAGCATTCGTTATCCAAGGCAGGTCGTTCGGACGACTTAAAGCCCGAATTATTGATATCCCGTTGCCACCCGACGGCGTCAAGAGTCGGATGGAGCGTAAGGTGGGCGCGGAATCGCCATATGGGCAGCCCGCAGTGCGGCGGACCAGCGCTCGCGCAAATCGTGGAAATAGGGTTCTCCGGCCTCGATCCGCCTGTTGAGTTCGAGATCGTCGGCGTCCCGCCGCATGACGAGCAGGTCGATCGGCAAACCGACGCCGAGATTGGAGCGCATCGTCGAATCCATCGAAATCAATCCGACCTTGAGGGCGTCGTAGAGATGCGTCTTGAAGGTCACGGCGCGGTCGAGAATCGGCTTGCCGTATTTGTGTTCGCCGATTTGCAGGAAGGGCGCGTCTACGCCGCATTCGATGAAGTTGCCTGCGCCATAAACCATGAAGAGCCGCATCGGCTGCCCCTTGATCTGCCCACCGAACAGCATCGAGATGTCGAACTTGACCCGCGCTTCCTCGAGGGCCGTGCCGTCGATCTCGCGGACATGGCGAATGCAGCGCCCGACGAGTTGGGCGGCACGGAACATCGAGCTCGCATTGTGCAGGGTGTCGATCTCGCCGGTCTCGGGGTTTGGCAGGCCTTCGTGCAGGAAGCTCACCACCGACTGGGTGATCGAGAGGTTGCCGGCGGTCATCAGACCGAAGTTGCGGTCCCCCGGCCATGAGAAGACATGGAGCTTACGGAAGGTCGAGATGTCGTCCAGCCCGGCATTGGTGCGGGTATCGGCGATCATGACGAGGCCATCCTGCACAAGGATTCCGGCGCAGTAGGTCACGGGGCATGTCCTTGCATCTGCAGCACTCCCAGAGCATCGGACCGAAAAGTGGAATCCATTCTTCGGAGAAATCCGATGCTAGAATAACGAGCCGGATCGGGCGCGATCACTGATTGGCGAAACGCCCTTCGGCCTCCCGGGCGCTGACGAGCACATTGAGGTTCTCGCCTTCGCCGCCCTGACGCGAGCCGCGCACCGGCGCGGCATCGGCGAAATCGAGCCCCACGGCCACGCGAACATGCGTATCGATGGGGCAGAGGCCGTTGGCGCAGTCGAAACCGATCCAGCCATAGTCGTCCAGATGCACCTCTGCCCAGGCATGGGCACCGTTGCCGTGCGGCAGGCCGTCGGCCTGTGCGACATAGCCCGAGACGTAGCGTGCGGGCATGCCGAGATGCCGGGCGCAGGCCATGAAGACATGCGCGACATCCTGCGCGATCGCCTCCTGCGCGGCAAAGGCCGCGATCGCTCCGACCCCGCTGCGGCCACTGGCATCGATGCAATTCATCCGATCGCCGACGGCAGCCATAAGAGCATGCATCTGCGACAAGGGCGTGGCGGCGCCCGCCGTCACCTCGTCAGCGAAGCTGCGCAGGGCGTCATCATGCCCCGTCATCAGGGTATCGCGTCGATAAACCTCGCAAGGGACGCGTTCGAGACCGCCGCGGACCGCGCCGGCCAGATCGACGGTCTCGATCAGCCCATCGATGCGGATGCCGAGCGAGGAGATCGGGCCTTCGGCGTAGAAGCTATGGACGATGTTGCCATGCGCATCCTGCGTGGCGCGCAAACGGCCGTCGACGCTCGGCTCGATGCGCCAGGACATCACATGCTGGCCGTCATGGTCGCGCGGCGTCAAACGCAGAATCTGCGTGATGTGGCGCGCCGGCTCGGCGTAGTCGTAGCTGATCGTGTGGGAGATCCTGATCCGCATGGTCCAATCCGAGCGGGTTACCGCGGCCGCGTTCTTGCCGAGAGCCTGAACACGAGCAAGGCTTTCATTGCAGATACTGCTCGAAGATGGTGTTGCCGAGGCGGTTGTTCTCCGTGATGAACTCTTCGATGAATTCGTGCAGCCCGTGCTCGAAGACATCGTCGATGCGGGTGTTGCTCAGGCCCCCCAGCGTCTTGCGCGCCTGGCGCTGGGATGAACCCTGCCGGCCATAGGCATCGCCGAGATGGTCGAGGAAGCGCGAGATGTTCTCGTAGCAGGCGGCGAGCGATCGCGGCATGCGGCGGTTCAGGATGAGCAGGTCTGCGACCAGTATCGGCTTCACCGCCTCGCGATAGACCCAGTGATAGGCCGTCAGCGCCGAGACCTCGCGCAGCACCGTGGTCCACTGGAAGTAGTCGAGCGAGCCGCCGACCTGCTCGTTGGCCGGCAGCAGCACATGATACTTCACGTCGAGGATGCGGGCGGTGTTGTCGGCGCGCTCGATATAGACGCCGAGCCGCGAGAACCAGTAGCTGTCGTCGCGCAGCATGGTGCGGTAGGCCGAGCCGTCGAAGACCAGCGAGACGTTCTTCACCCAGTCGAGGAAGCGAGCGAATTCCTCGCGGTCCATCCGCTTCTTCTCGAAGCGCTGCAGTTCAAGCCAGGCGCCGTTGAGCGCGTCCCACATCTCCGAGGTCAGCGCCGTGCGCACGGCGCGCGCATTGGAGCGTGCCTGGGCGAGGCAGTTGCGGATGGAGGAGGGATTGTCCGGGTTGAAGGTCAGGAAGTCGCAGACATTGCGCTCATTCGCTTCGCCATAGGCCCGGGCGAAGGTGTCCTCGCAGCCGGCCGTCAAGACCGCGCTCTGCCATTCCGTGCCGGCGCCGCCATAGGTCGACGGGAGGTTGGTGAGGCGGGTCGTGGCGTCGAGGATGCGGGCCAGATATTCAGCCCGCTCGACATAGCGGGAAACCCAATAGAGGCTGTCTGCGGTACGCGAGAGCATGGTCAGCGAGAGCCTTTCCGCAGCATGGCAGGCGATTCCGGAAGCGAGATGGCCGTGCGAAGGACGGGGTTCGTCATGCGTCGAGCACCCAGGTGTCCTTGGTGCCGCCGCCCTGGCTGGAATTGACGACGAGCGAGCCTTCCTTGAGCGCGACGCGGGTCAGCCCGCCGGGAACGCAGGAGATGCCGTTGGCGCCGCTGAGCACATAGGGGCGCAAATCGACATGGCGGGGCGCCACGCCCGAGGCGACGAAGGTCGGGCAGGTCGAGAGCGCCAACGTCGGCTGGGCGATGAAGCCGTCCGGCTGGGCCTTGAGCTTGCGGCGGAAGGCCTCGATCTGCGCCTTGTTGGCGTGCGGGCCAACGAGCATGCCGTAGCCGCCCGAGCCGTTGACCTCCTTGACGACGAGCTTCTCGAGATTGTCGAGGACATAGGCGTTGGCTTCGGGTTCGCGGCAGCGGAAGGTCGGGACGTTCTTCAGGATCGGCTCCTCGCCGGTGAAGAACTTCACGATCTCCGGCATGTAGCTGTAGACCGCCTTGTCGTCGGCAACGCCGGTGCCGACTGCGTTGGCCAGCGTAACGTTGCCGGCCTTGTAGGCCCCGATGATGCCGGGCACGCCGAGGATCGAATCGCTGCGGAAGACGAGCGGATCGATGAAATCATCGTCGATACGCCGGTAGATCACGTCGACGCGCTTGGGGCCCTGGGTGGTCCTCATATAGACCACGTCGTCCTTGACCAGCAGGTCAGAGCCCTCGACCAGTTCGACGCCGAGCTTGTCGGCCAGGAACGAGTGCTCGTAGAAGGCCGAATTGTACTGGCCAGGCGTCAGCAGGCAGATCGTCGGGTCGGAAGGCGCGCTGCGCGGCGCGACCGAGCGCAACGTCGCCAGCAACTGATCCGGATAATTGTCGACCGGTGCGACGCGATGCATGGCGAAGAGCTCAGGGAAGAGCCGGAGCATCACTTCGCGGTTCTCCATCATGTAGGAGACGCCCGAGGGGGTGCGCGCATTGTCTTCCAGCACGTAGAAGGTGTCGGCGTCGACGCGCACCACATCGATGCCGGCGATATGGCAGTAGATGCCGTGCGGCACCTTGAAGTCGACCATTTCAAGCTGGTAGCAGGCGTTCCGGTAGACCAGATCCGGTGGAATGATGCCGGCCTTGAGGCATTCCTTCGGCCCGTAGACATCGGCCAGGAACATGTTGAGCGCGGTGACGCGCTGGCGCAGGCCCGCTTCCAGCTTGGTCCATTCCGGCTTGGTCAGGACGCGCGGGATGATATCGAAGGGGATCAGCCGTTCGGTGGATTCTGCGTCGCCGTAGACGGCGAAGGTAATGCCGATACGCCGGAAGAACAGCTCGGCCTGGCTGCGCCGCAGAGCCAGCGTTTCCGGCGGAGCCTCCTTCAGCCAACGGTCGAGAGCTCCGTAGGCAGGCCGCAGCTCCGTGCCCAAGCCGGTCATTTCATCGAATGCGACCATGCAGCCTCTTCCCCTTTTCGGTCAGCCTATGCGCATTCGCTGGCGTTCGGGAAGAGGGGGAAGAGGCGGCCAATTGATCGGCCTGCCTAATTCATGGGCAATAGTGAGGAGCGAAGTCCTCACGCAGCTGAGCGGCAACACCCGGCGGTCCAGCTGAGGCGGCAGCGACCGCTTCTATTCAAGGCTCCGTAACGGAAGCGCTTCTAGCCGGTTTTCGTCGAGCTGCGCCGTTGCTGCAGCCAGATCCTCAGGGCCTCGGCGTTGTTGTGATGCTCGTCTTTGGCGGCGTAGAGCAAGGCCACAGGACCTTCCTTGAGCTTCTCGTCCAGCGTGCAAAGTGCAGCCTGCGCCGGGGCGGTGCCGAGTTCTGCCGCATAGGCTGCGCAAAACTCATCCCAGCGATCGGGATGGCCGTGGAATTCATGCCGCAAGGCATCGCTGGGCGCGATGTCCTTGAGCCAGAGATCGATTCTGTCCTTCGAGACGCCGCGCGGCCACAGCCGGTCGACCAGAATCCGCATGCCGTCGCCGGGCGCCGGCGGATCATAGACCCGTTTCACTGTCAGCTGCGACATGCGCTCTGCCTCCCGTAGCGCGGGCTTGCGGCTCAGATCAGGCCGAGGCTGCGGAAGCTCGCATGGCCGTCTCGGCCGACGATGATGTGGTCGTGAATGGCGATGCCGAGCGGCTTGGCGATGTCGACGAGCTCGCGGGTCATCCGCATGTCGGCCCCGGAGGGCGTCGGGTCGCCCGAGGGGTGGTTGTGGACGAGGATGATCGCCGAAGCCGAAAGTTCCAGCGCCCTGCGCATGACCTCGCGCGGATAGACCGGCGTGTGATCGACCGTGCCGGTCTGCTGCACTTCATCGGCGATGAGCGCGTTCTTCTTGTCGAGGAAGAGGATGCGGAACTGCTCGCGCTCGGCGAAGGCCATCGCCATCCGGCAATAGTCGAGTACCGAGGACCAGGAGGAGACTACGGTGCGCTTGGCGACGGCGCCCTTGGCCATGCGCTTCAGCGCGGCTTCGACGATCTTGAGATCGAGCGCCACGCCCTCGCCGACGCCCTTGGCCTCGGTCAACCGCGAGGCGGGAGCCGCCAGGACCTCGGCGAAGGAGCCGAAGCGCTGGATCAGCTCCTTGGCGAGCGGCTTGACGTCGCGCTGTGGGATCGAGCGGAAGAGCAGCAGCTCCAGCAGTTCGTAGTCGGGCAGCGCATCGGCGCCTGCCTCCTGAAAGCGGGCGCGCAGGCGATCGCGATGGCCGTGGTAGTGCGGCCGCCGGGGCCTGGGCCGTGGAGACCGCCGGGACAGCGGATTCTGCGAACAGTCCCGCGGGCGAGGGCGCTTTGCGCGATCCCTTGCCCTGGCGCTCGCTCATTTCGCCGCGAGCGGATTGTCGAGGCCGCCTGGCGAGAGCGTGAAGATCTCGCAGCCTGTCTCGGTGACGCCGATCTGATGTTCGAACTGGGCCGAGAGCGAACGGTCGCGCGTCACCGCGGTCCAACCGTCGGAGAGCACCTTCACCCCCGACTTGCCGAGATTGATCATCGGCTCGATGGTGAAGACCATGCCGGGCTTCAGCTCGATGCCCTCGCCGGGGCTGCCATAGTGCAGGATGTTCGGCGCGTCGTGGAAGAGCTGACCGATGCCGTGGCCGCAGAAGTCGCGCACCACCGAGCAGCGCTCGGCCTCGGCATAGCGCTGAATCGCGAAGCCGATATCTCCGGTCGTGGCGCCGGCGCGCACCGCCTTGATGCCACGCAGCAGGCTCTCATAGGTGATCTCGACCAGGCGCTCGGCTTTCCGCGAGATGTCGCCGACGCCGTACATGCGGCTGGAATCGCCGTGCCAGCCATCGACGATCAGCGTGTAGTCGATGTTGAGGACATCACCCTCGCGCAGCGGCTTGTCGTCGGGAATGCCGTGGCAGACGACATGGTTGATCGAGGTGCAGATCGACTTGGTGTAGCCGCGATAGAACAAGGTCGCCGGGTAGGCGCCGTTGTCCATGGCGAACTGGAAGGCGAGATCATCGAGACGCTGGGTGGTGACGCCCGGCTTGACATAGGAGCCGAGCATGTCCAGCCCCGCCGCCGTCAGCCGGCCGGCCTTATGCATGGCCGCGAAGGCCTCGGGGCCATGAATCTTGATGGCAGGCTCGCGCGGACGCGAGCGGCCGATGGTGTCTTCGAATGTCATCGCGCGCGGAAAACTCCTCCCCCCTTATCTATTGCGTTTGGTGGGGCGCGCAAGCCGGTTGAGCGCGGGAGGCATGCGCAAGCCACGCGGCGGCGGCGGCAATGCCGTAAGGTTCGTTGCGAGCGAATGATTATTGCCCGGAAATTCGTGGAATTGTAACTTTTTTGAGGCAATTCGTTGCCTCGCCGTCGATCCGACCGGCTCGCTTACCTTTGGACATATGCAAGCGACTGTCTCCAGCCTGGCCGCCGATACTCCCGATCCGACGCTGAGCGCGCTCGATGCGCTGGTGCTCGATCTTGCGATGGCCCGCGGGCTCGACGAGGTCATGGCGGTGGTGCGCCGGAATGCGCGGGGACTGACCGGCGCAGACGGCATCAGCTTCGTCCTGCGCGAGAATGGCCGTTGCTACTATGCCGACGAGGACGCCATCACCCCGCTCTGGAAAGGCCAGCGCTTCCCGATGGAAGCCTGCATTTCAGGCTGGGCCATGCAGCATGGCGAGGTCGTGGTCATCGAGGACATCTACGCAGACGATCGCATTCCCCATGCGGCCTATCGGCCGACCTTCGTGCGCAGCCTCGTGATGGTGCCGGTGAGGCAGGATGATCCGGTCGCCGCGATCGGTGCCTATTGGGCGCGCCGTCATCGTCCCCAGCCGGACGTGATCCGGGCCCTGCGGCGGATCGCCAACAGCGCGTCCGTCGCCATGACGAACATCGCGCTGGTGAACTCGCTTTCGGCCGCATTGGAGGAAGCCGAGCGGGCGAAGGATGCCATCATTCTGGCCATGGCGTCGCTGGCGGAGACGCGCGACAACGAGACGGCCAACCATGTCCGCCGCACGCAGTATTATTTGCGGGCACTCGCGGAGGGCGCCCGGGAGCGTGGGCTCTTCTCCGAGGAGCTGAACGACGCGACCCTGGAGCTGCTGTTCAAGTCCGCCCCGCTGCACGACATCGGCAAGGTCGGCATTCCCGACAGCATTCTGCTGAAACCCGGCAAGCTCGACGAGGAAGAGCGCGCGGTGATGCAGACGCATGCCGAGCTCGGACGCCTCGCCATCGCCAATGCCGAGCGCCATCTGGGCGCATCGAGCTCGTTTCTCCGGCTCGCCAAGGAAATCGCCTACACGCATCATGAGCGCTGGGACGGGGCCGGCTACCCGCAAGGTCTCGCCGGGCTGGCCATTCCGCTGGCGGGGCGGCTGATGGCGATTGCCGACGTCTATGACGCACTCGTCACGGAGCGAGTCTACAAGCCGGCGATGACGCATGATGAAGCGGTCGCAGTGGTCCTGAGTGAGCGCGGTCGGCAGTTCGATCCGCGGCTCGTCGACGTCTTCATCGCGATCGCGCCCCTGTTCGGCGAGATTCATTCGCGTTTCGCCGACGCGCGGTGACGCCTGGCGATTGTGTGTCCTGACGACTGGCGTCCCGGCGCCGCGAGGTGTATCAGGCTGGCCCGATGGCCATCATGATCGATCAATCCGCTGGCGAAGAGCGGCCTTACGGCGCCTTTGCCCCGAAAGCCTTTATCGGGCGTATCATCGCCTGGACGCGTGCTACCTCCGACAGCTTCCTGGGGCGCAAGCTCGCCCTTGCGCTGCGCAGCATCGCCCTGCGCGCGCTCGACGGCACTCCTGTCGACATCGAGGCGCTGGGCGCCAGGATGCGGCTCCATCCGAACGGCAATATCTGCGAGAAGCGCGTTCTGTTCACGCCGCAGAGCTTCGACGTGTCGGAGCGCGAGATGCTGGCGGCCCGGCTGCGCGAAGGCTTCACCTTCATCGATGTCGGCGCGAATGTCGGCGCCTATTCCTTGTTCGTGGCCTCGCAGGCGGGGCGCGGCGCGCGCATCCTCGCGGTCGAGCCGCAGCCGGATATCTTCGCACGGCTCGCTTTCAACATCGCGCAGAACCCGTTCGGCACGATCAAGGCGGTGGCCTGCGCCCTGGCCGACAAGCCGGGCGAACTCA
This sequence comes from Allobosea sp. TAF32, assembly GCF_052113585.1. NCBI lineage: Bacteria > Pseudomonadati > Pseudomonadota > Alphaproteobacteria > Hyphomicrobiales > Alloboseaceae > Allobosea > Allobosea sp. TAF32. The sequence goes on along the minus strand of NZ_JBFRDM010000008.1, from coordinate 441,377 downwards.
CCCTGTTCATCGACCAGGCCAATCGCGGCGAGTCGAGCGTCCGCATCATCAATTCGAGCGCGGGAACCGCGCTGAAGGTGCCGGCCATGACGCTACTCGCCCTGGTCCAGGGCGAGGGCTATGAGCGGATCGATGCGATCAAGCTCGATGTCGAGGGCGCGGAGGACATCATTCTCGAGCCCTTCCTGCGCGATGCGCCGGAGACGCTCTGGCCGGGCTTCATCATCATCGAGGATTCGCGCCAGCGCTGGCAGAGCGATCTCGTCGGCCTGCTGACGCGCAGCGGTTACGAACTCGTTTCGCAGACGCGGCTCAATCTCGCCTTCGAGCGCAAGCGCGCCTGAACCGAGGCCTTCGCGGTGCCGCCACAGCGCCGCGTCAATGTGCCTTCGATCGCCGCCCGCCCCACTGGGCCCTGGGGCGGCGATCTATCTCATTTTCTGAGCATTGGATGCGTCCGAAAGTGGGTACCGCTTTTCGGTCCTATGCCCTAGCTCTTGTGCTGAAAGCTAGGAGCGCCGCCATGACCGCCAGTGAAGCCAGTTCCTCCGCCGTCATGGTCACGGCCGCGATTCTCGTGATCGGCGACGAGATCCTCTCGGGGCGCACGAAGGACAAGAACATCGGCTATATCGCCGAGTACCTCACCAATATCGGCATCGAGCTGCGCGAGGTCCGGGTGGTGCCGGATGTGAAGGAGGAGATCGTCGCGGCGCTCAACGCCCTGCGGGGGCGCTACAGCTATGTCTTCACCACCGGCGGCATCGGGCCGACCCATGACGACATCACGGCGGATTCCGTCGCGGCCGCTTTCGGCGTCGCCATCGACTACGATCCGCGCGCGGTCGCCATGCTGTCGGAGCGCTTCTCGCCGGCCGAACTCAACGAGGCGCGCATGCGGATGGCCCGGATCCCGGCCGGCGCCGAGCTGATCGCCAACGCGATCTCGAAGGCGCCGGGCTTCAATATCGGGAATGTCTATGTGATGGCCGGCGTTCCGGCGATCATGCAGGCGATGCTGGACGTTGTGGCGCCGACTTTGCGGACAGGGACGAAGATCCTCTCCGATACGGTCCGCGCCGGCTTGCGCGAGGGCGATATCGGCGGCCCGCTGGCGGAGATCGCCAAGGCTCATCCGGCGGTCTCTATCGGTTCCTATCCGTTCTGGTCGGAGATCGGGCCCGACACGAACATCGTCGTGCGGTCGCGCGAAGCAGGCAAACTCGAGGCCGCTATGGCCGACGTGAAGGCTATGATTGATGTTGAAAAATTAAAATATAAAGAAGCATAAATAGCTGATGCGACCTTTGCGGTTATAATACAATTCATCTCTTTTTTCTTGCCGGAGAACGGTGCGGAAGCGCCTTGTGTCGTCCTGCTTATTGCTTTGATGTAATATCTTTTCGGGCGAATATTTCTTTGTTTCGTGATTTGTGAGGTGATGAGCCGGGTATGCATCATTCATAAACCGGTAGCTGTCATGATTCTGCAGTAGTCGAAAAGAATTCGGCTCATGTCGCTGCGTTTTCGCGTGGCGGGCGTTCGATAGCGGCTTTCATGACGGCGCTGGCCCGAGACGAAGCCTGATGCGCTGGGCCGCGCCAAAAGGGGGATATCGATGTCGCTCTTTTCCGGCCTATTCTCGAACAAGCACACGGCGGCCCAGCTCGCGGCGATCAACCGATCGCAAGCCGTCATCGAATTCGACATCGACGGGAAGATACTCGGCGCGAATGAGAATTTCCTGACCACGATGGGCTATGCGCTGGCGGAGATCGAAGGTCAGCATCACAGCATGTTCGTGACGCCGGAAGAAAAGACCAGCGCGAGATACAGGCAGTTCTGGGCCGATCTCGGACGAGGTGAGTTTTCGCGTGGCCAATACCTTCGTGTCGGCAAGGGCGGCAAAGAAATCTGGATTCAGGCGAGCTACAACCCGATCATGGGCGCGGGCGGCAAGCTGGTCGGGGTGATCAAATACGCTTTCGATATCACCGAACAGAAGAACCGCCTGGCCGATCTCGAAGGGCAGCGTGCCGCGATCGACAAGGCGCAGGCCGTCATCGAGTTCGACCTCACCGGCAAGATCCTGCATGCGAACGAGAATTTCCTGAATGTTCTCGGCTATGAGCTCGCGCAGATCGTCGGACAGCACCACCGCATGTTCGTCGATCCCGCCGAGCGGGAGTCGCCAGCCTATCGCAACTTCTGGGAGCGCCTGAGCAGGGGCGAGTACGATGCCGGGCAGTATCGGCGCATCGGCAAGGGTGGCAGAGAGGTCTGGATCCAGGCGAGCTACAACCCGATCCTCGATGCGCAGGGGCGGCCCTACAAGGTCGTGAAGTTCGCCACTGACATCACGGCCACCTTCAAGGGCAAGCAGCTCGAGGCCGCCGTGAAGGAGACGAGTGAGGTCATCGCGCGCGCCAAGAACAAGGACCTGACCGGCCGCGTGCCGCTGGAAGGCAAGAACGGGGAGGTCGCGACGCTCTGCAACGGCGTCAACGATCTGCTCGACACGCTGGCTGAGGTGGTCGGCTCGGTGCGCGAGATTTCGGCGCGTATCGATGGGGCCTCGCTGAAGATCACGTCCGACAGCCAGCAATTGGCGGAGCGCACGGAGGCCAATGCTTCGAGCCTGCAGCAGACGGCGGCGACGACTGAGGAGCTCGCGGCTTCGGTCAAGCACAGTGCAGGCAATTCGAAGATGGCGGTGCAGCTTGGCAATGAGGCGAGCGAGGTCGCCGCGCGGGGCGGAGCCATCGTCACCGAGGCGGTGGAGGCGATGGGCAGGATCGAGCAGGCGTCGTCCGGCATCTCCGAGATCATCTCGATGATCGACGAAATCGCCTTCCAGACGAACCTGCTGGCGCTCAATGCGGCCGTAGAAGCGGCCCGCGCCGGCGATGCCGGACGCGGCTTCGCGGTGGTCGCGACCGAGGTGCGCGCGCTCGCCGCCCGCTGCAGCGAGTCGGCCAATGGCGTCAAGGCGTTGATCGCGAACTCCGCGCAACAGATTCAAGCCGGCGTCGGTCTCGTCAAGGATGCCGGCTCGACGCTGCGCGAGATCGTCGATGCGGCCTCGAAGGTCGCCTCCACCGTCAGCGAGATCTCGCAGGCGACGACCGAGCAGGCGAACGGCATCGACGAGATGGCGCGCACCGTCGCGCATATGGACGAGATCACGCAGCAGAATTCGCTGCTCGCAGAGCAGAGCGCCCGTGTTGCCCGCGATCTCCAGCAGGAGACCGAGCAACTGAGCACGATGGCTTCGTCCTTCCGGCTCGGAAGCGAGCACGCGCGCCCGGCGCTGCAACCCGTCCGCGCTGCGGCGCCGGCGCTGCGCGCCGTGCCGTCGGTGGCGCCGATCCCGCGCGGCCGAAAGGTGGCATCCGGCGGCGGAGCGGATGGCTGGGCCGAGTTTTGAGGCGGATTCGCCGGCCCCGGCTGGGGATGTTCGGTACGTCCCTCTTGTCAGGCGCGCGCTGATAGGGTTTTCCGACAGGAAACGGCGCCGCGGGCGCCGCCACCTGTCCGGAGTGCAGCGCCATGGCCGAACCGTCCTCGAACAAGGCTTTCCCGGTTTCCTGGGATCAGTTCCACCGCGATGCCCGCGCGCTCGCCTGGCGCCTCGCGGAGAAGGGGCCCTTCGAGGCCATGGTCTGCATCACCCGCGGCGGGCTGGTGCCGGCGGCAATCATCTGCCGCGAGCTCGGCCTTCGCATGATCGAGACGGTGTGCGTCGCCAGCTATCACGACTACAGGAACCAGTCCGAGCTCAGGGTGCTCAAGGACATCGCGCCGAACATCAAGGCGATCGGCGACGGCAAGGGCAAGGGCGTGCTGGTGGTCGACGATCTGACCGACACGGGCAAGACGGCGCGCGTCGTGCGCGAGATGCTCCCGAACGCGCATTTCGCCACGGTCTATGCCAAGCCGGCCGGCGTTCCGACGGTCGACACCTTCGTCACCGAGGTCAGCCAGGATACCTGGATCTACTTCCCCTGGGATATGGCTCTCACCTATGTCGAGCCGATCGCCAAGGGGCATCAGGGCTGAGATGCCGTCCCGTCGCTCAGCCGACTGACGGCGAGCGGAAGGCGACCAGCATCCCCGTCACAACCACGGCCATGCCGACGAGCTCTGTCGGCGTGGGCGTTTCCGCCAGCAGCAGGGCGCTGGAACTCGCGGTCACGACCGGCACCAGCGGCAGGAACAGCGTCGCTCTCGCCGCCCCGAGCATCGCCACCGTGCGGGCGTAGAGATAGAGTGCGACCACGCCGACGAGCACGCCCTGATATAGCGCTTGCAACAGCAGCTCGGCGAGGGGTGCCCGCGCCATGTGGATGGGCAGCGCCAGCGCGACGACCACGAGCAGTGGCACCGAGAGCAGGCACGAGGCTGCGGTGACCTCGATCGAGCTTGCGCCCCAGCGCCTGGCCAGCAGCCCGAAGATCGACCACAGGCAGGCGATCAGCACGAAGAGCAGATCGCCGATCCAGGCGTCTGGCCGCGACGGCGTCGCGGCCAGCGCGTCGCGCGAGAAGATGCCGATACCGAGCACGATGATGCCGAGCCCGGCGAGACGCATCCGCCCGGCGCTCTCGCCGGTGACGAGGAAGACGAGCAGGGCGGTGAAGACCGGGATCAGGCCGGGCGAGATAATCGAGGAGTGCAGGGCCGGCGCGAAATGGGCGCCGCCGACCAGAAGCAGGCTATAGAGCGGGCCGATCAGCAACGCCATGATCCAGGCGCGCGGCCAGCCCAGCGAGCCGACGGGGAAGGGGCGCATATGCTTCAGCGCCCAGGGCAGCAATACGGCTCCGGCCGAGACGAAGCGAAGGATCGTCACGTCGGCCGGCGTCAGGTCGATCAGCATGGCGTGCCGGGAGACGACTGATTGCACACCCCATATCAGTGAGGTCAGCAGCCCGCAGATGATGCCGAGCCATTGCGCGCGGGTGGTCATGTCGGGGCGGCCTTGCGAATTCGGGGGCGGGGCGCGGTGCGCGCAGTGCCGCCGCTATGCCGTTGGGCAGAGGGCCCCGCAATGGCGCCAGGCGCAGCCCGCCCCGGCGTCCCGCCTATGCCGCGCGCATGTCGCCGGCCAACGGCGGCATCTGGACCAGTGGCAACAGGCGGGAATCCTCGATGGCGGCGAGACGGTGCCCATAGCCGGAGAGGTAGCCTTCATGGCTGGCGAAGGCGAGAAAGTTCTGCACGGAGGACTGCCGGACCAGCATGGCGCGATCCCAGCGCTCGCCTTCCGGGCCGATGAAGAACGGACCGCCTTCGCCGATGAAGAGCAGCTTACCGCCGCTGGCCTCCAGATAGGGCTGGGAATGCGCGATGTAACGCTCGAAGGCCTGCGCGCCGCTGATCGGTTCGTCCGGCGCGAGCTGCGGCGTGGCGGCATAGTCCGCGATCTCCCGAAGGCGCAGGAGATTGAGCATCACGACCTCGCCGGCAATGCTGCGCCGGAAGAGGTCGCGGCCGGATTCCCAGCTCGGGGCGAGATAGGCGGTCATCGCTGCGCCTCCGGATCGGCCGGGCCTGCCCGCAGCTTCTCCGCATAGGCGCGGATATCGGCGGGCCATGTCCGGCTGTGCGTGGCGAAGCCTTCGTCATTGCCGGCGAAGAGGGCGCGCGTGGCTTCCTCGAAGCCCTCGCGGTTGCCCGCCATGGCAGAGATGAAGGCGTAGGCCGCGGCCTGCGCCGCGCGGGCCTGGCCGCGCCCGCCATCGTTCTTGCGGGCTTCGTCGACAAGGCGCCGCAGGACCTGGGAAGCGCCACCGGGTTGGAGGGCCAGCCAGTCCCAATGCCGTGGCAGCAACGTGACCTCGCGCGCGACTACGCCGAGCTTGGGCCTGCCCCGGCCGCGCGGCGCCTCGGTGCCCTCTGCTTCCGGCGCAGTCTGTGAGGCCGTGCCGGGCTCGGGCGCAAGCCGTCCGACGATCTCGGCATCGCTGCCGCGCAGATCGAGATCGACGACCTTTCCGGTCGCGTCGTCGAAGACGAGGATCGCGGCCTCCGGGTGGGATGCCAGTGCCGCCTTCACGGCCAGCGCGACGGCAGGCAGCCGGCCACTGGCGATGCAGGTGGTGTCCTGGAAGGCGGTGCAGGGGGGCGAACTGGCGGACATCGGGGCTCCTCGATCGAAAAGTCTATTACCCGGGTAATTTTACTGAAGCAATATAATCCGGGTAAAATTTATCTGACGCGGCCATTCGCTTCCGGCTTGCGGCTGCGATCGTCCGATGCTGCAATGCAGCACGACCCGGCTATGCTCATGAAGCCGGGCGGGACGTGGGAGGGGCGGTCATGGCCATGACGATCGCGAAGGAAAGCCATTCAGCTCCCGCTATCGAGGCGCTCTCGCAGGAGTTGCTGGGCCGGATCGAGGAGGCACGGCGCGATTCCCGCGACGACCCCTTCGGCAACCCGGTGCTGCGGGTCACGCTCTGGCTGACCCGGCTGATGGACCGCAACGAACTGACCGTGGAAGGCGCAGGCGAACTGGTTCGCCAGCTCGGGCGGCAGGCTCTGCGGCAGCGGGCCGTGCGCGTCGCCCGCTATGTCGGGCTCGACAAGGATGAAGCGGCTGTGTTCTCCGGGCTTGCGGAGGGAGCGGCCGGTGCGGCGGCGTCCTTTGACGATTTCCGGCAGGCCGTGGAGCGGGCGCGCTTTGCCGCCGTCTTCACCGCGCATCCGACCTTCGGCATGGCGCGCCGGCTCTGCCATGCGCTCGCCGATCTCGCCTCCGGCGGTACTGCGGGGGAGGCGGTTGTCGGAGAGGCCGATCTGAGCTTCCGCCCCGATGGCCGAATCACGCTGCAGGACGAGTTCGAGCAGGCGCGCTATGCCGTGCGCCATGCGCGCGATGCCCTCGACCGGCTAAACGCGGCGTACTTTGCCGTCGCCCGCGAGCGCTGGCCGGAACGCTGGACCGAACTCGCGCCGAAGCCGATCACGCTCGCGTCCTGGGTCGGTTGCGACACGGACGGGCGCACCGATATCGGCTGGTGGGACACGCTGCGATACCGGCTCGAATCGAAGAGCGGGCAGTTCGCGCGCATCCTCGAAAAGCTGCCGCGCGTGCCGGCCGCAGAAGTCGTCCGTGCCCTGGTGAGCGCGGCGCTGGCGGCAGTGGAGCGCCAGCTCGCGCTGGCGCCGCCGATCGGCACGCAGCCTTCGCTGCAGGCCCTGCAGGCCTTTGCGCTGTCGCTGGTGCATGAACGCGAGACCGCACTGCCGGAAGCCTCCCGGTTGATCGAGGCGCTCGACGGAGCCCTTACCGACGCTGCGGACGACGAGACAAGGCTCGCACTTGCGCAGATCCGGGCCGGCTGCCTCGCCCATGGCGTCTCGATCGCGCTGCCGCATTTCCGGCTCAACGCCTCGCAGCTTCACAATGCGTTGCGCTCGGTCATTTCGCTGGAGGAGGAGCCGGGCGAGCCGGCGCAGCGGCGCGCCTTCCTCGCAGCCGCCAACACCGAACTCGGCAAGGTCGAGCCGGTTGCCGTCGATTTCGGGGCGCTGGCGGCCGAGCGCGCCTCTGCCGCGCGGATGATGATGACGATCGCGCAGATCGTGAAGCATGTCGACGGCACCAGGCCGGTGCGCTTCCTGATCGCGGAAACCGAGACCGGTTATACGCTGCTCTGCGCGCTCTGGCTCGCCAGCCGTTTCGGCATCGCCGACAGGGTCGAGATTTCGCCGCTGTTCGAGACCTCCGACGCACTGGAGCAGGGGCCGCGCATCATCGACGAGGCGTTGCGCAGCCCGCATTTCCGCGACTATCTCAAGCGCCACGGGCGGCTGTGCATCCAGTTCGGCTATTCCGATTCCGGCCGCTATATCGGGCAGGTCGCCTCGACCTTCTGGGTGGAGCGTTTGCGCATCCGCATCGCCGAGCTACTCGCGCGCTACGGGCTCGCGGATGTCGAGCTCGTCATCTTCGACACCCATGGCGAATCGGTCGGCCGCGGCGCCCATCCGGACAGCCTGTCGGATCGGCTGGCCTATCTCGATCCCGCCTATGCGCGGCGGGCCTTCGCGCAAGCCGGCATCAGGACGGTGCGCGAGACCAGCTTCCAGGGCAGCGATGGGTATCTGTTGTTCGGCACAGCGCAACTCGCAGGGGCAACCGTCGGCCGGATCGCCGAGGCGGTCTTCGCGCCGGCCCAGGCGGTGGACGATCCGATCTACGACGAACCGGATTTCGCCAGCGAGTTCTTCCAAACCGTGCGCGAGGAGATGAACGCGCTGGTCGACGACCCCGGCTATGCGGCGCTGATCGGCACATTCGGCCCCTCGCTGCTCGACAAGACCGGCTCGCGCCCGGCCGCGCGGCAATCGGAAGGGGCGGGGCCGACGCACATCCGCCATCCGCGCGAACTGCGCGCCATCCCCAACAACGCCATCCTCCAACAGCTCGGCTGGATGGCGAACAGCATGCATGGCGTCGGCCACGCCGCCTCGCGCTCGCCGGATCTTTTCCGCGCCATGCGCGAGCGCTCGGAGCGTTTCGACCGCGCCTATCGCCTCGCCGCCTATGCGATCGGCCATAGCGACCTTGACGTGCTCAGAGCCTATCTCGACTCGCTCGATCCCGGCAGCTGGTTCGACCGGGCGCGCCGGACGGTGCGGGAAGGGCGGCGCGAAGAATTGCTGGCGGTGGCGGAGGCAATGTCGCGGCTGGAGCTCGCACCGGCGCTGCGCCGCCTGTTCTGGCGGCTGTCGGCGGATGCGCTGAAACTCAAGGTGGCGGCGGAAGACGCCCCGCAGATGCCGGCTCGGCTCGCGGCGCTGCACGCTCTCAGGCTCGCGGCGATGCATCGGATCTGGCTCGCCTGCGCCCATATCCCGGATTTCCGGCCGCATGCGGGGCTGACGCGCGAGGCGCTGATCGAGCGGCTGCTGCGCCTCGACGTGCCGGCTTGTCTGGCCTTGCTGGCCGAAATCTTCCCGCGCGATCCCGACCCGACCATCGGCCTCGATTTCGGCGAGCCGCCGGGCCCGCGCGAGGGCGGCACCTATGAAGCCCTGCATCGCGACGTGTTCGCGCCGATGCTGGCACTGTTCGAGCTGATCCGCGAGATATCCGGCGCGATCCAGCACGAGATCGGGGCGTTCGGGTAGGGCTGCGGCCCCGTCATTCCCGGGCGGGGCGGAGCGCGACCCGAGAATCTCATGGACACTAGTTTATGTCATGCTCGGGGCAAGCCCGAGCATGACGTCTGTTCCGGACGTTGAAACCGGCGCCGATGTCACTAGGTTGGCAGCCAGAGGAAACGCCGACCGGGAGACGCGCCAGACATGGCCGCCGCCAACTTCGACGCCGCGGCTGCGCGGATCACGATCTTTCGCGCTCTGCTGCAGACCATCGCCAGGCATGGCAAGGGCCGTATCGCGCTGGAGGACCCCGAGCGCCAGCCGATTACCTATGGGCGGCTCGTGCTCGGCGCGCTGGTATTGGGCCGCAAGCTTGCGGCGCTCACCTCCGAGCGCGAGCATGTCGGCGTTCTCCTGCCGAACATGCAGGGCATGGCGGTGACGCTGTTCGCTCTCTTCGCCTATGGCCGCGTGCCGGCGCTGCTCAATTTCACCGCCGGCGTCCGCAATCTGCGGGCAGCGGCGGAGGTCGCACAGCTCAAGACCATCGTCACCTCCCGGCGTTTCGTCGATCAGGGCAAGCTTGACGAGGAAGTTGCGGCCTTGAGCGAAGGGCGGCGCATCGTCTACCTCGAAGACGTCCGTAAGGAGATCACCAGCTTCGACAAGGCGCTTGGCGCATTGCAGAGCCTGCTGCCGGGCTTCGTCCATCGCGCCTATGAGGCCAAGCCGGACGAGACTGCTGTCATCCTCTTCACGTCGGGGACGGAGGGCAAGCCGAAGGGCGTAGCGCTGAGCCATGCCAATATCGTCTCGAACGCACGGCAGGTCTTCGCTCATGCCGCCGGCGCGATCTCCGAGCGGGACGTCTTCATGAACCCGCTGCCGGCCTTCCACTCCTTCGGGCTGACTGCCGGGGTGATGGTGCCGCTGCTGCACGGCATGAAGGTCGTGCTCTATCCGAGCCCGCTGCACTACAAGCAGGTGCCGAAGTTGATCGGCGACATGAAGGCGACCTTCCTGCTCGCCACAGACACCTTCCTTCAAGGATACGCCCGCGCTGCGGAAGCGAACGACCTTGGCAGCGTGCGCTACGTCGTCGCGGGGGCGGAGCGGGTCAAGGCCGAGACGAAGCGGATGTGGGAGCCCTACGGCACCACCATCCTCGAAGGCTATGGCTGCACCGAATGCTCGCCGGTGCTCGCCGTCAACACGCCGGCGGCCATGCGCGAAGGTACGGTCGGCCAGCTCCTGCCCGGCATCGAGGCGAAGCTGGAGCCTGTTGAGGGCATCCATGAGGGCGGGCGGCTCACCGTGCGCGGGCCGAACGTCATGGCCGGATATCTCGACCCGGCGCAGCCGGGCCGGGTCGTCCCGCCGGAAGGCGGCTGGCACGATACCGGCGACATCGTCGTGATCGAGGATGGCTTCGTCGCGATTCGAGGCCGGGCCAAGCGCTTCGCCAAGCTCGGCGGCGAAATGGTTTCGCTCGCGGCGGTCGAAACCATGATCGCCAAGCTTTGGCCGGACCAGAACCATGTCGTCGTCGGACTGCCCGATCCCCGCAAGGGCGAGCAGCTCATCCTCGTCACCGAAAAGCCCGACGCAGACCGTGCGACACTGCAGGAAGCGGCCAAGGCACAGGGCTTCCCGGAGTTGTGGGTGCCGCGCGCCATCCTGGTGACGCCGTTGATCCCGGTGCTCGGCAACGGGAAGATCGACTATGGCGCGACCCGAGAGCTGGCCGCCTCGCGGCGCGCGCTGCTGTAAAGCCATAATTGCAATGTTGTTTCACCGCATGATGATTCCGGCCTCGATCCTCGCCACGCTGCGCGTCGCCGCGCTTGCGCCTGCCCTCACGCTCGCGAGCCCGGCCGAGCTGTCGGCGCAGAGCCCCGGAAATACCTATGTTCGGCGCGACGAATGCATCGCCGGCGGGCTGCTCAGCGCTGAGCAATGCGAGTTCGCCTATCGCAACGCCCGCGCCGAATTCGAGCAGCGGGCGCCGCGCTACGTCACGCGCTCTGCCTGCGAGCGCGCCCACAAGCGCTGCGGCGCGCAGGTCGTCTCAGCCGGCGGTTGGGAATCCTTCGGCAAGGGCGGCGCGACCTATGTGCCGCGTTTCGTCGGCGTCCGGGTGACAGGCGAGGGCGCGGCGAGGCGGGCGCTGCCCGTGGTCGAAGGCAGCGCCAAGGTCGCCTTCGTCGCGCGCTCGGTGACGGAGCTGCAGGACAAGGTCGCAGGCCGGCAGGGGGTGATCGGGCTGGCCAGCAGCGTCGGCCGCGGCGCCCATGGCCATGCCGCGCAACCCGCCGGGACCTCTGTCAAACGCGGCGACCGCGACGACACGATGCGCGTTCCGATGGAGGAGAAGAGCATCGGCTCGAACGTTCCGCCCGGTCTCTATGTCGATCCCGACGGGGTCGAGTGGTACAAGCCGGCACGCCCGCACTGAGGACCGGCTGCAAGCGCCCTGTGCGGAAACGGGCCGGAGGCTTGCGCGCACGGTGCCCGCCCGCGACATCGCCGTGCGTCCTTTCGGACGCAAAGCGGCGATGTAGCTCTTTGTTTAAGCACCGGATTTCTCCAAGAAGCGGGTTCCACTTTTCGGTCCGATGCTCTATCGCTGTGACGCCCGCGGACGTGGCGAAACTGGTAGACGCACGAGACTTAAAATCTTGCGCCTTCAAAGGCTTGCGGGTTCGAGTCCCGCCGTCCGCACCAAGCCGGCTCCGAGACGCTGCACTGGCGGCCCGGCTTAGGCGTTGGGCGGCGGCACCAGCCACTCGCGATATTTGGTGGCGAAATTCAGCGCGAGGCGATCGATCGGATCGGCCATGAAGGCCGCATCGAGCATCGTTCCGCCGATTCCCTGGCCGGCCAGCGCCATCGAGTGGAATTCGGGATAGCTCACGAGAACAGCGCCGGTTTTGGCGTCGGTCACCGTGACATCGGCGACCAACTCATGGCCGCCGCCCACAACCACGCGCTGGATGGCCGAGGCAACGTAGAGCCGGCGCAGGTTGACGTCGATTTTCACGGGGCGCGGGCCGGTCAGGACCGGCTTCAACTGCTGCTCGAGCGCGGCGCTGATCTTCGCGGAAGCCAGCTTGGCGATGAAGGCGCGGGCTTCGGGCGTCTTGGAGAGTTCTTCGGATTCAGCGTCCGACCGCCCTTTGTATCTCGCATAGGCGCGGTCCCCGTCGCCCCACCACAGGGTCGCGGCGGAATCGGTCGCCACATGGATGCTGGCAAGTCTGAAGGTTTCGACGTCCCGCTGCGAGAGCGGATTTTGCATGGTGACGCAGCCGGCAAGAGCAAACGCCAAAAGGCCTAGGCATAGGATACGCTTAATCATGATCGCCCCCTTGGATCAGGAGCGGGCGTAGTGCGGCGATCGGGCGATTCGCCAGCCCGACCAATGGAGGAGGCGGACGTTTCGCGATGTCGGCTTTGGCCGCCGCTCGCGGCGTTTTCGGCGGCGGCCTCTTTCAGCCAGCTCGAAAGATCACGCTCAGATTGTTGGCCGGCATTTCAACGATTTGCGGCGCGTTGAAGCCGTTGGCAGCCGCGAGCCCCTCCACCGCATCGAGATCGCGCAAGCCCCATTCCGGATCGCGGCTGCGCAGGCTTTCGTCGAAGGCTGCGTTGCTCGGTTCGAGCGGCAGGCCGGGACGGCGATAAGGGCCGTAGAGATAGAGCGGATGGCCGCTCCGCAGCAGACGGCCCGCCTGGCGAAACAGGCCCTCGGTCGCTCTCCAGGGCGAGATATGGATCATGTTGATGCAGAGGATCGCATCGGCTGCCTCGATCGGCCATTCCGACGCGCCGGCGTCGAGCATCAGCGGCGGCAGGATGTTGGAGAGGCCGGACTCCTGCGTCCAGGCCGCGATGCTCGCCAGCGCATCGGGAGTGGGATCGCTCGGCTGGAACGTCAGGGCGGGCAAGGCCTTCGCGAAGTGGACGGCGTGTTCTCCCGAGCCGCTCGCGACCTCCAGCACGAGCCCGGAAGGGGGCAGCACCTGCCGCAGAATGTCGAGAATCGCGTCGCGGTTGCGCTGGGCCGACGGCGCCTGCAAGCGGCGGTCGGTGCCGGCCTGTTCGCCTTGTGTCGGCTGCCAGAAGCTTGGTCTCGTCATCATTCGCTCACGATTCTTTCGTCGGGCTTATCGCGTTCATGCAATGATCCGCTATAAGGGGCATAGAAGCGGGCTGCCAAATGTCGCAGCGCCGCAGCAAACGGATTGGTTTTGTTAACCGAAATCCTGATCGTCCTGGCGCTGACGATCGTGAATGGACTTCTCGCCATGTCCGAGCTCGCCGTCGTCTCGTCGCGGCCGGCTCGCCTCAAGGTCCTCAGCGACCAGGGCAACAAGGGCGCCGCGACCGCGATACGCCTGGCCGAAGACCCCGGCCGATTCCTCTCCACTGTCCAGATCGGCATCACGCTCGTCGGCGTGCTCTCTGGCGCCTTCTCCGGCGCCACGCTGGGCGCGCGCCTGTCGGAATGGCTGGGCACCCAGGGTTTTTCGCAATCGGTGTCGGATACGCTCGGCGTCGGCATCGTGGTCGTCGCGATCACCTATTTGTCGCTGATCCTCGGCGAATTGGTGCCGAAGCAGGTCGCGCTGCGGGACCCCGAGCGCATAGCGGCGCGCGTCGCTCCTGCGATGGCGTTGATGTCGAAGGTCGGCGCCCCGCTCGTCTTCCTGCTCGATGTTTCCGGCAAGTCGGTGCTCGCGCTGCTCGGCCAGAAGGGTGAGTCGGAAGAGAAGGTCACCGAAGAGGAGGTGCGCACCATCATTGCCGAGGCGGAGACCGCCGGCGTGCTGGAGCGCGACGAGCGCGAGATGATCGCGGGCGTCATGCGTCTTGCCGACCGCTCGGCGCGCGCGCTGATGACGCCGCGCCGCGAGGTTGAGGTCATCGACCTGTCGGATAGCGCCGAGGAACTCCGCCTGCAGCTGAAGGACACCCGCCGCTCGCGCCTGCCGGTTCAGGATGGCGAGTCGGATTCGATCATCGGCGTCGTGCTGATGAAGGATCTGATCGATTTCCTCGCTACCGGGGACATCGAGGAACTGCGTAGGCATGTCCAAGACGCGCCGGTGGTGATGGACACCGCCGATTCCCTGCATGTGCTGCGCGAGATCCGCTCCAGCCGCGTGCATATGGCCGTGGTCTTCGACGAGTACGGCCATTTCGAGGGCATCATCACGCCTGGCGACGTGCTCGAGGCGATCATCGGCGCCTTCCAGGAAGAGGAAGAGGACGAGCCGGCCATCGTGACGCGCGCGGACGGCTCCTATCTCGTGGCCGGCTGGATGCAGGTCGACGAATTCTCGCATGAGCTCGGCATCCCGATCCCGCGCGACGCCGACTTCCAGACGGTCGCCGGCTTCATCCTGGCCGAAATGAACCACCTGCCCAATGTCGGCGAAAGCTTCGACAAGGGTCATTGGCGCTTCGAGGTCGTCGACCTCGACGGCCGCCGCATCGACAAGATCCTGGTCAGCCGGATCGAGTGAGCCGCAACGGCTTTCGCTCGACAGAGAAGACGCCTTCGCCGGTCAGCTTGCGCAGCAAACTGACCGGCAGGCGCTAGCGGCGCGGCTCGTCCGGCTCGATGATGCGATATTCCGCATCGATCACCTCGATCCGCTCGGCTCTCTGGGGCCCGCCCGCGAAGGGATCGGCACGGTCGAAACCGGCAGCCTTCATCTTGGCCTTGAGCCGCCAGACCGCGATCGCGCCGGCTACGGCGACGATCGGAATCAAGATCAGGGCGAGGCTCGCTGCGACCAGAAACAGGGCTATGCCGACGACGAAGCTCGCCGCCATGGCAAGCCATGCGGCCCAGCGCGGCATGGCGCGGGCGCGACCATTGAGTTGCTCGTAAAGATTGACGCGGATCATCTCTCTTTCATCCCTCTCCGAACCAACAGATAGGGATGGAATGCGGCGATGGCGAGGTCAGTCAAATCGCCGCGCGTCCGATCGGATGCGGCAGCAATGATCTATCTATTTGTTATCGCATCCGATTTTCCCGAAAAGCGGATTCCGCTTTTTCGGTCCGATGCTATATGTCGCGCCAGTCGTAGAGCCAGCCATAGCGGTTGCGCAGCCCATCCGGGCCCAGCCGTTTCAGCGCGAAATCCCGGGCGATGCTGAGCGGCCAGCCGAGATGATAGTTGCGGCCATTGCTGCGGCTTTCCTCCTGCACGCGGGCGGCGCGCCGGGCGCGGGCCTTTGCGTAAGCGGCGAAGGCGACCGGCACCCCGGCCGCGCCATCGCGCCCGAGCGTCTCGGCGAGGAGGCGCGCCAGCACAGCGGCGTCTTCGATGGCGAGCGAAGCGCCTTGTGCGAGGAAGGGCAGGACGGGGTGCGCGGCGTCGCCCATCAAGGCTATCCGGCCCCTGGCCATGGCCGCGGGCTTGCGGTCGAACAGCGACCAGACCTGCCAGCCCTGCGCCTCGCCGGTGAGCTCGCGTAGCGCCGACGCGGCGCCGGAGAGGTGCTCGGTGACGATGCTGGCGTCGCCGTCGCGCGACCAGCCCTCACGGGCTTCCTTGGCTTGGCGGACGACGACGAGGTTGATCTCCTTGCCGCCGGCGACGGGGTAATGCACGGCATGCCGGCCGGGGCCGAGATGGAGCGTCACGCGCGGCTTGTCGACGGCGCGGGTCGGCACGACAGCGCGCCAGGCTTCATAGCCGGTGAAGACCGGCGGCGAGGCATCGCCGGTGAGGTCCCGCACGCGTGACCACAGCCCGTCGGCGCCGATCAGCCCGAGCGCGGAAATCGTCTCGCTGCTGCCGTTCTGCCCGCCGAGCCTGATCGCGACGCCGTTCTCGTCCTGGCTGACCTCTTGCACCCCGCGCCCGACCATCAGGCGGATGTTGGGCATGGCGCGCGCGGCGTCGAGCAGGATGGTGTGCAGGTCGTTGCGCCTGAGCATGCGGAACGGTGTCGGCATGCGCTCCGGGCTGGAGGGCATCTCCAGCAGTTGCGAGCCGTCGCGCCAGCGCCGGATGGTCAGCCCGTGTGAGGAGACGCTGACGCGCTTCAGCGGCAGGGCGAGGTCGAGCGCATCGAGCACGCGGCCGGAATTGGAGGTGATCTGGAGGCCGGCGCCCAGCTCGCCGAAACCGGTGCGCTTCTCGACGACGGTGGCGGCGATGCCGCGGCGGGCGAGCGACAGCGCCATGGTCAGCCCGCCGATGCCGGCGCCGGCGATGACGAAGTGAGGAGCAGACACAGGCGATGCCCTTGATCGATGGCGCCGGGGAGGGCGCGGGTGCCCCTCAGAACCCGCGCTTCAGCAGAACGGGCTTCAGGCCGCCTTGGCGGTGTCGTGCCAGGCGCATTCCGGCGGGGTGCATTCGGCGTTCTTCAGGGACGGCTCGTATTTGAACAGCGTCGAGCAGTACGGGCAGATGATCTCGTTGTCCGAGCCCATGTCGAGGAAGACGTGCGGATGGTCGAAGGGCGGCTTGGCGCCGATGCACATGAACTCGTGCGCGCCGACATGGACGACGGCGACGCCGGGGTCGTTGTGGAAATGCGGAATGCCGGTCGCGGCCATGGTCGTCGCTCTTCAGAAGCTGGATTTCGGGCGCAACCTATCCCGTCAGCCGGCGGGACGCCAGTGCGCGATTTGCATCAGCGCTCGCGCAGGCAGGCCTGGGCGAACTCACCAAGGCGTGCGCCTTCCTCCGGCGTGAGCAGATCGTCGAGCGCCTTCTGCCAGAGCTGTTCGCGCTTGAGCTTGTCGATGGTGCAGGCGCAGACCGCACGGCAGAGCTGTTCCGGCACGTCGGGCCCGCAGCTGCGCTGACATTCGGCCCGGAAAGCGCGCTCGGCCGGTGGAGGGGGCGGAGCAACGAAGGTCACCAGCGTCAGGACGGCGATGAAGACCGGCTGATGGACGAGATAGACCAGCAGGCTGTGGCGGCCGCCCCAGGCGACGATGCGCGCCGGGAGCAAGCGAGGTTGCCAAGCGGCGAGTCGCGTACCGGACAGGCGTGGCAGCAGCAGGCGCGCCAGCACGATGCCGGTGAGCACGCAGCCGAACCAGGGGAAGACCGGCACGAAATCAGCCGTCTGGAGCTGCGCGCGCGAGAAGCCGAGCCAGGACAGCCAGGGCGCGTCGAGCAGCGGATGGGCGACGAAGCGCGGCAGCGCGAAGGCGAGCACCGCCGATAGCGCGACGGCGGCGACCGGCAGCCGCAGGAAGGGCAGGGCCAGCACGCTCGCGAGCGCAATGTGGTGGAGGATGCCGAAGAAGATGAAGTTGCCGGGGATCGCGAACCAGGTGCCGAGCGAAACCAGCTCGGCGGCCCCGGCGACCATGGCGAGGCGCTTCAGATAGGCAGGGCGGTTCAGGCCCTTGCGCGTCGCCAGAACCAGGCTGAAGCCGACGACGATCAGGAAGGAGCCGGCGATGCAGCGCGCGAAGATCCGCCAGCCTGGCTCGTCGACGACGTCGGTCTCGATCAACCCGAAGAAGGAGAGATCATAGGCGAAGTGGTAGACGAACATCGCCAGTAGCGCGACGCCGCGAGCGATGTCGACGAAAGCGAAACGCGGCGATTCCGTTGCCGCGGAGGCGGTTGGCGCGCTGGTGGCGGTCTGGCTCATGGCGATAGTTCATAAGCAAACCGCGCCGCGGCGGCTACCCAAAGCCGGGCCTGCATGGCAGGGATGGCAACAACCTGTTTCGTCATACCGCCTCGTTCCGAGATCCGCATGCAGAGCTTTTCCTCCGACGGCGTGAAGATCGCTTTCATCGATCTGGCTCCCACCGGCGACACGCCGCAGCACCGGACCGTGGTGCTCGTCCACGGTTTCGCATCGTCCTACATGACCAACTGGGTCAACACGCAGTGGACGAAGACGCTGACCCATGCCGGCTACCGCGTCGTCGCGCTGGACGATCGCGGTCACGGCCAGAGCGAGAAGCTCTATGATCCCGCTGCCTATTCCTCCGATATCATGGCGGAGGATGTGCGCCGCCTGATGGACCATCTCGACATCCCGCGGGCGGCGGTGATGGGCTATTCGATGGGGGCGCGCATCTCGGCGCATCTGGCGCTGGCGCATCCGCGCCGGCTCGATGCGCTGCTGCTTGGCGGGCTCGGCATCCATCTCGTCGAGGGGGTGGGGCTGCCGCTCGGCATCGCCGATGCGATGGAAGCGCCCTCGCTTGAGGTGCTGACCGATCCGATGCAGCGCATGTTCCGCGCCTTCGCCGAGCAGACCAAGAGCGACCTCAGGGCGCTCGCCGCCTGCATCCGCGGCTCGCGCCAGACCTTGACCGCCGAGCAGGTCGGGCAGATCGCGATGCCGACTTTGATCAGCGTCGGCACGAAGGACGACGTCTCCGGCTCCGGGCCGGAACTCGCGAAGCTCATCCCAGATGCGGAATCGTTCGACATCGTCGGGCGAGACCACAATCTCGCGGTCGGCGACAAGAGCCACAAGCAGGCCGTTCTCGACTTTCTCGCGCGTTTGTGAGAACGTCCCGGGCGAATAGAGGCAATCTGGAAAAGCGGGCGACGTCAATGTGTTGTCGACGTTCCCTGAAAAACTGAATCCGCTGCCTCGCTTTTTGATTCAATCTTGGTCGGCTTGAGCCTTTGGTGCGGACGCCAGCTTGTGGCTAGGCTGTCCTCCTGCTGACGACCCTTTCCGGAGAATGATCATGCCGTCGGGGCGCTCCGCCGTGGAAGCACGCGATCTCACAACCGGCCTCAACCGGCTCGACCCTGTCTGGTCCCGCCTGCGTGGCGAGGCCGAGGCAGCCGTTGCCGCCGAGCCGGCGCTGGGCACGCTCGTCGTCGCCTCGATTCTCAACCAGCCCTCGTTCGAATGCGCGGTCGCCCATCGCGTTGCGGCCCGGCTCGGCCATCCGGCCGTGACGGCCGATTTGATCGAGCAGGGCTTCGCCGAGGCGATGGCGGATGACGAGACGATCGGCGCCGGCATGCGCGCCGATGTGATGGCGGTGCTCGACCGAGACCCGGCCTGCTACCGGGTGCTGGAACCGGTGCTGTTCTTCAAGGGCTTCCATGCGCTGCAGTGCCACCGCCTGGCGCATTGGCTCTGGCAGCGCGAGCGGCGCGACTTCGCGCTCTATCTGCAGGCGCGCTCTTCGGAAGTCTTCCAGACCGACATCAACCCGGCCGCCAAGATGGGCAAGGGCGTGTTCCTCGACCATGCCACCGGCCTCGTCGTCGGCGAGACGGCGGTCATCGAGGACGATGTCTCGCTGCTGCACGGCGTCACGCTGGGCGGCACCGGCAAGCAGGGTGGTGACCGTCATCCCAAGATCCGCAAGGGCGTGCTGATCGGCGCGGGCGCCAAGATCCTCGGCAATATCGAGGTCGGCCGGTGCAGCCGCGTCGCGGCGGGCTCTGTCGTGCTGGCGGCCGTGCCGCGAAACAAGACCGTGGCGGGCGTGCCGGCCAAGGTTGTCGGCGAAGCCGGCTGCGCCGAGCCTTCGCGCTCGATGGACCAGACCCTTGAAGGCGATTGCGGGTCCTATATCTGATCTGGTTTCTGCGCCGAGCCCGCGAGCCAATCCATGATCTCGAGCCGGCGCGCATGGGCACCGGGACCGATGGCCGGTGTCAGCGTAAGCCTGTCCATGGCCGGCATCGCCCGCGGGAAGGGCGCCGCGAGGCGTCCGCTCGCCAGATGGGGGGCGACGAGGCTCACCCGGCCCATAAGCACGCCCGAACCCGACAGACAGGCATCCAGCGCCAGGCTGTAGAGCGAGAAGGCCGGGCCGCGCCCCGGATCGATCAGGGCCTCCGGAAGGGCGAAGGCGAGCCAGCGCGCCCAGTCGCCGCGCCACACGGTGTCGTGCAGCAATGTCTGCCGGGCCAGATCGGCCGCGGATTTGATCCGGGCGGCCAGCGCCGGGGCGCAGACGGGCAGGATTGCGTCATCGCCCAACTGGAGCGCGCCCGGCTCCGTCGACTCACAGTAGAACAATGCGAGGTCGTAAGGCTCGCGCCGCGGATCGGGCGGCTCCTCCATCGCCGACAGCGAGATCTGCAGATCGGGGAAGGCCTGCTGCAGCGCCGGCAGCCGCGGCGAGAGCCAGAGCTGGGCGAGACAGGGCAGGGCTGCGATAGCCAGCGGGCGGTGCGGCTCGGCTTCGCGCAGCGTTTGCACGGCCTGGCCGAGCATGTCGAAGCCGCGCGTCAGCCGCGGCAGCGCCTCGCGCGCCGCGTCCGTGAGGGCGACGCCCTGTGCCAGCCGGCGGAAGACCGGGAAACCGAGCGTCGCTTCGAGCTGCCGGATCTGCTGGGTCACGGCACCGGCGGTGACGGCGAGTTCGTCCGCCGCCCTGGTGAAGCTCTCGAGCCGAGCCGCCGCCTCGAAGGCGCGCAAGGCGTTGAGCGAGGGCAGGCGCGGGCGAGGCGGCTTGACGGGCACGGCGGATATCCGGTTCGAGGTTGAGATTTTCTCATCCTGCCAGCGAGAAATACTCGTTTGCGCGCGGCGCGGCAAACCGCTGTTGTGCCGGGAACCAGCGAGGACGGAGGGACCGGCATGACGGCACTGGGCAGACGCGATTGGGTGCCCCAAGTGAGCGAGGATTATGTGCTGAGGATCGCAGGCGAGACGGCAAGCCAGCCGCTCGATGCGATCGCGGCGCGGATCGATGCGCTCGCGACGGAGAACCGCGCGATCCATGAGCGCGACTGCGTCAACCTGAACCCCGCCACCAACGTCATGAATCCGAAGGCCGAGGCGCTGCTGTCGGCCGGGATCGGCGCGCGGCCCTCGCTCGGCTATCCCGGCGACAAATACGAGATGGGGCTGGAGGCGATCGAGCAGATCGAGATCATAGCGGCCGAGCTCGCAGCCGAGGTCTTCGGCGCCAAATATGCGGAAATCCGGGTGCCTTCGGGTGCCATCGCCAATCTCTACGCCTTCATGGTCGCGGCAAAGGCGGGCGACTGCATCATCGCGCCGCCCGGCGAGATCGGCGGCCATGTCACGCATCACGGTGCGGGCGCGGCCGGGCTCTACGGCATCGTCACGCATCCGGCGCCGATCGACCCGGTCAACTACACCGTCGATGTCGAGAAGCTGCGGGCCGACGCACTCAGGCTCCGTCCGAAGCTGATCTCGATCGGCGGCAGCCTCAACCTCTTCCCGCATCCGATCCGCGAGATCCGCGCCATCGCCGACGAGGTCGGCGCGCTCGTCCTGTTCGATGCGGCCCATATGTCCGGCATGATCGCCGGCCATGGCTGGCAGCAGCCTCTGGAGGAAGGTGCCCATCTGATGACGATGAGCACTTATAAGAGCCTCGGCGGACCGCCTTCCGGGCTGATCCTCACCAATGATGCGGAGATCGCCAAACGGCTCGACGCCATTGCCTATCCCGGCCTCTCCGCCAATTTCGATGCGGCGAAATCGGCATCGCTCGCGGTTTCCCTGCTCGACTGGAAGGCGCATGGCCGCGCCTATGCGCAGGAAATGGCCAAGACGGCCAAAGCGCTGGCCGAGGCGCTCTCGGAGCGCCAGGTGCCGGTCTTCGCGCGCGACAGGGGCATGACGACCTCGCATCAGTTCGCGATCGAGGCGGCGCCTTATGGCGGCGGCCAGGCGGCGGCGAAGCAGCTGCGCGCGGTCAACATCCTGTCCTGCGGCATCGGCCTGCCGCTGCCGGCGGTGGAGGGGGACGTCAACGGACTCAGGCTCGGCACGCCGGAGATCGTGCGCTTCGGCATGACCGCGGCGGATATGCCGGAGCTGGCGGGCTATATCGCCGAAGGGCTCAACGGTTCGCGTTCGGCAGCTGCGGTGGCCAGGGACGTGACCGCGTTCCGCGGGCGATTCCGGGAACTGCATTTCATGCGCTAGATCGCCGTGCGTCCTTTCGGACGCAAAGTGGCGACTATCTCTTTGCCGTAGCATCGGATCGGACCGAAAAGTGGAATCCACTTTTGGGGCCAATGCTCTAAGATGGGCTCCGGAGGCGGGAGCTCATGCGCATCGACATCAGGCTCGAGCGGCCGGGCGACGAGGCCGAGATCGCGGAGGTCACCACGGCAGCCTTTGCCACGGCGCCGCACAGCAGCGGCACGGAGGCGGCAATCGTCTCCGGCCTGCGCGGGGCCGGGGCGCTGAGCCTGTCGCTCGTCGCTATCGAGGGCGGCGGCGTCATCGGCCATGTCGCGTTCTCGCCGATCGAGATCGCGGAAGCCATGGGCGCCTGGCACGGGCTCGGGCCGGTTTCGGTCTCGCCCCTCCGGCAGCGTCACGGGATCGGCGGAGCGCTGATCGAGGAAGGGCTTGCCCAGTTGCGCGCGAGCGGCGCGGCCGGCGTCGTGGTGCTCGGCGATCCGGCGTTCTACTCCCGTTTCGGTTTTGCGAGCGATGGCGGGCTGCGGTTCGGCGATGTCCCGCCATCCCAGCTGCAATGGCTGTCCTTCAAGGCGGTGACGCCACGCGGCGAGGTGCGATACCACCCAGCCTTCGGCTGAGGGCTGGATCGCCTCGCTCACCATTTATCGCATCGGATTTCTCCGAACGGGGTGCCGCCTTTCGGTCCGATGCCGTGACCGTCAGGAATCGCCGGCCGGCGCGAAGAAGCAGAGCAACTCGCCCGCATCGTTGATGCAGAGATGCCAATGCCCGTCCGGCGAGGGCGTCGCCTTGTCATAGGGGATTTCGAGCCTCAGGGTGGTGCGGCGCTCCTTCGGCCACATCGGATGCTCCCCCGGCCGCACAATCACGACGAAGCCGCCATGGACTTCTCGCACGGCTTCAGGCTCGAGCGGCGCGCAGTCGGCGCCGGAGCAGCAGTAGAACGGGTAGTCCCAGCGGCTTGGCGCCTGATGAGAGTGAGCGCACGTCGCTCCCACGGCAAGCAAAGCCGCCACGGCGAATGAAGCGATCACACGCATCGGCCGGCCCTCGCAATTAAAATGCGGCGCAAAGGCGGCGAATGCGTGGCGGGTGGCGCGGCGAAGTGCTTTATCGCCGAGGCGTGGCTGCCCCCGTCCGCGGGACGCACGCCGGGAGGGGTGGGGGCGCTGTCAGGCGCCGCCGGCTGCTCCATAGCGCGCCAGCATCTCGTCGCGCATCTCCTCCTCGCGGACGAGGCGGCCGCCGCCGAGGCGCACGGATACCACCGCGCCCGTTTCATTACGCTGCAGTTCCGCCGTTTCGCCGGGGCTGCTGAAGCCGGAGGCGTGGGTGATGCGCCCAAGGTCGGGCCCTTCCAGCGTGATCTCGGCGGCGTCGAGGAAGGGCGTGAGAAGGGCCGGTGCGGCCACCAGCACCTGCTTGGCGACCGGAACAAGGTCATTCGCGCCCCAGATCGTCCACCAGCGGCCGGTCCAATCCCGCATTTCCGGCGATGGTGCGCCGCTCTCGGCGAAGGTCCTGAGGATATGGACGACGCCATCGAGCCAGGGATGCGCCAGCCCGTCGATGGCATTGGTCAGGACTGCGACGGTGAGGTCCTGCTCCGGGAAGACGCAGGTGCGCGTGATGAAGCCCTGGAATCCGCCGGAATGGCCGAACCAGCGCCAGCTACCTTCGCCGCCGGAGATGGTGCCGAGGCCGTAATGGCGGCCCAGGCTGGCTTCGTCATCCTGCCAGAGCCGCCGCGTCATCTCGCGGCGGCTGAGGGCCGAGAGTATGCTGGTCTCGGCCTTCGGCGAAAGCTGCGCGAAATAGCGCGCGACATCCGCGGCCGTGGCGACGAAACCCGCGGCCGAGGTCATGGCGTGGCCGGGATTGTCCGCGGGGATGACGACCCGCTGGTCGAGTGGCTGCTTGCCGCTATGGCCCCTTGCCATCGGGCGGTGCCCCCAGAGATCGATATCGGCCTTGGTTTCGAGCAGCCCGGCCTTGGCGACGACCTCGTCGGTGATCCATTCGCTGTAGCTGAGGCCGGTCACAGCCTCGATGACGAGGCCGAGCAGTGCGAAGCCGTGATTGGAGTATTTGAAGCGCTGTGAGCCGGGATAGACCGGAGCCACGGCAAGGTCCGCGAGCAGTTCCGCCTTGCTGCAATAGGGCTTGCGATCGAGGAACTGGCCGTTGTCCGGCCCGTCGCGGGTCAGGCCGGCGCTGTTGGAGAGCACCTGTTCGACGGTGACGTCGGCGATCGCGGGATGGAGGCCGTCGACGAAGCGGCCGACCTTGTCGTCGAGCCGTAGCCGGCCTTCCTCGACCAGGCGCAGGATGCCGGCCGAGGTGAAGCTCTTGGAGTGGGAGGCGATGCGGAAGCCGTGCCGCGACGTCAGCACCTCGCCGGTTGCGAGGTCCGCGCTGCCGAAGGCGGCTTCGAGCACGATATCGGTGCCATTCGCGATCGCGAAGGCGCAGCCGGGCTGGTCATGGTAGCGGCGCTGGAATTCGAGCCAGCTCGCGACATAGGCGAGGGCGGGGGCAAGCCATGGCTTCATCGATTGGCATCCGTCACCAGTGCAACAGATCGCCAGCATCGCACGATTCCGCTGGCGGCCGGCAAGCCGTGGAGATGTGGGACGGCCATGTGCGCGGCGGCTGCTTTCGCTTGCCCTTCACGGCCTGTCGTGGCATCGCTCCCGGCCAATCGAAAGGACCCGATCGTGGACAAGACAGAACTCGCCAAACTCGAGGCTTATCTGCGCCGCACCTTCAACAACCACGCGATCAGCGTGCGCGCCCGCATGAAGAAGACCGACTCGGCCGAGGTCTATCTGGGCGAGGAGTTCATCGGCATCATCCATGTCGATGACGAGGACGGCGACCGCTCCTTCAACTTCACCATGGCGATCCTCGACGTCGACCTGGAAGACTGAGAGCGCGTCGCGCTATCTGATCAGGCCGTCGAGCGTCCGCCGCACACCGCCGAGCATCACCGCCCAGTCGGCGATGATGCTGCGCGGGAAGCGGATGTTCACATCCATGCCGCGATGCTGGAAGGTGATGCGGCAGGGTTCGTCGAGATGGGCGGCGGTCTCGATCGGACAGCGGGCGGCGAAGCCTTTCCCGTCGGGAACCGAGACATAGAACTCGTCGCCCTCATAGGGCGAGCCCTTGCGGAAGCTGCGCACCACGAGCCCGCCGGGATTCGACCAGACGGTCGGCGTCAGGAAGCGGGCATAGGTCGCGAGCTGGCGCGCCGGCTCATTGACCTTGTCGGGCGGGCTCAGCGTGACCAGCAAGCGTCTTCTGTTCTGCGGCTGCGCCGGGCCGAGATTCGGCCAGTCGAGCCGCAGCCGGACCATGCCGACGAGACGGCTGGTGTCGTCGTCCTCGTCGAGACCGGTCAGATCCTTCGGAATCAGCAGGGCCACATTGCCGACGCGGGCCGGTTGGAGCGCGGCGGGCTCCTCGGGGCGGCGATGGGTCAGATAGAGCCCCAGCCCCGTCGCCATCGCGCCCGCGAGCATGATCAGCAGCGCGGCCTTGAGCAGGGCACTGTCCGCTCGCGGCAAGAGCACGGGCGGCCGCTGCAGGCGGGTGCGCACCATCGAGGTCAGATTGGCGGTCTGCTGGCCGGGCCGATGATGGGACAGGGACGCGGTCATTCCGGATACTCTTCGCCCGATCTCCTGGATCGGCTCGGCATCACTGAATCACCGCCGGCTTAACGGCGCGTAAACCATAACCGGGGCGCTATCGTTAACCATTGGTAAAGACTTGTCTTCACAGTCCGTAAACCATGCGGCAGGCTCTCGCGCGTCGTTCCGGGGAAGAGCCGCGCTCGTGACCATCCAGCCTTCCGCGCTCGAAGCGCTCCAGTCGCTTTTGATCGGCTTCGCGTTCGCGGGGCTGCTGGCCAGTGCGTTCGAGCTGTTCACCGCGCAGCGTGCCGATTTCAAACTGCTCGAGATGGGAGGGCTCGCCGCCGTCGCCAGCGTGCCGGTCGTGGTCTTCAGCGCGCCCTTCCTGATCCTGCGCAATACCGTGCGCGGCCGGCAGATCGAGGGGCGGCCCTTCATGTTCGTGATGCTGGCCAGCATGACGGCGGCCGTCTGGGGCATGGCGTCCGGCCGCGTGGTGCTCGATCTCCTGCACATGCTCGGCGCTTGACGGCGAGGGGGCGCCTGCAAAACGCGGGTGGCCGGTCGCATCGGACCCAAGGGCGGAATGCGCTTTTCGAAAAATCCGATGTAATAACCATTGCACAGATCGTCGTTGCCGCGTCCGCCAGGCCGCGCCGCGATCCGAGAGGATATCGCTCATGCCGCTCTACGCGCTTGATGGAACAAGACCCGACGTGCCGGGCGAGGGTGCCTGGTGGCTGGCGCCCGATGCTCACGTGATCGGACGCGTAAGGCTGGCCGGCGACGTCGGGATTTGGTTCGGCGCCGTGCTGCGCGGCGACAATGAATGGATCACGATCGGCCAGGGCAGCAACATCCAGGAAGGCTGCGTACTGCACACCGATATGGGCTTTCCGCTGACCGTGGGAGCCAATTGCACGATCGGCCATCGCGCCATCCTGCATGGCTGCACGATCGGCGAGAACAGCCTCGTGGGCATGGGCGCGACCGTGCTGAACGGGGCGAAGATCGGCCGCAATTGCCTGGTCGGCGCCAATGCGCTGGTGACCGAGGGTAAGGAATTTCCCGATAATTCGCTGATCGTCGGCGCGCCGGCGCGGGCGGTGCGGACGCTGGACGACAAGGCGGCGGCCGGGATCACCGCTTCGGCGCAGGCTTACGTGCGGCGCTGGCAGCAATTCGCAGCAGGGCTCGAAAGGCTGGATTGACGCACGCCGGGCGCTCGTCACGACGTCACGGCTCGTCCTCGAAAAGAAGCGGGCCGGCCTTCCGGGGAGGAAAGCCGGCCCTGGCGAAACCCGATCCTTGGGGACGGGTGGGTGGGGACGTGACCGAGCCTCGCCGTCCTCTTACCGCGACATCATCCTGGTCGCGGGAATCTTCATCAACGCTGCACCGAAGCGACCGTCGGAGTCTGAGCGCCGCCGAGCGAGGTCCAGCCCGTGCGGTACTGCGACTCGCGCTTGACGTAGACGTAGCCGGTCTGGCTCCAGGGCAGGATCGCGTTGCGCTTGTTGTCGAGCACGAAGTCGCCGCGGTCGGTGCGGATCATCAGCACGGCGTGGCCGGCATTCTCCTCGTCGATCACGACGGTCATGAGCATGGCGCGGCGCGGCAGCCCGGCCTCGGCAAGGCGCTTGCGCTTCAGCAGCGCGTAGTCCTCGCAATCGCCCTTGCCATCGGTGGGGATATCCCAGCGGTCGACGACGCCCCAATGTTCGTCGTCGGTGACGGCCTCGATCTCTCGATTGACGCTGTTGTTGGTGGCGACGATCGTCTTCCACAGCTTGGCGTTCAGCTCGATGCGCTCCGGCTCGCGGGTGTCGGTGCGGCATTCGGACGGGGTGCGCTTGCAGAAATCCGTCCAGGCATAGGGCGCGCGGGCATCGCCGGAGGCTTCGGCCGGAAGGCTCGCGACCGGGATGCCGACCGAGCCCTGAGCATTCGCTGCGGTTGCTCCACCGAGCGTGACCAGAGCGGCCAGTGCGGTACCAATCAGATTGTGATGAATTGAGAGCATGTCGTCCCCTTTCTGTCCCGGGGCTGACGATGCGTGCTGGCAAATGGATCCTGGCTGAAATGGAAACGTACAAATTTATGTATTCGGCCGAGCGGCGAGCGAAGAATAGATCAGCATCAATCTTGGTCGAACGAGGAAGTAACGATTCGTATCAATCGCACAACGAGATTTTAACCATTAATTCTTCGTTGTTCGGTAGTGCGCCGTTAACTTACGCATCCCTTAATCGCGGCAAGCGCCGTCGGACCGGCGCTCCGGTGCGCGAGTGGCGTGCGTTTGGCCGCGAGGTTGCTGCGGCATTGGCGATTCACTTGAGGTCGGAGCGCGGCGCGACGCAGCCGTGCGGGGATGCCGATTCAGGGGCTCAGGCAGTTTGCCCGACGTGGCCGGCCGGGCCGGCTTTCAGAGCTCGAGGTTTTCGTCGAGCAGATCGGCGGAGAGCGGGAAGCGGAATTCCGCCGCGTAGCCGCCGTCGAATCGGCGCACGATCCGCGCCGGGGTCGAGCCGATCCGCACCGGCGTATTGATCGGCAGATCGAGATCGCTCGAAAAGGCGGCGCCGGAGAGCGAGATGTCGACGATGCGGACGACGAATTCCAGACCGTCCTCCATCATCAGAATGGAGCGCGGGTTGCGCGGCACGACACGCTCATGCCGGCGATCTTCCGGAAGGCCGAGTTCCTCGCGGTTGGCGAGCCAGGTGAGCTGGGCCGTGAACTTCTCGCGCTTGCGGCTTGTCGCGGTGACGGTCATCGCGAAGCCTTCCATCGTCGTCCGGACGCAGGTGCCCTCGATCCGTCCGAGATGTTCGAGATAGGCGATCACGCGGTCGCCGGGCTTGGCCTTGGCGGGAGCGGCGAGGTGGACGCCGCCCGGCGAGATATCGATCGTCTGGCAGGGATATTCCATGCGGTTGGGCAGCATGTAGCGGCCCAGCAGCACGACCTTCATACGGTGATGCCGCCTGCGTTCAGCAGGAATGGCAGCCGTTCGGGGCGTGTGGAGCGCGCTCAGCATCAATGACCGACCTGGATTCGGGCGGATCGTAGGCGCGGTCTGGTTAACGGATCGTTCCGATCACGCCCGCCCGCCGGGCAGGACGACCAGACGCGGCGGTTCCGCCCGGCGCGGCGTTGCGGCCGGACGCGAGGTGGCGGCGGGCCAGAGCATCCGCAGCGAGATCATGCGCATCGACTCGACGGTATCGAGGCCGAGCCAGTCCGGCGAGACCGCCGGCGAAAGGGCTCCGAGGATGCGGGCATGGGTGCGGCCGCGATAGCGCAGCGGCAGCAGCAGCAACTCCAGATAGATCGGCGCGCCGGACCTGGTCTCCCCGGACAGGCCGGCGACGGCGCCGGCGCTTTCGTCCATCACCGTCTGGACGAGGCGGCGCATGTCGCCTTGCGATTCGACATCCGGCCAGAGTGCCGTGAAAGCCCGTCCGCGCAGCTCGTGGCCGATCAACGCGCACAGGCGCGTTCCCGCCAGCCGGAAGACAGGGCCGATGGGCTCGTTCTCCAGCACGAAGGTATCGGCCAGCGCATGACGCAACGCTCCGGGCTCGATCTCGCCGCGCTCCGGCGCGGCCCGTTCGCCACGCAGCGCGTCCCAATACTCGAAAACCAGACGTGTGCTTGTGTTTTTCATCCTGCGCCCATGCTGCCGGCTGCGTCCCCCCGGGACGGTGCGGCGACCGAGATTGGCGCAGAACCGTTCGAAAGAGGGACGAATCGCTTCCCCTGAGAACCGAGGACGCATTCGTCATGCCGTCTTGCCACTGTCGTTTGAGTCGGGGGAGGCGGGCGGGGACGTTAGGGTTAACCAAATCTTGCCTTTGTGGAAGATCGCTAGAATGCGTATAAAATGCCACGGAATTCGCGGGCATTCAGTGTGTCCGCAACGCGAGGTGGAGGGGGCGTGACCTTGCCGGCCGGTGCAACCGGGCGGCGTCACAGCCGGCGGAAAAGGGGAGGGCGCGAGCCGCTCCCCTTTTTCGTTGCATCATGCGCAGCCGGTGCTTGCGCGACATGGACGCTTCGGCAAGTGTGACGCCGCATGGCTTTTCAAGATCCTCCCCGGCCGGCGCGTGAGCCGGCGTTCAACCTGCCCCCGGCCGTCGTCTGGCTGCTCGCCGCTCTGACGCTGATCCAGGCGGGGCGTTCGCTGCTGTCCGACTATGACGATTACATCCTGATGTCGTGGCTGGCCTTCGTGCCGGCGCGGCTGACGTTGTGGCTGTCGCCGGGGCGGCTGGAGGACGTGGTCGGCGCGATGGCGCAATCCACCGCGGGGCAGGATGTGGTCGAGCGGCTGCAGCTGGTGCGGCTGCTGCTCGCCGATGGCGGCGTCAGGCTCTGGACTTTGCTGACCTACGGGTTTCTGCATGGTTCCTGGCTGCACCTGATATCGAATGCGGTCTGGCTTGCGGCGTTCGGCAGCCCGGTGGCGCGGCGGCTCGGCACGAACCGCTTTCTCAATCTGATGGCGCTTTCGACGATCGGTGGGGCGCTGTTTCACTGGTGGTCGCGCGATCTCGACGTCCTGCCGCTGGTCGGCGCGTCGGCCGGCGTTTCCGGAGCCACCGCCGCAGCAATCCGCTTCGTCTTCGCTCCGGGCCTGCGCTTCGGCGAATTGGGCAATGACGAGGTGGTGCGTGCGATCCCTGCCGAACCGCTCGGCGAGCTCTGGCGCAATTCCCGTGCGCTGCTGTTCATCGCCATCTGGTTCGCGACGAATATCCTGTTCGGGGCCGGGCTGGTGCCGATCCTCGGCGAGGAGACGAGCATCGCCTGGGAGGCCCATATCGGCGGTTTCGTCGTCGGGCTGCTGCTGTTTCCACTGCTCGACCGCGGCACGCTGAGGCGCTGAGCGGCGGCTTTCGATCGGGGAGGGAAGGCGGTCGGCGAAGGCCTGGCGAGCCTTGCTTGCGCCGGGCTCTTCCCGCACACTCGTATCATTGCGAAGCACTCTTCGAGCCGATCCGGCATCGCGAGGTTGGCGGCGGCTCGAGGGGTTCCAGCGGAACTGCGCGCCGGCGATGGCGCGCCTGCGAGGAGGGACTTCCATGAATGTCGAGAAGCTGCTGAGCGACAAGGGGCGCGAGGTCATTTCGGTGCAGCCGCACCGCACGCTGGCCGAGGCGATCCGCACGCTGAGCGAAAAGCGCATCGGTGCCGTGGTCGTCATGGGGTCGGACGGAGCGCTTGTCGGAATCCTGTCCGAGCGCGACATCATCCGCGCATTGGGCGAGCATGGTGCCACGGCATTGGAGAGCGCGGTCTCGCGGTCGATGACCTCAAAGGTCGTGACCTGCCGGCCGCAGACCAGCGTCGACGAACTGATGGAGATCATGACGATGGGCCGCTTCCGCCATGTTCCGGTCGTCGAGAACGGGCGAGTGACCGGCATCGTTTCGATCGGCGACGTGGTGAAGCATCGCGTCGCAGCGATCGAGGCCGAAAGCCAGGCGATGCGCGACTATATTGCGATGGCCTGACGGGTATCGCATCGAACCGAAAAGCGGATGCCGCCTTTCGGGAAAACCCGATGCCAAACCGGGAGGATAGATCGCCACTTTGCGCCCGGTTGGACACGTGGCGACCCAGCGCGCCCGGCTCGGTTTTAGGGCGCGATATGGTTGGCGGCCACGAGGGCGGCGATATCGTCGAGCACGCGCTGCGCCGCCTGCCGCC
Organism: Allobosea sp. TAF32; assembly: GCF_052113585.1. Classification (NCBI taxonomy): domain Bacteria; kingdom Pseudomonadati; phylum Pseudomonadota; class Alphaproteobacteria; order Hyphomicrobiales; family Alloboseaceae; genus Allobosea; species Allobosea sp. TAF32. The sequence continues at coordinate 410,019 of NZ_JBFRDM010000008.1, read as the reverse complement.
CCAACTCGATCGTTTCTTCGGCCCGGTGGAAATCGAACAGGCCGATGCGGCCGAGCTTGGGGCCGATCATGACGTCCGGCGGATCGCCGGCGAGACGCGAGCGCGAGATGCGATCCTGCGTGATGTTGAAGGCATCGATCATCACGCCGGCCAGGCCGGGACGGTTCTCGGCCGGGCGGCCGACGATGTTGCGGACGCGCTTGGCCGCGCCGCTGATGCCGTCAAACCAGCGTGGCTCGGGGCGGATCTCCAACTCCGGGACGAGCGGATCGGGGTCCGAGCCGTGGTTCTGGATGATCGTGCCGCGGCCTGAAAGGTCGTTGTTGAGGTTGACGCAGATCACGATGTCGGCGCCGAGCGCCCGGGCCGCCGTGACCGGCACCGGATTGACCAGCGCGCCGTCCATCAACCAGCGGCCGCCGAGCTTCACCGGGTCGAACACGCCAGGCAGGGCATAGGAGGCGCTCAGCGCCTCGACCAGTGGACCGTGCCTCAGCCAGATCTCGTGGCCGGATCCGAGTTCGGTCGCGATAGCGACGAAGCGATTCGACAATTCCTCGATGCGGATGCCGTCGAGATGCTGGTCGAGCAGGCGTTTCAGCCGTCCGCCAGCGATCAGGCCGGCGCCGCCGATATGGAAATCCATCAGGCCGACGATACGGCGCTTGGTCAGGCTGGTGACGAATTCCGTCAGCTCCGGCAGTTTTCCGGCGGCGAAACAGCCGCCTACCACCGCTCCAATCGAGGTGCCGGCGATCACATCGGGGGCGAAGCCCGCTTCGATCAGGACTTCGAGGGCTCCGATATGGGCCCAGCCCCGCGCCGCGCCGCCGCCGAGCGCCAGCCCGATCTTCGGCCTGAGGGCCGAGGGCTGGTCTTCGATCGAACGCATTTCGTTCATTGCGGCACCACCTCCGCCGAGACCAAAGGCCCGCCGCGCGGCATCGTCCCAGAACATGGACCCATCCCTCCATATGGACTTAGGGTCTCAGAAGCCGATGAGCGAATGGTGAACGGCATGACAGCCGCCATTATCGTCTGCATTTGACGAAACCGTGAAGGTGCCCCGGCGGCATTGCCGATGCGCATGAGCGTCAAGTTCGCCTCAATCGCAGATGAGGAGCGGTTTCTGGGCTCCCTCGCGCAGCGGCTGGAGCCGGTAGAAGCAGGAACAGCGGCCGGTGTGGCAGCAGCCGCCATCGCCGCCGACCTTGACCTTGAGCCAGATCGCATCCTGGTCGCAGTCGACCCGCATCTCGACGATGGTCTGGATCTGGCCGGAGGTGGCGCCCTTGTGCCAGAGCTCCTGGCGCGAGCGGGACCAATACCAGGCCTCGCCGGTCTCGATCGAGCGCTTGAGCGCCTCGGCATTCATATGCGCGACCATCAGCACCGCGCCACTGTCGGCTTCGGTGGCAACGACCGTCACGAGGCCGTTGCCGTCGAAGCGGGGGCTCAGCACCGTGCCCTCCTCGAGGGCATGCCTGTCGGCCGCGGCGGGGAAGAGGCTCATCTCGGCTCCATCGTGGAAAAGGCGCGTCATCCGACGCGCCTTGTAGGAAACTGGCCGCGTGGCGCCAACCGCCGGGCTACAGCCCAGGCGACTTCACCATCGTGAAGAAGCGGACCTGCTCGGCCGGATCATCGCGGAAGACGCCGCGATACTGCGTCGTCATGGTCGAGGAGCCCTGCTTCTGCACGCCGCGCATCGACATGCACATATGCTCGGCCTCGACGAGGACGGCGATGCCGCGCGGCTCCAGCGCCTCTTCGATCACATCCGCGATCTGGGCGGTCATCGTCTCCTGCGTCTGCAGGCGCCGGGCATAGACGTCGACGATGCGGGCAAGCTTGGAGAGCCCGACCACGCCCTTCGACGGGTAGTAGCCGATATGCGCCTTGCCGACGAAGGGCACCATGTGATGTTCGCAATGCGAATAGAACGGGATGTCGCGCACCAGAATCATATCCTGGTAGCCGTCGACCTCCTCGAAGACGCGGTCGAGGATGTCATGAGGATCCTCTGCGTAGCCGCTGTAGAGTTCTCTATAAGCCTTGGCGACGCGCTGCGGCGTCTCGACGAGGCCCTCCCGCGACGGATCGTCGCCGGCCCAGAGAATGAGGGTGCGGACCGCGGCTTCGGCCTCTTCCCGCGTTGGCTTGCGAACCAGAAACTTGTCAGCGGAGGGGCCGACGGCCCCCTCGACGGACAAGGACTTAACCACAGGGATCATGTGGTGCCTCCCGTTGGGACGATGGAGGCCACGCGCCCGGCGGCCAAGCGACCGCGACCGCGAGGCCGTTGCGACAAGTTTCACGCCCACTGGCGGAAGAGGTGTCCATGCCCTCCCGTTTTACGGCGATCAACCCTATATTGGATCTCCAGGCCGGTCATTCCAGATCGGCGAGAGATCAAGCCATGCTGGACGACGTCTACAACAAGCGCATCCTCTCGCTAGCCGCCAACATCCCCCTGCTGCAACGCTTGCCGTCTCCGGACGCCACGGCGCGGGCTCATTCGAAGCTATGCGGCTCGACCGTGACAGTCGATGTCACCATGGAGGGCGATGTCGTCACCGGCTTCGGCCATGACGTAAAGGCCTGCGCGCTCGGACAGGCCTCCTCCTCGATCATGGCACGGCATGTCGTCGGTTCGACGGCGGAGGAGCTGCGCCGGGTGCGCGAGCAGGCCCGCGCCATCCTGAAGGAGAATGCGGAGCCGCCGGAGGGCAAATGGGCCGATCTTGCCGTGCTCGTGCCGGTGCGTGACTTCAAGGCGCGCCATGCCTCGACGATGTTGACCTTCGATGCGGTGGTCGATGCGATCGACCAGATCGAGGCGCGCCGGCGCGAGGCCGCCGCCTGATCACTTCACGCCGAAGGCGACCTTGATCTCCGGAATCGTCTCGTCGAAGCGGGCTTTGAAGGCGCGTTCAGCCAAGAGGGCCTTGGCGACGGCGCGCCCGACCTTGTCGCCCGCGACGAGATCGCTTGGGAAATGGAAGCCGCAGATCAGGCGGCTCTCGTCATAGCTCTTCACGCGCTCCTCGAGCTTGTCGGCCATCGAGGGGACCGCCGCCTTGAGCAGTTCCGCATAGAGCGCAGCCGTCGCCGCGTGGGCGGAAGGGAAGGAGGTACCCTCCGGGCGCGCGCCGGGGCAGGGCTTGACGCGCACCTTGGACCAGAGCTGGAAGGGGCGCGTGCGGCTCGTCAGGCGGTGGACGCTCTTCAGCAGGATGCCGAGCTCGACCTGTGCCTCGCGGAACAGCAGGCGCACCTCGCGGTGGGTGTTGTCGACATAGTTCGTTTCCATGCCGTTCAGGAAGTTGACCAGCCCCTGGCGCTGGTCGGCGATCGCCTGCTTCTCGCGCTCGGGCGTGCGATTGAGCGTCAACTGCTGCACCTGCTCGAACTCGGTCTTGGCTTCCGGGCTGTTCTGCGCCGGCGGCAGGCCGATGATATGCGCGATGTCGAGCTTGGAGCCATCGAGCCAGAGCAGGTATGGCCGCTGCTGGGCCGAGGCAGGCGCGGCGAGGCCGAGGCTCAACGCCAGTGCGACACCCGCAAGAGCCTTGCGCAGGTGGACCGGGCGAAGGAGGGCATGGCGAAATCGAGCGGCGCGCATCATGTTTCCGGTGTCGGGCAATCGAAAAAACGGGAATGGAAAGCGGGTTCTGGTGGCGGCTGAACAAAACGAAGCAGACGATCTATTCCAGCGTCTCTTTGTTAAGCAAAGATTTTCGCGCTTGCGAAGGCTTACGCTTTTGCCGCGCCGTTCTGCACATTTCGCAATACGCGGCTATCAGCTCAGTCTTTCCATGCTGGTCGGGCGCCATTGCCGGCATTGGCCGAGCTGCTCCGCCTATACCGACGAGGCGATCCAGCGCTTCGGCTTGTGGCGCGGCGGCTGGGTAGGCGTTGCGCGGATTTGTCGCTGCAACCCGTGGGGAACGAGCGGCGTCGATATCGTCTGCGAGCAGCTACCCGCGGATGCAAACTGGTATCGACCGTGGCGGTACGGGCGCTGGCGCGGCACCTATGTGCCTGAAACGGAGAGGCTCGCCTCGCCGGGCCCTACGACTTCCCCTGGCGCTGGGCCTGGCCAGCCTTGAGCGCGTCCTTGCAGCCATCCGAGAAAGAAGCCTCCTTCCCGCGCATGCAGGCGAGCAGGCGGCCGCCGCCGGGCCTGATGCCGGGGCAGTTCTTTTCGAAATCCGCCTGGCAGGCAGCGCGCACCGCAGCCTGACCCTGAGCGAGGGCCGGGACCGAAACGGCAAGCAGGAGAGCGGCGAGCGCGATGCGGATCATGGGCGGTTCTTTCCGGATGGGGTTCAGGAGCCTCGAGCCTGATTGCAGCATGTTTGCGGGCGGCTGACCATCGCATGACAAATCGGCGAGCTCGCGGTCTCCGTGATTGCGCGCTGTCGCCCCGTCGTATAGGCGAGGGCCTCTCGCGCGCGCCGAACCGGCTGCGGGCTCGCGCGCTATTCCGACAGGCAGCCGGCCTTGACTTACGGGGTTCGTATCCCCGAGTGAGCAGGAGCGCGATCGATGACGATCTCCCTGACATTTCCCGACGGCGCCAAGCGCGAGTTTCCCTCCGGCATCACCGGGGTTGATATCGCCAAGGGCATTTCCCCCTCTCTCCTGAAGCGCACCGTCGCGATGACGCTCGACGGCACGGTCGTCGATCTCGCCGACCCGATCGAGCGCGACGCGAAGATCGAGTTCCTGAACCGGGAAGACCCGCGTTCGCTCGAGCTGATCCGGCACGACACCGCGCACGTGCTCGCCGAAGCCGTGCAGGAGCTTTTCCCCGGCACGCAGGTGACGATCGGCCCCGTCATCGAGAACGGCTTCTTCTACGATTTCGCCCGCAACGAGCCCTTCACCCCGGAGGACTTCCCGGCGATCGAGAAGAAGATGCGCGAGATCATCGCGCGCGACAAACCCTTCACCAAGGAAGTCTGGAGCCGCGACAAGGCCAAGGATTTCTTCGCCCAGAAGGGGGAGGCCTACAAGGTCGAACTGGTCGATGCCATTCCGGCGGACCAGACCCTGAAGATGTATGCGCAGGGCGACTGGATCGACCTGTGCCGCGGCCCGCACATGACCTCGGTCGGCAAGGTCGGCAACGCGTTCAAGCTGATGAAGACGGCCGGAGCCTATTGGCGCGGCGACAGCAACAACGCGATGCTGACCCGTATCTACGGCACCGCCTTCGCCAAGCAGGAAGAACTCGACGCCTATCTCAAGCAGCTTGAGGAGGCCGAGAAGCGCGACCACCGCAAGCTCGGCCGGGAGATGGACCTGTTCCACTTCCAGGAGGAGGGGCCGGGCGTCGTGTTCTGGCACTCCAAGGGCTGGCGGCTCTTCCAGGAGATCATCGCCTATATGCGCCGGCGTCTCGCCGCCGACTATGAGGAGGTGAACGCGCCGCAGATCCTCGACAAGTCGCTCTGGGAGACCTCCGGCCACTGGGGCTGGTACCAGGACAACATGTTCGCGGTGAAATCGGCTGCGGCCTTCGAGAACCCGGCCGATGCCGAGCGCGACCACCGCGTCTTCGCACTGAAGCCGATGAACTGCCCCGGCCACGTCCAGATCTTCAAACACGGGCTGAAGAGCTACCGCGACCTGCCGATCCGGCTTGCCGAATTCGGCAATGTCCATCGCTACGAGCCATCAGGCGCGCTGCATGGGCTGATGCGCGTGCGCGGCTTCACGCAGGACGACGCGCATATCTTCTGCACCGAGGAGCAGCTTGCGGCCGAGTGCATGAAGATCAACGACCTGATCCTCTCGGTCTACGAAGATTTCGGCTTCACTGACGACCTCGTCATCAAGCTCTCGACCCGGCCGGAGAAGCGCGTCGGCTCCGACGCGGTTTGGGACCATGCCGAGGAGGTGATGGGCAGGGTGCTGGAGCAGATCGCAAAGCAATCCGGCAACCGGATCAAGACCGAGATCAGTCCGGGCGAGGGCGCCTTCTACGGGCCGAAGTTCGAATATGTGCTGCGCGATGCCATCGGCCGCGACTGGCAGTGCGGCACGACGCAGGTCGACTTCAACCTGCCAGAGCGTTTCGGCGCCTTCTATATCGGTGCCGACGGCGAGAAGAAGCAGCCGGTCATGGTCCATCGCGCGATCTGCGGCTCGCTGGAACGCTTCACCGGCATCCTGATCGAGCACCATGCCGGGCATTTCCCGCTGTGGCTGGCGCCGGAGCAGGTCATCGTCGCGCCGATCACATCGGATGCCGACGGCTATGCCGAGGAGGTTACGATGGCTCTGATGGGCGCGGGGCTGCGCGCCCGCGCCGATCTGCGCAACGAGAAGATCTCGTACAAGGTGCGCGAGCATTCGCTGGCGAAGGTCCCGGTCATCATCGCCGTCGGCAGGCGCGAGGCCGAGGAGAAGACCGTGACGGTCCGCCGCCTCGGCAGCCAGGCGCAGACGGTGATGCCGCTGTCGGAAGCGCTCGCCGCGCTGGTGCAGGAGGCGTCGGCGCCGGACCTCGCGCGGAGGAAGTCAGCTAAGGCGGCGTGACCTGTCCCCCCGTCATGCCCGGGCTTGACCTCGGGCATCTCGGGCAAGAGAGGCTCGCACCCTCTGAGCGATTCTCGGGCCGAAGCCTTGCTTCGCCCGAGAATGACGGTCGTTGGAGCGCACCCCTAGCAAAAGCCGCTGCGTCCATGCCAGATTGCCGGCGATGCTGACGGGTTCCTATCGCAAGCGGCTCGAGGCCGATCTCATCCGCTGGGTCGATGGCGGGCTGCTCAGTGCGGAGAGCGCCGGTGCGATCCGTCGCTCCGTTGCCCGAGAGCATGGCGGCTTCGGCCTGCCGGCACTGCTCGGCTTGCTTGGCGGGTTGCTGATCGCGTCGAGCGTCGCCGCCTTCATCGCGGCAAACTGGGAGGCGATTCCGCGCCTCACCAAGCTCGGCATGATCCTCGCGAGCATCGCGGTCTGCTTCGCGCTGGCCTTCCGGCTGGAGCGCGGCGGCTCGGCCCGCGGGAGCGATGCGGCCGTGACCTGCGGCGTGCTGATCTTCGGCGCCGGGGTCGCGCTCGTCGGGCAGATGTACCATCTGCCTGCGGATTGGGCCGGTGGGGCCGTTCTGGTCGCGCTCGGGGCGCTGGCGGCCGCCTTCCTGATGCGGTCGAGCGGAGCTCTCGCCATCGCTTTCGTCGCCATCTGTGCCTGGAGCTTCGGGCGCTGGGAGGAGGCGCGCGGCGGCGCCCATTTCGAATTCTTCATCCTCTATCTGCCGGCGCTCTGGCTGGCGCTGTCGCGCAACAATCGGCTGATCCAGCATCTTGCCGTGCTCGCCGGTGCGTTCTGGATCGGCATGGCGCCCGGCTACTGGCTGTTCTTGCGGTTCGATTATGGATTGCTGGCCTATGGCCTGGCCGTCTCGGCCGCTTACGTCGCGCTGGGCGCGATTGCGCTCGACCGGGGCGGTCCAGGCCTGCTGACGGCCTGCCTGCCATGGGGCCTGTTCGGACTCGTGGTCGTTCTCAACGCCGAGCTGATCCGCATCCTCGACAATGACGAGGCCCGCGCCGGCCATGCCTTCCTCTTCGTGTTCTATGCCTATGCCGTTGCCGTCCCGCTCGCGCTCCTGGCCGGTGTGACGGCCCGCGACCGGCGCTTCACCTGGCCACTGGCGGCTGCGCTGGCGCTGGCGCTGCTGGTCCCGGCGGTGTTCTGGAGCGGCATTGCGACCGGCATGCCCGGCAAGATCGTGGTGGCGAGCCTCATCCTTCTGGCGGCGACGGCCCTCATGGTCGCCGGAGCCGCGGGCGGCATTCGTCGGCTCGTGATGGCGGGCTCCATCCTGTTCGGCATCACGATCCTGATCCTGCTCTGGCAGACGATCGGCACGCTGCTGGACCAGTCGCTGTTCTTTCTCGTCGCGGGGGCGGCGCTGCTGGCGGTTGCTTCCGGTGCCCGCCGCCTGTTCGCGCGGCTGAACCCGCCTGCCGAGGCGGAGGCCGCATGATGCGCCCGTTCTCGGCCGATGCGATCGCCGCGAAAGTGCCGCTGCTCTGGCGGGCCGTCGCCGCCGCGCTGCTGCTCGGGCTCGCCCTGCTGGCGCTGGTGGAACAGCGGGCGCGCATCCTCCGCAACGGGGCGGAGATCCGGCTGAAAACGGTGCCTGTCGATCCGCGCGATCTCTTCCGCGGCGATTATGTCGTGCTCGCCTATCCGATCAGCATGGTCGAGACGGGGCCGGAGGGCGCGCGGCCCTATCAGCGCGGGGAAAGCGTGTTCGTCACGCTCGGCCGCGACGAGCAAGGCTTCGCGCGTGCGCTCGGCGTTTCGCGCGAATGGCCGAAAGGCAGCGGCGAAGCGGTGGTGATCGCCGGGCGCGTGACGTCGATCGGAGGCTGCGCGATCAATGCCAATGGCGAGACCGATTGCAGCCGAAACGGCAGCCGCCTGCGCATCGCCTATGGGCTAGAGAGCTACTTCGTGCCGCAGGGCGAGGGCAAGGCGATCGAGACCACCGAAAAGGCTCGCATCGAGGTCGTCGCGGCCGTGTCGCCGTCGGGCGAGGCGGCGATCAAGCGCCTGCTGATCGACGGCAAGCAGGTCTATCAGGAGCCGCCCTACTGACGGGCGTGCGGACCGCCAATCAGCGGTTGTGGCCGATTCAAGTGACGGTCTGAAAGAGCCGGCGAACGAGCGGATCACGTTGCCGTGTCGTCGGACGCTTGTATGCCACGCGTCTCACCTCCGCCGCAAAGCGGCAGAATGGTCGCCACACGCGCTTGTGACAACGCGCCGCGTGACGCGACTCCTCTTCAGTTATATGAACGCCAGATGAACAGACTCGACAGGGAATGTTCATGTGAAGGCCCGCCCGCGGGGAACCGCGACCAGTTACCCGCGTTCCGCCCGAGCCTCTCCTCGCTGCTGAAGGACAGCCCCGTGTCGTCCATCCCCTCCTTCAGTCGCTTCCTGCTTCTCGGCCAGCCGGCTGACGGCATGGCGCGCCCTGCCGGCGGGAGGGATGCGCGGATCGACGTGGTGCGCGGACTGGCGCTGCTGATCATCTTCATCAACCACATGCCGGGAAACGTGGTGTCGGCCTATATGCCGCACAGCTACGGCTTCTCCGACGCCGCCGACATCTTCGTCCTGCTGGCCGGCGTCTCGGCGGCCCTGGCCTATGGCGGGGTGATCGAGAAGCGCGGCCTCTCCCTCGCAGCGCTCAAGCTCGGCGGGCGAATCTGGACGCTCTACATCGCGCATATCGCGGTGTTCGTGCTCGTCTGCGGGGTCGTCGCCACCGCGGTCACGCAGACGCAGAACCCGCTCTATATCGAGACGATCAATATCCAGCCCTTCTTCCGCGATACGGGCGAGGCGCTGATCGGCGCGCTGACCTTGACCTATCAGCCTTCCTATCTCGACATCCTGCCGCTCTACATCGTGCTGCTCGCCCTGTTCCCGGCGATCTACTATGCGGTGCGGATCAGCCCGCTGCTGACGCTCGCCATCTCGCTGGCGATCTGGCAGGCCGCGGTCGCCTTAGAACTCAACCTGCCGAACGGCGGTGCCGGCGTCTGGTTCTTCAACCCCTTCGCCTGGCAGGTCGTCTTCACGGTGGGGATCATCATCGGCCGGGCGGCGCAGCTCGGCGTCGCCGCGCCGCGGTTGCTGTGGCTCGACGTGGCCGCCGTCGCGTTTCTCGTCTTCGCCTGGGCGGTGAAGATATCGACCGGCAACCCGACGGGCATCGGCGCGTTGAATGACTGGTTCGATTCCGTCCAGCTTGGCTCCGACAAGACCAATCTGGCCTGGACGCGGCTGATGCATATCGGGGCGCTCGCCTGGCTGGCGATCCGCTGGCTGCCTTCCGGTGCGGCGATGGCGAAGCCTGCGCTCGGCCGCGCGCTGGCTTCGGCGGGGCAGAATTCGCTGCATGTGTTCTGCGTCGGGATCGTGCTCTCGATCATCGGCCAGATCGTTCTGGCGGAAACATCCTTCGCACTCAGCGTTCAGTTGCTGATTTGCACTGCGGGCATTAGTATTTTGACAGGGTTAGGGATTTTCCTGTCGTGGTACCACTCGGTCACGAAACGCGGCGCAAGCGCCGAACCTGTCCCGGCCCGTGGCGCGCAGGCGCCGCGGCCCTCCTTGTCTTCGCCCTGAATTCGTCCTCCTTTGCGGCGCCGATGCCGGTGCCAGCCGACACGCGTTGCCGTGCGGATGCGACCAAGGCTGCCTTCCAGCCGACTCTGCCAGCCGCGCGCAAGGCCCTGCAGGAAACCGGCAAGCTGACGATCGTGGCGCTCGGTTCGTCCGCTACGGCCGGTTCCGGAGCCAGCGCCGAGGACAAGAGCTATCCGTCGGTGCTCCAGACCGAGCTCAGACGCCGCCTGCCCGGTGCCGAGGTCAACGTCGTCAATAAGGGCGTCGGCGGCCAGTCGGCCTATGACATGCTGCTGCGCATGCAGGCGGATGTCATCGACGAGAAGCCTGCGATCGTGATCTGGCAGACCGTCATCAACGATGCGATACGCGATATCGGCGAGGAGAAGCTCGCCAAGATCCTGAACAAGGGCATCGGCAAGGCGCGCGCCGCCGGGATCGACATGGTGCTGATGGATCTGCCCTGGCTGCCGCGCGAGGGGCGCTATCCGCATTACGACGATTATCGCGCCGTCCTGATGAGGACGGCCCAGGAGCAGGGCATCTCGCTCTTCCCGCGCTACGCGTTGATGAAGGGCTGGTCGAATTCGCGCCAATTCACGCCGGAGGAGCTGGTCGGCATGGACGGGTTGCATCTGGTCGATGCCGGCTATCGCTGCCTGGGCCTGCGCCTCGCCGACGGGATCGTCTCCGGCATCGGCAATGTCCGGATCGAGACGGCAGGCCGCGAGACGAAGCCGGTGAACTGAGCGCCGTTGGGGGGCGACTATTTCGCGAGAACCTCGATATCGCGGTCGGAGCCCGACTCGACCTTGAAGTCGCGCGAGTAGACCTGCCCCTCCTGCCGGGCGATCAGGACATAGTCGCCCTCGGCCAGGATAACCTGCGGGAAGGCGCCGATCGCCTCGCGGATGACGTCGCCGCCCGGCGTCAGCACGCTGAAGGCGGTGCCGGCGAAGGCCTCGCCTCCGGCACTGGCGACGAGCTTCAGGGTGACCTTGGCGGCACGGTGATGCAGCGTCGCTTCGGTGACCTTGCCGGTCTCGACCTTCACGTCGGCGCGCTGGATGGCGTTGGAATCGCCGTAGGTGGAGACGACGTGATAGGTGCCCTCGGGCAGGCGGATGATCTCGCCGGCCTTGGCGCCGCTGGTGATGAGCCGCCCTTCCGAGTTTCCCTGCAAGGGTACGAACACCGAGAAGGTGAGCTGCCCGGCCGGGATCGGCGCATCGCCGATCGAGCCCGCCAGCGAGAGCGCGCCGGCGCTGATCTGCACCTGATCGCGCAGCCCCTGCGCACCCAGGCTGACGCGCTTTGTGCCGCTGGCGAAGCCATAGGCGGCGTGGATGATGTAGTTGCCCGGCGGCAGCGAGAAGCTGGGCTCGGACTCGGAGGAGCGCGCGATGATTTTCGGGGCCGACCCGTCCACGGTTTCGCCGAGGATGCGCCAGTTCAACCCGGACTTGATCGGCCTGCGATCGTTCGCGAACTGCGCGGAGACGCTGAGCCTGGCCTGCGCGCTGAGAGCGCCGGGGGCCGCGGGAGCCTGGGCGTCCGCACCAGGGCCGGTGTCGGGCGTCGTGGCCTGGGCCGAGGCCGAAGCCGGCGAGAGGAGGACGGCCACGGCGAAGACGACGCCGGCGAGGCGGCGGCCAGCTTCAAAACCATCCAATTCAAACATGATTTCCGTCCTTGGCGCCCCTGCGGCCATGTATGAGCAGGCGCGCTTGTCCTCATCATGGCGAAGGAATAGGTCAATTCCATCGCCACCATCCGGATGTTTCATGACCGATACGCTCTCTCTGCTCAAGCTGCGTCGCTCTGTGCCGCCGCAGTTCCTCTCCGCTCCGGGGCCGCAGGGCGCCGAGCTCGACGAATTGCTCGCGATCGCTGCGCGCGTGCCGGACCACGGCAAGCTGACGCCCTGGCGCTTCATCATCTTCGCCGGCGCGGCGCGCGAGGAGGCGGCCGAGCAGGTCGCGCGGATCTATCGCGAGAAGAATCCGCAGGCGAGCGACGATCAAGTCGCGTTCGAGCGCAAGCGGCTGCTGCATGCACCCGTCATCGTGGCGGTGGTCTCGCGGGCGCGGGCGCACGTCAAGATCCCGCTCTGGGAGCAGGAGCTTTCGGCAGGCGCCGTCTGCATGAACATGCTCGTGGCCGCCTACGCCATGGGCTATGGCGGCTCCTGGCTGACGAACTGGTTCTCCTTCGACCGCGAGGTGATGACCGCGTTCGGGCTCGCCGAAGACGAGCGGATGGCCGGCTTCATCCATCTCGGCACGCCGACCGCACCGATCACCGATCGAGACCGCCCGGTGATGGCTGACATCGTCAGCTATTACGGAGCCTGACGTGACTTATTATTCCGCGACGAAGGACGATCTCGGCCTCGCTTACGACCCGTTCAAGGCGATCGTGGCGCCGAGGCCGATCGGCTGGATCACGGCGCTGAGCGCGAAGGGCGAGGTCAATCTCTCGCCCTACAGTTTCTTCAACGCCATCTCGTCGCGGCCCAACATCGTGATGTTCTCTTCGGAGGCCAAAAAGGATGCGGTCTCCTTCATCGAGGAGACCGGTGAGTTCACCTGCTCACTGGTGACGAAGGCCTTGGCCCACCCGATGAACCTGACCTCGGCGCCGCTGCCGCGCGGCGAAAGCGAGTATGTTCATGCCGGGCTCGAGATGGCGCCGTCGCGCTTCGTCAAGCCGCCGCGCGTGGCAGGCACGCCGGCTGCGCTCGAATGCAAGCTGCTGTCGATCCAGCAGCTTCATGATCTCGACGGCAACGCCGTGCCGCGCTGGATGGTGCTGGGGCAGGTCGTCGGCACCTTCATCGACGATGCCTTCGTCAAGAACGGGCGCTTCGACACGGCCGGCGCCAATCCGATCGCGCGCTGCGGTTATGCCGATTATGCCGAGGTGACGAGCCTGTTCTCGATCCAGCGGCCGGCGGGCGGATGAGCGAAGCCTCAGCCCTCGGCCAGCGGCCCCTGGGCGCGATAGTCGCCGAGTTGGGCGAGGGCGCGATTGATCGCCTCGGCGTCGAGGGTGACGCCATCCGGCAAGGTCAGTTGAGGCGGGTCGAGCGTCACTTTCGCGCCTGGAGCGAGAGCCGTGGCCGCCTGCTGGACGCGCGAGGCGCAGCCGCCGCAATGCATGCCCGAAATCGCAAAAACCTGAGTCATCCGAATCACCTCCGGTCGATCATTCAGCCAGTTTCTGAGCGCGTGCGAGAAGCCGTTGCGCCCTGACCAGATGGGGACGATCGAGCATTTCGCCATCGAGGCCGATGACGCCGGCACCGGGATTGGCCGCGAATAGCGCGACGATCTGCTCCGCTTTGGCGAGAGCGGCCGGCGAGGGTGAAAAGATCTCGTTGATCGGCGCGACCTGCGCGGGATGGATCGCCATCTTGCCGGTGAAGCCGTCGCGCCGCGCCGCGAGGCATTCGGCGCGGAAGGCGACTTCGTCGCGGAAATTGGTAAAGACGGTGTCGATCGCCTCGACCTGCGCAGCCGTCGCCCCGAACAGGGTGAGCGAGCGGGCAAGGCGATACGGATCGGTGTAAGAGCCATCCTCCAGCCGATTGGTCTCCGCGCCGAGATCGGCCGACAGGTCCTCGGCTCCCCAGGTCAGCGCCATCAGCCGGTGCGAGGAGCGGCTATAGCTGCCGAGCCCGAAGATGCCCTTGGCGTTCTCGGTGGCGATGGGCACAATCCGCGTGGTGCCGTCGGGCAGGTCCGACTCCGCCTCGCGCACGGCGATCTTGGCGGCGAGGTGGCCGACATCGGCGCCGCCTTCGGATTTCGGCAGCATGATCGCGTCCGGCGCACCGGGCATGACGGTGTCGAGATCGGCATCGCTCATGCCCGTCGTAAGACCGTTGATGCGCACGATTAGCAGCGGGCGCGCCGGCAACGGGCGGGTGGCATCCAGGAAGGCGCGGGTGATCTCGCGCGCCTGCGGCTTGGCATCGAGTGCGACGGAGTCTTCCAGGTCGAGGATCAGCGCGTCGGCGCCGCTATCCAGGCCCTTCTGCTGCTTCTTCGGGCTGTCGCCCGGCACGAACAGGAGCGAGCGCATGCCGTCAGACCGCGATCGTGGCCGGGGCGGGGCGCTTGCGCATGAAGGCCTGGCGCCGGCACTGGGCGACGAGCGTGCCGTCCTGCTTGTACGCCTTGTGCAGGAAGTCGACGATTCCGGCATCGGGCCGCGAGCGCGACTCGCGCTTGGCGACGATTTCGGTGGTGCAGTTCACGGTGTCGCCCTCGAAGAGCGGGGCGGGGAAGACGACGTCGGTCATGCCGAGATTGCCGATGGTGGTGCCGACGGTGGTGTCGTTGACGGAAATGCCGATCATTAGCCCGAGCGTGAAGAGCGAGTTCATCAGCGGCTTGCCCCATTCCGTCTCGGTCGCGCAGAAATGTGCATCGATATGAAGCGGTTGCGGGTTGAGCGTCATGTTGGAGAACAACATGTTGTCCATCTGCGTGACGGTTCGGGTCAAGCCGTGCTCGATCACTGCACCGACCTGAAAATCCTCGAAATAGATACCGCCGCGCTTGTGACGCACCACATCCGTCATCGACGCCTCCGCCTTCGCATCGCCCGCCGGCCAGATTGCCAGGCGTCCTATCGGGCGCGGGGGCAATCTATCTCCTTGTTTGGCATCGGATCGAAAACTGGAGCCCAGTTTTCGATCCGGTGCCATAGCCGGCACGAGAAGTCGTAGAATGCCATCCGCCGGGAGGGAAGCGGAAAGCGCGGCGTTAAGCTTCGGGGAGGGGCCTTAACGGTTCGCTTACCATAATGGAGCATTGTTTTGATTGCGCTTTCCGCAGTGCGTGGAAGCCGCATGCCGAAGGCTCGAGATGTTCCTGTTCACCACGCCGCAGACCCGCGACGCGCAGCCAGCCAATCCGGTCGTCAGCGCCATCCGTCAAGGCGCGGAGCGGACAGGTGCGGGCTTCGACTACCTGCTCAAGACGGCGCAGCGCGAATCTTCGCTGGAGCCGGACGCCAAGGCCAAGACGTCGAGCGCGACCGGGCTTTTCCAGTTCATCGAGCAGACCTGGCTGTCCATGGTGAAGCAGGAGGGGCCGAAGCAGGGCCTCTCGCAATATGCCGATGCGATCTCCGAGAGCGGCGGGCGCCTGACGGTCGCCGACCCTTCCGCGCGCGAGAAGATCCTGCAATTGCGCAATGATCCGCAGGTTGCCGCGCTGATGGCCGGCGCGCTGACGCAGAAGAATCGCGACCAGCTTGCCGGCGCCCTCGGGAGGCAGCCGCAGGCCGGCGAGCTCTATATGGCGCATGTGCTCGGTGCGCGCGGCGCTTCCGACCTGATCAAGGCGGCGGCCAGCGATCCCAACCGTGTCGCGGCGCGCGACTTTCCGGAGGCCGCAGCGGCCAACCGGTCGATCTTCTACGACAAGGCGGGCCAGGCCCGCAGCGTCCAGGAGGTCTATGGCGTGCTGGCGGCGAGCCATGCCAGCACCCAGGTCGCGGCCAATGTCACGCAGAACGCGCAGGCAGGGCAGGGCGATATTCCGCAGGCCGAGATCGCCGTCGGCTTGCGCGAGGGCCGCGCGAAGGGGCTCGTCGGCCTGTTCTCCACCAATGGTTCGCGCGATCCTGTCTCGAAGGCCGTCGCAAATCTCTGGACGACGCCGAGCCGAGGCGGCACGCGCTTGGCTTCGCTCGATGGCGGGGAGCGCTATTTCCCACGCCCCGGTGCGACGTCGGCGTCGGATGCGAGCGCCTCGACCGGTAGCGCTGCGGCTGTCGATCCCGGCAAGATGGTCAACGCGCCGTTGCCGCCGTCGCGGCCGAGCGACCTGTCCCCGACCACGGCTGCAGTGTCGCAGACGGTGGGGAAAGCGCGTCGTGGCCCGCTCGACCTGTCGTCCTTCATGATCCAGCGGGGGGGAGCATGATTGTTCGCCGTTTCCTGCTCTGGGCCCGGACCGCACCGGCCGAAGCGCGTGCCTCGGGCGCCGCCGCGCTTGCGGGCGCCTATCTCCGTTCCGGCATGTCGGATGAGGACCGCCGCGAGGCTGAAACGGCGTTGATCGCGCTGATCGACGACCCGTCGCCGCTGGTTCGACGGGCGATCGCCGAGGAAATGGCGCCCTCGATGCGTACGCCGCGCAACCTCGCGCTCGGCCTGATCGCGGATCAGAGCGATGTGGCGGCGCTGGTCCTGGCGCATTCGCCGGTGCTGACTGAGGCCGATCTGGTCGATGCGGCAGCGGTCGGCGACACGCTGGCACAGCGCGCCATTGCGGGGCGTCGCTGCCTGCCGGTCAGCGTCTGCGCGGCATTGGCGGAGGTCGGTTGCGAAGAGGCGCTGATCACGCTTGCGGGCAATCGCACCGCGGAAATTCCCGACTTCTCGTTCGAACGCATGGTCCAGCGCTGCGGCGACAGCGGTGCGCTGCGCGAGGCGCTCCTGGAGCGGGGGGACCTGCCCGCTGGACTACGTCAGGTCATCGCTGCACGGGTGTCGGATACGCTTGCAAGCTTCGTCACCGGTTGCGGTTGGCTGACGGCCGAGCGCAGCGCCCGCCTCGCCCGCGAGGCCACCGAGCGCGTCGCCGTGGCGCTGGCGGCGGGAGGCGAGGCGACGGATGCACCGGCAATCGTCGAGGTCTTGCGCGCGACCGGGCGGCTGACGCCGGGCCTGATGCTGCGTTCCCTTCTGAGCGGCGAGCCGGCGTTGGCGGAGGCCGCCTTCGTGTCGCTTTCCGATTTGCCGGCTGCGCGGGTCGCGGCCTTGCTGCGGGACAGGCGTGGTGCCGGGCTCAAGGCGCTGTGCCGCAAGGCCGGACTGCCGGCCGCGCTGGAACCGGCCTTCACGGCCGCAATCCTGGCGCTCAATGCCCGCGGCTTCGACGTTGGCGGTGCGCGGCACGGCATCGACCGCGACCTGTTGCGCGACGTCCTGATCGTCTGCGAGGCGATGGAAGGTTCGGAAGCCGACGCGCTCATGGCGCTGCTGCGACGCATGGATGCCGAAGCCGCCCGCGACGAGGCGAAGGCTCTGGCGGATTCGTTCGCGGACGATGCGGCGCTTGCCCTGCTGATCGAAGCCGATCCGGCCTTCCTGGTCGAGCTCGAAGCGGCCGATCTCCGCGACGCGGCCTGAGGCCGGGCGCGGGCTAGTACCCGAACTGCTCGCGCAGGATGCGTTCGTCCAGGCTGTGGCCGGGATCATGCATCATGACGAGATCGACCGTGCGGTCGATCTCGATCGAAACGGAGCTGACCTCGTCGATCTGGGTGTGATCGGCGACGGCGCTGACCGGGCGCTTATCCGCTTCCAGAACTTCTATGAAAACTTTGGCATGGTCCGGCAGCAGCGCGCCGCGCCAGCGACGGGGACGAAAGGCCGAGATCGGCGTCAGCGCCAGGAGCGGCGCATCGAGCGGCAGGATCGGCCCGTTGGCCGAGAGATTATATGCCGTGGAGCCGGCAGGCGTCGCGAGCAGCAGCCCGTCGGCGATCAACTCCGACAGCCGCACCTGCCCATCGACCGAAATCCTAAGCTTCGCGGCCTGGTAGGAGCGGCGCAGCAGCGAAACCTCGTTGATGGCCTTGGCCTGCACCGTCGCTCCGTTGCGGTCGATGGCCTGCATCGAGAGCGGGTGCACGATGCTGCGCTGGGCGGCCTCCAGCCGCTTTCGCAGGCCGCGTTCCTTGAACTCGTTCATCAGAAAGCCGACCGAGCCGCGATTCATCCCGTAGATCGGTTTGCCGGTCCCGAGAAAGCGGTGGAGCGTCTGCAGCATCAGCCCGTCGCCGCCGAGCGCGACCACGACATCCGCTTCCGCCGGATTGGCGTCGCCATAGCGCTCGACCAGCTTCTCCAGCGCCGCCTGCGCTTCAGGCGTATCATTGGCGACGAAGGAGATCGCCCCGAATCGGTCGTTCATTGCGTGTCCTGAAGGGGCAGGCCCTGCGGCATCGGCGCAGGCTTAACACGACCGGGGGGCAAGTCGCGAGGCGGGCGCGACAACAAAGTCGCCGTCATGAAAAGGCCGGGCTGCGCGCCCGGCCTCGAAGAGAAGCGGCGAAACGGGGCTCAGATCGCCGGGGTCCACTGGACCGGGACCATCTCGAAGCCATTGCCGTCCTTCGCGATGTGTCCGACGGCCGGAAACGGTGCGTGATAGAAGGCGACCTGCATCCGATCGGCCGAGACCATGTCGAGCAGCTTGCGTCGCGTAGCGGCAGCCTGTGGGCCATCCATGTCGAAGACGGCCGACCAATCGGGGTTGCGCACGAAGAGCGCCGGATGATTGGTCGTGTCCGACATGATCATCAGCTTGCCGTTGCCCGAAGTGAGGGCGAAGACGGTGTGGCCGGGGGTGTGGCCGGGGGCAGCGATCGGGGTCAGCCCCGGCAGGATCTCCTTGCCCGGCTCGAACTGCTTCACGTCCTTGGCTACCGGGCCGAAGACGCGTCGGACGCCGGCAAAGGCGCCCTTCATGGCCTCGGGTGCCGCGCTCATCTTGGCGTCGTCCATCCAAAAGGCCCATTCGGCGGCTGGCACCATGACTTCCGCATTCGGGAAGACGGCCGTGCCGTCCTTGAGCCGGAAACCGTTGATGTGATCGCCATGGAAATGGCTGAACACCACGGTCGAGACGTCCTTCGCATCGAAGCCCGCTGCCTTGAAATTCTTCATCCAGGTCCCGGAAGTCGGGGCGCCGGAATTGCCGTTGCCGGTGTCGATCAGCGTGAGCTTGCCGCCACTCTGGATGGCGAGCGTGGTGAAGGTGATGTTCAGCGCGTCCTGCGGCAGGAAGGCCTGCTCCATCGCTTTCTTGACGTCGCCGAGCTCCGCATTGCGAACGAACCCTTCCAGCGGGCGCTGGGCGAAGCCGTCGTTGATCGCGGTCAGCGTGATGTCGCCGACCTTGTAGCGATAGAAACCGGGGGCTTGATTCACGGGAGCTCCTTGCGCTTGGGCCAGACCGAGCCCTGGAAGGTCCAGGGTTGCAGCTGCGACGAGAGCACCTGCACCCGCCATCGCGGTCCGGCGCGAAAATCTTATATCCTGCATGCTGTTCTCCCCTCAGATCGCAGGCAGACTAGCGAGGGGAGGTTACCGTTCAACCGCGACGATGTGCCGATAGGTCAAGTTTCCGTGAGGCGGTTGGTGGGCGCGGTTGCGCAGGCGGCAGCTTCCGCGGCCCCGGTATCCTCTCCGTCCGCAGAATCGCGTCGCGCGAGGGCGCGCAGCATCGCGGCGCAAAGAGCAAGCGACCCCATCATGCCCTGGCCCGAGCAGTCGGCGACGAGGGCCTGGAACGCCGTGGCTTCGTCGCCGACCAGGCATTGCAGGCTCCAGCTCCACCCGGGCGCCTTCTGCCGCAGGAGCGAGACGGCGACGTCGATGTCGGCGCTGACCGCCCCGAGCGTCTTCCAGAAGGAGCCGTGCTGATAGATCCCGCCGGCCGGCGTGCGGCGCGTGGCGAGCCGCGTCGGCTTGCGCCGAACGGTGTATCCGAGCGCCTCATAGATATCGGCATCGAGTTCCCGGTCGGGCTTGCCGGAGGCCTCGCAGCGTGCTGCCAGTGTCAGAAGATGAGTCCGGTCGTCCATTCCGGGTTCGCACAAGCGTCGTTGGTGGGAGACGCCGCCTGAAGGCGGCGGCGCGACCGAACATCTATCCCATGAAGGCGCGTGTCGGCCAACCATCTGTGCATGGGCCGGTCGATCCGAGCTGCCATCGCCGCGCGGTCAGTAGCCGACGACGGTGCCACGGGCGTGACCGCCGGGCACGCGGCATGAACAGCCTGTGCCCAGCGGGGCGGGTGCATAGAGCGTGCAGATCCTCACCGGCGTACTGCATTGGCCGCCGTCCGCGGCAGGTACGATCTCATAGGCCGGGTAGGCGGGGTAGGCAGGGTAACCGTAGGGCGGGTAGGCATAGGCCGGATAGGCCGCCACGGCGCCGAGGGTCGCGGCTGCGGCAAGGCCGGAAGCAACGCCCCAATAGGGATAGCCGCCCCAGCCCCCATAGCGCCGATAGGGATAGTAGCCGCCCCGGAAATAGCGCGGGTAGAAGCCGCCGCCATGCCAGCCCCAGCCGCCACGCCAGGCGCCGCCATAAGGCCTCATGCCGATACCGTAGCCGTGAAACCCGCCCGCGCGGAAGCCGCCGCCTCCGAAACGATATTGAGCGGTCGCTGCGAAACCGGAGGCCAGCAGCAACGGCACAACAGGTACGGCGAGAAGCAGAGAGCGACGCATGCGAACCTCCCCAGAGAACAGCACTCACCCCGAACTCTGAACGTTGCCCCGCGGCGCAGGTTCCATCGAGATCACCGCGTATGCCAGGGGCGGGCCGCGATCAGTCGAACCAGCGCGACTGCGATTTGCAGCGGTAGCCGACAAAGCAGGCTTCCTGGTCACGACTGGGCACCCAGGCCGGATCGAGCGATTCGTCGAACTGGCAGAAGCTGCGGTCCCGGACGAAGCGGTCATAGGTGAAGCCGCCTGTGCCCAGCACGATCGCGCCATGCACCTGGACATCCCTCTGGCTGGCCGCACAAGGGCGCGTCACGGTGGAGGGGCGCGCCTGAGCCAGCGCAGCGCCTGCATTCAGCACGAGAACGAGCGTGAGAGCGACGGCCTTCATCGGAGCCTCCCGATCTGTCGAGCCGGACTGACCCGCTTCGTCAGCACGTTCCCGGAGCGGGGCGGATGTCAATCCCGAAGCGGACTTCCTGCGAGCCGGCCGAGGCTGCGATGCCATCGCGACGGCTTGCCTGGATGTATCGCGATCGTATCCGTCTGGCTTGCGGCTGTACCGGCACAAGGAAGCGCCGGGGCGCTTACGAGGCTGCAGCGAGCACCAGCAGGGTACCCATGATGTTGATCGCCGTCAGCAACCAGTGAGGCACGACCGCGGCGACGATTACCGGAACTTCGCCGTTCTCGAACATCGCCCCCTCGCGCCACGTTCCAACCCGCCGATTTTAAGAGATTTGTGGAAGGTTCGCAGCTCCCAAACGGGGGCATCTCGACGCGGTTCCGAGCGCGCCCCGGGGGACGTCAGAGCGAGGCGCCGGATCGTATCCGGCGCCTCGCATCAACATCTTGAAATTATTCCGGAATTCATTGGTGCCGGTGGAGAGGATCGAACTCCCGACCTTCGGTTTACAAAACCGCTGCACTACCGCTGTGCTACACCGGCGCTCCTGACTGCGCGGCCAGGATAGCCGCCGACGGGATTTTCGCGTCGGCGGTGCCGTAGCGGTTACCAGCCGATGGCAGCAAGAGCAAGCATCTCCGATGCTACTGTTGCCGATCCGCCGCGCGGCATGCATTCGCAATGACGTGCGGGCCCCTTTCACGAGCGCTTTCCTGGCCTCATCGTCTGGCCGACAGGCCCGCGCATCGGACCAGGAAGCCCAATCCGCCTTTCGGAGAAAACCGATGCGCCAACAAGGCGTTAGAGCGCTGCGTAGCGCCGGAAAGGACGCATGAGGATCTAGCTTACCGAGCGGATGATTTCGCGATAGGCGGCCTCGGGAAAGGCCTTGAGGGTCTGGGTGCGGACATTGCCGAGCATGCCCAGTTGCAAGCAGAAGCGGGCCTGGACCGCATCGTCCGGCGCCTCGCAGACGATCACCATGTCGTATTTTCCCATGGTCATGAAAAAGGCCTTGAACTCGCCGCCCATCTCCTTGAGCGCCTTTTTAGCGGCGTCGAGACGACTCGGCGAGGCGTTGACGTGGCGCGCGCCCTGATCGGTCCAATTGGCCAGCATGATGTAGGTCGTCATCGCGCTACTCCCTGAAACGGCCCGGCCTGTTCATCGGAAGTATCGGGCGGCGACCCGATCGTCGCCGCTGGTTGGGATGGCTCATGCCATCTGCCGGACCCTGACGTTAGGATAGCACGGAGAGCGGCGGAACAGCACGGCAAAGCCGCTTTGGGGCAGCGAGAGGAGTCCCGGGCGCGAGCACAAAGAAAAGGCCCCGCCCTTGCGGGCGGAGCCGAGAAGATCGCTTGAAGTGGCGGTTACTTCAGGATGTCGCGGTCCTTGGTTTCCGGCAGGAAGAGCAAGCCGATCACGAAGGTGCCGAGCGCCACGATGATCGGATACCAGAGGCCGGAGAAGATGTTGCCGCTGGCGGCCACGATCGCGAAGGCGGTCGGAGGCAGGAAGCCGCCGAACCAGCCGTTGCCGATGTGATAGGGCAGCGACATGCCGGAGTAGCGGATGCGGGTCGGGAAGAGTTCGACCAGCAGCGCCGCGATCGGGCCGTAGACCATCGTCACGAAGAGGACGAGCACGAACAGGATGCCGACAGCCTTCATAGCGCGGCCGTCGGTCAGCACCTGGCCGATCGAGGGCGTCTTCAGGATGGTCGCGTCACCCACCTTCGGATAGCCGGCGGCCTGGGCGGCGGTGATGAGATCCGCAGCTCCGCTCGGCGCATCCTTGCCGTTGATCGTTGCCTTGAGCGGCGAGCCAGCCGGGCCGGGCACGAGATCGTAGTGGATCGAGTTGGTGGCCAGCGTGCGGCGGACGACGTCGCAGGGCTTGGTGAAGGTGCGCACGCCAACCGGGTCGAACAGTGTACCGCACTCGGCCGGATCGGCAGTGAGGACGAGCTTAACGTTGTCGGTGGCCGCGATCAGCTTCGGATTGGCCGTGCTGGCGAGCATCGTGAACAGCGGGAAGTAGGTCAGCGCCGCGATCAGGCAGCCGGCGAGCAGGATGGGCTTGCGGCCGATCTTGTCAGAGAGCCAGCCGAACAGGATGAAGAACGGCGTGCCGGCGAGCAGCGAGAGCGCGATCAGCAGGTTGGCGGTGGTGCCGTCGATCTTCAACGTCTGCGTCAGGAAGAAGAGCGCGTAGAACTGGCCGGTGTACCAGACCACCGCCTGGCCGGCGGTGCCGCCGAGCAGCGCGATGATGCCGATCTTGGCATTCGCCCAGGTGCCGAAGGCTTCGGAGAGCGGGGCCTTCGAATGGGTGCCTTCTTCCTTCATCTTCACGAAGGCAGGCGATTCGGAGAGCTGGAGGCGGATCCAGATCGAGAAGCCGAGCAGGATGATCGAGAGCAGGAACGGAACGCGCCAGCCCCAGGCGGCGAAGGCTTCCGGCGTCATGCTGAGGCGCAGCCCGAGAATCACGATCAGCGACAGGAACAGGCCGACAGTCGCGGTGGTCTGGATCCACGAGGTATAGAAGCCGCGCCGGCCCATCGGGGCATGCTCGGCGACATAGGTCGCGGCGCCGCCATACTCGCCGCCGAGCGCGAGGCCCTGCAGCAGGCGGCAGGCGATGAAGATCGCGGGGGCGGCGTAACCGATGGTCTGGAAGCCGGGCAACAGGCCGACGAGGAAGGTCGAAATGCCCATCACGGTCATCGTGACGAGGAAGGTGTATTTGCGGCCGATCATGTCGCCGAGGCGGCCGAAGAACAGCGCTCCGAAGGGACGGACCGCGAAGCCGGCCGCGAAACCGAACAGCACGAAGATGAACTTCGCCGTGTCGTTGTCGCCGGGCACGAAGGTCTGGGCGATGTTGGCGGCGAGCGAGCCCGCCAGATAGAAGTCATACCACTCGAAGACCGTGCCGGCCGACGAGGCAATGATGACTTTCCGCTCTTCCTTGGTCATCGGCCGAGGGGCTGCCCTCGAATCCGATGTTTGCGATGCCATGCTCATGGCGGTTGTCTCCCCTGGTAAAGCCCGGAAGCCGGGATGTCCCGGCCGGTTCCTTCCGCGCGGCTCGCGCTTCTGATGTGGCGATGACCGCGATGCCGGGTGGCGGACAAATCCCGCCACGCCAGGCTGGATCAGAGATTTGCGCGCGTATTGTCGCAGGGGCAATCGAGCACTTGGTCTTGCACCATTCGTCTTAAGACTATCGACGAGGCGGGCGGGCGACCAACGGCTGTGGAAAAGCTGTGGCTTTCCAGCAGACAAGGCGGCATTATAATCCTCTTGGGGAGGCCTGACGAGATGCGGTGGAGGAAGCGCGCGATGTCGCGGCTTGCGATCGCCTTGTCATGTGGTTTCTGCGTCGCTGCGTCGCTGTCGACGGGCACCTGGGCTGCCGGGCGCGGCGGCGGACACGGGATACCTGTCTCGATAGGCCACGGGCGGGCCATTGTCGGGCATCCCATCCAAGCCGCTCGGGCTTGGCGCGGCGCCGGCCGTGGTGCGCGGGGCTGGGATCATCGCCGCTTTGGCGGGAATTCGCTGGGTTATGACTGGCCCTGGTACGATGTCGGCGGGCTGACAGGCGGTGTCAGCGTCATCGAACAGCAAGCCGAGGCGCCGCAGACGATCGATCCCGACGCTTTCGAGAACCTGCCGGTGCGGGCCGGGATCCAGCGCTCGCCCACGCCAGAGCCGACCATCTACCGGCTGGAGGGGCCACGCTCGCGTCCGGTCGCTCGCATCATCCGGATTGGCGGTGCCGACGATGCCCGCGGCGGCGCCCGCAGCCGGTACGCCCATGCCGAGACGGGCGCGTTGCTGCTGACGGTGCCGCGCCGCTGATCGGAATTCTCCCCCCGGC
The DNA here is from genome assembly GCF_052113585.1 of Allobosea sp. TAF32. Taxonomy (NCBI): domain Bacteria; kingdom Pseudomonadati; phylum Pseudomonadota; class Alphaproteobacteria; order Hyphomicrobiales; family Alloboseaceae; genus Allobosea; species Allobosea sp. TAF32. The sequence continues at coordinate 385,298 of NZ_JBFRDM010000008.1, read as the reverse complement.
AAGCCTCGGCTGAGCCGGGGCTTCGGTTTCGTCTCTAGCGGCGGCTCGCGACGTAGAGCGCTATCGCGGTGGCGTTGGAGACGTTGAGGCTGGTGATCGCGCCGGGGACTTCGAGCCGTGCGACGTGATCGCAGAGTTCGCGGGTGCGCTGGCGCAGGCCCTTGCCTTCCGCTCCCATCACCATGATGAGCGGCCGCTTCAGCGCCACGTCGTCGAGCGCGACGTCGCCATCCGAATCGAAGCCGATGCGCTGGAAGCCGCGCTTGCCGAGCGTCTCCAACGCATCGCCGAGATTGCGGACGGAGATCAAAGGCACGTGCTCCAGCGCGCCGGAGGCTGATTTTGCCAGCACGCCGGTGGCCGCCGGTGAATGGCGGATGGTGACGATGACCGCCGCCGCGCCGAAGGCGGCCGCAGAGCGCAGGATGGCGCCGACATTGTGAGGGTCGGTGATCTGGTCGAGCGCCAGCACGACAGCGTCGTCCGGCAGACTGTCGAGTTCGGGCGAGGGCAGGGGATCGCAGACCAGATAAAGGCCTTGATGCACCGAATCAGGCGTGAGGAGCCGATCGATCTCGGAGGGGCGCACGATCTCGGGTTCCAGCGGCAACGTGCCCACCACCTCCTGCAATCGCCTCAGCCCGTTCTCGGTGGCGAGCAGGCGCCGGTGGCGGCGCTGCGGGTTGCGCAGGGCTTCGACCACGGGATGCACGCCGTAGAGCACGGCCTCGTCGATATCGCCGGGCCGATGCGGCGGCGGACCACCGGCGCCGCGGGCGCTGCCGGGTCTGCCGCCTGCGGACCTGGCTTGTTTCGGACGGAATGGCGGGGCCATCGCATTCTCCAGATTGACCGGAATGCCGTGCCATGGCGCGAGGCGCTTGGCCAGAGCCAAGCGCGCGGCGTGGACGGATCGCTGAGGAAAGGAGCGACCATGACAGAAGGCAGAGACCGGCTGATCGTCCTCACCGGAGGGCCCGGCTCAGGCAAGACGACCCTGATCGAGGCGCTGGCGAAGCGCGGCCATGCCGTGCAGCCCGAGGCCGGCAGGGCTGTTATCCGCGACCAGCAGGCGAAGGGTGGCGAGGGATTGCCGTGGAAGAATCGAGCGCTCTTCGCAGAGCTGATGCTCGCGGCCGATCTGCGCGGCTACGATGAGGCGCGCGGACAAGGCAAGCTTGTCTTCTTCGACCGCGGCCTGCCCGACATCGCCGGCTATCTCACGCTCTGTGGATTGCAGGTGCCACCGCATGTCGAGGCGGCGGTGGAACGATTCCGCTATCGCGGGACCGTATTCATTGCGCCGCCATGGCCTGCGATCTTCGGGCAGGATGCCGAACGCAAGCAGGACTTCGCAGAGGCCGTGCGGACCTATGAGGCGATGGCCCGGACCTATCCGCACTACGGCTACGATCTCGTCGAATTGCCGCGGGAAAGCGTCGAAATCCGTGTCGGTTTTATCCTGGAGCGTCTCGGCGCTGCGAGCTGAGCGATTTAGGGCCGGGTTGGCTTCACAGGGAATTCGCATCTCCGGTCTTTTTGCCGTTGACAGGGCGCGGCCCGGTCACCATAAGTCCGGCCGCGCCTGCCGGTCGTCGCGAAAGTGACATATCGGTGGCCCTCGGCCCCACAGGCCGATCATGGGCGCAGGCGGGGGAATGTCCCGAGCGGCAAAGGGGGCGGACTGTAAATCCGCTGGCTATGCCTTCGCAGGTTCGAGTCCTGCTTCCCCCACCACCCATCTCCTTCAAATTCGAAATGGCTCGGCTTCTGCCGCTGATGCCATGTCGAGAGCGGGCCTGAACCCGCTCCCGACGAAAGCAGCCGCTATGGTCTACCGCAGCGGCGGAGCGTAGAGCACACCGCCCATGCTCCAGAGTTGGTTGAGGCCGCGCGGAATACCGAGCTTCGAGCCGGTCCCGAGATTGCGCTCGTAGATCTCGGCGTAGTTCCCGGTCGCCTTGACCGCCCGGATCGCCCAGTCCGCATCGAGTCCCATGGCCTTGCCGAAGCCGCCTTCCGCGCCGGTGAAGCGGCGTGCGTCCGGCTTCTGCGATTTCAGGGCCTCGTCGACATTGGCGGTGGAAATGCCGAGCTCCTCGGCGTTGACCAGCGCGAAGTTCACCCACTTCACCACGTTGAACCAGGGGAAGTCGTCGCTGCGCACCACCGGCCCGAGCGGCTCCTTCGAGATCACGTCCGGCAGCACGATCGCATCCGCGGGCTTCGCCAGCCTGAGTCGCTCGCCGTGCAGCGCCGACTGGTCGCGGCTCAGCACATCGCATTGTCCGCCCTCGAAGGCGGCGAAGGCTTCCGCCGCGCTCGGATAGACCTTCTCCTCATAGGTCATGGAATTGGCCTTGAAGAAGTCGGCGAGGTTGAGCTGCGTGGTGGTGCCGCCCTCGACGCAGATCTTCGCCTTGTCGAGGGAGAGCGCGCTGTCGACCTTGAGCGAACGCTTCGCCAGGAAGCCCTGCCCGTCGTGATAGGTTATGCCGGCGAAGGCGAGGCCCAGTTCCGCTTCGCGGCCGAGAGTCCAGGTCGAGTTGCGTGCCAGCAGATCGACCTTGCCGCCCTTCAGCGCGTCGAAGCGCTCGCTCGCGGAGAGCGGGGTGAAGGCGACCTTGTTCGCGTCGCCGAGGATGGCGGCCGCGACGGCGCGGCAGAAATCGACGTCGAAGCCGTTCCATTTGCCTTCGGCGTCCTTGGCCGAGAAGCCGAGGACGCCTTCGCTGACGCCGCATTGGAGCGTGCCGCGCTGCTTTACCGTCTCAAGCGTGCCTGCCCCTGCCGGGGCCGCCAGTGTGGCGGCGAGCGCGGCGCCGGCGGCGAGGCCGGGCAGGCGAAACCATGAGGCCTTTGACATGGCTCTCTTCTCCCTTCGGATTCGGTTGCGCACCGCGCCGGTCAGAGCGTGGCGTTGTGGCGGATGATGACCTTGGTCCCGACCGGGACGCGCTCGTAGAGGTCGATGATGTCGCCATTGGCGAGCCGGAAACAGCCGGAGGAGATCGCCTGGCCGATCGTCTCCGGCTGGTTGGTGCCATGGACGCGGAACACGGTCGAGCCGAGATAGAGGGCACGCGCGCCCATCGGGTTGCCGGGGCCGCCGGCCATGAAACGCGGCAGATAGGGCTGGCGCTGCAGCATCTCCGGCGGCGGGCGCCAATCCGGCCATTCGGACTTGCGGCTGACCTGGACCTGGCCGGACCAGGTGAAGCCCTCGCGGCCCACACCGATGCCGTAGCGCAGCGCGCGGCCATTGCCCTGCACCACGTAGAGGAAGCGCTCGCCGGAATGGATCACGACCGTGCCGGGCGCCTCGTTGGAGCGGAACAGCACCATCTGGCGGGCATAGGGGCCGTCGGTGATGGTCACTTCCTCGGTCGAGATGCGGCCGGGCTCGTCGCCGATATCCATCGTCTCCTTCATCGCCGCCGGCGCGCGCGGCTGCGCCAGGGAGGCGCCGGAGAGGGCGAGCAGCGGCAGGCAGGCGAAGCCGGCAGCGAGGCCGATGCCGGCGAGGGTCTTTGAGAGGTTCATGTCCCGTCAGCTCCAGATCAGCAGCGGCTGTAGACGAAGGTGCCGTAGCGCCGGTTTGCGTCCGGATCGACGAAGCGCATCACCAGCTCCTTCTGCGAAACCGAGAGCAGCTCGCGATCTTGCGGATCGCCGGCCGGCGCCTCGAAGCCGACATAGCTCTTGCCGCCCGGGCCGGCCTTCAACCGGAGCTCATAGGGCTTGGGGTCGTCGGCGACATGCATCATCACGCCGTCGCCGGGGCCCTTCGTGATCGTATACGGTTGCTTGCATTGTGCCCGCGCTTCGGCCTCGGTGCGCTTGCGGTCCTTTTCGGTGTGGAAGGAGGCGATGCCCCAGCGGCCCACTAGCGCATCACGCGTGACATTGGTCGGGGCCGGGGCGGTGTCCGCGACGCTCGCCACCGGCGACAGCGTCTCGCCGCCGCCACAGCCTGAGAGCAACAGCGCCAGAAGCAGGCTTCCACTCAACGTACCGATTCCGGCACCGGAACCTCCGGCCCTAAACCCTAGCTGTCTCATCGGTCCTCCATCGCGATTGGTCAGAGTCGAAGCGATGCATCATGGTGAAAGGCAAAGGGGTGGCCGATGCTAGGACAGCATGGCCCTTGTCAGTGATCCTGGAGCTGGTGATCGCGTGGCGTCCATCGGCTTCCCGGAGGGCCCCCTGGCCAGAGATGCAGCAGCACAGCCGCAAACGCGATCGGGATCAAGCCCCTTTGCCGTTCTTTCATCGCCGGAGCTATCCGCCCCGGTTGTCGTATGGGTCGTTGGCAGGGCGATCGGCGCCTGCCGGAGCCCGCGCCCGCGCGGCCAGATCCCGCTTCAGGGCCGCGAGTTCCTCCGCCGACCAGCGGCCGGTGCCGAGGACGGCCGTCCATGCCTCGACATAGTGTTCGGGCGCGTAGACATGGCCGTAGCCGATGGGGGTGCTGGTTGCCACGGCCATGTCGAGCGCCAGCTGCAGCATCGTGACGATCGGATACCAGCGCAGCTCGGACGACACGTCCGGCCCGCGCGGAGACTGCATCCAGGCCGGCTGCCGGTAAGCGTCGCGATAGTCGAAGAAGACGATGGGGTCGCTCGCATATTGCAGATAGACCAGCCGCATCGGCCCCCAGGGCCGGTCGGGCGGGACCGTAGGGCCGTTCTGGTTCATGAAGCGCACGATGCGCCCATCCCCGAATTCGGGGAGCCATTGCGGCGTTCCCGGATTGCGGGCCTCGGTGATCGAGCGCCAGCCGCGGGTTTCGAAGGGCGGGCCGCTCCAGAGCGCGCCGTCGATCGGATCGCCGATCATTTCGAACAGCTCTGCGGATTTCTCCGAGTTCATGGCCCCAAGGCTGAGGCCGTGCAGATAGAGCTTCGGGCGCGTGTCGTGGGGCAGGGCGGTCCAGTATCGATAGATTTCGCGGAAGAGCGCGCGGGCCGTCTCGGCTCCGTATTCCGGCTGGGTCAGAAGAGAGAGGGGGCTGCTCAGATAGGAGTATTGCACCGCGACGCTGGCGACGTCGCCATCGCGAAGATGCTCGAGCGCATCCATCGCGGAGGGATCGACCCAGCCTGTGCCCGTCGGCGTGACGACGATGAGCGTCGAGCGGGAGAAGCCGCCGACGCGCTTGAGTTCCTCCAGGGCGAGCCTGGCCCTTGCTTCCGGCGTTTCGGCGCCGCGCAGGCCGACATAGACCCGGATTGGCTCCTGGGCAGGGCGTCCGGTCTGTTTGCCGATGCTCTCGGCAGTCGGGCCGGCGGCGATGAATTCGCGGCCGGCGCGGCCGAGCTCCCGCCAGTTGACGAGCGAGGCCGGGCTGCCGGTCTTGTTCGGAGCGGTCGGCTGGGCGCGCTCCGGCTCGAGCAGGGCATCGAGCTCGCGATAGGATGAATCCAGCACGCGGAAGGCCGCGCTCGCCAGAACGTTGCTCGCCAGCGACCAGAACAAGAGCGCGGCGAGGCCGATCCCGATGATGTTGGCGAGCCGAGGGGGGATGTATCGCCGGATAATTCCGACCAGCCAGGCGGCCAGCCGCTTGAACAGGCGCGCGATGACCAGGACCAGCACGAAGGTCGCGAGCGCGACGAGGCAGAGCTTGGCCGGGTGTGAGCTCGGTAGCAGTGGCAGGCTGAAGACGGCACGGACCGAGTTCTGCCAATCCGCCGCCTTCCAGAGAAACCACAGCGCGATCAGCACCGACAGGGCAAGGATCACGGCATTCGCCGGGCGCCGCAACCGCGCCGAAGGCTCCGACAGTTCGAGATAGCGCCAGAGCTGCCGGGACGAAACGCCGAGGCCATAGCCGATCGCAAAGCAAATGCCGGCCAGAGCTCCTTGCGTCAGATAGCTGCGGGGCACGAGGGTGGGCGTCAGGGCGGCTGCGAACAGCAGGGTTCCCAGCGCCAATCCCACACCTGACAGCGACGCCAACTGCCCGCGAATCCAACGCCCCAGCACGCTACTCCCCCCGCACGGCACGCTCGGGCTGATCCCCGACTGCGCTCCCGCCGGGCGAAGGTAGCCGCGGCCGATCGCGCCTGGCAATGCGCGCCATGCAGGGGGGACGTACCGCGCGACCATGGCCCCCGCGCTTGGCATGGCTGTATCAGGATATTATATAGATGCTTATGACAAGCATGCCTACAAAGCCGCCGCCGACCGTGGGTTTCCTTCTGCACGATGTCGCGCGCTTGCTGCGCAAACGCTTCGAGCAGAACGCCCGCGACACCGGGCTGACGCGCTCGCAATGGCAGGTGCTCGCCTATCTCGACCGGAATGCCGGAATTCAGCAGGGGATGCTCGCCGAGTTGATCGACGTCGAGCCGATCACCGTCGGCCGGATCGTCGACAAGCTGGAGAGCTGCGGGCTCGTCGAGCGCAGGCCGCATCCGACGGACCGGCGCAGCTGGCAGCTCTACCTGACGGAGAAGGCCGGGCCGACGCTCGATACAATGCGCGGGCTCGGCGAAGTCACGCGGGCCGAGGCGTTCGGTGCGATTCCGGAAACGGAGCGCGCGCGGCTGCTCGGCCTGCTCGAAACCATGAAAGAGAATCTCGTGGCTGCCTGCCAATCGCCGGCCGCCGAAGGACAGGCCCGCCATGGATGACGTTGCCAGAAGAGCCGATGCCGGCACGACAAGCGCTTCCGACCCGGAGATGCGCGGCAACGTGACCGAGATCAAGCGCGCCGGAGAGGCGAAGGCGCCCGCTGCGCCCGCCGACAAGGCGCCCGAGGCAGCGCCCATCGCGACTTCCGGGGTTCCGGCAGCGCGTCCTGCCCGCAATCGCAAGCGCCAGCTGCTCTTCGCGCTGCTGCCGATCGCCCTGGCCGCGGGCGGCTACTACTACGTCACCGGTGGTCAGGTGATGTCGACCGACAATGCCTATGTGCAGGCCGATATCGTCGGCATCTCGACGGATGTCGCCGGCATCGTCAGCGAGGTCGATGTCCGCGACAACCAGCCGGTGAAGGCTGGCGAAGTGCTCTTCCGGCTCGACGACAAGCCGTTCCGTTTCGCGCTGGAGCGGGCCGACGCGCAGATCGGCGTGGTCAGCAACGATCTCGAGGCGCTGAAGGCGACCTACAAGGGCATGCAAAGCCAGATCGCCCAGGCCGAGAGCGATATCGCGTTCTTCCAGACCACGTTCAAGCGCCAGCAGGATCTCGCCACCAAATCCGTCGCGTCGCAGGTGACCTACGACCAGGCCAAGCACGATCTCGACGGCGCGCAGCAGAAACTGGTGCAGTTGCAGACCCAGCTCGCCGGCATCGCCGCCGGCCTGAACGGCAACCCGGATGCTCCTGTCGAGGAGCATCCGCGCTATCGCGATGCCGTCGCCGCTCGCGCCGAGGCTGCCCGACAGCTCGACCATACTGTGGTGCGTGCGCCCATGGACGGCGTCGTCACCAACGTGCCTTCGCTGCAGAAGGGGCAGTATCTGGCGGAGGCAACCAACGCCTTCAGCCTGGTATCTACAGGTCATGTCTGGATCCAGGCTAACCCCAAGGAGACCGAGTTGACCTGGGTTCGGCCCGGACAGAAGGCCGAGGTCTATGTCGACACCTATCCGGGGGAGAGCTGGAGCGGAACGGTCGACAGCATCAGCCCGGCCTCGGCGGCGAGCTTCTCGCTGCTGCCGGCGCAGAACACCAGCGGCAACTGGGTCAAGGTCGTCCAGCGCATTGCCATGCGGGTGAAGATCGAGACGCCGCCCGAACGGCCGCAGTTGCGCGCTGGCATGAGCGTGACGCTCGACGTCGATACCGGCCATGCGCGCGGCCTGCCGGACTTCGTCGGCTCGGCCATGGGCATGAGCAAGACCCCGGGCATGAGCAAGAACCCGGGCATGAGCAAGAACCCGGGCACGAGCAAGAAGACAGAGAACAACCATGGCTAGCGCCATCGCCGCGGCAGCGACCCCGGTCGCCAACCGCGGCGCCATCACTGCCTGCGTCATCCTCGCGGTGATCATGCAGGCGCTGGACACCACGATCGCCAATGTCGCGTTGCCCTATATTCAGGGCAGCGTCTCGGCTAGCGCCGACCAGATCAACTGGGTCCTGACCTCCTACATCGTCGCTGCCGCGATCATGACGCCGCCCTCCGGTTTCCTGGCCGCGCGCTTCGGGCGCAAGCGGGTGCTGTCGGTGGCGATCATCGGCTTTGTCGTCGCCTCGATCCTGTGCGGCGCGGCGCAGTCGCTGCCCCAGATCGTCGGCTTTCGTTTGATGCAGGGTTTCTTCGGCGCGGCGCTGGTGCCGCTGTCGCAGAGCATCCTGCTCGATATCTACACCCCCGAGGAGCGGGGATCGGCGATGGCGCTGTTCGGCGTCTCGGTGATGGTCGGGCCGGTGCTGGGGCCGGTGATCGGCGGCTGGCTGACCGAGAACATCTCCTGGCGCTGGGTCTTCTACATCAACCTGCCGCTCGGCATCCTGGCTTTGGTCGGCGTCTCGATCTTCGTCAGCGAGACCAGGTCCAGCGTTGCCGCCAAGCTGGACTGGATCGGCTTCGGCGCCCTCAGCATCGCGATCGGGGCGCTGCAGCTCTTCCTCGATCGCGGCGCGCAGCTCGACTGGTTCGACTCCTTCGAGATCATCGTCGAGGCGACCGTCTGCGTCGCGGCGCTCTACATCCTCGTGGTGCACACTTTCACGGCCGAGAATTCCTTCATCAAGCCGCGGCTCTTCCTCGACCGCAATTTCTGCGTCGGGCTGATCTTCATCTTCATCGTGGGCATCTGCTATCTGGCGTCGCTGGCGCTGATGACGCCCTATCTGCAGACGCTGATGGGCTATCCGGTGGTGACTGCCGGCGTCGTCATGGGACCGCGCGGCCTCGGCACCATGGTCTGCATGTTCGTGGTCGGGAAGCTGATCGGCAAGGTCGACACGCGCATCCTGCTCGGCTCGGGCCTCTTGGTCAGCGCCTGGGCGATGTACGACATGGCCGGCTGGACGCCCGACGTGTCGCAACAGACCATCATGCTGACCGGCTTCCTGCAGGGGGCTGGGCTCGGGCTTTTGTTCGTCCCTCTGACGACGATCACCTTCGCGACCTTGCCGGCGGAGTATCGCGGAGACGGCACCGGCCTCTACAACCTCTCGCGTAATATCGGCTCGAGCGTCGGCATCTCGCTGGTCGCCTATCTGCTCACCCGCAACGTGCAGGTGAACCATGCCGAGATCGCGAATTACGTCACACCGTTCAACCGCATCTTCGATACGCCGGCGATCAAGGAGGCCTGGGATCCGCTGAAGCTCGCAGGGCGCGCCGCGCTCGACGAGGTCGTGACGCGTCAAGCCACGATCATTTCCTATGTCGACGACTTCAAGCTGCTGATGATCCTCTGCCTTGCCGCGCTGCCTTTCCTGGCGCTGCTGCGCACGCCTCGAAAGGAGGGCGCCGCCCCGGCCGACGACCATGCGATGGTGATGGAATAGCATCTCGCGTGAGCTGGCGGCCGGGTGGAGCTGACCTTAGGTTAACCTTGTTCGGCCAAACTCGGCGGAATGTTCACCTTGGGCTTTTGCGCAGATCGATTTCAGTCGATTATCATCGCGTCGGATTAACGCAATTTTAACGCTATGAGCCCGTGCCATGCGACCAGAGCGCGTGCATCGAATTCCCACTCCGTTCCGCATCTCCAGCCCGGCTCGCGTGCCGCGGGCGGCGAACGACAATGTTCCCGAAAACCGGGCGAGCTTGGCGAGCTTTTTTGCCGGGCGGTCCGTGATCTTCGGGACGCTGGTGTTGGCGCTGGCGATCATGTTCGGCTGCGCCGTCTGGCTCGGGCGGGGCATCTGGCACCTGTTCTCATAAGAGGTGCGAGCCGGCCATCCTTGCCGGCCGCTCTTGCCGGCGCGAAGCCGCGCAATGCGCGGACAATGGCGCGCCGACCCGGCCTGGTCGCAACAAGGCCTGACAATGCTTCATATAATCAATAGGTTATAGGCGGTTCCCGAAAGGTTGATTCAAGTCACCTGGCCCGCGTCTAACGCGCGTTGGTGAAAGCCTTGCGGCTGAAGACGGTTCTGAGCAGGATCGCGACATCAAGCCAGAACGACCAGTTGTCGATGTACCAGTGATCATAGGCGACGCGCTTGGCCATCTTCTCGTCGGAATCGGTCTCGCCCCGAAAGCCGTTCACCTGAGCCCAGCCGGTGATGCCCGGCATGACGTTGTGACGGCGCGCATAGTTGGCGATCCTGCGCTGGAACTCGACATCATGGGCAAGCGCATGCGGCCGCGGTCCTACCAGGGACATGTCACCGGCAATGACGTTCAGAAGCTGGGGCAGTTCGTCGAGATTGTAGCGGCGGAGAAACCGCCCGACTCTGGTGATACGGGGATCGTTGCGCTTGGCCTGGATGACGACCTGCCCGTCATCGGTCGTGGTCATGGTCCGGAACTTGAAGATGCGGAACGCCTGCTGGTTGAAGCCATAGCGACGCTGCCGGAACAGGATCGGGCCGGGCGAGTCGAGCCTGATCAGGGCGGCGATCATGATGAGGAGCGGCAGGGTCAGCACCAAACCCGCGACTGCCGCGACCATGTCGAAAGCGCGCTTGGCTGCGATCTCTGCCCCAGATAGCGGCTGCCGGGTCAGGCGCAGGCTGGAAAACGAGCCGGAGCGTACGAAATGCGGCGTCTCAAAACGCTCCATGATTGGCTCGGGCGCGAGATGGATCGCGACCGGAAGATTGGTGAAGGCGCTGACGCAGGCCTCGATCGTCTGCTGTTCCGACCAGGGCAGGGCGATGAGGACGGCATCGGGCCGCCCGGCCCGGCAGTTTGCCACGGCGGCGGCCAGATTGGCAGCGAGTTCCGACCGATTGCCATTCCGGCCGGGTTTAAGGAACGCAACGTCGGTGATCGCGAAACCGACATGCCAGGGTTTGTGCCGGGCGACGAAGGACATCACGTTGTCTTCCTGCCCGATCAGGAAGACGCGCTCGGCCGTGATCCGGCCTGCCTTGCTGCCGGCTGCAACCCACCGGGCAAGAAGAGAGCGCGAGAGCGCGATCACCGGTATTCCGGCGAAATAGGTCGTGAAAATGACAATTCGCGAGTAGTGCCCGGTGATCTTGGCGACGAAGATCAACGCCAGGAACGCGACCATCGTGATGTTCCAGACCGAGAAAGCCGATGCGATCTGTCCCTGGGGCGAGAGGTAGTTTTTGAGCTGATAGCGCCCTTGCATCAGATTGATGAAGACGAAGATCGTCATCAACATCGCTGCCAGCTCGGGGGCGGCGCGATCCATGCCGATTTCATGCTGGGTTACCAGATAATAGGCGGCCGACGCCCCCGCAACGAGAGAGCCGACGATGAACGCGTCGCTCGCTGCGGTCAGCGGCCCGAGCCAGTGCCGCCAGAGGCGCCGCCGGCTCGCGGACGTCGTCAGCAGCGTGCTGTCCAGATCGTTGACGCTCATGTCACCCCGCCCCAGATCCGAGCTGCAGCGACGCCCTGTCCCAATGCGGGACGCGGGCGCGCAGCGGATCGTCTTGAAGGCTGAGGTGGCAATGCCTGTGCCGCGGGCCGCTGGACCAGATCGGAACACCGGATCGAGCAGGCCCGACGTTCAGAAGGCGTTGCGGAAGCGCCGGAGCATGTACTCGAAGGAGCTTGCCATGGCGGAGCCGATAACCGCACCCATGATCTTGACCAGCGCGTCATGAGGCAGCCCGTGACGGGTCATCTCCAGCGTCTGCAGCCATTCCAAACCGGCGGCCAGAGCGACCAGGCCAGGCAGCACGAGCCAGCGTTGGCGCGGGTAAGCGAAGGTCAGCAACGCGCCAGCGGCGAGATAGGCAAGGAAGCGTTCGACGTCCGGCCCCAGATTCAGAAGGTGTGGCCGGGCATCGATCGGCGACAACGTCGACACGATGATCACGAGGAGGGCGGTCCAGCCGATCAGCACGGCGGCGCGGCGCAACTTGTCGAGGGAGGCGTTCAAACCGGGACTCCGAATGCTGGCGGGACGCGCAGCAAGATTTAGGCCAGCACTGTCAGAATCGTTTCGCACCGATGCGCAGCTATGCCTTTATGGCAAGGTAAAAACGGCGAAGCAATGGCATAGGTCAAAACTGTGTCATGTCTTCGCGCCGGCTATGCTGTCGCAAGGGCGCGGGGACAGCGTGTCGGCGATGAATGGGAGAGATTTCATGCTGAAGAGTTCTGCCGCATCGTCCGGGGCGCGGATCGCGCGCGGCGCAAAGGCGATCTATGCATCTCCTCGCTGATCAACTGGTCCATGCCGGCCTGGGGCCGTGCCGCATCGGCTGAGCCGGCCGACTTATCCCCGGCGCCGGCAACCGCTCGATAATCCCCCTCGCGACAGCCCGGCGCTGCATCCCCTTCGCGAGGCCTCATGACCGATACCCCCCGACTTTCCCTGCCCCTGCTCGCAGCCGGGCAGGCGCAGAAGCATGTGACCCATAACGACGCCCTGATGCGGCTCGACGCCCTGATCCATCTGGTCGTCGACAGCCGCACGCAGGCCGCGCCGTCGGCTTCGCCGACTGAGCTTTCCGCCTATATCGTGCCGCCGGGCGGCGCGGGCGTCTTCGCCGGCCGAACCAATCAACTGGCGCTGTTCGAGGATGGCGGATGGACGTTCCTGACGCCGCGCGTGGGCTGGCAGGCCTGGATCGCGGATGAGGCGGAGCATAATCTCTGGACCGGAACGGAATGGCGGCGCGCCAGCCCTCTCAGCAGCCTCGGGGCCGAACGCTGGGGGATTAACGCGACGGCCGACGCAACCAATCGTCTCGCCGTGTCGTCCGAGGCCAGCCTGTTCAACCATGCCGGCGGCGACCATCGCCTCAAGATCAACAAGGGCGCCGCCGGCAACACTGCGAGCGTCCTGTTTCAGAGCAACTGGTCGGGGCGCGCCGAATTCGGACTGTCCGGAGACGACGATTTTCGGGTCAAGGTCAGCGCGGATGGCTCGTCCTGGCACGATGCAATCGCGATCGATCGCGGGACGGGCGGCGTGGAGCTCCCCGGCTCGGTCTGGGCGGCCGGGGAGAACCTGCTGATCAATGGCGACATGCAGATCAACCAACGGGGCTTTGGGGGCGGTGCGCTCGCGGCGGGAAGCTACGGCGTCGACCGCTGGAAGGCGGCGAGCGGGGGCGCTAATCTTTCGCGCAGCGGCTTCGCGATCACGCTGAATTCCGGCGGAATCGTGCAGGTCGTCGAGCCGGCGCTGTGGGGCGTTGCCTCTTTTGCCGGTCTGTCGCTGACGCTTTCCGTCGAAGGGCTGAGCGGCGGCAATCTCTCGGTCGCCATCGGCAGCCAGTCCGGCACGATCACGGCAGGCGCAGGCCACCGCTCGGTGACGCTGACGCCGGCTGTGGGGGACACGGGCGCCTTGACGGTGCGGTTGTCCCCGAGCGCCGGGACGGTCAACTTCGCCCGCATCAAGCTGGAGCAGGGGAGTATCGCTACCGCTTGGCGCGCGCGCCCGCTCGCGATCGAGCAGATGCTGTGCCGACGCTACCATTGGCGACCGGACGGGCAGATCCTGCTCGACGCCTACCAGGCCGCGGCGGCGGGGGCACGCCAGAGCATCGGGATGCCCGTGCCGATGCGGGCGACGCCGGCCGTCAGCTTCTCGGTCTCGCAGGAAATCAACGTGCAGGGCAGCGACCGCGGTGTCGTCGCCCAGTCGCCCGAACGCGCCTATGCCCATGTCACCGCGCAAGCGCTGGGGCGGGTGCGGGCGGCGTTCGACGGCGTCGCCTTCGATGCGGAGCTGTAAAGCAGCGCGTCATGCTCGGACTTGATCCGAGCATCGCGGGAAGATCGGTTCTGGAGCCTCGTTCGGCAGGCGATTCTCAGGCCCGCGCAGGGGGGCGGCCTGAGACCGGCGCTACCCGCTTGCCTCAATGGATTTCCGGCTCCGCCACCTTGGCGGTGCCTTCGAGATAGTCAAAGTCGCAGCCCTTGTCGGCCTGCCGGATATGGGCCGCGGACATCTTGCCCCAGCCGCGCGGATAGTCGCGGTCCGGCGGCGTCCAGACTGCGAGGCGGGCTGTGATCTCGGCTTCGGTGAGGTTCACGGATATGCTGCGGGCCTCGACGTCGACGCTGATGATGTCGCCGGTCTGCAACGCGGCGAACGGGCCCTTGATGTAGGCTTCCGGCGCGACATGCAGGATGCAGGCGCCGTAGCTGGTGCCGGACATGCGGGCATCCGAGATGCGCAGCATGTCGCGCACGCCCTGCTTCAGGAGCTTTTTCGGGATCGGCAGCATGCCCCATTCCGGCATGCCGGGGCCGCCGACCGGGCCGCAATTCTTCAGCACCATGATGTGATCGGCGGTGACGTCGAGGTTTTCGTCGTTCACCGCACGCATCATCGCGTCGTAGTCCTCGAAGACGAGGGCCGGGCCGGAGTGCTTCAGCAGGCGCGGCTCGGCGGCCGAGGGCTTGATGACGCAACCATCCGGCGCGAGGTTGCCCTTGAGCACGGCGAGCCCATTGGCGGTCGAGACCGGGCGGTCGAGCGGGCGGATGACGTTGTCGTCATAGACATTGGCGAGTGCGATGGTTTCCGAGATCGGCTTGCCCGTCACGGTCATCGCATCGGTGTGGAGCTTGCTCTCGAGCTGCTTCAGTAGGGCCGGCAGGCCGCCGGCATAGAAGAAATCCTCCATCAGGAAATCGCCGGAGGGGCGCAAATTCGCGATGACCGGGACCGTGCGCGAGAAGGCGTCGAAATCATCAGGCGTCAGCGGCACGCCGGCGCGACCGGCCATGGCGACGAGATGGATGATCGCATTGGTCGAGCCGGCGACGGCCATATGCACCGTCAGCGCATTCTCGAAGCTCTTGCGGGTCAGGATCTGGTCCGGAGTCAGGTCTTCCCAGACCATCTCGACGATGCGTTTTCCCGCGGCGGCGGCCATGCGCGGATGGGCGGCATCGGCGGCGGGGATAGCGGAGGCCCCGGGCAAGGTGAGGCCGAGTACCTCGGCATGGCTCATCATCGTCGCGGCCGTGCCCATCACCATGCAGGTGCCGTAGGAACGGGCGATGCCGCTCTCCATGTCCTTCCACTCACCGTCGGTGATGTTGCCGGCTTCCTTCTCGGCCCAGTATTTCCAGACATCTGCGCCCGAGCCCAGCACCTTGCCGGCCCAGTTGCCGCGCAGCATCGGCCCGGCCGGGACGAAGATGAAGGGAAGCCCCGCGCTGCAGGCGCCCATGATCAGCGCCGGCGTGGACTTGTCGCAGCCGCCGAGCAGCACGGCGCCGTCGAGTGGATGGGAGCGGATCGATTCCTCCGTCTCCATCGCCAGGAAGTTGCGATAGAGCATCGTCGTCGGCTTCTGGTACTGCTCCGAGACCGACATCACCGGGATCTCGATCGGGAAACCGCCGGCCGCCCAGACCGCGCGCTTCACCGCTTCGGCGCGGTCGCGCAGATGGGTGTGGCAAGGGTTGATCTCGGACCAGGTATTGATGATGCCGATCACCGGCTTTCCCATGAACTCCTCATGAGCAAAGCCCATCTGCAAAGCCCGCGAGCGATGACCGAAGGAGCGCAGGTCGCTCGCCCCGAACCAGCGCCAGCTGCGCAGGGTCTCGGGCGTCTTGCGGGGGCGGGCGGACATGGGCGGTTCCTCGAATATTCTTTGTTGGTTCAACGACCTGTCATTCCGGGGCGGCCCGCAGGGGCGAACCCGGAACCCACGACTGGGTGAGAGATTCGCCGGGTGCCTGCCGGCGGCTCCACCCAGTCGTGGGTTCCGGGTTCATCGCTGCGCGATGCCCCGGAATGACAGAGGTTATTCTGCCACGGCCTTCGCTGCACCCCAGCTCGACACGATGCCGCGCAGCTCCGCCCGCTCGGCCTCGTTCAATTCCGGCAGGCCGGGCAGGCGGACCGGGCCGACATCGGTGCCGAGCAACCCGAGCGCCTCCTTCACCACTGTGACATTGGCGCCGTTGCCGTATTTCGTACGCAGCTTCTCGAAGCCCGCGATAGCGTCGACCTCGCGGCGCGCCGTGGCGTAGTCGCCGGCTTCCAGCGCACGCCAGACGGCGAGCGAGCGTTCCGGCGCGACGTTGATCAGTCCCGAAGTGAAGCCGCGGGCGCCGAGCACATAGAAGGCCGCGGCCCAGCCCTCGGCGAGGCCGCAGATCCAGTTAGCGGAGGAGCCCTCCGTCTCACGCACGCAATCGGCGAGCAGCATCATGTTGCTGGAGGCGAATTTCACGCCGACGACGTTCGGATGGGTCGCGACGCGGATCAGGTCCTTCACGCCGATCGCGTCCGAGCGAATATAGGCGACGAGCGGGATCGGCAGCGCCTCGGCGATGGCGAGGATGTAGTCGGCCTGGGATTGCGGCGCGGCGAAAGGGTCGAGCGGGTGATGCACCATCGCGGCCTCGCAGCCGGCCTTCGCCGCCAGCTTTCCTGTCGCGATGGCTTCGCGCAGGGACCTACCGATGCCGGCGGTGACAAGAGCCTTGCCGGCGGCCGCCTCCGCCGCGACGGCGTGCGAGCGCTCCACCTCGGCTGTTGTCATCGGGTAGAATTCGCCGGTGTTGCCGGCCGAGACGATGTTGTGGATGCCGGCCTCGGCGATGCGCCGGACGATTTTGACCGTCAGGGCCCAGTCGGCTTCGCCATCCGCCTTCCAGGCGGTGACGTGGACGCCGGAAATTCCGCGCAGCGCACTGCGCACCTTGTCATTCGTCATAGTCCAGTCCTTCCGCATCCGCGCCGAAGACCAGCTGCACATGGGCCTTCGCCGAGCGGACGATGTGGCGGCGCATCCTGAGTTCGGCGAGTGCGGGATCGCGCGCCAGGAGCGCCTCGTAGATGCCGCGGTGCTCCTCGAAGCCGCGGCGGCGTTCGGCCAGCTCCGAATGCAGCGAAATGCGCTGGGCGTGATCGTACATGCGCTGGCCGTCGAGCCGGCGCTCCAGATAGGTGCAGCCCGAAACGCGATGGATCGCGCGGTGATAGGTCTCGTTGAGCGCGACCAGATCCTCGAGGTCGCCATGCTCGGTCGCCTGCTCCATCTCGGCGATCAGCCGGGCGAGCTCTCTTTCGTCGCTCCCGGTCAGGTGGTTCGCCGCGATATGGGCCATGACGCTTTCGAGCGCGGCCCGGCCGAGCGCCATTTCCAGCGCCTGCCTGGGCGAGAACTCGACGAAGACGCCGCGGCGCGCCTCGGTGCGGACCAGGCCCTCGCTTTCGAGCTTGCGGATCGCGTCCTTCACCGGCGTCGTGCTGACGCCGAGCATCTCGGCGAGCTGGCGTTCGTTCAGCCGCTCGCCGTTGCGGAAGCGCCCGGCGACGATGGCGCGGCGCAGGCGCTCATGGACATGCTCGCGCAGCGAGCGCAGCAGATCGGGCGCAACGGGTTCTACGGCAGGCTGCAACATGGTTCTTCCGAGGTGCCGTGTCGGGCCGCTGCATCGCGGCTGCGAGACCGGGCGCCATGGCCCATCAAACAGCACAAAGCGTTACGCGCGGCAATCTGAAATTTCAGATTTCAAATCTGCGATCCTGTGTTATCGATCGAGCAAGCGCCCGTCATGAGGCGCAGGCGGAATTGTCCGCCACGGGGAGACGAACCGATGAGCATGACGCGCAGAACCATCATCGCCGCCGCCTGCCTTTCTGGGGCGTGTCTTGCCGCAGCGGGCCCCGCCTTCGCGCAAGGCGACTATCCCGGCGGCAAGGTGGTCACCATCGTCGTGCCCTTCGCGGCGGGCGGCACGACCGATCTGCTCGGCCGTATCCTGGCCGACCGTCTCGGCGCACGTCTCGGCGGCAAGTTCATCGTCGAGAACCGGGCGGGCGCCGGCGGCAACACTGGTGTTGCTGCCGTCGCGCGTGCGCCGGCCGACGGCTACACGCTGACCATGGGCACGGTCTCGACCCATGCGATCAACCCGGCCGTCTACGCCAAGCTGCCCTTCGACCACGTCAAGGATTTCGCGCCGATCTCGCAGGTGGCGAGCGTGCCGAACATCCTGATGGTCAATATCGACCTACCGGCCAAGACGGTTCCCGAGCTGATCGAACTGCTCAAGAAGAACCCGGGTAAATATTCCTTTGGCTCGTCGGGGGCGGGCACCTCGACCCATATGGCGGCAGAGCTGTTCAAGGTCTCGACCGGCACCGATATGGCGCATGTGCCCTATCGTTCGAGCGGGCAGGTGACGCAGGATCTGCTCTCCGGCCAGATCCAGATCACCTTCGACAACATCACCATCGCCTGGCCGCATGTGCAGGACGGCAAGATACGCGCTCTGGCGACGGCAACGCCGCAGCGGCTGGAGGTCGCCAAGGACATGCCGGCGCTGGCCGAGTTCATTCCCGGCTATGACGCCAGCTCCTGGCATGGCTTCTTCGCGCCGTCCGGCGTGCCGAAGGAGATCGTCGCCAGGCTCTCGACCGAGACGCAGGCGATCATGCGCGAGCAGGCGGTGATCGATCAACTCAAGAAGCTCGGCGTCGATCCGGTCGGCTCTTCGCAGGAGCAGTTCACAGCCCATATCGCCTCGGAGACGAAGCGCTGGGCCGAGGTGGCGCAGAAGGCGAATGTGAAGATCGAGTGATCGCATCTGGCGCTTTCCGGCGCGCCGAAGCAGTCTCCGGCGGACGGCCCACGACCTCGTCGATGCGTCGCGCCGAACCGGAGACTGCCGAGCCATGACCACCCCCGTCCTGACCGAAGAGATTGCGCTTCGCTTCGCCCGGATCGCGCTCGGCCATGTCCGCCGGGAATATCCGAACAAGCCGGATCATACGCTCGCCGGGCCGCAGGATGCGCGCACGCCCAGCGATCTGCATCCGGTGTTCTATGGCAGTTATGACTGGCATTCCTGCGTGCATAGCTACTGGATGCTCGCACGCCTGCTCCGGCGCTACCCCGGGATGGAAGCCGCCGCCGATATCGTCGCGCTGTTCGACGCGCAGCTCGTCCCGGAGAAGATTGCGGTCGAGTGTGGCTATCTCGCCAGGCCGGCGGCGCGCGGCTTCAAGCGACCCTATGGCTGGGGCTGGCTCCTGAAGCTCGCGGCCGAGCTGAAGGGGCTCGATGACGGGCGCTGGGGCAGGGCGCTGGCACCGCTGGCAGAGGCCTTCGCGCAGCGCTTCCGCGATTTCCTGCCGATCGCGACCTATCCGGTCCGTGTGGGCACGCATTTCAACACCGCCTTCGGCCTTCGGATGGCGGCCGACTATGCGGCTGCGACCGAGGACGGGGCATTCCTGACGCTGCTGCGCGAGACGGCGTTGCGCTGGTACGGCGCCGATGTCGATTGCCCGGCCTGGGGCGAGCCGAGCGGAGACGATTTCCAATCCCCGACACTGATCGAGGCGGAATGCATGCGCCGCCTGCTGCCGGCGGAACGCTTCCTGCCCTGGTTCGAGCGCTTCCTGCCGCATGTCGCGCAGAGCGAGCCGGCTATTCTGTTCAAGCCGGCCATTGTGAGCGACCGGACCGACGGCAAGATCGCCCATCTCGACGGGTTGAATCTCAGCCGGGCCTGGTGCTGGAGCGCGCTCGCCGCGGGGTTGCCGGCGGGCGATGCACGGCGGCCGATCATCGCGGATGCCGGGCGGCGGCATCTCGAAGCCGGGCTGCCGCATATCGCCGGCGACTATATGGGCGAGCATTGGCTCGCGACCTTTGCGGTGCTCGCCATCGAAGAGCGCTAGCCGCCGAAGCAATGAAGGTTGCTTCGACCGGGCGTGGCCCGAGAGGCCGGGGTTGCGAAGCTGCAACCCCGGGACCGGAGATACCCGGACAGACCTGCACAAGAACGCCCCGTTTGACGCCGAGCGCATCGTCATGACCGCAGCTCGGGCCCTCGCCGTTGCCCCCGCGCAATTGCAGCCGTCCCGCACAGCCCGAGCGGAAAGCTCTCCAGGACAAAGGGAGCGGACGTCTTGGAGACCACAGCTACGTAGCCTCGCCAGCACTAAGGCCGCGCTTCATGACGGGTTTGACGTCGGGGCAGGAGAAGGCGCGCGATGACCACGCGGGCCAATTCGGCCCATGTCGGACCGCCGGATCCATGCGTGGCCAGCTCAGGCGCAGATTACGGTAGGGGTTGGAGCGGGCAACGGGAATCGAACCCGGGTATTCAGCTTGGAAGGCGGTAATGCGGCCTGCCCATGTTCAAGTGCCTATCTCAACGCCAATAGATGGCAAGGTCATCATCGCCACTGAAGGCGATATCCTCGTGGCACCGGCTAACGCTCCCCACCGTTTCGAGAACATGGGGCCTGGGCACTTAGAGATGATTGACATTCACGCCAATCCGACCTTCGTCGCGGTATGGCTTTAGGCCGTGTACCCATAAACTTGGTTGCATGACGCGACGATTGCCATGCCTGCTTTGCTCACAAAGCGAATGAGGTCGTGCGGCACTGCAATATGCCGCGAAAGGCCAATAGCGGAAGTGGCGAGTTATTCGATTAGCTCGTCGGTTTAGCCATAAGCAACTCCCGGATTGCTTTGCCCAACTTCTATAATATAGCCATCAGGATCGCGAATGTAGCAGCGCGTCTCGCCGTACTTTGGCTTTGGCTCCGTGATGAAATCGGCTCCTCGACTTCGCCAAAGGTCGTAACACGCTTGAATATCTGCAACGCGGATATTCATAAAGCTGCTGACCAAATCGGGATTGGCGGGGACACTGAGCGTTACCGATGGTTTGTCGGGTGTCGGACCGCCCCCGGGGTTAACGAGGAGCCACGTGTTCGCGATCTGGATGTACCCCGGCGCGCCGCTGCTGTCGCCTCTGCTCAGAATGCGACCTCCGAAGACCGTTTCGTAAAATCGTAGCGATCGCTCGACGTCGGCGACGGTAAGAAAGTGCGCGACGGTAAACCCATCCTGCGGCGGCATCTGATAGGTTTTCTTCTCGACTTGTACCTGGCTCATAGACGACCTCCAATTCGGATTTGGTATTTCTCCGTTCGCCAGAGGCAGTGTGCAGGACCTGGTCCCGCGCTCGCTCTTGAGATACGCCCGTATAAATGGGCTGCATTTGCCCCGCCGCAAGCCAGGCAAGCCACGCGTCGATGACCGGCGGGTGATCAGCGGCATCCTTCACATCCTGACGACGGGTGGACGCTGGCGCGACGTGCCGCCCGCGTCAGTATGGCCAGGTCCCACCCTTCTGCGACCTTCGGAACGTCTGCTCAGGGGCGAGATCCCGCCTACCTTCCAGGAGCCGGTCGATGTGGGGCGAGGCGGGCACGCGTCACCGAACTTCTCGGGCGCACTGAGGAGGCGAAAACCCTTCCAAGTCAGATGCTTAAAGAGGCCTCGGCGGTCTTTGCTACCAAATGCCGGTGTGAAGCCCGCCAATAGTTGGGCTCATCCAGGGACACGACCGAGAATCACTCGAACGCTCGCGGCGTGCCATGTTGCCGCGATTCATAAATAGTTGGTCGAATCCTCAAGCTGCCGAACCATCGGAGGGGCAGTCTGAAGCCAAGCTTGATCCGGTGGTTGGCACGAAGTCGGGCCGGCTACGGCGCTATTGATGGCGCGCAGGCCCGCCATCGCACGAGCCACCTTACCGTCCAGACAAGTGATGAGATTGCCAGAGAGTGATGGAGCGGGCGGAGGGAATCGAACCCTCATAGCTAGCTTGGAAGGCTAGTGCTTTACCACTAAGCTACGCCCGCGCGTCTCAGACGCCTTATCAAACCCCCGACAGCGCTGCTAGCCCAAATCTGGCCACCTCGTCAGCCTGAACGTTTTTGGAGGTGGCGCATCAAGGCTGCTGCTCTACCATTGAGCTACACCCGCATCGGCCGCCAAATTCCCCATCGCACCGGCAGGTGTCAAGGGCCGCTGCGCCGTTTCAGAGCTGGAACATCCGTCTGTCAGAGTTTCGGCCAGGTATCGGACAGGCGATAGCCGGCGGGCCAGGGGTCGCCGGGGTCGAGCATGAGCTGGGAGGTGCCGGTCACCCATGCGCTGCCGGTGATTCGCGGGATGATCGCCGGTGTATCGCCGATGCGCGTCAGGCTCTCGATTGCGCAGTCGAAGCGGGAGCCGATGATCGACAAACCGGCGAAGGGCTCGCCGACGCCCAATTGTCCGCGCGCATGGAGCACGGCCATCCGCGCCGAGCAGCCTGTGCCAGTCGGCGAGCGGTCGATCTTGCCGGGGCGGATCGCCACCGCATTGCGGCCGGTCAGGAGGCCATCGATGCGTTCGACCGGGGCGGCGAACTGGCAGAAGGAAATGTGAGCCCACGCCGTATCGCCCGGATGGGTAAAGCCGAGCTGCTCGTTGGCTGCGCGGGTGATCTTCATGCCGGTCTCGGCGATCTCGCGGGCTTCGTCGGGAGCGAGCGCGAAGCCGAGGCGCGCTGCGTCGACGATGACGAAGCTGTCCCCGCCATAGGCGATGTCCACGGTGAGCGTGCCGAGGCCGGCGACCTCGATCGTCGCGTCGAGTCGGGCCGCGAAGGAGGGGACGTTGCGCAGGCTGATCGCCTCGGCCTTGCCATTGCGGCAGGTGGCGCGGATCTCGATCAGCCCGGCCGGCGCCTCCAGCACGATGTCGGTGTGCGGCTCCCGCATCGGCAGGATGCCGGTGTCGAGCAGCACGGTCGCGACGCAGATCGCGTTGGAGCCCGACATCGGCGGCGTGTCGGCCGGCTCCATGATGATCCAGCCCATCTGGGCGCGCGGGTCTTTGGGCGGAACGAGCAGATTCACATGACGGAAGACGCCGCCGCGCGGCTCGTTGAGCATGAAGTTCCGCAAGGTTTCGTCGGACGCGATGAAGCGCGACTGTTCCCAGATCGTGTCGCCCGGCGGAGGCCGCACGCCGCCGACGATGACATCGCCGACCTCGCCCGCGGCGTGGCAACCGACGACATGGATGATCTTCTGGCAGCGCATCGACGGACCCGGCAGGGATGGCGTGTGCCGACAGCCTAGTCAGTCCGGTCGCTTTGCAGAAGCCGAAGTTGAAGCCGCCCTTGCGATGCCGCCCCATGGCCGGCCAAACTCAAATCGGCATGGTCTGCCTTGGCTTGCGCCGATGTTCTGAGGCTTCGATTCAGTTTCGTGCCAGTCCTCGGGGTCGAATTGGCTTCTTGGCTGCCGTGCCGCGCCGCAGGCCCGCCGCCGATGGCTTGGCCGCTCCTTCAAATGGATGAGGCATCCGAAAGGCGGCTGGGCTGGAATGGGCGGAATGCAGCCGGGCGAGCGGCCATGACGAGCGCTTCAGCGATCAACCCCTATGATGCGGTGGCCTATCCCGGCCATTCATTCTCGCAGACCCATCCGGCCAGGCTGGCGACCATCGCGCATTTCCACGGCATGAGTCCGGGATTGCCATCGGAGATGCGCGTGCTGGAACTGGGCTGCGGGCGGGGCGGCAACCTGATCCCGATGGCGGCGCAATATCCGCGCAGCCGATTCCTCGGCATCGACCTCAGCGGGGATTCGATCCGGCAGGCGAACGCCAATGCAGACGAGCTCGGCCTGTCGAATGTCACATTCCGGCAGGAGGACATCCTCGAACTGACAGCCGACCTAGGGCGCTTCGATTACATCATCGTCCATGGCGTCTATTCCTGGGTGCCCGACCCGGTGCGGGAGCGGATCGTCGCGCTGTTCGGCGAGCTGCTGTCGCCGCAGGGCGTCGCCTATGTCAGCTACAACGCGCTGCCGGGCTGCCGCCTGCGCGATCTGGCGCGGGACGTCATGTTCTATGCGGTCCGCAATATCGACGAACCGCGCGAGCGGGTGCGGGTGGCGCGCGCGGCGCTCAAGGACGTCGCCGAAGCCAGCGATCCCGACAGCTATCACGGCGCGGCGCTGCGCCAGCGCCTGAAGCAGATCGACGAGCTGCCGGACAATGTCTTCTATCATGACGACCTGAACGCCGGGGCGCGGGCTTTTGCGCTGCACGAGGTCCTTTCCGCCGCCGGGCGGCATGGGCTGCAATTTCTGGCGGAAGCGTCGTTCCCGAACCTCTATGGAGCGGCCAAGGGGCCTGCCCAGCAGCTCCTGGCGCAAATCCCGATCGAGGAGGCCGCGCGGCGCGAGCAGATGCTCGACCTGCTGATCGGCCGCGCCTTCCGCGAGACGCTGCTCTGCCGCACCGAGCTGCCCTTGCGGCGTGGCATCCGCGCCGATGCGCTGCGGTCTTACTACCTCGCGGCCAATGCGCGGGTGGCCCAGCAGGCGACGGAGGAGGCAAGGCCGGGCGTCGAGCGTTTCGAGTTCGACGAGGGCGTGCGGCTTTCGGTCGATCTGCCGCTTTGCAAGGCGGCGCTCGGCGTCATGAGCGCGATCTGGCCGGCCAGCATCGCCTGGGAGGAGCTGGTCGCGCGCTCCTGCCGCGAGGCGGCCGGCGAACTCGGTCCCGATCTCGATCACGAGGTGGAGCGGCTGGACGAGGCGCTGATCGCGATCTTCAAGGCGGGGCTGCTCGACATCCGGCTGGAACCGCCGGCGCTGACGACGGAGATCAGCGAGAAGCCCGCCGCCAGCGCCATCGCGCGCTGGCAGGCGTCGAGCGCCCTGGAGGTCACGGATCTGCGCCACCGCACCGTGCAGCTCGACAGCCTCGTCGTCAGAAAGTTCGTCAGTCTGCTCGACGGCTCGCGTGACCAGCGCATGCTGCTCGACGACATCAACGCCTTCCTGGCCGAGACCAGGGCTGCCGGCATCGCGGTCACCAACCTGCCGGAGCGGGCGACGGCGGCGGAGGTGGCAATGCATTTGAAGGATGTCGCCCGCCTCGCATTGCTGCGCGCTTGAGGATTGTTGCCCCGTGATACGGGGCGTAACCTTGCGTCACGGACGATGAGGCGCGGACCATCGGGATGAGCGAGCGCTTCCGGCAATTCCAGGCGCTGTTTCCGGAGGAGGCCTGCCTCGCCGAGCTGATGCGCCTGCGCCATGGCGGGACGATCATGGCCTGCCCGGCCTGTGGGCGCGGTGCCTCGTTCGAGATGCGACTGAGGCTGCGGGGCTTCGCCTGCAACCACTGCCATTACATGATCCACCCCGCCGCCGGCACGCCGATGGAGAGGCGGCGCACGCCGCTTCAGCTCTGGTTCTTCGCCTTGAAGACCGTGGCCGAGCAGCCCGGGACCGGCGCGGTTGCGGCGATCGCGCGGGAGGCCACCGTCCCACAAATGACGGCGCAGCGGCTCGTCGAGGAGCTTTCGGCGCTCGGCGAACGCAGCAATGCGGCCTGGTTCGCAGATCTGCGCCGCTCGGTCAGCAACGGCACGGGCTCGCCAATGGGTGAGCTGGTTCGCGCCCAGCCAGCAGCACCGCCGGTCATCGCACCGCTTGGGAAGGCGGGCTCTGCCAAGCCCGCCGGACCGGCCGCAAAGGCGCAGTCATCGGTTTCAGCGCCTGCTTCGGCTGTCGGTTCGCCAGCGGTGAAGAAGCCCGCTTCGCCTGAAGGAGGATCCGTCCAGGCTCCAGTGCAGAGGAAGGGTCTTTCTCGAGGCCCGGCGATCGCTGCCGTGGGAGGCGGCATCGCCTGTATCGCGGCAGTGGTGCTCGGCCTCGCATATGCACGTCTGCAGCAGCCGGAGCGGCCGGAGGCCGCGACGGAGGATGTCGCGGCGACGGATGCTCCCGCCCTTAAGGATGGCCCGGCCCGGCCTTCGCTCATCCTGTCCTCGGTCGAGCAGGATTTGGAGGGCGCCCGGCAGGCGGCTCAGTTTGCGCTCGACAACGATCCGTCGCTGGCCGCGATCAAGCCGCAGGACGATCAGCCGACGCAGCAGGTGCCGGTCAATCAGCTGCAGCTGCCGTCGAACATTCTGCTGGTGCCGCCGAAGATGCAGGGCGCGCCGACGGGGCCGGTCACGCCCGGCGGCGCCCCGCAACCGCCACCACAGATCTCCAGCGGCGATCCCGACCAGATCCTGACCTTCGGGCCGATCAGGATCCGCCGGCATCTGGTCGACACGATCGTGCGCGCGAGCAAGATCGTCGGTGCCGATCCGACATTGCTGATGGCGGTGGCCGACAAGGAATCCTCCTTCTCGACGGCCGTGAAGGCTCAGACCTCCTCGGCGACCGGGCTCTATCAGTTCATCGAGCAGACCTGGCTCGGCGTGATCTCCGAATTCGGGGCCAAGCACGGGCTCGTTTCGGAGGCGAAGCTGATCGGGCGCTCCGGGCGGCAGTTCTTCGTCTCCGACGGGGCGCAGCGCCAACGCATCCTCGATATGCGGCGCGAGCCCTATATCTCGGCGCTGCTGGCCGCGGAAATGCTCAAGCGTGACACGTTGCGGCTCGAGCGGGCCATGGGACGTCATCTCACCGGCGGCGAGATCTACCTCATTCACTTCCTCGGCCCGGACGCGGCGCAGACCTTCATCGAGACGATGGAGGAGACGCCGGGCGTCAAGGCGGCGGAACTGCTGCCCAAACCCGCCCAAGCCAATCGGCCGATCTTCTATGCCGATGCCGGCGGCGAGACCAAGACGCTCTCGGTCTCCGAGGTCCACAAGAAGTTCAACGATATGATCAAGGTCAGGCTCGATCGTTACAGCGCGGTCAGGCCGAGCATGGGGCCGGGGCTGGCGCGCCCGCAGCCGAAGAAATGACGTGTTTCGCCGCGCGCGATCCCGCCTGCGGCCATTCCCTCCCGCCTCGGGAGGCCTCGAAAGGAGAAAGCTCATGCCGGCGAACCGTTTCGAGCAGGTCGACGCGCCGCAGGCCGATGCCATCACGCTCAGCCTGAGCGAGCGCGGCGGCGAGGCCTTCGGCCGCGTGCTCTGCCCGGCCGAGTTGGCCGCCGGGCATCTGGTCAATGATTTCGTCAGTGACGAATTGTCGGCGAAAGACGCCTTCCGCACGGCGATCCGCCTCGCCAACGAACTGCGGGCGCCGATCGTCGTCGCGGATGCCGACGGCGTCTGGCAGGACGAGTGGGGCGTGCTCTGTCGGGAGGAGTGACGGAGAGGTCCGCCGGACAGGCTCCGCCATGCTCGGGCTCGACCCGAGCATCTCCTGCAAGAGATTCTCGGGTCTGCGCTTCGCTCCGCCCGAGAATGACGCTCCGCCCGGAACCTACTCGATTCGGAAATACTTGATGGCGAGGCCGAGCTTGCCGGTCTGCCGGGCGAGATCGAGCTTGAGATTGGCGAAGAATTCGTTGGCCGGCGCCGGGTTGGGGCCGGAAAGCGCCGGCAGGGGCTCCTGGCTGACGAGCGCGAGCACGGTCTGCGGACGCGCCGCCCCGCCGGTCGATTCGAGCTTGAGGTTGAAGGTGACCTTGCCGCCTTCGCGCTTCATGAAGCTCTCCAGATTATAGACCAGCCCGTCATCGCCGATCAGCACGACATCGAGGTTCTGGCCGCCACCGGCATCGACCGAGCCGTTGAGGACATCGCCGCTCTTCATGTTGAAGGCGCCGATCTGTAGGCGGGGGCTGCGATCGATCCCGATGCCGGGCTGGCGCAGGAAATCGACCATCGGGCATTGAGCGCTGGTGACCGGGCGCAGGTTGATCTGGGCCTCGAAGCCCTGTGCGGCCTTGAAGGCGTTGTCGAAAGCGATGAAGGGTGCCGCGGCGCTGCCGAAGCCTTCCAGCGTCGCCCTGCGGTCGTCGATCTCCTGCGGCCAGAGGAAGAAGCAGGGGCCGCCGTCATAATCGCGAACGTAGCGCTCGACGCGTTCGGCGGGCGTGCGCGGCTCGGGCTCCCGGGCCATAGCTGGCTGGGCTTGCGAAGCCGGCGGATTCGCGGGCGGGACGGAAGGCGGGGGCGGCATGACCGTGGCCTGGGGCTTCTCGGCGGGCTTCGCCTCGGGCAACGGCGGCTTGACGGCAGGCTCGGCAGCGGGCGGGCGCGAAGGCTGCGCCGGTTCGACGTTGGTTGCGGTCTGTGGCTTTCCAGTATTCTGCGGGGCCGCTGCGGCAGGCGGTGGCGTCGCAGGCGGCGCAAGGGCCGGTGCGGCAGGGGGCTGGGCAGTGGTGCTCGGGGCGGTTGCGGATTGCGGCGGCGGCACCGCCGGAGCTTCCGCCAG
This sequence comes from Allobosea sp. TAF32, assembly GCF_052113585.1. Lineage (NCBI taxonomy): Bacteria > Pseudomonadati > Pseudomonadota > Alphaproteobacteria > Hyphomicrobiales > Alloboseaceae > Allobosea > Allobosea sp. TAF32. Next base: position 357,245 of record NZ_JBFRDM010000008.1, on the reverse strand, counting down.
AGGTGGCACGCCATTGCTGGCGGCGGTGCCGTCGGCGGTCGAAGACGGCCGCTCGGAGAGGGAAGGCGGGGCGGCCTGCTGCAGCCGCGCCGTCTGGGCCGCCTGGTCGGCCTGCAGCGTGCTCCAGGCATAGAAGCCGCCGCCAGCCAGCAATGCCAGCACCCCGACGCCCGCGACGAGCGCCAACGGCGAGCGCTCCTTCCCGGTTGTGCCCGATGAGGCTGCTGCCCTTTTTCCTGCTGCAGGAGATTGCCAGGCCGCGACCTCTGCCATGTCGGCCGGGCGGTCCTTCGGATCGGGCGCCAGCATGCGCGCGAGCAGCGGACGCAGGCGTGCATCGGCGCCTGAGAGATCGGGCAGGCGGCGGCGTTTGTCGAGGATGTCGACCTGCGAGCCGCCCATGTCGATGGCGCTGCCGGTCACGGCCTGCGCCAGCACCAGCGCGAAGGAATACATGTCCGAACGACCGGTGATCTCGCCGCCGTAAAGGCCGAGCTGTTCGGGCGAGACATAGTTGTATTTGCCGGCGAAGCCGGAGCCGATGACCGTGCCTTCGCCGAGGATGCTCGAACGGGCGATGCCGAAATCGATGATCTTGGCGCGGGAGGGGTCGCCACCGGGCAGGATGATGTTGTCCGGTGAGATATCGCGGTGGATGATGCCGAGCCGATGGGCGGCATGCAGGCCGGGCGCGACGCGCTGGCGCAGGATGTCGGCTTCCTCGATCGAGAGCGGCCGCTCCTTGATGCGCTCGGAGAGTGGCTGGCCGTCGACGAACTCCATCGCCAGATAGGGCGTCTCCGTCACCGGATCGATGGCGAAGACGTAATAGCGGACGATGGCTTCGTTATAGAGGTTGTGCAGGGCTGCGGCCTCGCGCCGGAACAGCGCGATCACGGCCTCGTCGCGGGCCATGTCGGGGCGGATCATCTTGATCGCGACCGCGTCGCCGGTCTGGATGGCGCGGCCGCGGTAGACCTCGCCCATGCCGCCGACCGCGATCAGGCTCTCGATCTCGTAGATGCCATTGAGCCGCGTGCCGATGCGGGCATTCGCGCGCGGCGCGAAGACGGTGCGCTCGGAGTCGTCGCTCATGGCGTGGTGCTCCCTGGCGTGCTGGCGCCCTGCACGCGCCGGTTTGGCATCCAGAGGGTCTTCTCTGGCGTGCCCTGCCGATAGCGGACGATGACGATCGTGACGTTGTCGTGCGCGCCACGTTCGAGCGTCAGCGCGAGCAGGGCGTCGCAGGCGGCCTGCGCCCCGCCGGCCTTTACGGCCTGCAGGATCTCGCCGTCGGCGACATGCTCGGTCAGCCCGTCCGAGCAGAGGACGAAGGCGTCGCCATCGGCGATCTCGCCGTTTTCCAGATCGAGCTCCGGGCGCTCATGGACGCCGATCGCATGGGTGATGACATGGCGGCGCGGCGAGCGCCTGGCTTCGTCGGGTGTCAGCAGGCCACGGTCGACCATGTCCTGCACCTCGGTGTGATCCCGCGAGACCTGCGCGATATGTCCGCCGCGGACGAGGTAGATCCGGCTGTCGCCCGACCAGAGGCAGGCGAAGTGGCTGTGGTGGATGAGCAGCGCGACAAGGGTCGCGCCCATTGTCGCTCCGCGCCGATGGGTCTGTTCGCGCAGGGTCTGGTTGGCCTTGAGCACGCTGCCTTCCAGCATGGCGAGCAGATCGGGCGCCGAGCTGGCCGTTCCGACCGCTTCCAGCGCCCCGACCACGGTCGCGCTGGCGAGCGCGCCGTTTTCGTGGCCGCCCATGCCGTCAGCCACGGCCCAGAGGCCGATTTCGGGGCGGAGGATGAAGTTGTCTTCGTTGGCCTTGCGCACCTTGCCGGTGTGGCTGATGCAGCCGGTCTCGAAATCGGAGGCCTCGCGCGGGGTGTCGATCATGGCGCAACCCTCATGAGCCGATGCGCTCGGGTTGGAGATGGGCATCGAAGCGGCCGGTCAGCAAGCCTGAAAACAGATAGGGGTCGGGCAGGGACTGTCCCGTCAGCGCCAGCGGCTCGAAATTCGGCCCGCCCACCGTCCAGAGATAGCAGGCATGGGCATAGGCCCGGGCATGATCTTCGACGCGCAGAGCCGCCAGCCGTTCCGGAAAGCCGGAGGTGATCGCGGCGCTGACGATGGTGCCGTCCGAGAGGCGCACCATATCCTGCGGCGGGGCGGCGAGGAGGTGGTCATGTGGGACGGGCAGGGCGGTCAGCCGCTGCGCCACGGCTTCGTAGCTGGCACCTGGATCGAGCGCCTGCAACAGGAAATCCTCGATGGCCTCGAACCATTGGTCCTGCGGGTCGAGCTCCGGGGGCGGGATGGCGGCGCCGGGGCCGGCGGCGGCGAGGACGGTCAGCGGGAAGTAGCGGCCGACGCCGTCGACCGAGGGCATGAAGGCGCCCGCGACCGTCTGCCCGCCGGCTTGGGCGCCGCCGAGCCAGAAGCGCCAGATCGGCGCGTTGAGATAGGCGTCCTGCCAGCGATTGCCGAGTTCGAGCCGGCTCGCCGTCAGCCCGCCTTGCAGCCATTTCTCGTAAAGCGCGAGGAAGCCGGGGGGAGCATTCAGCGCGATGAAGTCGCGCTTGGCGGGAAGCTTGCCGAAAAGGCCGCAGGCCACCCTGTCAGATCCCCGAAGGGCAGCGGATTTCCCGCAGCGCCGGCAGGATCAGGGGGTTCTTGAGCGAGCCGACGCCGAAGGAGTAGCCGACCTGCCGGCCGCCGGCAGCGAGCGTGAAGCCGACATTATCGCCCTGCTTCAGCACCGAGCCGGCATCGAGCAGGCGGAAGAAGGACCAAGTGCCGTCCTTCTCGAAGAGCTTGGCCTCGCCCTGAGGTCCCTGCGAGCCCGAGGAGAAGAAGCCGCCGCCGAACATGCCGCCGGAATTGTTGCTGCCGCCGCCGAGCGTCAGCGTCACGGCCGTCTTGCCGACGCCGCCGCCCGGCCACATCACCGGCGCCGGGGTGTTGACGCCCTGCTGGCTGGTCACTGTGAAGCCGTTGATTTCGAGCTTGGCGGCAGAGGCGTCGGCCGAGAGCGCTGTCGGCGTCACCACCATCTGGAAGGAGGGCAGGTTGCCGCCGGTCGGGAAGAAGGCCTCCTTGATCTCGCTGGCGCGCTGGAACTCGCGCAGCGTCGTGGGAGACAGGGCGCGGGCGACGCGGCTGTCGACCCGCCAGCTCCATTGCGGCTTGGAGGTGTCAACGAAGGGCTCCAGCCGCTCCTTATAGAACTTGTCCATGATCTGGCCGGGCGCAAAGAGCCGGGCGAAATCGGCGAGCGGCACGTCGCGGGTGCTCGCCTTGGTGAAGGGATAGCGGTTGGTGACGATCTCGTTGCAGACGCCGGTGACCTGCTCGGCCAAAGCCTGCCTGAGCAGCGCGACGGTGGCGCCGGTGGCATCGCCCTCGAAATCGTTGACCGCCTGGATGATCATGCCGTCGAAGGGGGCGGGGTAGCGCGAGGAATTGGCGCGCAGGGTCGCGATCAGCGGGACGAGCGACGCATTGGCCGCCGCCGACTGCGCCGGGTTGGTCGCGGCGATGGCGAGGTTTTGGCTGATCTCCGAGAAGGTTTGGAGGAGCTGGTCCACCGGCCGGCGCCCGAGATCGCCGTCGACCACGACGTGATAGGGCTTGAACTGGCTCTCGATATCGGCGCCGAGCGAGACGTCATTGCCACCGGCGAGCACGCGATCGACGCCGGCCGAGGCCATCGGCAGGTTGGTGCCGAGCCGACCCAGCGCCTGGCTGGCGCGCTCGTCGAGGGACTGCGCCACGTTTTTCGCGGCCGTCTGCGCCACGGCCTTCTTCGCGTTCGGGCGCTCCTTGGTGAGCTGGGTCTCGTCGCGCAGCGATTCGAGGAGCTGCTTGAAGGGCGAGGTCGCGGCCGAGATGGCGCTGAGCGCGACATAGCGCGGCTTGTCGGCGTTGAGCGGTCGCAGCTTCAACCGCCGCAGCGTCTTCTGCCAGGTCGCGACATAGTCGCGGCTGTAGAGCTTCATCAGGTCCTGGAACAGCGTGGCATATTGGGCGGTGATCGCCTGCTGGTCGACATTCTCGCCCAGCACCCAGCGCTCCTTCTCGATGCGGTAGCCGATATCGCCGAGCCGGCCGATGAAGGCGTTCTGGAAGCCCTCATAGGTATAGAAATAGGGCACGCGGATCTGGTCGAGATCCTCGCCGCTGACGCCTTCGAAGACCAAGCGGACGTCGGAGCCGCCGCGCTGCGAGACGACCCAGTCTTTCGCGCTGTCGCTGCGGGCCTGCGTGCGCAGCAGTTCATAGGCGCGTTCGGCTATGCTGAGGCGGCGCAGCGTGCGCTGGCTTTGCTCGATCAGCGACTGGTTGAGCTTGACCATCGGCTCGGTATCGCCCTCGTCGAGGTCGAGCATGGCAGTCAGGTGCTCCTCCAGAGCCTCACGGCCCTTGGCGTTTGCGGGACCGGGGAAGAGGTTCTCGGCCCAGTCGAGCCGCATCCAGGAGATGACGAGATCGCGGTCCAGCTTCGCCTGGCCGCCGATCATCATGTAGACCTTGAGCGCCTCGTAGACGAAGCCGGGATTGTTGGCCTGCTGCTCGAGCTGCTCCTCCAGGCGGAAGATGATGCGCGGTCGCAGCATCCGCTCCAGCGCCTGCTGATAGGTGATCTCGGCCGCGTTCTGCAGGCGCTCGCGCTGGCTGAGCCCGAAGGTGGCGAGCGTCGGCGTCGGCTCGTCCTGCGTCGCATAGCCGGCCGGCATGTTCCTCAGCTTGTGCAGCAGCGGCAGGACGCGGCTGAAATTGCGGTCGGAGATCGTGGTTTCCTGCAGCACAGGCGCGGCGGCGCTGCGATAATCCGAGAGGCCGTAATTGGTCGCGGTGATCAAGTCGCTGTTGCGGGAGAAGCTGGCCCACCAGAGGCCGAGCGCGGCGAGCGAGAGAAGCGCGACCGTCGCGAAGCCGGCGATGCGCAGCGCGGTCGAGCGGCGGGCGGCGCCGAGATCGGTCGAGACCCAGCCGGATTCGCCGATCACCACCTTCTGGATCAGCTCGGTCAGGAAATAGCTCTTGCCCTTGCCCGAGAAGGCGGCCGAGCCTGCATGGTCCGAGCCGAAATTGCGCGAGAGCGCGCCGATCAACTGGTCGATCGGCGTTCCCTCCTGCGTGCCCGAGGTGAAGTAGAAGCCGCGCAAGGTCGCGTTGGCGTGGTAGCGCGTCGGCTCGAAGACGCGGGTAAGGAAGTCGACGATCGAGCGTTTCAGCGTCGCCATCTGGCTCGGGAAGCCGAAGATCTGGGCGCGCGAGGTCGGGTTGTGCTCGTCCTGCAAACGGTCGGGCAGGCGCTCGTTCAATCGCTCGATCAGCGCGTCGTATTCCGGCGGCACATCACCGATCATGTTGCGGGTCTTGTCGGCGGTCTGGAAGGTGTGGCCCCAGACCATGCGCCGCTGTGGCTCGGTCAACTGGCCGAAGAACTCGTTGAAGCCGGCGATCAGGTCGGCCTTGGTGAAGACGGCATAGACCGGGAAATCGACCTTCAGCCGCTCGTGCAGTTCGAGCAGGCGAGAACGGATCGCGTCGGCATGGGCGCCGATCTCTTCCGGCGATGAGGTCAGCAGGTCCTCGACGCTGATCGCCACAAGCACGCCGTTGATTGGCTGGCGCGGGCGGTTGGTCTTGAGCAGGTCGAGGAAGGCGAACCAGCTCGTCTTCTCGGCCTTGGTGTCGGTGTCCTGCGTGGTGTAGCGGCCCGCGGTGTCGATCAGCACCGCGTCCTCGGCGAACCACCAGTCGCAATAGCGCGTGCCGCCTGAGCCGGCGACGGCCGACGGCGTCGCGCCCCGCGCCAGCGGGAATTTCAGACCGGAATTGACCAGCGCGGTCGTCTTGCCGGCGCCGGGCGGCCCGATGATGACGTACCATGGCAGGTCGTAGAGGTAGTCGCCGCCCTTGCCGCGCGCGCTCTTCAGCGTCGCGAGCGCATCCTTCATGGCGTTTGAGAGAGCGGCGCCGTCCCCAGTGGGCTCCGCCTTCTCCAGCGCCTCGGTCAGCGCGGCGGTGGCTCTCAGGCGGCGGATGACGATAACGGCGATCCAAGCGAGCGCGCCGACGAGCAGCAGCACGGCGATTGGCATCCGCACCCAGAAGGATTCGAAGGGCCTGACGTCGCCGAAGGCGAGGAAGGGGCCGCCGAACCAGATCAAAGCCGCGAGCGCGAGCGCGCCGATCGGGATAGCGAGGATGCGGAGCCAGGTGGCGAGATTCATGCGCGCCTCCTCAGCCCTGGCGCTGGATCAGGATTTCGACGCGCCGGTTCTGGGCGCGACCGGCGGGAGTGGCATTGGGGGCGATCGGCGCGTCCGCACCCTTACCCTCGAAGCCGATGCGGTCGGGCTTGCTGAGCTTGGTTTTCAGCGTGTCGCCGACCGCCTTGGCGCGCGCCTGCGAGAGCTCGACATTGGAGGGGAAGCGGGCGGTGCGGATCGGCACGTTGTCGGTGTGGCCGACGACCTTCACCGCGCCGCCCTCCTGCTCCAGCACGGCGGCGATGCGCTCGATCAGGGGCTGGAACTCGGCGCGCACGGCCGCTTGCCCGGGTTCGAACAGGGTGATGCCGGTCAGGCGGACGATGACGACGTTCGGGGTCACCAGGCAGACGATCGGCGGCTGCACCGCGGCGCAGACTTTGGGTGGCTGCGGCGGGGGAGGCGGTGGTGGCGGCGGGGCCGAGAAGACCTTGCGCATGATGCCGACCTCGCCCTGGGGATGGACCGAGAGCAGGGCGGTCGATGCCGCTTCGGCATTGCCTGAGAGCAGCGCGCGGAAGACGAAATAGACGCCGAGCAGGGCGACGGCCGCGATCGCCGCCACCGACCAGACCGGGATCTTGAAGCCTGCCACGGTCGCCGCGATCGCCTGCCCGCGCCAGCGCGGCGACAGTTCGGGATCGGGCTGCTTCACCCGGCGCAGTGTCTCAAACAGGTTGCGCTGGATGATCTGCAGGTTGTTGGCGCCCCCGGACGAGGTTCGGTGGATGCCCTGGAAACCCAGCGCCAGGCAGGCATGCATCAGTTCCAGCAGATCGTAATTGACCGACGGATCGGCCTTGGCCTTGTCGAGCATCTCGAAGAAGCGCACGCCGCCGATACGCTCGCCGAAGAAACGCGAGAGCATGCTGTACTGCGTCCAGACATGGCGATCGTCGCCGGGGATGTTCTGGACGATGTCGTCGGCGGTTGCAGCCAGCACATATTTTGCGGTCTGCGCCGTCTCGGCCGATACGCCGGCGGCCCGAACCTCATGCTCGAAGGCTTCGATGGACTCACCGACCTGGCCGAGTAGCTGAGCGAAGGGGGCGTTGGAGAGGTTCGCGCGCATCCGGCCGAGCAGAAGCAGGAGCGGGCCTGCGGCGCGCAGCAGGGGATTGGCGTTCGGCGTCAGTAACTGCTCCCGGCGCGGCAGGGACTGTCCGCCGCCGGGAGGCTGCGGCGCCTGCGGACGCTGCGGGATCGGCGCCGGCTGCGACATCCACTCGTCCCCGCCGCCGGGCACGGCGGGCGAGGGGACCTGCGGCGGCTGGTAGGGCTGGGGTGCCGGCGGCGGGCCCGGCGTGGGCGCGGCGGGAGCGGGCGGCAGGGGCGTGCGGCGCCCGCCGGGGTTCGGCCGGATGATGGTTCGCTCGGAACGGCCGAACGGGTCGGACGAACCGTCGTCGCTCATCGCCTGCCCTCCAGAACGGCCCAGAGCTCGAGCTCGAGATCGGGCCAGTCACCGGAAAAATGCATGCCGATCGAACTCGCCGTACTGAACTCCGGCCAGAGCGGCGAGGTGCGGTCGAGGTAGAAGTATACATGATCCGTGAGCGCGCGGATCTGTGGCGGCGGCGTCGGCAGATGGACGAGATTGATGCCCGGCAGATGGGCATGGACGATCTCGTTCATCTTGGTGTTGGGGCCGACCTTGAAGAGCTGCGGGAACTGCGCCTGGATCTCGGTTAGCGGCCGGCGCGCCGCCACTTCCAGCACGAGCGTCGCGTTGCGCACGAGGCTGCGGTCACGGATCGTCGACATGAAGGCGTTCTGCGCGCGTTCGACGATCTCCAGCCGGATGGCGCGGCGGCCGAGATTGGCGGAGAGGAAGTCCTGGATGTCGCGCACCACCGGGGCAAAGCAGTTCTCCAGATCGTCATGGTCATAGGCCGGGTAGTCGCGGGCGCGGCGCTCGGCCGTGGTGAAGGTCGCGAGCTCGCCGGCAAGCGCGAGGAAGGTCGTGAACAGCCGCTCGGGATGGATGAAGCGCGAGCGGCGCATATGCCTGAGCACCGGGATATTGCGATTGAGAAGCTGGAGCACGAAGTAGTCGGCGCTCTGCAGGCCGCCGCCGGCGGTCGGGTCGGCGGCGTAGCGGGCGAGTTCCTCCAGCTTGTTGTCGATCCAGCCGATGACACGGTCGAGCCAGCCCTCGATCACCGGATAGGCCGAGCAGATCAGCACCGGCGGGGCGAATTTCTCATCGAAGAGCACGGCGCGGTCGCGCACTTCCAAGATGCGGCCGAGCGCCAGGCCGACATAACCGGCCTTGGACGTCTTGCGCAGCTCCAGCGTCAGGCGCGGATGGGCGACGTCGATCTCCTCCTCGGTCCGCAGCGAGGCGGTGGAATCGATCAGCATCTCGTTCGCCGGGACATAGCGGCTGGCCGAGCTGTTCAAGGCATCCTCGACCTCGCGTGTATTGGCGGCGGCGAGCGGCAGCGAGAGCCAGACGAGCTGGCCGGCGGCGTTCTCCGGCACCTCGATCGCGGCCGGAAGCGGGCTGTTGTCAGGCAACGCGAAGGGCGTGCCGTCCGGCATTACGCCGACGGCGCGGCGCAGGCCGATGCGGCTCTGCTGGGCGAGGTCGCGGTCGATCTCGAGCGCCGAGAACCCCCATGGATAGGGCGTGAGGGTCCTGACGCGGCTTTCCAGCAAATTCTCGAGGTAACGATCGCTCTGCTGGAAGTGATGCGGCCTGAGGAACAGCCCCTCCGACCAGACGACCTTGCTGTACCACGACATTCCGGTCTCGCTCACTCGAAGGCAGGCATGGCGAGTTTATCCGGGCGATAACCCAGCGTCACCAAGGGAATGCTAGCGCGCCCGCGCGCCGGCCGCCGTCATTGACTTGAAGGATGCGGCGTCGGGAAATTCGGCGCAGTGCTGTCGCTGCCGAACCCGTTCCGGCCAGGGAGCGATCACCGAGGGAGCGATCATGCCGAAAGGGCCTGCGGCTCGCACCACCGACTCCGTGATCCACCCCCTGCCGGGTATTCTCCAGCCCGGCCCAGGCAGCCCGAACGTGCTGATCGGCAGTCTGCCGGCCTGGCGCGGCGCCCCGGCCGCTGCGGCCGCGGCGATCCAGTCGGCGAAGGCATCCGCCGACGCGACCGTCCAGGCGGCCGAAGCCGCGACGCTCGCCGCTGCCGGCACGCCCGGCGCGCCGGCTGCCCTGGCGGCCGAGATCGCGACGAAGAACGCGGTCTCCGCCAGCATGGGCGCGCTGATCACCGGCGCCTCCGGCGGCGCCGACATTCATAACTGCCTGACGCCCGTGCCACCTCCCGTGCCGCACGGTCTCGGCGTCGTCGTCGATGGATCGCGGACCGTGCTGATCAACAATCTGCCGGCCTGCCGGATGGGCGATACGATCGTCGAGGCGCTGGGGCCGCCGAACAAGATCATCATGGGCTTGCCGACGGTCGTCATCGGCGGATGATCCCGGATCGATTCAGGATATTGGCGCAAGCCGTTGATCGCGAAGCGCTTCCTTTGCTGGTGACGCGATGGGCAAGATCAAGCGGACGGTTCCGGACAGGGACGAGGCGAAGAGCGAGCGCTTCCGCCACAAGATCGTCCAGCGGCTTTCTTCCGACCAGCGCCGTGCGCTGAACCACGGCATGGCCCGCAATGGCCGCGTGGCTGAGGCGCTCTGCTTCATGGCGCTGATCCGGGATCCGGCCCGGCGCAAGCGGCCCCTGCCGCCGGTGCCCAATGTGAGCTGCACGGCGGCGATCCGCCAGTTCTTCCGGGCCGACGACGGAGAGCAGGCGGCGCATCTCCTGCCCGGCCAAATTTCGATCGACGGAGCCTTTCCCTGGCTGTTTTTGTCGGGGCCGGCGGCGCGGCAGCTCGAAAACCTCTTCGCCTATGTCGAGCCGCTCGGCGCCGACTACAACAAGGCCGATTCAGCCGCCGAGGCGAATGGTCTGACCGACGCCTTCGCCGACGCCTGTCGGCAGATCCTGGCGGCCAGAGGCGATCCGGTCGGCGACATCACGGCGGCCTACAATCAGATCTGGCAGCCGGAGGCGCTCGCCGCCTTCGCGGCGGCTGAGGCGCAAAAGCGCAGCAGGCCGGCGCCGCCGCCGATCGTCCATGGCGAGCCCGGCGGCCTCGAATACGGCATGATCATGAACTTGGACGAGCGCGCCGCGGCTTTCGCCGACGAGTCGATCTGGGCGACCTATGAGCAGCTCAGCATCCTCGGCTACTACAAGGCGGCGATGGACGAGCTTCCGCGGCAGCTCCAACCGCGCGCGATCCGCGATATCCTGGCGCTGCCGTCGGCTTGACCTGCTGTGGCGGGCGGGCGAAGCCGGCGGCTTCATCCAACCCGCCGACAGGATCGCCATCATGACCATCGAACGCATCGGGCTGACCGCACGCTGGTGCGACGCCGCCATCTTCAACGGCATCGTCTTCCTCGCCGGGCATGTGCCGGAACAGACCGAAGGGCGCTCCCTGACCGAGCAAACCGAGGAGGTGCTGGCGCTGCTGGAGGACACGCTGGCGCAGGCGGGCAGCAGCAAGGAGCGCATCCTCAGCGTTCAGATCTTCCTGACCGACATCGCCAAGATCGGCGAGATGAATGCGGTCTGGGACAAATGGGTGGCGCCTGGCCATGCTCCGGCCCGCGCAACCGTCGAGGCGAAACTGGCCTCGCCGGGCTATGGCATCGAGATCACGGCCGTGGCGGCGAAGCGCTGAGCAGCACGTCATTCTCGGGCGGGGCGAAGCTCCGACCAGGGAATCTCCTGCCGAAGACGGTTCTGGTTTCCGAGATGCTCGGGTCAAGCCCGAGCATGACGGCGTCGCTATTTCCCGCCGCGGTCGTAGCATTCGGCGAAATAGATCATGAAAGCGTCGACGAGGCCGTTCTCGTAAGGCGCGGTCTTGGCCTCCCAGCGCGCGACATAGGCGTCCCACATCTTCGCCTTGCGCGAGCCGAGCAGGCCGCCGATGCCGCCATCCTGCGCCGTGCCCTCCGCGATGGCCTGCGGATCGAGGTCCTCGACCAGCATCTTCAGCGCGTGCTGCATGGCCGAATAGGTCTTGATCTGGTGGGCCTTCAGGTCGCGGAAGCTCTCGTCGAAGGCGCGCTTGGCATCGAGATAGCCGCTGCGCGGCTCGCCGAAGATCAGTTGCAGGGCATCGTCCACCGTCGGCGAGAATTTCAGCGGGTTGTTGTCCTGCGCCTGGATCATCGTCTGGCTGGTGCTGCGGGCGATGCGCTTGCTCTCGGCGCGGGCGGCGAGCAGGGCCTTCAGCTCCTCCGCGATCAGCCGCATCAGCCCGCCGAGCTGCTCGGCGAAGGCGCCGGGGTCCTGCGTCGCCAGGGATTGCGGCGAGACGCCCGCGCCTCTGGCGAAGCGCTGCATGAACTCGCCCATCGAGATCGGCGAGGGGCCATTCGGAATCGAAGGGGCGGGCGGGAAGGCCGGGGCAGGCCCGACGATCGGCGCCGTGGGCCCGGCTGACGCTTCCGTCGTTGCAGGACTGGGGGTGGGCTCGTCCCAAGGATGCGCCGAAGCAGGGCTTGCCGGAGGGCGGCGCGGCGTCGGGATGGGTGCGACCGGTTCGGCCGGCGGCGCGGGCGCCGGCTGGAGGGGCGCCCAGGCGAAATCGTCGCTCTGCGATGCGGGCGATGGCCAGCCGGGAGCAGGTTGTGGGGCCGGGGTGGCATCGGGAGCGGGAATGTCGGCAGCCCAGTCGATGAAGCTCGCATGCACGGGCCTGGCGTGGCTCGGCGGCATCAGGTCGCGGCGGGCAATGGGCGGGGCCGCCTCCTCGCTTCCCTCCCATAATGCTTCGGGCCGAACCGCATTAGGCGGCGGCGAAGAGGATTCCGGCTGGGCCTGCCCGGCTTCGTCTTGGATGGTCACGGCGATGATGTAGTGGCCGATCTCCAGCCGGTCGCCGTTCTGGAGCCGGTAGGGCGACTGGACGCGATGCTCGCCGCCGTTGACATAGGTGCCGTTGGTCGAGATGTCGCGCAGCCACCAGGCGCCGTCGCGGAAGCGGATCTCGCAATGCCGGCCGGAAACCGCGCGGCTCGGGTCCGGAAGCGCCCAATCGAGATGCTGGTCACGGCCGATATCGAGGCCGCGCCCGCCGCTGGCAGTCACGCTCAGCGGCCCGCCATCCGGCAGGGACGTCTGGTTCTCGATCGTCAGTGTTAGCGCCATCGCGGACGTCCCGTTGCGATCTGCGGGTCAGCGCTTGCCGGCATCGTCTTCCGCCAAACGAATGCACGCCTCGATGCAGCGATGCAAGGCGCCCTCGCGGTCGCGTGAGGGCAGGCGGTTGAGGGCGTTGAGCACGGCGATGCGCATCATCTTGGCGGTGAGATCGGGCGGGCAGGGCACGCCGTGGCTCTCGACCATGCTGCCGCCGGAGTAGCCGGCCGCCCAGGCGACCCAGGTGCCGGGCCGGGCGCGGTCCCCGGCCTGGGCGAACTTGAGCGCCTCGAAGCGCGTGCGATCTCCGGGCTCGCGTACCCAGGCTTCGGCGGCGGCAAGGCAGGAGTCCTGCGTGCCGGGCGGCTGCATCGCGCGCACGGCCTGCAGCCCCCACCAGACGGCTTCGCGCCGCGGCAACAGGAAGGCGCAGAAGCCGATCGCCTCCGTCGGCGCGGGACCCTTGGCAAGCCGGGCCAGGAAAGCAAGCGGCGGCTCGACCGTCGGCGGCATGGTGACGGCCTCATGTGCCGAGGGAAAGGTCTCGAACACCTCGCGGGCGGTGCTGAAGCGCAGGCGTGACATGGCGATTCCGGCCGTTTTCAGTTGATCGTCACCATAGGAGCCTTGATCACGACGGTGCCGTCGCTGCCGACCTCCGTGATGCCGACGCTCTTGATCTTGATGCTGGGCGAAGTGATTTCGATGCTGCCCGGCGTCATCTTGATCTTGCTCTCGCCGACCTTGAGGTTGATCTCGGTCAGCGCCTCGACATCGAGCTTGCCGTTCTGGACGTCGAGCTTGTCGTCGCCCTGCAGGAGCGTCGTCTTGCGCGAATAGCCGCCGCTCTGGAAGTTCTCGCCGATCTCGCGCGTCTCGATGTTGTTGACCACGACCTTATGGTCCTTCTCGGCGTGCATCTCGAAGACTTCCTGGCCCTTGCGGTCCTCAAACTTGATCTCGTTGTAGCAATCGGGAAAGCCGACGCCGTCGGTCGATTCCGATTTGAGGCCGGACTGGGTCTTGTTCGCCGGCAAATCATAGGGCGGCTTGTGCTGGTCGTTGACGACGGCGCCGACGATGATCGGCAGGTCGGGATTGCCCTCGATATACTCGACGATCACCTCCTGGCCGATGCGCGGGATGATCTGGCCGCCCCAGTTCTTGCCGGCCCACATCTGCGCGACGCGCGTGCGGCAGGAGGTGGAGTCGTCCTCGCGGTCCCAATGGAAGCGCAGCCAGACCCGGCCGTACTCGTCGACGTCGATATCGCCTTCCTCGCCCTGGTTGCGCTCGCCCACGACCTTGGCCGTATGCGGTCCGTAGACGGTGGGGCGTGGCGTCACGAGCGGGGCGCGGAAACGGCGGTCGCTTTTCTGCAACTCGTAGGAGCCGTGATAGAGCGCCTCATCCTGCCGGCCGGAGGAGCGATAGCTCTGGATGCCGTAGGCATGGCTGGCGCGGACGACGAGGTATTCGGCATTCTCGGCACCGGCCTGATGGTCGGAGAGCTTCATCAGCGCGCCCGGATAAAGGCTGGCTGCGTCCCCGCCGGCATAGCGCCGGTCGTCCTTGGCCTGTTCGGCCTGCGCCATCACGCGGGCAAAATGCTCGCCGCGGTCGCGCTTGGTGTAGGCGGCGGGATAGTCATAGGCCTCGTAGGATCTCGCCTTCGGGAAGCCTTCCTCGGCCCTGGCCGTCAGGTCGGATTCCGACTTCTCGAAATCATAGTCCTTGAGCCCGAACTTGCCGGTTCGCAGGCGGCGCATCGTCGACCAATGGGTGAGATGCTCGACCTGCGAGCGGGGGAAGCGCTTGCCCTGCGGCACGAAGGCATAGGCCGAAGCCGCGCCGTCGAAACTCGGCTCCGCCGCCGCCGTGACCTCGTCATGGCCGGAGCGGGAGTCGCAGAGCACCAGCTTGTGGTCGCCGTCGCTGTGCTTGAAGTAGTAGTAGACCCCGTACTGCTCCATCAGCCGCAGCACGAAATCGAGATCGGTCTCGCGATACTGCACGCAGTAGTCGATCGGCTGGAGAGTCTCGCTCGTTCTGTCCTCGAAGCTCGCGGAGCCTTCCTTGCCGAAGATCTCCTTGACGATGTCCAGCGCCGTCTTGTTCTTGAAAATCCGGCAGTCCGCCCGCTGCGAGAGCAGCCAGAGCCAGGGCCTCAGCGTGAAGCGGTAGATGTGAAGATCATCCTGCTGGCCGAGCCATTGCGCGTCGACCAGGGTGCCGTTCAGAACCCGCTCGCTCTTGTTCTTCAGCGTGAACTTGATCGAGCATTTTTCGCTCATGATGCTTTGCAGGTCGGCGTTCTCCGTTTTGCTTGCCGCCTCGATGTTGTATGTAAACAATTCGCTCAAAGCTTCGTCGGCTTCGAATTTTATAAGTGTAAACTCATCTTGGCCAGACGGCGTCGTGAATGACGCGGTTCTTTGACCTTGCCCTAGATTGGCAGACATCAACGAAATCCCTCGCCGATTGAACCTAAATTCGCCTTGACGCAACAAACAGCGGGAGTCATCGTCGGCTCCTCAAGTCTTCGTTCGCCGAATGGCGCAACTTATCGGGAGGGTTCCCATGCGCGAGCAGTCCGGCTTCATGGCCTTTGTCGCACTGACTGGCGCTGCGGTTCTCACTGTGGCCGCACCGGCGGTGGCGCAGACCTACAAGGCCGATGATATAGTCAAGCATTTCGGGCCGACGGTGGCGCCCAAGCCGGCCGTCACGCGCGGCCTGTGCGTCGGCACCGAGGCCGAGTGTGCCAAGGCCGGCCATGTGGTCGAGGTGGCGAAGCCGCCGAGCGCCTTCGATCTCATGGTGAAATTCAAATACAATTCGGACGTGCTGGAGCCGGAGGCGAAGGTCAATCTCGACGAGTTCGCCAAGGCGCTGAAGACGCCGCAGCTCGCCACGCAGACCTTCATGGTCGAGGGGCATACCGACGCCGCCGGCACGCCCGGCTATAATCTCAACCTGTCGCAGCGGCGGGCGCAGGCGGTGGTCCGCTATCTCGGCCAGCAGGGCGTGAGTCCGGCCAAGCTCGTCGCCAAGGGTTACGGCCAGGAGCGGCTGCTCGTCGCTGATCCGCTCTCCGGCGATAATCGCCGGGTGGAGACACGCCTGCGCACCGAATGAGGCGCCGGATCCGAAAACCCGGGCGGTGCGGGCTCCGCCCTCGTTGCCCAGCCTGCGAGCGGGGAGAGCGATGGCGGGTTTGAATTTCGCCGAGTTGACGAAGTCCGTTTCGGCCGAAGAGCCCTGCGGACCGGACCTTGAGGACGACAACGACTTCATGAACGTCACGGCGCGGATCGAGGTCGCGCTGCCGGCCTCGTATTTCCGCCGCGACGACGAGGGCCGCCAGGTCGCCTTCGACCGCACCAGCATCGAGTTTCCGGCCGCGTTCTCCGATCTCGGCAAGTTGCTTGAACGCACGCGCGATCTGCGTCTGCTCGTGCTCGCGGCCAAGCTGGCGATCCTCAACCGGGACGTTGCCGGTTTTGCGGGCAGCCTCTCAACCATGGCCGAACTCCTCGGCGGCCATTGGCAGGAGGTTCACCCGCGGGCCACGGACGGTGACTTCGTCATGCGCGAAGTCGCGCTGCAGGGGCTCGACGAATTGCCGACGGTGGTGCTGCCGCTGCAGCATGCGCCGCTCTTCGTCAGCCGTCGCCTCGGCCCTTTCATCTTCCGCAGCCAGCTCGTCGCCAGCGGTGAGACGCGCCTGGTCGAGGGCGAGCAGCATCCCGATGCGGGGGCGATCAACGCCGCGCTGGCGGAGGTCGACGCAGAGGAACTCACCGCCAGCCTCGGCCATATCAGTGCGGCGCGCGACGCGCTCGTTCGCCTGCGGACGATCTGGCTCGAGAAGGTCGGTGTCGATCATCCGCTCGGCTTTCCGCGCCTGGCGGCGCTTCTCGACCAGATCGCAGCCTTTCTCGACGCAGCGGTCGCGCGGCGCGTTCCGGGCCATCAACCGGCCGGGGCGGCGCCAGGGGCGAACGACGCGCCAGTGCCAGCGGCGAGCTCTGCAAGCTTCGGTCCCGGCAGCCTTTCGAACATCCTTCAAGTGAAGGATACGCTGGCCGCATGCCTCGGCTACTTTCGCAAAACCGAGCCTTCCAGCCCGGCCGTCCTGCTGATCGGACAAGCGCAGCAGCTGATCGGAAAGTCACTGATCGAGGTCATCCAGATCATGTTTCCCGAGCATGTCGACAAGGCGGTGATCGAGATCGGCGAGCTGCGCCGATTCCGGCTGCCGCTCGAGCGGCTGCCGGCGCCGGATGGCTACGGGGCAGAGAACGAGGCTGAGGCTGGCTATGCCGAGGCTTCCGAGGAACCCGATGAGAGCGGTCATGCGGAGGAAGATGCGGTCGCCGACGAGCCGGTCGGGGAGGATGCCGGCGATATCGCCGAGGCGACGGCAGTCACGGCTGCTGGGCCTGCAAATCATGCGTCGCCGGCGATCCTGATCGGCAGTCGCGCGGATGCGGTCAGCGCGATGAGAGCGATTTCCGCCTTCTATCGCCAGGTCGAGCCATCGCATCCGACGCCGCTGCTGATGGACAAGGCCTGCGGGCTGGCACAGCAGGACTTCATGTCGCTTCTCGGCAATATCCTGCCGGATGTCGCACAGATTCCGGAGAGCGACAGCTAGGTCAGTCTTTTGTCTTTGCTTTGAACCTTCCGTCTCGGTGGCGCGACTATATCGATGACGGGTGAAACCGGATAGGATGTCACGTTACGTCGGCGTGGCACGGATGCAGAGGGCGCGTAACATGGCCGGAGATTCAGGACAGAAGTTCATCCGCCGTAACAGACCACCTCGGGTCCATATCACCTATGAGGACCCGTATAACGCCGAGCAGAAGATCGAGTTGCCCTTTGTCATGGGCGTTCTCGCCGACCTTTCCGGCAATGCGTCGGCGATCGAGAAACCCGAGATCTCGCAGCGCAAGTTCCTCGACTTCGACATGGACAATTTCGATCAGCGCATGGCCGCGATCGAGCCCGCGGTGTCGTTCAACGTGGCCAACAAGCTGGGCGAGGACAGCGACGAGAAGCTCTCGGTCGCGCTGACGTTCAAAAAGTTCGAGGACTTCAATCCGGCGGCGATCGCCCGCCAGATTCCGGCGACGGCGAAGCTTCTGGAAGCGCGCGAGCAACTCGCCAACCTGCTGCGCTACATGGACGGCAAGATGGCAGCGAGCGACCAGATCAAGGCGCTGCTCGCCGATCCGCATTTGATGGCGGCGCTCAAGGACAGGCTCGGCAAGAGCGAGCCCTCAGCAGACAAGACAGCGAACTGAAGACAGGGGCACGGACCCGCCGTGTGAGCATCGCGCGAAAACGCGGGAACCGGTTTTCGCAGAAGCGATGCTCTCGGGTGATCGAGGGTCCGTCAGGCGGTTAAGCGAGCGAGGCGGCAATGGCAGCGGAAGCACAAACCCAGCAGCCCGGTGGCGCGGCTGTAGAGACCCGCGAGATCGATGATTTCTCGGCGATCCTCAAGCAGAGTTTCAAACCCAAGACCGAACGGGCGGCGACCGAGGTCGAGAATGCGGTCGCGACCCTGGTCAACCAGGCTCTGGCGGATTCGACCCTGATCAAGGGCGATGTCATCGACACGGTCGAGGAGATGATCGCGAGGCTCGACGCCAAGCTGACCGAGCAGATGAACGAGGTGCTGCACGCACCCGAATACCAGAAGATCGAGAGCGCCTGGCGCGGACTCAACTACCTCGTCTTCAACTCCGAGACCGATGCTCAGTTGAAGATCAAGGTGATGAACGTCTCGAAGAACGAGCTCGCCCGCAATCTTAAGACCTATCCCGGTGCGCGCTGGGACCAGAGCCCGCTGTTCAAGCAGGTCTATGAGCAGGAGTTCGGCCAGCTCGGCGGCCAGCCCTTCGGCTGCCTGGTCGGCGATTATCACTTCAGCCATGTCCCGACCGATGTGCAGCTCCTGCGCGATCTGTCGAAGGTCGCGGCGGCGGCGCATGCGCCCTTCTTCGCGGGCGCCGAACCGACCCTGATGGGCATGGATAGCTGGACGGAGCTGTCGAACCCGCGCGATCTCGGCAAGGTCTTCGATACGCCGGACTACGCCGCCTGGAAGGGGCTGCGGGATGCGGCCGACTCGCGCTATGTCGGCCTGTGCCTGCCGCGGGTGCTTTCCCGCGTGCCCTACGGCGCCAAGTCCGAGCCGGTCGAGGAGTTCGCCTTCGAGGAGGACACCGACGGCCATCGTGGCGAGAAATACGCCTGGATGAACGCGGCCTATGCGATGGCGGTGAACGTCAACCGCGCCTTCAAGGAATATGGCTGGTGCACCCGCATCCGCGGCGTCCAGTCGGGCGGGGAGGTGCTGAACCTGCCGACGCATACCTTCCCGACGGATGATGGCGGCATCGACCTGAAATGCCCGACCGAGATCGCGATCAGCGACCGGCGTGAGGCGGAGCTGGCCAAGTCCGGCCTGATCCCGCTGATCCATCGCAAGAACACCGACAAGGCCGCTTTCATCGGCGCCCAGTCGCTCTACAAGCCCAAGGCCTTCTCGGGGCCGGACGGCGTGGCGGCGACCGCCTCCGACAACCTGTCCGCGCGGCTGCCCTACATGTTCGCGGTCTCGCGCTTCGCGCACTACCTGAAATGCATGGTTCGCGACAAGGTCGGCTCCTACAAGGAGAAAGAGCCTCTGCGCCGCTGGCTGCAGGAGTGGATCACCGAATATGTCGACGGCGATCCGGTCAATTCCAGCGAAGAGACGAAGGCGCGGCGCCCGCTCTCCGACGCGCGCATCGACGTCTTCGAGGACGAGGAGAACCCTGGCTACTACTCGGCCAAGTTCTATCTGCGGCCGCACTTCCAGCTCGAAGGCATGGATATCGGCCTGAGCCTGGTCTCGCGACTGCCAGCTCCCAAGCAGTGACCGCCACCTGATCGTCAGGTGACGGCGGCAACGAGAATCTTCGGCGCGTCGGCCCGCCCGGGCGGCGCGACAGGAGAGGTGCGTCCACCGGTCCGCTCACGGAAGTGAGCATCCCACCATTCACACTCTGGAGGTAAACATGGCTACCGACTTCCTGCTCGAGATCGACGGCATCAAGGGCGAAAGCAAGGACAAGACCCACAAGGACACGATCGAGGTGGATTCCTTCTCCTGGGGCGTCTCGAACGCCGGTTCGCATGCCGCGAATGCCGGCGGCGGCGCCGGCAAGGCGAGCTTCCAGGACGTCCATTTCACCTCGCAGGTCGGCAAGGCCTCGACCAATCTTGCGCAGGCCTGCGCCAGCGGCAAGCATATCAAGAAGGCGGTGCTCTATGTCCGCAAGCAGGGCGAGCAGCAGAAGGACTATTATGTCGTGACGCTGGAGGACCTGCTGGTGTCGAGCTATCAGTCCGGCGATGCAGTCGGCGGCAACAGCATCCCGACCGACCAGTTCTCGCTGAACTACGCCAAGATCAAATTCGAGTACAAGCCGCAGAAGGCCGATGGCGATCTCGATGCGGCGATGACGATGACCTGGGACATCAAGGCCAACGCGAAGTAGTGCAGGCGCCGGTTCCGCCGGCATCGGACCGAAAAGTGGAACGCGCCTTTCGGACCCATCCGATGCCTCGGCAAAGGGCTGGATCGCCATTCCGCGTCCGTGAGGACGCCGGGCGATCCGGCCGGAACCGGCACCTTGCCAGCCGGGCGGAGTAAGATGACTGATCCGATCGCGAAGAAGCGACTGCGGCCGCCTCTGATGTTCGCCTTTCGGGAAGCGCATCTGGAAAAGGATGCGAAGACTGCGCTCGACCTGAGGGACGAGGGCGGCGAGCGCGTGATTGCGAACCGGCGTGCGGCGCCGCGCGCCGCCATCACCGAACAGAAGCTCAGGCGCGAGATCGCGCTCGACCTCGAGGCTTTGGTGAACACTATCAACCTCGCCTCCGCGCTCGATCTCGGGGGGCTGGAGCATGTGCGCCGCTCCATCCTCAACCACGGCTTTCCGGATCTGACGCGGCTGTCGATCGACGAGCATCGTGTCGATACGATCCGAGAGGATCTGGCTGGTGTCCTGATGGGCTACGAGCCGCGGCTGATCCGCAAGTCGATTGCCGTCGAGCGGGACCACGCGCTGGATCCGGCCGAACTCAAGGTGCGTTTCCTCGTGCGCGCCGATCTCAACTGCGAGCCGCTCAACGTGCCCGTGGAGTTCGTCGCGGATCTCGAACTCGATACCGGCAAGATCGCGATCAAGGGGCGCTGACGCGATGAACCAGGAGTTTCTCGACCTCTACAATCAGGAACTCCGGCTCTTCATGGAGCACAGCAAGGAGTTCGCCGAGGAATACCCCGGCATCGCCGAGCGGCTGGGAGGGCTTGTCGGCGAGCGCATGGACCCGATGGTCGGTGGGCTGCTGGAAG
The DNA here is from genome assembly GCF_052113585.1 of Allobosea sp. TAF32. Taxonomy (NCBI): domain Bacteria; kingdom Pseudomonadati; phylum Pseudomonadota; class Alphaproteobacteria; order Hyphomicrobiales; family Alloboseaceae; genus Allobosea; species Allobosea sp. TAF32. The sequence goes on along the minus strand of NZ_JBFRDM010000008.1, from coordinate 336,349 downwards.
GCGCCGCCTTCCTTGCTGCGCGCGTGCAGCTGAAGCTGAAGCATGAATTCCCCGAGTTCACCAACAACCTCCTCGAACAGCTTCTGCCGAACTACCTCGCGCCGACACCCTCGGCGCTGCTCGCCGGCATCACCCCGCCTTATTCAGATCCAGGCCTGCGCGAGGGCGTCCGGATTCCGCGTGGTTCTTACGTCGACGCGACCTATCTCGAACGCGAGCGGCGCGTCGCCTGCCGTTACCGCCTCGGCGCGGACGTCATGCTCTGGCCCTTCGAGATCACGGCGGCGGAATATGTCCCCGCGCCGGGGCCGCTGCAGGCGCTCGGCCTCAAGGCCGGGCCGCGCGCGCTGGCGGGGCTGCGCCTGACGCTTACGCATCGCGTCATGGCCGATCCAGTGCAGGAGCCTTCGGCGGCCGACGCGCTCAAGAACCCGGCGAGTTGGTTCGCCGGATGCCGCGCCCGGGAGCTGAATTTCCATCTGCTCGGCGGCGAGGGCGATGCGGTCGCGCTCTACGAGCAGCTTTTCGCGAACTGCATCAGCATCCATTTCCGCCATCTCGACCCGTTCGGCGATCCGGTGGTGACGCCGGGCGAGGGCTGCCGGCTGGAGCAGATCGGCTTTGACGAGGACGAGGGGCTGCTGCCGGCCGATGCCCGCATCTTCCGCGGCTTCGAATTGCTGCGCGAATTGTTCTGGTTCCCGCGCAAGTTTCTCGGCTTTCGGCTGGATGGGCTGGACGCGATCATGCCGAAGCTCACCGCCAAGACGGTCGAGATCATCTTCGTCTTCGACGAGGTCAATACGCGGCTGCCGGGCGCCGTGCGCAAGGAGATGTTCGCGCTCTACGCGGCGCCTGCGGTCAACCTCTTCGAGAAGACGGCCGACCGCATCCCGGTGAAGAGCAATCAGCACGAATTCCATGTCGTGCCGGACCGGAGCCGCGCGCTCGACTACGAGCCGCACAGCATCCTGTCAGTCCACGCGCATTATGCCGGCGGGCGCGAGAAGCAGCCGGTGCACCCGCTCTATTCCTCGCCCGAGGGCGCGTCACCGCTGCAGGGGCTGCACTACACGCAAAGGCGCCTGCCGCGGCGACGCTCCTCGGCCGAGCGGCGGCAGGGGCGCGCCTCCGACTATACGGGCACGGAGATGTTCATCTCGCTGGTCGAGCCGGCGAAGATCGCCGACAGCACTTCGGTGGCCGAGCTCAGCGTGCGGGCGCTCTGCTCCAACCGGCACCTGACCGAGCATCTGCCGACGGGCGTCGGCGGCGCCGATTTCCGGCTGATCGACAATGTCTCGCTCGATGTCGTGTGCCTCGCCGGACCAACGCCGCCGTGCGAGCCCATCGTCTCGCAGCTGCGCTTGCGGGCGGAGACCGCGAGCACCGGCGTCGTGACCTGGCGATTGATCAACCTGCTCAGCCTCAACCAGCTCGGCCTCGTCCAGCGCGGAGCAGGGCAGAACGGCGAGGCGCTGCGCGAACTGCTCTCGCTGTTCGCTGACCTTGCCGACAGTGCGACGGAGCGGCGCATCCGCGGCATCAAGGATGTCGACAGCCGCCCCGTCGTGCGCCGCTTCCCGCAGCGGGCCGGAACGGGGGCAGGGCGCGGTCTCGAGATCACCGTTCTGCTCGATGAGAAGGCCTTCGAGGGCTCGGGCGTCTTTCTGCTCGGGGCGGTGCTCGACCGCTTCTTCGCCGAATACGCGGCGATGAACCATTTCACCCAGACAGTGATCCGCACGGTCGAGCGCGGCGAAGTCATGCGCTTTCCGCCGCGTGCCGGCTCGAGGCGCATCCTGTGACGGAAAAGGCCGCCACCCCGCTGGAAAGGGCGCCGGATTATCAGGCGCAGCTCGAAGCCGAGCCCTGGCGTTTCGACTTCTATGCGGTGATGCGCCGGCTGGAGCGCAGCTTCCCCGAGAAGCCGCGCATCGGCGATGTCGCCTCGCGGCGCGAGGAATATGTCGCGCTGGGAGAGCAGGCCTTCCTTGATTTTCCGGCCTCGACCATCGCGGAGGCGGATCGCGATGCGCAGGGCAGGCTCCGGCTCTTCGTCAAGTTCCTCGGCTTGCTCGGTCCGCAAGGCGCGCTGCCGCTGGCGACGACCGAGGAGAGCTATCACTGGCAGATCGCGCGGGACGATGCCTTCCCGCGCTTCCTCGACATCCTCAACCATCGCTTCCTGCAGCTGTTCTACAGGGCCTGGGCGGATTCGCGGCCGATCGCGCAGCATGACCGGCCCGATCTCGACCGCTTCGCCGCCTATATCGGCAGCATGATCGGCGTGGGCTCGAAGCCCTATCGGGATCGCGACAGCGTGCCCGATGCCGAGAAGCTCACCCATGCCGGGTTGATCGGCGCGCAGGCGAAATCCGCCTCGCGGCTGCAGCGCTTCCTTGCCGGACTGTTCAAGGCGGATGTCGAGATCGAGCAGTTCGTCGGCATGCGCCTCGTCTTCGATCCCGCCGACCGGACGCGCCTTGGGCAGGCGCATTGCGCGCTGGGCGGCGACGCGCTGCTCGGCGCCAGCGTCTACAGCGTCGAGGACAAGTTCCGCGTGAAGATCGTGGCTGGTGATCTCGGGGAGTTCGAGCGCTTCCTGCCGAATGGCGACCGCTGCGCGCCGCTGGCGGATGCGGTCTTCCTGCATCTCGGCGAGCAGTTCGAGTGGGAGGTCGAGCTTGCGCTGCCGGTGGGCGAGGCGAAACCCGTCAGGCTCGGCCAGTCCGGCCATCTCGGCTGGACGAGCTGGATGGCGCCGAACTGGGCCGTCGAGGAAGGCGCGCTGCGCCGCGACGCCCGTTTCCATCCTGCCGAGCGAATGCGCCTGAAACGCAGCGGCGCCGCCTAACCGATACTCCAAGGGGACGACCATGGCCGATATCAGCCTCGAAGCCGTCACGGGCAAACTCAACCGTATCGGCTACGATACCTTCCTTCAGGCGCTGCGGCAGGCGAAGGGCGCCGGCAACCGCAATGTCGAGCTGGCGCATTGGCTCCTGCAGATCCTGCAGGGCAGCGCCAACGACCTGACCCTCACCGCGGATCATTACAAGCTCGACCGGGCCAAGCTGCTGATGGACCTCGGCGGTGTCGTCGAGGGCTTCCGCCGCAACGAGACGGAGATGCCCGGCATCGCCAACCACATCGTCGATATCCTCGACCGTGGCTGGCACTATGCCACGCTGTTCTTCGGCGAGACGCAGATCAGGACCGGCCATCTGCTGGTCGCGGCGCTGAAGTCGAACGATCTGCGCCGGGCGCTGTCCGGACTGTCCAAGGAGTTCGCCAAGGTTCCCATTGACGAGTTGGCGGCGGGCTACGGCAAGATCTGGGCAGGCTCGCAGGAAGAGAACCTGCGGCCGATGGACGGCTCCGGCCTGCGCGCTGCCGGGACGCCGGGCGCCGAGGCCGCCGAAGGACCGAAGGGCACGACCGCGCTCGACCGCTTCTCGCAGGATCTGACCGCCAAGGCGCGTTCCGGCGGCATGGACCCGATCCTCGGGCGCGACGACGAGATCAGGCAGGTCATCGACGTGCTGATGCGCCGGCGCCAGAACAACCCGATCCTCACCGGCGAGGCCGGCGTCGGCAAGACCGCGATCGCGGAAGGCTTCGCCCAGCGTGTGGCCTCGGGCGATGTGCCGCCACCACTCAGGGGCGTGAAGGTCTGCGCGCTCGATATCGGCTTGATGCAGGCCGGCGCCTCTATGAAGGGCGAGTTCGAGCAGCGTTTGCGCTCGGTGATCGACGAAGTCCAGTCTTCGCCGACGCCGGTGATCCTGTTCATCGACGAGGCGCATACGTTGATCGGCGCGGGCGGGCAGGCCGGCACGGGCGATGCCGCCAATTTGCTCAAGCCCGCGCTGGCGCGCGGCACGCTGCGGACGATCGCGGCGACGACATGGGCGGAATACCGGCAGTATTTCGAGAAGGACCCGGCGCTGACGCGGCGCTTCCAGCCGGTGCAGGTCGATGAACCCGATGTCCTGCGCTGCTGCACCATGCTGCGCGGATTGATCGGGCCGATGGAGAAGCACCACAAGGTCCGCATTTCCGATGCCGCTATCGTCGCAGCGGTGACGCTCTCCTCGCGCTACATTCCGGCCCGCCAGCTTCCCGACAAGGCGGTAAGCTTGCTCGACACCGCCTGTGCCCGCGTCGCCATCAGCCAGAGTGCGACCCCGGCCGCGATCGAGGATGCGCGCGTCGCGATCTCCTCGCTGGAGCAGGAGAAGGCGGCGCTGACGTCGGACGCCGATCTCGGCACCGACAGCGCCAAGCGGCTGGGCGAGATCGAAGCGGAGATCGCGGCGAAGCAGGAGAAGCTCGCCGCGCTCGAAGCCGCCTGGGCGAGCGAGCTTGCCATCGTCGAGGAGATCAAGGCGCTGCGGGCCAAGCTTGGCGAGAAGGCGCCCGGTGCTGGTCCGAAGGCGGCCGTTGCGCAGCGGGAGGCCGGTGCCGATGCCGGGACACCGGCACCGGAGGCGGACGGTCCCGCTGTCGAGCCTGCCGCTGCCGATCCGGAGGAGGCCCGTGCGGCGCTCAACGCGAAATTCGCGGCGCTGGGCGAGATCGATCCGGCCAACCGTATGATCTACGCCCATGTCGACGAGCAATCCGTCGCCTCGGTCGTCTCGGACTGGACCGGCATCCCGGTCGGCCGGATGGTCAAGGATGAGATCGAAACGGTGCTCAACCTCGCCGAGACGCTGAACAAGCGTGTCGTCGGGCAGGGGCATGGCATCGGCATGATCGCCAAGCGCATCGAGACCAACCGAGCCAAGCTCGACAACCCGAACAAGCCGATCGGCGTCTTCATGCTCTGCGGCCCCTCCGGCGTCGGCAAGACCGAGACGGCGCTGGCGCTGGCGGAGGCGCTCTATGGCGGAGAGCAGAACGTCGTCACGATCAATATGAGCGAGTTCCAGGAGGCACACACCGTTTCGACGCTGAAGGGCGCGCCTCCCGGCTATGTCGGCTATGGCGAGGGCGGGCGGTTGACGGAGGCGGTCCGGCGCAAGCCCTATTCGGTGGTGCTGCTCGACGAGGTCGAGAAGGCCCATCCCGACGTGCACGAGCTGTTCTTCCAGGTCTTCGACAAGGGCCAGATGGAGGACGGCACCGGCCGGCGCATCGACTTCAAGAACACGCTGATCATCCTGACCTCGAATGTCGGCACCGACGAGATCATGAGCATGTCCGCCAATGGCGCCGCCAAGCCCGATCCCGAGGCGATGGCGGTGAGCCTAAGGCCCGCGCTGCTCAAGGTCTTTCCGCCGGCGCTGATCGGGCGGCTCGTCACCATTCCCTATTATCCGCTCTCCTCGGACATGCTGGCCGGCATCGTTCGGCTGCAGCTCGGGCGCATCGGCAAGCGGCTCAGCGAGAACCACAAGGCGACGTTCACCTATGACGACGCGGTGGTCGAGCACATCGTCGGCCAGTGCAACGACCCGGATTCGGGCGGGCGCATGATCGACAACATCATCACCAACTCGATGCTGCCGGCGCTCTCGCGCGCCATCCTCAACCTGCAGCTCGAGAAGAAGCCGCTGACCGAGGCGAAGGTCTCGGTCGAAGATGGCGCCTTCGCCTATCAGGTGGCATGAACCGCCGCCCTCCGCTCCGCGACTAATGGCGGCTGGGGGGCCGCGCGGTCGTTTTGTACGCGGCTTGGCGCTCCGGCTTGTCGATGGAGCATCGGTGATCTCGGATAAGCGGTTCGCGCTTCCCGGCCCCGTGCTCCGGATCTCAAGGAGGCGAGCGTGGCACTGTCCGAATATGCCGACTGGTGGGACAAGCAGAAGCGGGAAACCGAAAAAATATTGGGTGAATGGGTCGAGGACAACCCGCAATGGTGGGCGGTTGCGGTCGCCACCACCGTGCAGACCTCAATGGACCTCGGAGCCGGCACTGTCGATGTGCTGCGCTTCGGTCAGGGCATGGCACAGGGCGGCCTGGCGGGGTTCGGCAAGGACGGCCTGCGCCTGCTCGGCTTGCTCGGCCCGATGGGGAAGGCGGGCGGGATGTTCTCGCGGCTGGTCCATATGCAGCGGATCCGGTTTGCGGTGCAGGTCCAGGGTGTGACCGGACCCTGCACCTTCCAGGCGGTGAACAACGCCATGTCGATCGCGCGGGGGAAGAGCTATTTCGTCACGCTGAAGGAGATGGCGAAGGCCGTCGGCAGGCCGCTGAAGTCGATCACGAAGGACCGGTTCGGCGATCATGAACTCGGCGCGCATGTGAAGCAGGCGCTGGATTTCATGATCTCTCAGGGCGTCAGGGTCAGGCAGCTTCAGGCGAGGTCGATCCAGGGCGTCACCCAGCTCGCCAAGTCGCAGAATGGCGTCACGGTCTTCGCAATCCGCTGCGTGACCACCCGAGGGGAGCCGATCCAACACTCCGTCATCGCGGTGCGCGATGCGCTGGGGCGGGTCCGTTTCGCCGATTATGGCGGCCGGTATCATGCCACGCTCGAGAGCCTCGTCGAAAGCCTGAACGCCGGGGCGGTCAACAAGGCGGGCATCAATCTCATGGAGGGGCAGGCGATCGGCGCGGTCAAAACCCTGGGTGTCACCGGGTTTATGGAGCAAGGGATCACGCTGTTGAAAGGCGTCGTCTTCGTCATCGAAGGCATGACCGCGATCGAGACGCTTGAGGGGGTCGACTTCGCCGCGCCAGTCGTCGTGGCGGCCACCTCCGCGCCCGCGAAATCCGACCCGGCGTCGCCGGAGGTCGTCAAAGCGAGCTTCGATGCCTTCAAGCAACGCAAGCAGGGCAAGACCATCATCCGGCTGCCCGAGATGGTGATCAGGGCGGGCGAAAAGGCGGCGCCGAAGGCCACGTTGCTGACCGGGGTCCAGTTCCGACTGAATGCGCTGGGCTTTGGTGCAGGACCCATCGACGGCATCAAGGGGCCGAAGACGGCGAAAGCCGTGAAGGCCTTCCAGCAGACCTACCCGCCGCTCAAGGTCGACGGCATTCCCGGGCAGAAGACGCAAGACAGGCTCGTGGAGGTCTGCGGCTTCTGACGCGGTGCCGGAATTCAAGGGAACGCGCGGTCATCTCGCGCGACCGGAGGGAGACCCGGGATCCGTGCCGGAGCGCAGCCAATCGAGGCTCAGGCCTGGATCCCGGCTCTACGCTTCGCTTCGGCCGGGATGATACGCCCTTCCTCGAACATGTCGCGCGCTCTCCAATCGCAATCTGCCAAACTGATTCCGAAATGGCGCGCAACTGATTGTTCCATCAAAGAAAATGGATCATGCCGCCGCTGCGATTTCCTGCTGCATGAAGACGTCGAGCGCATCGCTCTCCTGCTGCGTGAGCCGCAGGCCGAGCTTGCTGCGCCGCCAAAGCACATCCTGCGCCCGGCGCGCCCATTCCGCCTGCATGAGATAGCGAACCTCGCGCTCGTAGAGATCGGCGCCGAAATGGCGGCCGAGATCGGCGGGAGTCTTTGTGCCGGCCAGGATGTCGCGGGCGCGGGTGCCATAGCAACGGGCGAGCCGCGTCACGGTCTTGCGCTCAAGCCAAGCGTTCGCGCCGGCGATCTCGCTGACGAGCTTGTCGAAGCCGCCGACCTGGAAGTCGCCGCCGGGCAGGGCGCCGGTCATTGTCCAGTTGGCACGCGCTGCCCAAGGCGCATGCGGCGCCAGCTTGGCGATCGCGGCTTCCGCCAAGCGGCGATAGGTCGTGATCTTGCCGCCGAAAACGGAGAGCAGCGGGGCCTCGGCCTGCGGAGCGTCGAGCGTCAGGACGTAGTCGCGGGTCGCTTCCTGCGCTTTCGAGGCCCCGTCGTCATAGAGCGGGCGCACGCCCGAATAGGTCCAGACCACGGATTCGGGTGTGACCGGCTGGCGGAAATACTCGCTCGCTGCGGCGCAGAGATAGGCAATCTCCTCCGGCGTCGCGGCGACATCGGCCGGGTCGCCCTTGAAGTCGCGGTCGGTGGTGCCGATCAGGGTGAAGTCCTGCTCGTAGGGGATGGCGAAGACGATGCGGCCGTCCGCATTTTGGAAGATGTAGCAGCGGTCGTGGTCGTAGAGCTTGGGCACGACGATATGGCTGCCCTGGACCATGCGGACGCCGGCCTTGGCGTTGGTGTGGATCACGCCGTTCAGCACTTCGCCGACCCAGGGGCCGGCGGCGTTGACGAGCGCTTTCGCCCAGACCGTTCGCTTGCCTTCAGGGCCCTCGGTCTCGAGCTGCCAGAGGCCGTTCTGACGATGCGCCGATAAGACCCGCGTGCGGGTATGGATCGCGGTGCCGCGCACGGCGGCGTCCATCGCGTTCAGCACGACGAGCCGCGCATCCTCGACCCAGCAGTCGGAGTATTCGAAGGCCTTCGCCTGATTGTCCTTGAGCGGCTTGCCGGCGACATCATGCGCGAGATCGAGCGTGCGCGTGGCGGGCAGGAGCTTGCGGCCGCCGATATGGTCGTAGAGGAACAGGCCCAGGCGCAGCAGCCAGGCCGGGCGCAGGCCCTTGTGATGCGGCAGCACGAAACGCAGCGGGCGGATGATGTGCGGCGCGATGGCCCAGAGCCGCTCGCGCTCCATCAGCGCCTCGCGCACCAGCCGGAACTCGTAATATTCGAGATAGCGCAAGCCGCCATGGATCAGCTTGGTCGAGCGCGAGGAGGTGGCGCTGGCGAGGTCGTCCTTCTCGAACAGCACGACCGAGGCGCCGCGTCCGGCCGCATCACGGGCGATGCCGCAACCATTGATGCCGCCGCCGATGACCGCGAGATCATAGGGGGCGCCGGGGTCCGTGCCGAAGCCGGCGGCGGGCGAGGTGATTTCGGAAGCCATAGCTCGTCTTCTGGCAGACCTGGATGCCGATCGGCAATGGCGCCATCCGGGCCCGGCCGCATCGATGCGATGAACCCGCTCCTGTCGCCAAATCATGGGCGATGTCAATTCGGATCGCTTGACGCGGGGCGCCAGAGGCCGGAACTGGGCCGCGGGGCAGGGCATAGCGCAGGATGATCGAAGCAGAGCGATACCGCGACGGGAGAGTGGCGGCACGGGCGGAAGCGGCCTTGCGCCATCTGCTGGAACTGGCCGGCGCGGCCATCCTCGCCATGCTGTTCGCGGTGGTCATGGCGGCGGTGCTGCGGCGCTATCTGTTCGGCGGCGGCTTCGTCTGGTCGGACGAGCTTGCGATCTGGCTGCATCTGGCGCTGATCGCTGTCGGCGCTCCGCTCGCGGTGACCGGGACGCTGGCGATGCGGCTCGATGTGCTGGTCCGGCTGCTGCCGGAAGGGCTCCGCAAGGTCGCGGCGGTTATCGCGGATGCGATTGCGTTCCATGGAGCGCTTGTGCTGGCGGGTGGCGGCGTCAACGTCGCCTTGCTGGTTGGCGGCCAGTCCACCGTGCTCGGCCTGCCGGAGGCGCTGCGCTTCGCCGTATTCGCCTGCGGCGGCGGCTTGACTGTTCTCGCGCTCCTCCTTCGTGGCCGGCTGGAACGAGGTTGGGCGGCCGCGGTTGCTTCGCTGCTGCTGGGCTTGGGCCTCTACGGGCTCGCGCAGCTCTCCTTCGACCTTTTCCCGACGCCGAGCCTCGTGGCCGCGCTCTTCGCCGGGGCCGGGCTGCTGCTCGGCGCGCCGCTGCCTTTCGCCTTGCTGGCTGGCGTCTCGCTGACCGGGCCATTCGGTGGATTGCTGCCGGAGCCGGCGATCGTGCAGACCATGGTCGGCGGCGTCGGCAAGTTCCTGCTGCTGGCCATTCCCTTCTTCCTGCTCGCTGGCGAATTGCTGACGGAAGGCGGGCTCGCCGAACGGCTGATCCGCTTCGCGGCGACGCTTGTGGGCCATTGGCGGGCGGGGCTGGCGCAGACCGCGCTGGTCGCCAGCGTGCTGTTCTCGGGCGCGTCCGGCTCCTCGGTGGCGAATGCCGCCTTCGGGGCGAAGGTGATGGCGCCGACGCTGGTGGCGCGGGGCTATCCGCCTGCGAATGCCGCGGCGATCGTCGCCGGCGTCTCGATGCTGGACAACATCATCCCGCCCTCGATCGCCTTCCTCATCCTGGCGAGCGCGACGAATCTCTCGGTCGGCTCGCTCCTGCTCGGTGGCTTCGTCGCCGGCGGGGTGCTGGCGCTGTCGCTTGCCATCGGCATCGATCTCAGCGTGCGCGACGTGGTCGATGCCGCACCGAAGGCGAGCGCGGCCGAGCGGGGCAGGGCCTTGATCGGGGCCATTCCCGCGATAGGGCTCGGCGTCGTCATCGTGGTCGGCATCCGCTTCGGCGTGGTGACGGTGACGGAGGCCTCGGCGCTCGCCGTCGCCTATGCGGCGATCGCGTGTCTCGTGCTGCGCAGTCTGAATTGGCGCGGCGTGCTGGCGGCGCTGCGCAAGTCCGCGGCCGAGGCGGCGGCGATCGGCCTTTTGATCGGAGCCTCGGCGCCTTTCGCTTTTCTGCTCGCCGTCGATCGCATCTCCGAACAGATGGCAGGCCTCGTCACGATGTTCGGGGCGGGCCCATACGCGGTCATGCTGCTCGCCAATCTCGTATTGCTGGTGGCCGGGCTCTTTCTCGACATTGGCGCGGCGATCCTGCTGCTGGCGCCGCTACTCCTGCCGGTCGCGGTGGCGGCGGGGCTCGATCCCGTTCAGTTCGGCGTGGTGCTCGTCGTCAACCTGATGATCCACGGGCTGACGCCACCGCTCGGCATCCTCGTCTATGTCGTCAGCGGCATCATGCGCGTGCCGGCGGCGGCGGTGTTCCGAGCCGTACTGCCGCTGCTCGGCGTGCTCCTGGCGGCACTCATGGCTCTGTCGCTGGGCATGGCTGCGTGGCCCGCGCTTGCGCCGACGCTTAAGGCGCTGTTTTGATGCGCGCTTCTTCGCCCGGCGTCCGCGCCGTATCGTCGCCTTCGCCGTGAGCCTGCCCCGGACCTGATGCCGTCATGATCTTCACCGACATCGCGACGCGGACCTATAACCATGGCTGGCGGCTTGACCCGATCATTCGCAGCCTGCTCGACACCGATTTCTACAAGCTCCTGATGCTGCAGATGATCCGGGCCTTCCACCCGGACGTGCAGGTCACCTTCTCGCTGATCAACCGCTCGAAGCACATCCGCCTCGCCGATATCGTCGACGAGGGCGAGCTCCGAGCCCAGCTCGACCACGCCCGTTCGCTGCGCTTCACCAAGAACGAGCTGATCTGGCTGGCAGGCAACAGCTTCTACGGCAAGACGCAGATGTTCTCGCCGGACTTCATGGGCTGGCTAGCCGATTTCCAGCTTCCCGAATACGACCTGCGTCGAGTCGACGGGCAGTACGAGCTGCATTTCGAGGGACCCTGGACCCACACGACGATGTGGGAGGTGCCGGCGCTTGCCATCATCAACGAGTTGCGCGCCCGGCGCGTGATGCTCGGCCAGAAGCGCTTCTCGCTCGATGTGCTCTATGCCCGCGCCAAGGCCAAGATGTGGGACAAGGTCGAGCGGCTGCAGAAGCTGCCGAACCTCAAGCTCTCCGATTTCGGTACGCGCCGGCGCCACGGCCATCTCTGGCAACGCTGGTGCGTCGAGGCGCTGAAGGAGGGGTTGGGGCCGGCCTTCACCGGCACGTCCAACGTGCTGCTCGCCATGGACGCGGACCTCGAGGCCATCGGCACCAATGCGCATGAGCTGCCGATGGTGCTGGCCGCGCTCGCCGATTCGGACAAGGAGCTGCTGCGTGCGCCCTATCGCGTGCTCGACGAATGGCGCCAGGTCTATGGCGGCAACCTGCTGATCGCATTGCCGGACGCGTTCGGGACCCAGAGTTTCCTGCGCCATGCCCCGGGTTGGGTGGCGGACTGGACAGGGTTCCGCCCGGACAGCGCTCCGCCGATTCCAGCGGGTGAAGCGATCATGACCTGGTGGCGCGAGCACGGGCGGGATCCGCGCGAGAAGATGCTGGTCTTCTCCGACGGCCTCGACGTCGACGCGATCGAGCGTGTCTACCACCATTTCGACGGCAAGGTCCGCATGGCCTTCGGCTGGGGCACGGATCTTACCAATGATCTCGTGGGCTGTTCGCCGGACGGTTCGCGCGCGCTCGATCCGATGTCGCTGGTCTGCAAGGTGACGAAGGCAAACGGGCGGCCGGCAGTGAAGCTCTCCGATAACCCGGAGAAGGTTTCCGGCGATTCCAAGGCGATCGAGCGCTACCGGCGGGTGTTTGGAGTTTAATGACGTAGGGTAAGCAAAATATGTTGCCATTATGTTCTCGGCGCGCGATATTGCTCGCGGGTTGGGGAGCTCGGCATGATGCGCTTACTGGTTGTGTTGTTCGCGGCGCTCGCCGTGGTTGCCGCTACGGCGGCTTCATTTGCCGAAACGATAGGACGTGAACGGCTGAACGAAGCTCGGCCTCTCAGCGAGGCCGAGCTGGCGGGGCTGCTCACGACCATGATCAAGGGTCGCGCGGGCGTCAGCGCTGTGCGCGTCGAAGCCGGCGATGTGGTTTTCAGGGCAGCCGGTCACGATGTCCGGATGGGGTTGGCTCCGCTCAGCGCGCAATTCAATGCTTTACCAGACGCGAAGAGTCGGCAGGGCGCTTTCGACAAGCTGACGCAACGTGTCACCGAGGCGGTCGCGGGCCAGTCGGCCCCCAAGACCGAAGCGGAGCGTGCACGCTTCATCGCGGCTCTGATCCCTGTCATGAAGAACCGATCCTATGTCGAGCAGTTCGCCGCTATGGCTCGCAAGAAGGGTGATCCCAACGCGCGATTGCTACATGTTCCGCTGGAGGGCGACATCATCGTCGCAGCGGCACTCGATCTTCCGAAGATCACGCGCTTCGTCTCCGTTGGGGAGGGCGGCCAGTACGGGATGAGCGACAAGGACGTGCTGCGCGCGGTTCTGGACAACTGGGTCCGGCGCGTCGACCGGTTCGAGATCCATGATTTCGGAAAGCTGCGGAGATTCCATTTCGGCGAGGGCGACTACAACGCCTCGATCCTGCTGCTGGAGAATCCCTGGAAGGACGTTCCGAATCTGCCACGCAATGTCGCCATCGCCGTGCCCTCACGCAACATCCTCGCCTTCGGAGACGCCGACGACACCGAGGCAGTCGCCGCGCTGTGGTCGCTGACGAAAGCCCCCGATGGCGGCTTTCCTGTCAGCAAGCAGCTCTACAGGTTAGGTCCGGAGGGTTTCCGCGTCATGCCCTAGTCGCACGGGGTGCTTTTGGAAGCCTGCGGCGGCCGGCAGCAACGCGCCGCGGTACGCAGGAAAGCTTATCGGGGGTCTTCGGAATGGCCCCAACGGCCTGCCGGAGGGACGATTAGGATGCAGACCTTAGTCGTAATGGCTTGGCTGAAAGCAGCGCGCTAGTCCCGACTCCGAAGATGCCGGGGGCGCTCCAATATGATTCGTTTGTGTCTTGCGGTCGCGGTTGCTGCCGCCCTGGCTGGCTGCGTGGTGCCGGAGCGACGTCTGTCGATTACCGATGTCCGAGAGCTGAAGATCGCCGACGTGCTGGTCGAGTTTCCGATGCAGCCCCCGGGCCAGCCGGATAAGATTATCTGGCCGAAGGCGGCTCTCGCTTACGCTCAGCTCAAGATGCCGGCGGCCACGAGGCCGGGGCAAAGCGGTCGCGATCCGACAGGGACCTCCTTGCCGAGCAGCCCAGAGCAGGCAGAGTGGGATGCCAAGTTTACCGCTTTGATGCAGAGCCCGGCAGCAGCGGCACAGACGCGCGGCACACTGGCGGAGCTTGTACGCAACAGCTTCAAGAAGCGGTTCGTCGACCAGCCGGCCGGACGCCGGGCGGTGAAGCTCAAAGTCATCGTGAAAGGGCTTCAGGCTCCCGGAGGGCAGGCCAATTTCTCTGCCGATGTCATCGTCCTCGACGGCGTTACCGGTCGGCCTCTGAGCGAATATCCGGATCTGGTCGGAATTCGCGCAGCGTCACAGGCAGTCGTGCCAGCCACTCCGATCGGCATCATCGTAGGCCTTGCGGCCTTGGCCGTCATAGACCAGATCCGTGCTGATCCGGCGCATGACGCGATCGACGACGCATCCTCGCGCTTCTCCGGATGGCTTCTTCGATGGCCAAAGAGAAATTCGCTCGTACGAAGCCGCACTGCAACATTGGCACGATTGGTCACGTCGACCATGGCAAGACGTCGTTGACGGCTGCGATCACGAAGGTCCTGGCCGAGTCCGGCGGCGCGTCGTTCACGGCGTATGACCAGATCGACAAGGCGCCGGAAGAGAAGGCCCGCGGCATCACGATCTCGACGGCGCACGTCGAGTACGAGACCCCGGCGCGTCACTACGCCCATGTCGACTGCCCCGGCCACGCCGACTACGTGAAGAACATGATCACGGGCGCGGCGCAGATGGACGGCGCGATCCTGGTGGTGTCGGCTGCCGACGGCCCGATGCCGCAGACCCGCGAGCACATCCTGCTGGCGCGCCAGGTCGGCGTTCCCGCGCTGGTGGTGTTCATGAACAAGGTCGATCTCGTCGACGACGCCGAGCTGCTCGAGCTGGTCGAGATGGAGATCCGCGAGCTTCTCTCGAAGTACGACTTCCCGGGCGACGACATCCCGATCACCAAGGGTTCGGCCAAGGCCGCCCTGGACAACGTCACGCCGGAAATCGGCCATGACGCGGTGATCGCGCTGATGAAGACGGTGGACGACTACATCCCGCAGCCGGAGCGTCCGATCGACCAGCCGTTCCTGATGCCGGTCGAGGACGTGTTCTCGATCTCGGGCCGCGGCACGGTGGTGACCGGCCGCGTCGAGCGCGGCATCGTCAAGGTTGGCGAGGAAATCGAGATCGTCGGCCTGAAGGACACCGTGCGCACGACGGACGTGACCGGCGTGGTGACCCTGCCGGAAGGCACGGAGATGGTGATGCCGGGCGACAACATCTCGATGGAGGTGACGCTGATCGCCCCGATCGCGATGGAAGAGAAGCTGCGCTTCGCCATCCGCGAAGGCGGCCGCACCGTCGGCGCCGGCGTCGTCGCTTCGATCATTGCGTAACGCGTTTTCGTGAGGGGCGCGGGCCCTTCGGGCCTTCGCCTCTACACGTCACGGAGAAAACAAGACCATGAACGGTCAGAACATTCGGATCCGCCTCAAGGCGTTCGACCACCGCATCCTCGACGCTTCGACGCGCGAGATCGTGTCGACCGCGAAGCGGACGGGCGCTCAGGTCCGCGGACCGATTCCGCTGCCCACGCTCATCGAGAAGTTCACCGTCAACCGCTCGCCGCACATCGACAAGAAGTCGCGCGAGCAGTTTGAGATGCGGACCCACAAGCGGGTCCTCGACATTGTCGATCCGACTCCCCAGACGGTCGACGCCCTCATGAAGCTTGATCTCGCCGCCGGCGTCGACGTCGAAATCAAGCTCTGATCCGATTGAACGGGTCCTCTGTTTCCGGCGACCCCGGATGGACATGACCCCAGAAGAAGGTGTGCACCGATGCGTTCCGGTGTGATTGCACAGAAAGTCGGGATGACCCGCGTCTTCACGGATGCTGGCGAACATATCCCGGTCACCGTGCTGAAGCTCGACAGCTGCCAGGTTGTCGCGCATCGCACGAAAGAGAAGAACGGCTATGTGGCCGTGCAGCTGGGCTCCGGCACGGCGAAGGTGAAGAATGTCTCGAAGGCTGAGCGCGGTCACTTCGCGGTCGCCACGGTCGAGCCGAAGCGCAAGGTGGTCGAGTTCCGCGTCAGCGATGACGCGCTGATCCCGGTCGGCGCCGAGCTGACCGCGGACCACTTCGTCGTCGGCCAGTTCGTCGACGTCTCCGGCACCACCACCGGCAAGGGCTTCGCCGGCGGTATGAAGCGCTGGAACTTCGGCGGTCTGCGCGCCACCCACGGCGTCTCGGTCTCGCACCGTTCGATCGGTTCGACCGGCGGCCGTCAGGACCCGGGCAAGACCTTCAAGAACAAGAAGATGCCGGGCCATCTTGGCGCCGAGCGCGTCACCACGCAGAACCTGCGCGTCGTCCAGACGGATGCCGAGCGTGGCCTGATCCTCGTCGAGGGCGCCGTTCCCGGCGTTGCTGGCGGCTGGATCCATGTCCGCGACGCCGTCAAGCGCGCCCTGCCGAAGGATGCGCCGCTGCCGGGCAAGTTCAAGGTTGCCGGCGAGAGCAAGGCGGAAGAGGCTCCTGCGGCCCAGGCTGAGGAGAACGCGTGATGAAATTCGATATCGTCACTCTTGAAGGCGGCAACGCCGGCTCCCTCGAGCTGTCGGATGCGGTGTTCGGCCTCGAGCCGCGCGCTGACCTCCTCGCCCGCATGGTTCGCTATCAGCTCGCCAAGCGTCGCGCCGGGACTCACAAGTCCAAGGGCCGCTCGGAAGTCGATCGCACCCGCAAGAAGATCTACAAGCAGAAGGGCACCGGCGGCGCTCGCCACGGCGCGGCTTCGGCTCCGCAGTTCCGCGGCGGCGGCAAAGCCTTCGGTCCGGTGCTGCGCGACCACGCTCACGACCTTCCCAAGAAGGTCCGCGCGCTCGCTCTGCGCCATGCGCTCTCGGCCAAGGCGAAGGATGCCGGCATCATCGTGATCGACGATGCCACGCTCTCCGAGCCGAAGACCAAGGTGCTGCTCGGCCACTTCGGCAAGCTCGACCTGTCGAGCGCGCTGATCATCGGTGGCGCCGAGATCGATACGAACTTCGGCCTGGCCGCTCGCTCGATCCCGAATGTCGACGTTCTGCCGGTCCAGGGCATCAACGTCTATGACATCCTGCGTCGCGACAAGCTTGTCCTGACGCGTGCGGCTGTCGATGCGCTGGAGGCGCGCTTCAAATGAGCCAGTCCGCCAAGAACCTCGACCCGCGCCACTACGATGTGATCGTGGCGCCGGTCATCACCGAGAAGGCGACGATGCTCTCTGAGCACAACAAGGTCGTCTTCAAGGTTGCCCGCACCGCGACCAAGCCGCAGATCAAGGCGGCGATCGAGAAGCTCTTCGACGTTAAGGTCAAGAGCGTCAACACGATCGTCACCGAAGGCAAGGTCAAGGTCTTCCGTGGCCGCCTCGGCCAGCGCTCGGACGTCAAGAAGGCCGTTGTGACCCTCGAAGAGGGCCACTCGATCGACGTGACCACGGGCCTCTGAGGGAAGGATCGCCATCATGGCTTTGAAACACTTCAAGCCGATCACGCCGAGCCTTCGCCAGCTCGTGATCGTCGACCGCAGCGAGCTCTACAAGGGCAAGCCGGTCAAGACCCTGACCGAGGGCAAGAGCTCCTCGGGCGGCCGCAACAACCTCGGCCGTATCACCGTCCGCTTCCGCGGCGGTGGCCACAAGCGTACGCTGCGCCTCGTCGACTTCAAGCGTCGCGGCAAGGCCGGCATCCCGGCGACCGTCGAGCGGCTCGAGTACGATCCGAACCGGACGGCATTCATCGCCCTGATCAAGTATCAGGACGGCGAGCAGGCCTACATCCTGGCGCCGCAGCGCCTGGCAGTCGGCGACACCGTCGTCGCGGGTGACAATGTCGACGTGAAGCCCGGCAACGCGGCGCCCATGGGCACGCTGCCGATCGGCACGATCGTCCACAATGTCGAGCTCAAGATCGGCAAGGGCGGCGCTCTGGCCCGCTCCGCCGGCAACTACGCCCAGATCGTCGGTCGCGACCAGGGTTACGTCATCGTCCGCCTGAACTCGGGCGAACAGCGCCTGATCTCGGGCCTGTGCTACGCCACCGTCGGCGCCGTCTCGAACCCGGATCACATGAACCGGAACGACGGCAAGGCTGGTCGCTCGCGCTGGCTCGGCCGCCGTCCGCATAACCGCGGCGTCTCGATGAACCCGGTCGACCATCCGCATGGCGGTGGTGAGGGCCGGACCTCGGGTGGCCGTCATCCGGTCACGCCCTGGGGTCTGCCGACCAAGGGCAAGAAGACCCGCTCGAACAAGCGGACCGATACGTTCATCGTGTCGAGCCGTCACGCCCGCAAGAAGAAGAACTGAGGTCCGTCATGGCGCGTTCGCTTTGGAAAGGTCCGTTTGTCGACGGATACCTCCTGAAGAAGGCAGAGGTCGCCCGGACCTCGGCCCGAAATGAAGTCATCAAGATCTGGAGCCGTCGCTCCACGATCCTGCCGCAGTTCGTCGGTCTGACGTTCGGCGTGTACAACGGACAGAAGCATGTGCCGGTGTCCGTGTCCGAGGAAATGGTGGGTCACAAGTTCGGCGAGTTCTCGCCGACCCGCACCTTCCACGGCCACGCTGCCGACAAGAAGGCGAAGAGGAAGTAAGCCATGGGTAAAGCATCCGCCCCCCGTGCGCTGCCCGAGAACGAAGCGCTTGCGGTCGCCCGCAACCTGCGCGTCTCGCCGCAGAAGCTGAACCTCGTCGCTCAGCTGATCCGCGGCAAGAAGGTCTCGACGGCGCTCGCCGATCTCGAGTTCTCCCGCAAGCGCATCGCGAACGATGTTCGCAAGTGCCTGCAGAGCGCGATCGCCAACGCCGAGAACAATCACGACCTCGACGTCGACGATCTCGTCGTCGCCCAGGCCTTTGTCGGCAAGGCACTCGTCATGAAGCGCTTCCACGCCCGCGCCCGCGGCCGTGGCGCCCGGATCATGAAGCCGTTCTCGAACATCACGATCGTGGTGCGCGAGCAGGCAGCGCAGGCCTGAGGAGAGAACGATGGGTCAGAAAATCAATCCGATCGGCCTGCGCCTCGGCATCAACCGTACCTGGGACTCGCGTTGGTTCGCCAACAAGGGCGAGTACGGCAAGCTGCTGCATGAGGACATGGCGATCCGCGCCGCCCTGAT
The DNA here is from genome assembly GCF_052113585.1 of Allobosea sp. TAF32. Lineage (NCBI taxonomy): Bacteria > Pseudomonadati > Pseudomonadota > Alphaproteobacteria > Hyphomicrobiales > Alloboseaceae > Allobosea > Allobosea sp. TAF32. Next base: position 317,574 of record NZ_JBFRDM010000008.1, on the reverse strand, counting down.
GAAGCTGCTGAAGCAGGCTGCTGTCTCGAAGATCATCATCGAGCGTCCGCACAAGAAGTGCCGCGTCACCATCCACTCGGCTCGTCCGGGCGTGGTGATCGGCAAGAAGGGTGCCGACATCGAGAAGCTCCGCAAGGTGGTCTCGAACCTCACCAAGGCCGATGTGACGATCAACATCGTCGAGGTGCGCAAGCCCGAGATCGACGCGACGCTCGTCGCCGACTCGATCGCGCAGCAGCTCGAGCGCCGTGTCGCCTTCCGTCGTGCGATGAAGCGCGCCGTGCAGTCGGCCATGCGTCTGGGCGCCGAGGGCATCCGCATCAACTGCTCGGGCCGTCTCGGCGGCGCCGAGATCGCCCGCCTCGAATGGTACCGTGAGGGCCGCGTGCCGCTGCATACGCTGCGCGCCGACGTCGATTACGGCGTCGCCACCGCCTTCACGACCTACGGGACGTGCGGCATCAAGGTCTGGATCTTCAAGGGCGAGATCCTGGAACACGACCCGATGGCCCAGGACAAGCGCCTCTCCGACGAGGGCGGCCGTTCCGGCGGCCGCGACCGTGATCACCGCGATCGCGATCGTCGCGAGCAGGCTGCGTAAGGCTGATCGAGAAGAGCCATGCTGCAACCAAAACGCACCAAGTTCCGTAAGCAGTTCAAGGGACGCATCTCCGGCGTCGCCAAGGGCGGCACGGACCTCAACTTCGGCCAGTTCGGCCTGAAGGCACAAGAGCCCGAGCGCGTTACCGCTCGTCAGATCGAAGCGGCCCGCCGCGCGATCACCCGCGCGATGAAGCGCGTCGGCCGCGTCTGGATCCGCGTGTTCCCCGACGTGCCGGTTTCGAAGAAACCGACCGAAGTCCGCATGGGTAAGGGCAAGGGTTCGCCCGAATTCTGGGCGGCCAAGGTCAAGCCGGGCCGGATCATGTTCGAGCTCGACGGCGTGTCCGAGGAGATCGCCCGCGAGGCGCTCCGTCTCGGCGCCGCCAAGCTGCCGATCAAGACCCGCTTCATCCAGCGCATCGCCGAGTAAGGGAGGGCGACATGAAAAGCACACAGCGTCTTTCCGACCTGAAGTCGATGAGCACGGACCAGCTCCAGGATGAGTTGCTCAAGCTGAAGAAGGAGCAGTTCAACCTGCGCTTCCAGCGGGCAACGGGCCAGCTCGAGAACACCGCGCGCGTCACCGAACTGCGCAAGGATATCGCCCGCATCAAGACGCTGCAGCGGTCGAAGGCCGTTGCGGCCAGCGCGTGAGGAGAAGATAATGCCTAAGCGCGTGCTCCAGGGCGTCGTCGTCAGCGACAAGCAGAACAAAACTGTTGTGGTTAAGGTCGAGCGGCGTTATACGCACCCGCTCCTCAAGAAGACGGTTCGCCGTACGAAGAACTATCACGCCCATAACGAGGCGGGTTCGTTCAAGATTGGCGATACGGTGTGGATCGAGGAGTCCAAGCCGATTTCCAAGCTGAAAAGCTGGGTTGTGCTCGACGGCGCCCCTAAGGCGTGAGGCGAGACGGCTTTGCCCGGCCCCGAATCAGGGGCGGGCAGGGCGCCTGAAGGAAGCCGGACATGTCTCTCCGCAAAGGTGGAAACCACTTTTGCGGATCGTGTTTTGTTTTGAGGCCAAGGGGGCGATCGACCCCCGTCAGTCGTAGTCCCGAGCAGCGCTGAGGCCGCTCCGGAAACCGCCTGATACACAGATTGGAAGGATCAAGGCCATGATCCAGGTGCAGACGAATCTCGACGTCGCCGACAATTCGGGCGCGCGTCGCGTGATGTGCATCAAGGTTCTCGGCGGGTCGAAGCGCAAGTACGCCGGTGTCGGCGACATTATCGTCGTTTCGATCAAGGAAGCCATTCCGCGCGGTCGCGTGAAGAAGGGCGACGTCATGAAGGCGGTCGTCGTTCGCACCGCCAAGGACGTCAAGCGCGCCGATGGTTCGGTGATCCGGTTCGACCGCAATGCGGCCGTGCTGATCAACAACCAGAAGGAGCCTGTCGGCACGCGTATCTTCGGACCGGTTCCGCGCGAGCTGCGCGCCAAGAACCACATGAAGATCATCTCGCTGGCGCCGGAGGTGCTGTGATGGCTGCGAAAATCAAGAAGGGCGACAAGGTCGTCGTGCTTGCTGGCCGCGACAAGGGTAAGTCGGGCGAAGTGCTGCAGGTTTTGCCGAAGGATGCCCGCGCCGTCGTGCGTGGTGTCAACCTCGTCAAGAAGCACACCAAGCAGTCGCAGACGTCCGAGGGTGGCATCATCTCGAAGGAGGCCACCATCGACCTGTCGAACATCGCCGTGGCCGATCCGAAGGACGGCAAGCCGACCCGCGTTGGTTTCAAGGTGCTCGATGACGGCCGCAAGGTCCGTTTCGCCAAGCGTTCGGGGGATCTGATCGATGGCTGAGGCTCAGCAGGCGGCTCTCTCGCCGCGCATGAAGAAGCATTACGAGGACGTCGTCCGTCCCGCGATGATTGCCGAATTCGGCTACAAGAACGTCATGGAAGTGCCGACGATCGAGAAGATCGTCATCAACATGGGCGTTGGCGAAGCGACGGCCGACCGCAAGAAGGTCGACAACGCCGCCGGCGATCTCGCCATGATCGCCGGTCAGAAGCCGGTCATCACCAAGTCCCGCCTCGCGATCGCCGGCTTCAAGCTGCGCGAGAACATGGCGGTTGGCTGCAAGGTCACGCTGCGCAAGACCAAGATGTTCGAGTTCGTCGACCGGCTCGTCACCATCGCCTTGCCGCGCGTGCGCGACTTCCGGGGTCTCAACCCCAAGTCGTTCGACGGGCGCGGTAACTTCGCGCTCGGGATCAAGGAGCACATCGTGTTCCCCGAGATCAACTACGACAAGGTCGACCAGGTCTGGGGCATGGACGTGATCGTCTGCACGACTGCGAAGTCGGATGACGAGGCGCGCGCTCTGCTCAAGCACTTCAACTTCCCGTTCCGGCAGTGAACCTAAGCGTTCATACGCGGAAACCAGGAGAGATCGATGGCTAAGAAAAGCTCCGTCGAGAACAACGAGCGCCGCAGGAAGCTGGTGAAGAAATTCGCCGGCCGCCGGGCCCGTTTGCTCGCAATTGCCAATGATGACAACCAGCCCATGGACGAGCGTTTCCTCGCTCGCCTCAAGCTGGCCGAACTGCCGCGCAACTCGGCCAAGATCCGCATCCGCAATCGCTGCGAGGTGACGGGCCGTCCGCGTGCGTTCTATCGCAAGCTGAAGATGTCGCGTGTCGCGCTGCGTGAGCTCGGCAACAAGGGGCTGGTTCCCGGCCTCGTGAAGTCGAGCTGGTAAGGAGGACTGGACAATGGCGATCATTGATCCGCTCGGCGATATGCTGACCCGCATCCGGAATGCGCAGCTGCGCCGCAAGTCGCGCGTTTCCACCCCTGGTTCGAAGCTGCGCGCCCGCGTGCTCGACGTTCTGCAGTCCGAGGGTTATATCCGCGGCTACAGCCAGACCGAGTTCGGCAATGGCCGGACGGAGTTCGACATCGAGCTGAAGTATCACGAGGGCCAGCCGGTCATCCGGTCGATCTCGCGTGTTTCGAAGCCCGGCCGCCGCGTCTACTCGTCGGTCGAGACCATGCCGCGCGTGGCCGACGGCCTTGGCGTGACGATCGTCTCGACGCCGCGTGGCGTGATGGCTGATCATGTGGCCCGCGAGCAGAACGTGGGCGGCGAAGTGCTCTGCAAGGTCTTCTGACCTTACAGGCGCCGCTCATCTTCAGGAGAGATCCAATGTCTCGTATCGGTAAGAAGCCGGTTTCGGTTCCCGCGGGCGTCACCGCCACGGTCACCGGCCAGCTCGTCAAGATCAAGGGCTCGAAGGGCGAGCTCTCCTTCGAGGTGCCCGAGGACGTCTCGGTTGCCATGGAGGACGGCGCGATCGCGGTTCAGCCGCGTTCGCAGTCGAAGCGCGCCCGCGCGCTCTGGGGCACCTCGCGCGCCCGCATCAACAACCTCGTCGTCGGCACCACCGCCGGCTTCGAGAAGCGCCTCGAAATCAACGGCGTCGGCTACAAGGCCGCCGTCAACGGCAAGGTGCTGAAGCTGTCGCTCGGCTTCAGCCATGATATCGACTACGAAATTCCGGCCGGTGTCGCGATCGTGACGCCGAAGCCGACGGAGATCGTCGTCACCGGTATCGACAAGCAGATCGTCGGCCAGACCGCCGCGGAAATCCGCGACTATCGTGGCCCCGAGCCCTACAAGGGCAAGGGCGTCAAGTACGCCGGCGAGTTCATCTTCCGCAAGGAAGGCAAGAAGAAGTAAGGACGCCAGCCATGAGCAAGCAGAACGATGTGACTGCGCGCCGCAAGGCTCGCGTCCGCCGCGCGATCAAGGCGGTTGCCAACGGTCGCCCGCGCCTCTCGGTGCATCGCACCGGCAAGCAGATCTACGCCCAGGTCATCGACGACGTGAACGGGGTCACCCTCGCTTCGGCCTCGTCGCTCGACAAGGACGTGCGCGCCCAGATCAAGTCGGGCGCCAATGTCGAGGCGGCCGGCCAGATCGGCAAGATCGTCGCCGAGCGCGCGGTCAAGGCCGGCGTGACGGACGTTGTCTTCGATCGCGGTCCCTATATGTACCACGGCCGCGTCAAGGCGCTGGCCGATGCAGCCCGCGAGGGCGGCCTCAAGTTCTGAGGTTATCGGGTTTCGCCCGGTTCGGCGCTTGCGCCGGCCGGGCGGCATCCGTTTTCAGCTTCCCCCGCGCAATGAGGCACGGGGTTAGGCTCGAGCGAGCGGCGTGAGGCTCAGACCTTCGTCCGCGCAAGTAAGAGGAAAGACATGGCTAGAGAGCCGCGTGAGCGCCGGGATAGCGAGGATCGCGATTCCGAATTCGTGGATAAGCTCGTCCACATCAACCGCGTCGCCAAGGTGGTGAAGGGTGGTCGTCGCTTCGGCTTCGCTGCGCTCGTCGTCGTCGGCGACCAGAAGGGCCGCGTCGGCTTCGGCCACGGCAAGGCCCGTGAAGTTCCCGAGGCGATCCGCAAGGCGACGGAAGCCGCCAAGCGTGGCCTCGTCCGCATCCCGCTGCGCGAGGGCCGCACCCTCCATCACGACGTGCAGGGCCGCCACGGCGCCGGCAAGGTGGTGCTGCGCGCTGCTCCGGCTGGTACCGGCATCATCGCCGGCGGTCCGATGCGCGCCGTCTTCGAGGCGGTCGGCATGCAGGACGTCGTGTCGAAGTCGCTCGGCTCCTCCAACCCGTACAACCTCGTGCGCGCCACTTTCGACGCGCTGAAGAACGAGGACAGCCCGCGCTCGGTCGCGGCTCGTCGCTCGCTCAAGGTTTCGGCCCTGCAGACCCGTCGCCGCGATGCCGGCACGGATGCGGCCGCGGAAGCGTGAGGAGGGATTCATGGCAAAGGCTGAGAAGACCTTCACCGTCGAGCAGATCGGCTCCCCGATCCGCCGCGACGCCACCCAGCGCCAGACCCTCATCGGTCTCGGCCTGAATAAGATCCGCCGCCGCTCGACCCTCCAGGACACCCCCGCGGTGCGTGGCATGGTCGAGAAGGTCAAGCACCTCGTGCGCGTCGTCGACGCGAACTGAGGAGGGCGACACATGAAACTCAACGAGATTCGTGACAACGAAGGCGCTCTCAAGGAGCGCATCCGCGTCGGCCGTGGTATCGGCTCGGGCAAGGGCAAGACCGGCGGCCGTGGCGTGAAGGGTCAGACCTCGCGCGCCGGCGTCGCCATCAAGGGCTTCGAAGGCGGCCAGATGCCGCTCTATCGCCGCCTGCCGAAGCGCGGCTTCAACAACCTGTTTGCCAAGGATCTGAACGAGGTCAATCTCGGTCGCATCCAGCAGGCCGTGGAAGCCGGGAAGCTCGATGCCAAGGGCGCCGTGACCATCGAGGCGCTTGTCGCCGCCGGTGTCATCACCCGCCAGGCCAAGGACGGCGTCAAGATCCTCGGCGTCGGCGAGCTCAAGACCAAGCTCGCTTTCGAGGTGGCTGGCGCGTCGAAGTCGGCCGTCGCTGCGATCGAGAAGGCTGGCGGCACGGTCAAGATTCTGGCTGCTGCTTCGCAGGCGTGATCCGCGAGCAGGATGCGAAAAAGTGGGAACCGGTTTTTCGCATGAATCCTGCTCTCGTTTTTTGATAAGAGACGGATTCAGCTTCCAGATGGAAACGCTTTGCGCTTCCATCTGGAACCATCCGGCTCTAGCGCCTACATGACGTTTGCGAACGGCGGCCGGGCCAACGCCCAGGCCGCCGTTCGACTGTTTGACGCAAAGCGCACGACCCGAAAACGCACCGCGAGCGCGGCAGGGGATGTGCTTCACTGACTGACTTGAGACCCAAGGACCGGACGCATGGCATCGGCGGCTGAACAGCTTGCGGCAAACCTCAATTTCGGGGCCTTCGCCAAGGCGGACGAACTGAAGAAGCGAATCTGGTTCACGCTGGGCGCGCTCGTCGTCTACCGGCTGGGCACCTACATCCCGCTGCCAGGCATGAACCCGGACGCGGTCGCCGATCTCTTCCGCCAGTCGCAGAGCGGCGTGCTCGGCATGTTCAACATGTTCTCGGGCGGTGCCGTCGGCCGCCTCGCCATTTTCGCGCTGGCGATCATGCCGTACATCTCGGCCTCGATCATCGTGCAGCTGCTGTCCAGCGTCATCCCGAGCTTCGAGGCGCTGAAGAAGGAAGGCGAGCAGGGCCGTAAGACGCTCAACCAGTACACCCGCTACCTGACGCTGGTGCTGGCGGTGTTCCAGGCCTATGCGATCGGCGTCGGCCTGCAGGGTTCGGGCAACCTCGTCCTCGAGCCCGGGCCGTTCTTCCTGCTCTCGACCACGCTTACGCTCGTCGGCGGCACCATGTTCCTGCTGTGGCTGGGCGAGCAGATCACCAGCCGTGGCATCGGCAACGGCACCTCGATGATCATCTTCGGGGGCATCATCGCCGAATTCCCGTCGCAGCTCGCCCAGACCCTCGAACTCGGCCGCCAGGGCGCGATCTCGACCGGGCTGCTGCTCGGCATCCTGGTGATGGCGGTTTGCGTCATCGCGTTCTGCGTGTTCATGGAGCGCGCGCAGCGCCGGCTGCTGATCAACTATCCGAAGCGCCAGGTCGGCAACCGCATGTATGAGGGCCAGACCTCGTTCCTGCCGCTGAAGCTGAACACCTCGGGCGTCATTCCGCCGATCTTCGCCTCGTCGCTGCTGCTGCTGCCGACGACGGTCGCCAGCTTCTCGCAGGCCTCGGGCGGCACGGGCTTCCTGTCGATCATCGCGACCTATCTCGCCCATGGCCGGCCGCTGTTCATGGTCCTCTACGCAGCGCTGATCATCTTCTTCTGCTTCTTCTACACCGCGATCGTGTTCAACCCGGTCGAGACGGCGGATAACCTCAAGAAGCACGGCGGCTTCATGCCGGGCATCCGCCCGGGCGAGCGCACCGCCGAGCATATCGACCGCATCCTCAGCCGCATCACCGTTCTCGGCGCCGGGTATCTGACCATCGTCTGCCTTATCCCCGAGTTCATGATCACCTATGCTCAGATCCCGATCATCCTGCTGGGCGGCACTTCGCTGCTCATCGTGGTGACGACGACGATGGACACCGTGGCTCAAGTTCACGGACATCTGCTGGCCCATCAATATGAGGGGCTGGTCAAGAAGGCTAAGTTGCGAGGAGCGAGGCGCTAAATGCGGTTGATTTTCCTGGGGCCGCCGGGGGCGGGGAAGGGCACTCAGGCGGCGCGCATCGTCGCGAAGCACGGCATTCCTCAACTGTCGACCGGCGACATGCTGCGCGCAGCAGTCGCCGCGGGCACGCCGATCGGCCAGAAGGCCAAGGCGGTGATGGATGCGGGCGGGCTGGTTTCGGACGATATCGTCATCGGCATCGTCGCTGATCGCATCGAGGAGCCGGACGCGAAGAAGGGCTTCATCCTCGACGGCTTTCCGCGCACGCTCGCGCAGGCCGAAGCGCTCGACCGGATGCTCGAGGGCAAAGGGCTGAAGCTCGACGCGGTGCTCGAACTCACGGTCGACCAGAGCAAGCTCGTGGACCGCATCGTCCGTCGCGCCGAAGAGGCGAGGGCGGCTGGCCAGCCGGTCCGCAAGGACGATGATCCGGAGGTCTTCAAGACCCGGCTTGAGGCTTATAACCGCGACACGGCGATTGTCGCGCCTTACTACGAGAAGCGTGGCCAGCTGACGGCGATCGACGGAATGCAGCCGATCGACAGCGTCTCGGAAGCGATCGCGAACGCGTTGTCGGTGGCCGCTCAGGGTTGATCCGCAAGCAGCGAAGAGAAATTCGAACCCGGATGGGCGATGCCCGTCCGGGTTTTTTTCGATTCCGGTGCGTTTTTGCGCGCCTGCCTTTGCCTTTTCTCGCTTCGCCCGTGCGTTGACAGGTGCCGGGCCGCCGGATGTGCTGGACACAAGTCGTGAAAAGCGGCGTGGAGCACCTTCGACCGGGAGGCGAAGCGACCTTCCAGTCCGGTCCGGTGCAGGACAGGGAGCAGGCGCATGACGAGGTGGGGTGCATTGCTGTTCGCGAGTACGCTGGCGCTGATGCCGGCGGCGGCGCGGGCGCAGGATGCGGTCAAGATCGGCATCCTCAACGACCAGTCGGGCAACTATGCCGAATTCGGCGGTCTCGGCTCGGTCGAGGCTGCGAAGCTGGCGATCGAGGATTTCGGTGGCTCCGTGCTCGGCAAGCCGATCGAGATCGTCGCGGCCGATCATCAGAACAAGCCCGACATTGCGGCCGGCCTGGCAAGGCGCTGGTACGATGCCGACGGGGTCACCGCGATCGCGGATCTGACCAATTCGGCTGTAGCGCTCGCCGTCGCGGGCATCGCCAAGGAACGGCAGAAGGTCGCGCTCTATAACGGGCCGGCGACGACGAGGCTGTTCAACGAGGACTGCTCGCCGACCGGCTTCATGTGGACTTTCGACACCGCGACCTCGGCCAAGGGCACGGCGCTGTCCGTCCTGCGCGAGGGCGGCAACAGCTGGTACATCATTGCCGCCGACTACGCCTTCGGCCATCAGCTCACAGCCGATATCGAGGCGATCGTCGCGGCCAATGGCGGCAAGACGCTGGGCACGGTGCGCGCACCTCTCGGATCGCCGGACTTCTCCTCCTTCCTGCTGCAGGCGCAGGCCTCAAAGGCCAAGATCGTCGCCTTCGCCAATGCCGGCACGGACACGATCAATTCGATCAAGCAGGCCGGCGAGTTCGGCCTGGTCGATGGCGGCCAGAAGCTCGCCGCCATGGTCGTGGTGCTCAGCGACGTCCACGGCCTCGGGCTCGACAAGGCCAAGGGGTTGATCACGACGACCGCCTATTACCATGACGCGGACAAGCCGAGCCGCGCCTTCGCCGACCGCTACATGGCGCGGACCAGGAAGATGCCGGGCATGATCCAGGCGAGCGTCTATTCCTCGGTGCTGCACTATCTCAAGGCGGTGAAGGCGGCGGGCACGGCCGCAGGCGCCGCAGTCGCGGCCAAGATGAAGGAGCTGCCGGTCGACGACTTCTACGCGCCCGGCGCAAAGGTCCGCGAGGACGGCCGGCTGATGAACGACATGCTGCTGGTCGAGGTGAAGGCGCCGGCCGATTCGAAGGCGCCGTGGGACTACTTCAAGGTCGTCCGCAGGATCCCCGCGGCCGAGATCATCGCCCCGCTTTCGGAGAGCAAATGCAATCTGGTGAAGAAGTAAGGACGCACACCGGAAGCTGGGTCATTCTCGGGCGCAGCGAAGCGGAGACCCGAGAAACCCCTGGGAGAGGAGGTTGCGAATCTCCTTCGTCACGAGATGCTCGGGCCAAGCCCGAGCATGACGGCGAATATCCAGTCCGGCCTCGATGCCAACAGTCTTGGCATGTTTCTTGGTTGCACCGGTTGACTCGGGACGGGCAACCCGTTAACGAGCCGCAATCCGGTTTCATGCGAGCGATGCCGTTGCCTTTGTGAAAGGGGACGACGTCGCGTTATCGCGTGGAGCCGTTCAACGTCCTGCATGAGCCGGCCTCCACCGGACGCGGGATTTTTCCCACCGCCGGGGTGCCATCGGGTGCTTCGGCCGACATGGAGATGAGACCCATGGCTCGTATCGCGGGCGTTAACATTCCGACCGGCAAGCGCGTCGTCATCGGCCTTCAGTACATCCACGGCATTGGCGCGGCCAAGGCTCAAGAGATCGTCGAGAAGGTCGGCATCGCGCCCGAGCGCCGCGTCAACCAGCTGACCGACGCCGAAGTCCTGCAGATCCGCGAGACGATCGACCGCGACTATCTCGTCGAGGGCGATCTGCGCCGCGAGGTCTCGATGAACATCAAGCGCCTGATGGACCTCGGCTGCTATCGCGGCCTGCGTCATCGCCGCTCGCTGCCGGTCCGCGGTCAGCGCACGCACACCAACGCCCGTACCCGCAAGGGCAAGGCGAAGCCGATCGCCGGCAAGAAGAAGTGATTTCGGCGGGCCGCTTGTTCGGCCCGCTGTCTATACGCCGGCCGGTCCGCTCACGGGCCGCCGGCATCCCCAGCGCCTGGCATGACGGGCGCGCCTGAAGGATGGAAGAAGAGATATGGCCAAGGAAGCCCAGCGCGTCCGTCGTCGCGAACGCAAGAACATCGTCTCCGGCGTCGCGCATGTGAACGCCTCGTTCAATAACACCATGATCACCATCACCGACGCGCAGGGCAACACGATCTCGTGGTCGTCGGCCGGCACGATGGGCTTCAAGGGCTCGCGCAAGTCGACCCCCTATGCTGCTCAGGTCGCCGCCGAGGATGCCGCCCGCAAGGCTGCCGAGCATGGCATGCGCACCCTCGAGGTCGAGGTGACCGGTCCGGGTTCGGGCCGCGAGTCGGCGCTGCGCGCGCTGCAGGCCGCGGGCTTCACCGTGACCTCGATCCGCGACGTCACGCCGATCCCGCACAATGGCTGCCGTCCGCGCAAGCGCCGTCGCGTCTGACGTCTGACCATTGCAAGAGGCGCCCGCAGGGGCGGGCGCCTGTCCGGGGCGGCGTAAGCCGCCAGATGAATTCAGCACCAGGAGTGCGGTCGTGATCAGCAAGAACTGGCAGGATCTTTCCAAGCCGAACAAGCTCGAAGTCAAGGTCGGAGACGACCCGAAGCGTCTGGCCACCGTGATCGCGCGTCCGCTCGAGCGCGGCTTCGGCATGACGCTCGGCAATGCGCTGCGTCGCGTGCTCCTGTCGTCGCTCCAGGGCGCGGCCGTCACCGCCGTCCAGATCGACGGCGTGCTGCACGAGTTCTCCTCGATCCCGGGCGTTCGCGAGGACGTCACCGATATCGTCCTCAACATCAAGGCCATCGCGGTCAAGATGCAGGGCGAGGGCCCGAAGCGCATGACGCTGCGCAAGTCCGGCCCGGGCACCGTCACCGCCGGCGACATCAACACCATCGGCGACGTCTCGATCCTCAACCCCGACCTCGTGCTCTGCACGCTGGACGACGGGGCCGAGATCCGCATGGAGTTCACGGTCAACACCGGCAAGGGCTATGTCCCGGCCGAGCAGAACCGTCCCGAGGACGCGCCGATCGGCCTCATCCCGGTCGACAGCCTCTATTCGCCGGTCAAGAAGGTCTCCTACCGCGTCGAGAACACCCGCGAGGGCCAGAACCTCGACAAGGACGCGCTGACGCTGGCGATCGAGACCAATGGCTCGGTCTCGCCCGAGGACGCGCTGGCGCTCGCCGCCCGCATCCTGCAGGACCAGCTCGCCGTCTTCATCACCTTCGAGGAGCCGCGCAAGGAAGAGGCCGTCTCGACCGCGCCGCAGCTGCCCTTCAACCCGGCGCTGCTCAAGAAGGTCGACGAGCTCGAGCTCTCGGTCCGTTCGGCCAACTGCCTCAAGAACGACAACATCGTCTATATCGGCGACCTCATCCAGAAGTCCGAGGGCGAGATGCTGCGCACTCCGAACTTCGGCCGCAAGTCGCTGAACGAAATCAAGGAAGTGCTGGCGACCATGGGCCTGCATCTGGGCATGGACGTCCAGGGCTGGCCGCCGGAGAACATCGAAGAGCTGGCCAAGCGCTTCGAAGAGCACTACTGAGCCTCAACCGGCGCGGGAGGCATCCCGCGCCATCCCGCCCGGCTCATCCGAGCCGGAGCATAAGGAACGGCCGTTCCGTGGCACGGCGGCCGTAAGCAACGAAGGAGCCAAACAATGCGTCACGGTTTTCGCGGTCGTCGTTTCAACCGCTCGGCCGAGCATCGCCAGGCGATGTTCGCCAACATGGCTCAGGCCCTGATCAAGCACGAGCAGATCACCACCACCCTGCCGAAGGCCAAGGACCTGCGTCCGGTCGTCGAGAAGCTCATCACGCTCGGCAAGCGCGGCGACCTGCATGCCCGCCGCCAGGCGATCTCGCAGATCAAGGACGTCGAGCTCGTCGGCAAGCTCTTCGCGGTCCTCGGCCCGCGCTACAAGGAGCGCAACGGCGGCTATCTGCGCATCATGAAGGCCGGCTTCCGCTTCGGCGACAATGCCCCGATGGCGATCATCGAGTTCGTCGATCGCGACGTCGAGGCCAAGGGCAAGGATTCCGGCCCGGTCTTCACGGCGGAAGACGAGGCGGCCTGATCGGCCTCGCTCAAGCGAATCTCTGAAGAGGCGGCCTCCGGGCCGCCTCTTTTTTTGTCTGCCTTGGCGGCGAAGCCGTCTTCGCCGCAACACTGCCCCGATCCTGGCGCTTCTCGGGAAAGGCAGGTTTGGCTCTTGTCGCCGGCGCGCGATTGCACGACATGTCGGTACGGAACCGGAGCGTCGCCGCGCGGTATAGCTCCGGAAGAATGCAGCACAGATGCCCCGGTGATGCGGGCCGTCAGGACGAGGATGAGCATGACCCATCGCTTTGCAGGTAGGCCGGCTTTGGCGGCAGCTGCTCTCGCCAGCGTCCTGATGGCCGGCGCCGCGACGCTGCCGGCTGTCGCCCAGCAGCGGCAGGTGCCCGAATCGCGCGAGCAGGTGACCTTGTCCTTCGCGCCGCTGGTGAAGCGCACGCAGGCCGCCGTCGTGAACGTCTACGGCGCCCGCGTCGAGAAGCGGCCGCAGAACGCCCTCATGGACGATCCCTTCTTCCGCCGCTTCTTCGGCGATGGCGGCTTCGGGGTGCCGCGGGAGCGGGTGCAGCGCTCGCTCGGCTCGGGCGTGGTCGTCGATGCCGGCAATGGCCTCGTGGTGACCAACAACCACGTCATCGAGAATATGAGCGAGGTTAAGGTTGCCTTTGCCGACAAGCGCGAGGTCGAGGCGACGATCCTGCTGCGCGATCCGCGCACCGATCTCGCCGTTCTGAAGGTCGCCGACACCAAGAACCTGACCGCGATCGAACTCGCGGATACGGACGAACTTCAGGTCGGCGATATCGTGCTCGCCATGGGCAATCCCTTCGGTGTCGGCCAGACGGTGACGCAGGGCATCGTCTCGGCGCTCGCCCGCACGCAGATCGGCGTGGGCGATGCCCAGTCCTTCATCCAGACGGATGCGGCGATTAATCCCGGCAATTCCGGCGGGGCGCTGATCGACATGAAGGGCCGTGTCGTCGGCATCAATACGGCGATCTATTCCCGCTCCGGCGGCAGTGTCGGCATCGGATTCGCGATTCCGTCCGCGATGGTGCGCCTCGTCGTCGACAGCGCCAAGGCCGGCGCCAAGACCGTGCGCCGCCCCTGGCTCGGGGCGCGCCTGCAGAGCCTGACCGCCGACGTCGCCGATGGCCTGGGATTGGATCGCCCGGCGGGGTCGGTCGTGGCCAGCATCGTCGAGAAGGGGCCGGCCGACCAGGCGGGGCTGCGCCGCTCGGACGTGATTCTCATGGTCGACGGGCTCGCGGTCGACGATCCCGAAGCCTTCGGCTACCGCTTCGCGACGCGCCCGATCGGCGGGTCGACCGTCCTCATGTTGCTCCGCGGCGGAAAGAAGATCGAGATTCCCGTCAAGCTCGTCGCGGCGCCTGAGACGCGCCCACGCGATACTGTGAAGCTGACGAGCCGTTCCCCGCTTTCGGGGTTGACGGTCGCGAACCTTTCGCCGGCGCTGGCCGAGGAGTTGTCGATCGAGACGGGCAATGAGGGCGTCGTCGTCAGCGAGATCGAAGAAGGCAGCACCGCCGCCAACATCGGCTTCCAGAAGGGCGACATCATCATGGCGCTCAACGGCGAGCGCATGACCAATTCGCGTGAGATCGAGACGGCCCTCAAGGAGCGCAAGCGGGCCTGGGAGGTCACGATCACCCGCAACGGCCAGACGATCACCTCGGTCTTCCCGGGGTGAGCGACCTCTTCTCCGCCTCGGGGCTGGACAAGTCCGGCCCGCGCCCGCTCGCCGACCGCTTGCGGCCGACGACGCTTGCAGAGGTGGCCGGGCAGGAGCATCTGACCGGACCGGACGGGGCGCTGACGCGGCTCGTCGCCTCCGGCACGGTCGGCAGCCTGATCTTCTGGGGCCCGCCCGGCACCGGCAAGACAACCGTGGCGCGGCTGCTCGCCGGCCTCGTCGATCTCGGCTTCGAGCAGATCAGCGCGATCTTTTCGGGCGTCGCTGACCTCAGGAAGGTGTTCGAGGCGGCGCGCGGGCGCCGGCTCGGCGGCCGGGGCACTCTGCTCTTCGTCGACGAGATCCACCGCTTTAACCGCGCCCAGCTCGACGCTTTCCTGCCCGTTATGGAAGACGGCACGATCACGCTGATCGGCGCGACGACCGAAAACCCGTCCTTCGCGCTGAATGCGGCGTTGCTGTCGCGGGCGCGGGTGCTGACCTTCAAATCGCTGGACGAGGGCTCACTGCTCTTCCTGCTCGGCCGGGCGGAGGTGCTGGAGGGCAGGGAGCTGCCGCTGACGCCGGAGGCGCGGCTCGCACTCGCGCGCTTCGCCGACGGCGACGGGCGCGCCGTGCTGACGCTGGCCGAGGAGATCTGGCGGGCGGCCAAGCCGGGCGAGATTCTTGACGAGCACGGCCTTTCGGAAGTGATCCAGCGCCGGGCGCCGATCTACGACAAGGCACAGGACGGCCACTACAATCTGATCTCGGCCTTGCATAAGACGATCAGGGGCTCCGATCCCGATGCCGCGCTGTATTATTTCGCTCGCATGCTCGATGCCGGCGAGGACCCGCGCTTCCTGGCGCGGCGGCTGGTGCGCATGGCGGTGGAGGATATCGGGCTCGCCGATCCGCAGGCGCTCCTCCATGCCCGGGCCGCGGCCGAGACCTATGAGCAGCTCGGCACGCCGGAAGGCGAACTCGCGCTCGCCAACTGCGTGATCTATCTGGCGACGGCGCCGAAATCGAACGCTGCCTATATGGCCTACAAGGCAGCGACGCGGGTGGCGAAGGACCGCGGTTCGCTGATGCCGCCGAAGACGATCCTCAACGCCCCGACGAAGCTGATGCGCGAGGAGGGCTACGGCGCCGACTACGCCTATGACCATGATCAGCCGGACGCGTTTTCAGGCCAGAACTACTGGCCCGACGCGCTCGGCCGCCAGCGCTTCTACGATCCGCCCGAGCGCGGCTTCGAGCGCGAGATCCGCAAGCGGCTGGAATACTGGGAGCGGCTGCGCCAGGAGCGCGGCGAGGACTGATCGTCGCCCGCAATGCGGAATGGGCTGGCGGATGACATCTCAGCTTCGGCAGTTGAACGGCAGGAAGGTGCCGGACATGCCGCTGTTCATCGCCATCAGCACCAGTTTGTTGGCAAGCTCGAGTTCCTCCTTGCTGCGGGCGCAGACCTCGGCGCGGCTCTGGCAGTTCGAGGCGAGGAAAGCATCGTGGCCGGCCAGGAAGTCCCGGCCCAGCCCTTGCTTGCCCTGGCGATTCAATGCCTGCTCGTAAGCCTTTTTGTATCGGTTGCATTTTTCCGTCGGCCAGTCCGAAGCCGGGCTTTGCTGCGCCGCCGCGAAAGTGCCCCCGATGCTGAAGAAGGCGAGCGCAGCCGCTGTCCGCAGCAGCGGCCGGTGCGCCGGTGCCGCAGCCGAATTCCGTCCATTCATCGCCATCGCCTCTGCCGCCTCGCGGCATCGAGGCGAGGCTTCCGCAGAAGCACAGTCAATTGCGGCGGATTTCGTTTGTGCACGGCGGCGGTGCACTCTATTTCACAGGAATGACTTCCACCGCACTCGTCTTTCTGGGCGCCGGCATCGGCGGCGTGCTGCGCCATGGCGTGAACCTTGTCTCGCCGCGCTGGTTCGGCATGGATTTTCCATACGGGACCATGGCGATCAACATTCTCGGCTCGGCCCTGATGGGCGTGGTCGTCGGCTGGTTCGCCTTCCGGGCGGGCGAGGGGACGCCTCACGGATTGCGCCTGTTCCTGGCGACCGGCGTGCTCGGTGGATTCACGACCTTCTCGGCCTTCTCTCTCGATGCGGTGCTGCTCTGGGACCGCGGTGAGGCGATGGCGGCGATGGTCTATGTTTTGGGATCCGTGATGGTGTCGCTGGCGGCGCTGGTCGGCGGGCTTGCGGTGATGCGGGGGCTGTCATGAGGACAGGTGGCAAGGGGCCGGGCACTGGCCCCGGACGTGGCGGCAGGCAGCCGCGCGCGGCGGAGGCGCCGGGCGGCAAAAGGCCGAGCCATGACGCAAGGCGCCGCGCCGCCGCCCGGCCGGCCGAGGGCGAGGAGCGGGCTCAGCGCCCGGCCCGCGCCGCCGCCAAGCCGACGCGTGCCGAAGTCAAGGCCGAGACGGCGCAGGTGCTCTCGACCGGCGTGCAGCAGCTCGTGGTGACGCCTGACGAAAACGAGATGCGGATCGACCGCTTCCTCGAGACGCGCTTCCCGCAGCTCTCCTTCAGCCATATCCAGCGCATCGTCCGGAAGGGCGAGCTGCGCGTCGACGGCAAGCGCGCCGACAGCAAGGACCGGCTCAGCGAAGGGCAGACGGTGCGCATCCCGCCGTTGAAGCTGGAGCCGCAGGCAGAGCGGCCGCGCTCGGCCAAGGCCGATGCCGATACGATCGGCTTCCTGCGCTCGATCACGCTCTATGAGGACGACGACGTCATGGTCCTCAACAAGCCGGCGGGCCTGGCCGTGCAGGGGGGCTCGGGCACGACCCGGCATGTCGACGGCATGCTCGCCGCCCTGACCGGCAAGGACGGGCAGAAGCCGCGCCTCGTCCACCGCCTCGATAAGGACACCGCCGGCTGCCTCGTCATCGCCAAGTCGCGCTTCGCCGCGGCGACGCTCGCCAAGACGTTCCGCTCGCGCTCGGCCCGCAAGGTCTACTGGGCGCTCGTCGCCGGCGTGCCGCGCGTTCGCCAGGGCCGGATCTCGACCTATCTCGCCCGCGAGGAGGCCTATGACGGCGATCAGCGCATGGCTGTCGCCAAGCATGGCGAGGACGGCGCAATGCACGCCGTGACCTATTACGCGGTAGTGGAGACGGCGGCGCAGAAGCTGGCCTGGCTCTCGCTGAAGCCGGTGACCGGACGCACGCACCAGCTGCGCGCCCATGCGGCCCATATCGGCCATCCGATCGTCGGCGACCCCAAATACTTCAACATCATGAACTGGGAGCTGCCCGGCGGCATCCAGAACAAGCTGCACCTGCTGGCGCGGCGGATCGTTCTGCCGCATCCGCGCGGCAAGGGCACGATCGACGTCAGCGCGCCGATACCGCCGCATATGCGCCAGAGCTGGAATCTGCTCGGCTTCGACGACGCGCCCTACGATCCGATCGTGGAAGCGCCGGACGAATAGGGCGCTCCGCGAGGTGACGAAACGTAAGAGAACAGTTGCGGAACAAACCGCATTCTGTTCTAATTATGTTCTCATCATCGGAAGGGGGTCCCATGCGTTCGCTTTTGATTGTTTCCGCGTTCCTTTTCGGTCTTGCCGGGGTCGCGCAAGCGCAGACGGCTGCGCCGACCAAGCCCGTGGCCCCGGCTGTCACGGCTGCTGCTGCCACTGACCAGCCTATCCCGCAGGCGGAGCGCGCCAAGGCGCGGCAGGATTGCCTCTCCGAGAATGTCGCGCTCTCGGGAGACGATCTGCGCGCTGCCATGCGCCTGTGCCTGCAGGCCAAGTTTCCGGGTGTGCGGCTCTACGCGCAGGACGGTCTCACCCGCGACGGCAAGCCGACGGCGGTCGCGGCGCGGGCCGCCTGCAAGGAGGAGGTCGACGGCCGCAATCTGCAGGGATCGGAGCGGGTCGCATCATTGACGGCCTGCTTCAACGCCAAGCGGCCCGATCTCGCCCAGCGCTCCGAATGCCGCAAGGAGGCGCGGGCAAAGGGGCTGGACGGAACCGATCTGCGCAAGGCCATGGATGCCTGCGCGCGGGAGGCAAAGGGCTGAGCCGGAAGTGAGGCCGCATAGCCGGTGGGACAATGCCATGACGGTGCTGCAATGGCTTGCGGCGCCCGGTTGCGCTAAAGCGCCGTCATGGATCTCATCATCTTCGATCTCGACGGCACCCTCATCAATTCCGAGGCGATCATCCTCGGGGCGCAGTACGAGGCGTTCAGGCGCTGCGGCCGGGTGCATCCGGGGCGCGAGGCCGGGCTCGGCATCGTCGGGCTGACGCTGGATATCGCGATGGCGCGCCTCGCCGGGCTCGACCAGCCCGACGATGTGCTCACCGAGACCTATCGCCAGGTCTTCGGTGCGATGCGCCTGCAGGCGCAGAGCGACCCTTCGCTGGACGAGCCGTTGTTTCCAGGCGTGGCGGAGACTCTTGCCGAGCTGAAGCGCCACACCGGGTTGAAGCTCGGCATCGCCACCGGCAAGTCGCGCAAGGGCGCCGAGTTCATCGTCGCCCGGCATGGCTGGGAGGGGCTGTTCGACACGGTGCAGTCGGCCGACGACGCGCCTTCGAAGCCGCATCCCGGGATGATCCAGCGTGCGATGGCGGAGACTGGCGCTATGTCCACGCGCACGGCGATGGTCGGTGACAGCTCCTTCGATATCGAGATGGCGGTGGCGGCCGGCGTGGTGCCCGTCGCAGTATCCTGGGGCTTTCAGCCGGTCGACCGGCTGGTCGCACTCGGCGCCCGGCATGTGCTGGGCGAGTTCCCCGAACTGCCGGGAGCGCTGGGATTGCCGAAGACCGTCTCGGCCTAAAGCATCGGGCCGAAAAGTGGAATCCACTTTTCGGAGAAATCCGATGCTCAAACAAAGAGATAGATCGCCCCTTTGCGCCCGATAGGACGCATGGCGATCTAGCATCCGGCCGGACGGCGGAAGCCGCTTTTCGGAGCGGCGCGGATACGCGACTGACATCCCGATGCGCCGGCCCCCCAAGAACCGGGCGTCCGTTCGCCGGGCGGCACACGCGCCGGGGCACCGGGTAACCCAGGAGAGAGCCAGGCGGGGCGCTTGAATCGGGCGGCGACGATATCGCCGGCTGAGGCCCTGCCGGAGCGGTTCGGCGCACGGCAGTAAGATCCTCGCAACCAAACCGACTCAGTTCTGTTTAACCTGAATAACCGTTCAGATTTGCGCGTTAACCACCTGATGCGGGAGGCGGGTGCATGGTGTTCCCACAACAGGGACGTACCGGCACACAACAACGCCGGACAGGGGTTCAAGCATGATGGATCATGAGTTTCGTGAATTCGTCGATCGCGTGATGGATCGTTGCGCGATCGACGATGAAGACGTCAAGATGCTTCAGCGTAACATCTTGAACGACGTCGTCGTGACGCGCGACATCATCGATGTCCTGGTGGCACTCGACCGGGCCGTGGCGCAAAGCTGCAAGGCCTATGCGGATTACCTCGTGGCTGTCGTCGTCGACTTCGCCGTCTGGGAGAACCGCCCGACCGGCGTGATCGACCGCGACAAGGCGCATTGGCTGGTGACGACCCTCTCGGCCGGCGAGGGACCGACGGTGACGGCCCAGCGTATCGCCTTCGAGATCGCTCGCGAAGCCGAGCATTGCGACGAGGCGCTGCTTGCCTTCGCCTTCGCCAAGGGCGCAGCGAAGGAGGTCGCGCGGGTCGCTGCCGGCAGCACGACGCGGGCTCTGCTCGCGAACTGAGCTGCGCATCCGCGCACAACGGTCTGGCCTATCGCTCACCACGCGCTCGTCCAGGCGTGCGGTGAGCTATCTGTTTGTCAAAGCATCGGGCCGAAACGAGGCTTCCACCTGTCGGACCGATGCGATTGCCGACTTTCGCATCGGTGGACGACGGTTGCGGCGTCCAATACACCCCGGCTATTGCAGTTTGGTCTGAAGCCGGGGGAATGCCGCGCATGTTCTCGAAGATCCTGATCGCGAACCGCGGCGAGATCGCCTGCCGTGTCATCAAGACGGCACGGCGCATGGGCATCAAGACGGTCGCCGTCTATTCGGATGCCGACCGCGACGCGCTGCATGTCGAGATGGCGGATGAAGCCGTGCATATCGGCGCGGCGCCCGCGGCGCAGTCCTATCTGCTGATCGACAGGATCATCGACGCCTGCAAGGCGACCGGCGCCGAGGCGGTGCATCCCGGCTACGGCTTCCTGTCCGAGCGCGAGGCCTTCGCTAGGGCGTTGAAGGACAACGGCATCGTCTTCATCGGCCCCAATCCCGGCGCCATCGCCGCGATGGGCGACAAGATCGAATCGAAGAAGGCGGCTGCTGCAGCCAAGGTTTCGACCGTTCCCGGCTTCCTCGGCATCATCGAGAACCCCGAGCACGCGGTGACCATCGCCGACGAGATCGGCTATCCCGTGATGATCAAGGCTTCGGCCGGCGGCGGCGGTAAGGGCATGCGCATCGCCCATTCCGCCGGCGAGGTCGCGGAAGGCTTTGCCCGCGCCAAGTCGGAGGCGGCATCCTCCTTCGGTGATGACCGCGTCTTCGTCGAGAAGTTCATCGTCGATCCCCGCCATATCGAGATCCAGGTTCTCGGCGACAAGCACGGCAACGTCATCTATCTCGGCGAGCGCGAATGCTCGATCCAGCGCCGCAACCAGAAGGTGCTGGAGGAGGCGCCGTCGCCGCTGCTCGACGAGGCCACCCGGCGCAAGATGGGCGAGCAGGCGGTCGCGCTGGCCAAGGCCGTGCACTACGATTCTGCTGGGACGGTCGAATTCGTCGCCGGCCAGGACAAGTCGTTCTATTTCCTCGAAATGAACACGCGCCTCCAGGTCGAGCATCCAGTGACGGAGATGGTCACCGGCATCGACCTCGTCGAGCAGATGATCCGTGTCGCGTATGGGGAAAAGCTGGCGATCAGCCAGGAGGATGTGAAGCTCGATGGCTGGGCGGTGGAGAGCCGCGTTTATGCCGAGGACCCGACCCGCAATTTCCTGCCTTCGACCGGCCGGCTCGTCACCTACCGGCCGCCGGCTGAGGGGCCGGACGGCGAGGCAACGGTGCGCAACGATACCGGCGTCTTCGAAGGCGGCGAGATCTCGATCTATTACGACCCGATGATCGCCAAGCTGGTTACGCATGCCCCGACCCGCGAGGCGGCGATCAAGGCGCAGGCGCGCGCGCTCGATGCCTTCGCCATCGACGGCATCCGCCACAACATCCCTTTCGTCGCGGCAGTGATGCAGCACCCGCGCTGGATCGCCGGCAATCTCTCGACCGGCTTCATCGCCGAGGAATTCCCGGAGGGCTTTTCACTCCCCGAGCCCAAGGGTGAGACAGCGCAGCGCATGGCCGCGATCGCGATCGCCTGCGACCACAAGCTGAACCAGCGCAAGCGCAATGTCTCGGCGCAGATGGAAGGCTGGCGCAAGGTCTCCTTCGAGCGGCAGCGCATCGTCCAGCTGGGCGCGGAGCGCTTCGAGGGCGAGGTCACGGAGCAGGGCGGAGCGGTGGTCATCGCTTTCCCGGACCGCAGCGTCAGCGTCGTCAGCGATTGGCGCCCGGGCGAGCCGGTCTGGCACGGCACGCTCGACGGGGTGAAGATCGCGGCGCAAGTCCGGCCGATCCTGAACGGCGTCTCGCTCGGCCATGCCGGCGCCTATGCCAACGCCCATGTCTATACGCAGCGCGAGGCCGAGCTCGCTGCGCTGATGCCGGAGAAGGTTGCGGCCGATACCGGCAAGTTCCTGCTGTGCCCGATGCCGGGCCTCGTCAAGGCGATTTCGGTCGTCGTCGGGCAGGAGGTCAAGGCGGGTGAGCCGCTCGCCATGGTCGAGGCAATGAAGATGGAAAACGTGCTGCGCGCCGAGAAGGACGTCACCATCGCCAAGATTCTGGCGAAGGAAGGCGACTCGCTCGCCGTCGATGCCGTCATCATGGAATTCGCCTGAGAGAGAGACGGGACATGCTGAAGATCTGGGGGCGGTTGAGCTCGATCAATGTCCAGAAGGTCGTCTGGGCGGCCGGCGAGGTGGGAAAGGCTTTCGAACGCATCGATGTGGGCGGGCCCTTCGGTGGGCTCGACACGCCGGAATATCGCGCGATGAACCCCAACCGCCAGATCCCCGTCCTGGAGGACGGCGACTTCCACCTGTGGGAGTCGAACAGCATCGTGCGCTATCTGGCGGCGCGCTACGGCGCCGCGGATATTTGGGAAGCGGACGTCGTGCGGCGGGCTGAGGCCGAGCGCTGGATGGACTGGATGCTGTCCGAGCTGCAGCCGGCGCTGGCGCCGGTGCTCTGGGGCGTGGTGCGGAAGGCACCGGGCTATACCGATCCCAAGGTCATCGCCGAGGGCATGAAGCGGGCCGAGGCGCTGATGACGATCCTCGAAGCGCAGCTGGCGGACAAGCCGTTCCTGTCAGGCGAGCGCTTCGGCGTTGCCGATATTACCGTCGGTTGTGGCGCGCATCGCTGGTTCAACATGCCGGTCGAGCGGGCCGAGCGGCCGGTGGTGCGTCGCTGGTACGAGGCGCTCTTTGCTCGGCCGGCAGCTCAGGCGGCGCTGCCATTGCCGATCACGTGAGGCGTTACCGCGGTGCTTGATCCGCGCCGCAGCCCTGTCATGATGCCCTGCATGAACGCTCTGCGCGCCGCTCTGCTGTTATGTTCGCTCGGCGCGGCCAGCGCGGCTGTGGCGCAGGACGCGCCGAGGCCGCGCGGCGACCTGTTGTCCCTGGCGGGCTGCCTGCGCGACAATGGAGCGTCGCCTTCGGCCTGTATCGGAACCGTAGCCATCGCCTGTGTCCGTGCGGCCAGCAGTAATCCCCGCGGAGCCGAAGCAGCCTGTGCCCGGCGCGAGGAAGCGGTCTGGCGCGAACGTCTGACGCTCGCGTTGCAGGTGAGCGGTCGCTCGCTCGATGCGGGCCAGCGCAGCCGGCTTGCTGCCGTGCAACTCGCCTGGGAAAGTTATGTCTCGCAGAAATGCGCGCTCTATGGCGCCAGCCAGCGCGAGGAACTGCAGGCCGGGCGGCAGGCGGGTTGCGAGCTGCGCGAGGTCGCCGAGCGCGCCATCGAGCTGGCCAAGGGGCTTCCGCAGGCGGGGCGCCAGCCGCAATCGCCGCCGCAGATCATCCGCTAGGCAGATCGCCCGTGGCCGTCGTGACCATCGGGCGGCGGATGGTGGCGATCCGAAAGCGCTGGAGTGCCGCGTCCGCCTGCGACTATAGGGTGGAGGGCGGTGGTTGTCCGCCATCCGCCTGAAGCCGCGAGCCAGCAATGTTCTTCGTCCTGTCCAAACTGGTCTGGTTCGTCTTCTCGCCGGTCAATTTCGTCATCCTGCTCGCGGGCGTTTCGGCGCTGCTCGCCTTCACCCGTTTTGCCCGTCCGGCGCGGTGGCTCGGGCTCCTGTCGCTTGTTGCGCTTGGGCTGATGGCTTTCAGCCCGCTGTCGCGGATCATCGTCCGGCCGCTGGAGGACCGCTTCCCGCAGCAGCAGGCGGCGAAGGGGCCGGTGACCGGCATCGTCGTCCTCGGCGGCGCAGTCGGTGTGGCGCGGGGCGATGCGGTGCTGAATTCAGCGGGTGCGCGCATGACCAAGGCGGTGGAACTCGCCAGGCTTCATCCCGAGGCCAAGGTGGTTTTCACGGGCGGCTCAGCCAACCTGCTATCGGAAGCGACAACGACGGAAGCGGACGGGGCCAAATTGCTGTTCGAGGGCCTCGGACTCGATCCAAAGCGGCTCATTCTCGAGGATAAGTCGCGCAATACCCGCGAAAATGCGTCTTTCACCCGCCGTCTCGTCGATCCGAAGCCGGGCGAGCGCTGGCTTCTGGTGACGTCAGCCTGGCATATGCCGCGCGCGATGGGCGTTTTCCGGAGCGCGAACTTTCCGGTCGAGGCCTTTCCGGTCGACTACTGGACCAAGGGCGAGCCCGACGACTTCATCCGGCCCTATAGCCGTGCGCACAGGGCTCTGGAGATTTCCGATAACGGCTTCAAGGAATGGGTCGGGCTCGTCGCCTATCGGCTGGCGGGCTATACCGACGCGCTCTTTCCGGCGCCGTGAACTCAGATGTCGTCGGCGGGGAGCGTCAGCCTGTAGACGCCACGGAAATCGTCGGGGTCGACCGGCCGCCCCTTGCGGGTGATGACGAGCTGGCCTTCCTTCATCAGCTTCACCGCGGCGCGCCGCACCGGCTGCATCAGCGGCCCCCAATCGTCGGGGTGATCGCTGCCGAGGGTGCGGGCCACGTCCATGGGGGAAACCGTCCGTCCCGGTCCCTGCTGCGTCAGCAGCGAAAGAATCGCCCGCTCGATCGCCTCTGCTTCGATGGTCATTGCTGGCTCGGATAGTTGAAGACGCGGGCGGCGTCGGAGGCGAACTGGCGGCGATACATCGCCACGAGCACGGCACCGGTGAAGGCGAGGAAGGTGACCGGCCCAAGGAACCAGCCGAGATAGGCGAGCGCGAAGAAGAAGGCGCGCTGGCCGCGGTTGAAGTGGCGACCGGCAGCGATGTTCATCTCGATCGCCTCATGCACGGCATGAGCCTTCGCGACCGCGTTGGGTTCGTCCTTTGGCGGCAGGGCGCCGAGCAGGATGACGCAGTAGTTGAACAGCCGGTAGCTCCAGGCGAATTTGAAGAAGGCGTAGCCGAAGACGCCGGCAAGCCCGATCACCTTCATCTCCCAGACCGCGCGCAGCGTGACCGGCACGAAGGGGAGATCGGAAAAGATTGCGACGACACGGTCGGTCGACTGCAGCAGGGCGAGCGTGCCGCCGATCGCGATCAGCGAAGTCGAGGCGAAGAAGGCCGTGCCGTTCTGCAGGCCGTTCATGACCTGGGTGTCGACAATGCGATTGTCGCGCGCCATCGATTCGTTGATCCAGCGGGCGCGGCGCAGGTTCATCCGCATATTCAGCGTCTTGCCCGCGTGCGGGCCGAGTTCGACGGCATAGTGATAGCCGACCCAGGAGGCGGCGAAGAACGCCAGGGCGATCACGTCCAGATTGCTGAAACCGAGCATGCCATCGCTCTGCCACTTCACTTGCCAAACAGGCAAGCAGCTTGTGCCGAGGCCGCGCCGACGACAAGAGACACGGCATTGACGCTGCGGCGGCAAGCCGCCACGGTGCGCGCGGAATCGGGAGGGCGCAGCGATGCCGCAGACCATCACGAAGGGCTACAAGGCCCTGGTCGCAGAAGCTGAGAGCAAGGTCGAGACGTTGTCGATCGAGGCGGCGCAGGCACTCCACGGCCGCGACGACGTGGTCTTCGTCGATCTGCGCGATCCACGCGAGCTGGAGCGGGAAGGGCGCATGCCCGGTGCCTTCCATTGCCCGCGCGGCATGCTCGAATTCTGGATCGACCCGGAAAGCCCCTATGCCAAGCCGGTCTTCCAGGAGGACAAGCGCTTCGTCTTCTTCTGCGGTGGCGGCTGGCGTTCGGCGCTGGCGGCAAAGACAGCGCAGGAGATGGGGCTGAAGCCGGTCGCCCATGTCGCCGGCGGTTTCTCGGCCTGGAAGAAGGCGGGTGCGCCGGTCGAGACCTCTGCCGCCGACCGGAAGGGCTGAGTCTCGAGCCTTGTCCCATATCGTCATCGTTCTGCTGGTTGCGGCTTTTATCTTCCGCAAGCCGCTCGGAAAGCTGCTCGCGCGACAATTCCCGAATCGCGGCAAGCGCCAGCAGGTGCTGGCGACGATCATCGCCGCTTTTCTTCTGGTGATCGCAGCCCGGCTCGTCGCGCTGTTCTGGTGATCGCCCGTCGCCCGTTTTGAAATGGGCGAGGGTGCCCCGTGCGGCCGGCGCATGGGAGGGCGGCTTGCGCCATGCCTACAGATCAGGCATCTTGGCTGCCTGGCTCCAAGTCAAGAAAGGGAGGGCTGAATGGTAATCGTCACCACCGCTGTCACTCCCATGCGACCACCTAAACACTAGGTCGGTCTTGCACGATGCCCGCCAACCGGCGGTCTCCTGAGCCTTTTCCAGACTATTTTCTTTCATTGCCGGAGTCGGCGCGCGTCGTCGTCTCCGCCTGATCCGGAGTCGGTGCCGCCTCGGTGCCGGATGACGCTATGTCTCTTGATACTCAAACCGGGCGGCGGGAGCCGTTCCGGGCCGTTCTCGGCTTCACTTTCCGTCATTGGGCGCGTCAGCCCGGGCAGGTCGCCTGGGTCGCGGGCGTCACCGTGGTCGCTACGCTCGCCGAGCTGTTAACGCCGGTCTATGCCGGCCGCCTCGTCGATGCGGTGGCGACAGGCGTCGACGCTGCCGATGCGGCGCTGTGGGCCTTGGCGGCGATGATGGTGCTCGCCGCGGTCACCGTGTTCGGGCGGCACTTCGCCTATATCGGCATCACCACCATGACGCTGCGCACGATGCGCGACGTGGCGCAGGAGGCGTTCGCGCGCCTGCAGCGCTTCTCGACCGACTGGCACGCCAATAATTTTGCCGGCTCAACTGTGCGCAAGATCACGCGCGGCATGTGGGCGCTCGACCTGCTCAGCGACACCGTCCTGATCGCGCTCCTGCCGTCGCTCGTCATCCTGCTCGGCATGACGGCGCTGCTGGCCTGGCACTGGCCGGTGATGGGACTTGTCGTGGCGCTGGGAGCGTTGGCCTATATCGGGTTGACGCTCGGGCTCTCGCTGCGCTTCGTGGCGCCGGCAGCGCGGCTGGGCAATGCCTGGGACACCCGCCTTGGCGGTGCGCTAGCGGACGCCATCACCTGCAACCCGGTGGTGAAGGCCTATGGGGCGGAGGCGCGCGAGGATTATCGCCTCGCCGCCGTGATGGCGAAATGGAGCCGCCGGACGGAGCGCGCCTGGGTGCGCGGCACCTGGTCCGGCACCGGGCAACTCATCGTGCTGCTGTTCCTGCGGGCAGCGGTGATCGGCCTCGTGATCTGGCTCTGGCTGAACGGGCAGGCGAGCGCGGGCGATGTAGCCTTCGTGCTGACGGCCTATGCGGTGGTGCATGGCTATTTGCGCGACGTCGGGCAGCACGTCCACAACCTGCAGCGTTCGGTCAACGACATGGAGGAGCTCGTCTGGATGCACGATCTTCCCTATGGCGTGCCGGACCGGAAAGGCGCGGTGGAGATGGGTGTGACGGCGGGTGAGATCGCCTTCGAGGACGTGACCTTCCACTATGGAGGCCATCACGATCCGCTCTACCGCGACTTCTCGCTGACCATCCGTGGCGGCGAGAAGGTCGGCCTCGTCGGGCGTTCCGGATCCGGCAAGACGACTTTCGTCAAGCTGGTGCAGCGGCTCTACGACGTCACCGCGGGCTGCATCGCGATCGACGGGCAGGACATCGCGGATGTCACGCAGGACAGCCTGCGCCGGCAAATCGCGATCGTGCAGCAGGAGCCGGTGCTGTTCCACCGCTCGCTGGCGGAGAACATCGCCTATGGACGGCCCGGCGCCAGCCAAGCCCAGATCGAGCAGGCGGCGCGGCTCGCCAACGCGCATGACTTCATCATGCGCCTGCCCAAGGGCTACGCCACGCTCGTCGGCGAGCGCGGCATCAAGCTCTCGGGCGGCGAGCGCCAGCGTGTCGCGCTGGCCCGCGCCTTCCTGGCCGATGCGCCGATCCTGATCCTGGACGAGGCGACCTCGAGCCTCGATTCGGAATCGGAGGCGCTGATCCAGCAGGCGATCGAGCGCCTGATGGAAGGCCGCACCACGATCGTGATCGCGCACCGTCTCTCGACTGTGCGGGCCATGGACCGCATCCTGGTCTTCGATCGCGGCCGGGTGGTCGAGGAGGGGCCGCACGAGGCTCTGCTGACCCGCGAAGACGGCGCCTATCGCGCGCTGTTCGAAAAGCAGGTCAGCGAATTGGCGAAGGGGCTGGCGGAGTAGCCGCCGCCGGTTCCCTTGCGTCAGGGCCAGGCTTGTCCCGACCATCCACGTCTTCGCTTGTGGAGTGTCGCGTTCAAGACGTGGAAACCAGTGTCAACCGAGCAGGGCACGAGCTCGGTTGACACTGCAGCGGCCGGGCCAGGCCGCTACCTGCCGCACGGTCAGTTCTCGAAGTAGCTGGTGTTGCGGCCACCGATCACGATGTCCCATCGGTACAGAGCCTCGCCATCGACGCCCTTCCCGGCGGCCTGTCCGAAATGTCGCGGTTGCGCCTCACCAAGCAGAATGAACATCGGGTCGCGGGCGAGGTGGGGGTCGCCTTCGAAATACATTTGCGCGATCAGGCGGGCCGAGCCGCCACGGACCGAGACATGGACATGCGACGGCCGCCAGCGGTCGATGTCAGGGCGCGCCAGATAGGAGCCGGGCCGAATCGTGCGGAAGCGGTAGCGTCCCTGATCGTCCGTCATCGTTCGGCCGAAGCCGAGGAAGTTCGGATCGAGGCGTTCTCGGACGGGATCCTTCACATGGGTGTAGCGGCCCCATCTGTTGGCGTTCCAGATCTCGACCAGCGTGTTGCGGACGGGGCGTCCAAACTCGTCGAAGACATGGCCTGAAATCTCGATGACCTCGCCTTCGGCCTGCGGGCGGCCGGGCGCGATGCGGCTCAGATCGTTCTCGCCGATCTTGAGGCCCGGCAGATCGGCGACCCACGGAACGAAGCTCCGGCGCGCCGCCTCGGGTATGAGATGCAGGCGTTCCAGCGGCACGCGCCGTTCCGCCGCCCCGTCGGTCGGTCCGGGCAGCAACAGGCGTCCTCGGTTCATGATCATGAGCGTGCTCCGCCGTTCGTCAGCTCGAAAGGTCGTCGAAGAATGGGGTCTCGTCCGCGCCGCGCATCACGATCGCGATCTCGTAGATCGCGGGACCGTCATTCGGGGTGGACGTCAGTCTGGCGACGAGTCGGTCGCGCCGCTCCGCCGGGAGGCTTTCCAGCAGGGGGTCGCGAGCGTTCGCTTCGGCCTCGTCGTCGAAGAAGACTTGTGTGACCAGCCGGGTGATCCCGTCGGAGAAGATCGTCAGCGTGATATGAGGTGCGCGTGCGCCCATGCCATTTCCTGCGACGATCGCGCCAGGCTTGATGGTCTTGAAGCTGAATGGTTCCAGGGTCGTCACCAGCCGGCCGTACCCGTCGAAATACGGGTCGAGCAGAGGGTGGTCCAGCACGTCGGGCATCCGCAGAATTCCGGCCGCGTTCGCCTGCCAGAATTCCAGCAGCGCGTCGTCGACCGGCTGTCCCTCGCAATCGAGAAGGCGTCCCCGCAGGATGATCGGCTTGCCCTGCGGTCCGACGCTGAGCCCGTGATGGAGCCGCGTCAGATCGCTCCGATCGTCGTCGACGAAGGAATAGGGATAGTAGGGGCCAACCGTGTCCTCTGCGAGAGGCGCCAGACGATTGGCGGAGAGAGACGGGCTAGTCATGTCGTTGTCTCCAATCTGGGCGAAAGCGGCCCTCCGCCTTCCGAGCGATGATCCACAGCCTCCAAGCCAGCCTGCTGCTGTTCGGGAGGACGGATTGACCGGCTGGCGTTTCCGCTCCTTGCATGGGCACTTCGTTACGCGTCGACCATTCTCGATCGCGTGCGCCTGAACGACGGAACGAGAATCATCACCAGCAATGCGGCAGTCGCCACAAGGAGACCAACGCAGATCGGGCTCGCGAAGATCTGAACCTCTCCCCCGGATATGAGCATCGCGCGCCGCAGGTTTTCCTCCATGGCGGGCCCCAGGATGAAGGCGAGCACCAGCGGCGCAAGGGGGCAATCCAGGAGGGTGAGCACGATGCCGGCCAAGCCGAAAGCGGCCAGCATGGCGACTTCGAAGGGGCTGCTGTTCACCGAGTAGATGCCGATACAGCAGAACAGCAGGATCGCCGGAAACATCAGGCGGTACGGCACCTGCAACAAGCGAACCCATAGGCCGATGAGCGGCAGGTTGATGACGAGCAGCATGAGGTTGCCGACCCACATCGACGCTATCAAGCCCCAGAACAACGCGGGTTGCGCTGAGGACAGATTCGGACTCGGTGCGATACCGTGAATCAGCATGGCACCGGCCATCATCGCCATGACCGAATTGCTGGGGATCCCGAGCGCGAGCATCGGGATGAACGAAGCCTGCGCGCCCGCATTATTGGCAGCCTCGGGGCCTGCCACGCCCTCGATCGCCCCCTGGCCGAATTGCGCGGGCGACGACGACAGTTTCTTCTCCGCCGAATAGGCCGCGAAGGATGCCAGCATCGCGCTGCCTCCGGGGAGGATGCCGAGCACCGCGCCGATACCCGTGCCCCGCAGGGCGGCAGGCCAGGCTCGGCGCCAATCCTCCGCGGTGAGGCGCAATGCGGAGACGGGCTGGGTACGCCCGCCTTCTTCCTGCGGCCGCGCCAGATTGAGCACGACCTCGGCAATGCCGAAGACACCCATGGACAGCGCCGCGATGCCGATGCCGTCCCGCAACTCGCCAACGCCGAAGGTGAAGCGGTCAAGGCCGGTGTTGACGTCGGCTCCGACCGATCCGAGCAGCAACCCGAGCAGGATCATCCCGATCGATTTCAGCAGCGACCCTTGCGCGAACACGATGGCTGCGATCAGGCCGAGAACCATCAGGCAGAAATATTCGGCCGGGCCGAAGCGCTGCGCAGCGGTCGTCAGGGCGGGGCCGAAGAAGGCGATCAGCAGCGTCGTGATCGTCCCCGCCAGGAAGGAAGAGAGCGCGGCGGTGGCCAGCGCCGTGCCCGCCCGGCCTCGGCGCGCCATCTCGTAGCCATCGAGGCAGGTGACCACGGACGACGATTCCCCCGGCAACCGCATCAGGATGGCCGTGGTCGAGCCGCCATATTGCGCTCCGTAATAGATGCCGGCCAGCATGATCAGAGCGCCGGTCGGCTCGAGATAATAGGTCAGCGGCAACAGCATCGCCATGGTGGCGATCGGCCCCAGGCCGGGCAGGACGCCGATCAAGGTTCCGATCAGCGCGCCGAGAAAGCAGTACCAGAGATTGATCGGGGTCGCCGCGACGGCCAGCCCGCCGGCGATGGAGGAAAGGATATCGCTCACAGCGGCCAGACCTGAACCGAGAGCCTGAGAACGTAACCGAAGAGCAAAGCGGCAACGCCTGCGAAGATCACCGCGACGACTGGCACCTCCCGCCAGCGCGCCTGCGGATCACCGAGTGCAGCCGCCAGGACGCAAGCGAGGCAGGCGACAAACAGGCCGGCGCGCTCCACCAGCAGCCCGAACAGAAGAATCGCCAGGCAGACACCGCTCGCAGCGCGCAACGGGAAGGCTGGCCATCCCCGCGGGCGCCATCCTGCTCCCTTGATAACGAGCAGGAGCCCTGTGACCAGCAAACCCGCGGCGATGGCCCGCGGAATATAGCCGGGGCCCATGTCGAGCGAGCTCCCGGCCGGATAGTCCCGACCGATGAAGAGCGCCGCGAGCCCCAACAGGCCCAACATCAGCCCAGCCGCGAGATCGCTCCCCGAGCTCGCCGCCTCCGGGCCGGCCTCTGCCAAGCTCTGCGGGGCGACTTCGTTCTGCTCTTGCATGACCTTTCGCTCCGGGAAAAGGCGCCTGCTCTCATTGTGCCTATAGACTAGTTTTATATACTATTGCTAGGCAGGCAAGCCACTCGATGGCATATGCGTCGTGCGGAACGTTCGGGAGGCCAGATGCCCATCCAGACAATCAGGACGGTCGCGATCGACCAGCGGCTGACGGACCCCGAATGGCGCTTCGCGCAGGGGCCGCTCGCGGGGATACGGGGCTTTGCCATCGTCATAACGGACGCGCGAGGCGTGGAGGGCCATGGCTACATCCGCGCGATGCCGCCATGGACGGAGCCCGTCGCCGTGGTGAAGGCGAGCTTCGATCATCTCTGCGAGGGCCTGGTCGGACAGGACGAGACCGCGATTGGTGCCATCATGGACGGGCTGGATCGACGGCTGCATGGCGCGCTGCCGGTAAAGGCCGGAATCGAGTGCGCTTTGCTCGACCTGCGTGCCCGTGCGCTCGGCGTGCCCTTGCACGACCTGTATGGCGGTAGGCGGCAGGAGCGCTTCGCCAATACGCGGATCATTCCCCTGAAATCGCCGCAGCGCATGGCCGAGGTTGCCGTGGAGTTGGTGGAGGCCGGCTTCAGGCACCTGAAGGTCAAGGTTTCCGGCGAGCCGGAACTCGATATCGCACGCGTCCGCGATGTGCGCTCGGCGGTCGGGCAGGATATCGCGCTGATGATCGACGCCAACGAGTCCTACCCACCCAAGCTGGCGGTGCGCACCATCAACGCCATGGCTCGCTTCGGCCTTGAACTGGTTGAGCAGCCCACCTCGGCCCGTGATTTCAGGAGCCTGATCGCGGTGGCCTCTGCGCTCGACATTCCCGTCGAGGCTGATGAGAGCGCCCAGGATCTGCAGTCGATCCTGAGGATCGTCGAGGCCGGCCATGTGGCGTCGATCAATCTGCGCATTCTCAACCATGGTGGCCCGAGCCGCACCGCACAGGCGATCGCGATCTGCCGCGCCGCGAATGTCGACTTCCGCTTCGGCGCGGTGTTCGGCTCGAGCATCGTTCATGCCCATACGCTGCATCTCGCGGCGAGCCTGCCGCCTCCGCGCTTTCCGCACGAATTCTCCGAGATGGCGTTGCTAGACAACGACCTTTTCTCGGGGCTGAAGCTGGAGGCGGGGATAGTCGCCGTGCCGGATGGTGTCGGGACGGGGCTCGTGTTCAACGAGTGAAGCGCCGACTCTTCAATCGAATTTGAGCCCCGCCTTGGCGATGATCTCGGCATAGATGTCGCGATCCTGCGCCACCGTCTTTCCGAAATCGGCAGCTGGCTGATAGGCCGGCTCGCCGCCGAGGCCGCGCAGCTTCTCCTGCGTCGCAGGGTCGGCCATGACCCGTGCCAGCGTCACGTTGAGCTTGTCCGCGACTGTTCCCGGCATGTGCGCAGGGCCGACGAGGCCAACCCAGGAATGAGCGACGAACTGCGGAAAGCCGCTCTCCTTCATCGTCGGGACATCCGGGAATTCCGGCGAGCGCTTCTCGTTGGTGGTGGCGAGGATGCGGATCTTTCCGGCCTTGGCGAGTTCCCCGAGTTCGCCGCCGATCATCAGCGGGATATGCCCAGCCACGATGTCGTTCAGTGCCGGGCCGCTGCCGCGATAGGGGACATGCTTGAGCGCAGCGCCCGATGCGATGCTGACGAGTTCGCCCGCCAGATGGCTGTAGGTTCCGACGCCGCTGGAGGCATAGCCGATGCTGTTCGGCTTTTGCTTCGCGAGCGCTACGAGTTCGGCCATCGACTTGGCCGGGAGGCCGGGATAGGCGCCGATGAAGGTAAAGCCTTCGATAAGCCGCGCCACGGGTGTGAAATCCTTGACGGGGTCGTAGGGCAGCTTCTTGTCGACATTGGGCAGGATCGACAACACGCCGGCCGAGCAGAGGAGCAGCACATGGCCGTCGGGCTGCGCCTTCGCGACGAAGTCCGCGCCCGTCGCACCTCCGGCACCGGGGCGGCTCTCGACCAGGAAGGGCTGGCCCAGATCCTTGCTGAGAGCATCCGCGATCAGGCGCGCAACGGCTTCGACGCGGCCGCCCGGCGCGAAAGGAACGATCATGCGGACAGGTTTCGTCGGATAGCTCTGGGCGGCGGCCTCCGTCGCTGCGGTGCCCAGCAAGGCGGCGATGATCGCCAGGAATTTCAAGCTCGACGCTCTCATCTTCACGTTTCCCCTCCTGTTTTCGTTCTTGGATCGGCTTGGCGTTCGACTTGGCGCGGGCGCCCCGTCGCACCAAGAGCGAAAGGGTGATCGCGCCCTGCCTTCGCAAGGCGTTTCAGGAAGCAGCGTGCTCTGTCAGCGAACCGGCGGGGCGTATTGCAGGCCGCCCTTCGACCAGAGGTTGTTGGCGCCGCGCGGAATGCCCAGCGGCGATGCCGGCCCAAGATATTTCTCGTAGCTCTCGCCGTAGTTTCCGACCTGCTTGACGATCCGGTAAGCCCAGTCCTTCGTCAGCCCGAGGCCCTCGCCGAGATTGCCCTCGACGCCGAGGAAGCGCTTGATCTCCGGATTGGCCGATTTGAGCTGATCGTCGACATTGCCCGAGGTCAGGCCAAGCTCCTCGGCATTGACCATCGCGTAATGCGTCCAGCGGACGATATTGGCCCAGGCTTCGTCGCCGCGACGGACGGCCGGTCCGAGCGGCTCCTTCGAGATGAGCTCCGGCAGGATCACGAAATCCTGTCCGTTGGCGATTTTCAGCCGGTAGGCGTAGAGCGCCGATGCATCGGTGGTGAAGACGTCGCAGCGGCCGGCCTCAAACGCCTTGATGGCCTCATCGCCCGAGGCGAAGCTCACTGGCTCGTACTTCAACCCGTTCTTCTGGAAGAAATCGGCGATGTTCAGTTCGGTCGTCGTGCCGCCCTGGACGCAGACGGTCGCGCCGCCCAAATCCTTCGCGGATTTGATGCCCAGCGACTTTTTGACCATCAGCGCCTGGCCGTCGAAATAGGTGATCGCCGAGAAGGACAGGCCGAGCGTCGTGTCGCGCGACAGCGACCAGGTGGTCTGGCGCGAGAGCACGTCGACCTCGCCGGATTGCACGACCGCGAAGCGATCCTTCGGGTTGAGCGAGATGTACTTGACCTTGCCGGCATCGTTCAGGACCGCCGCCGCGACGGCACGGCAGAGATCGACATCGAGCCCGCCCCATTGTCCTTGCGCATTCGGCAGCGAGAAGCCGGGAACGCCCGGGCTCGTTCCGCAGATCAGCTCCCCGCGCTCCTTGACCTTCTCGAGCGTCCCGGCCTGAGCAGCCGCAGCCGATACCAAGGCAGCCGCTACCCCAAGAACAACCTGAAGTGCCTTCATTCTCTCCTCCCGAGTATTTTAAAAAGGCCATAAGACTAGCCTATTGTCACCCTATCGCTCCGTCAACTGGGCGACCAATGCCGAATCCGAACGATACGCCCCCGGAGTGCGGTGGGTTCAGGAGGTATAAGTTTCGATTTTAGTGGGATTCTGTGGCTTTTCTGCCTTTGTGCGACACCGCCGCTGCGCTCGACAGGAAAGATCGTGGTTGATATAGGCCATAAAGCTGACTTAATAGATCGATGCCAATCGAGCCGAGAGCATGCAATGGGCGACATGACACTCCACTGGTCTCCTCGATCGCCGTTCGTACGAAAGGTGATGGTGGCCGCGCATGAGCTGGGCCTCACCGATCGACTGACGCTGCGACGCACGGTCGTCCAGATGACGAAGCCGAACCCGGATCTGCTGCCCGACAATCCGCTGAGCAAGATCCCGACGCTGGTCCTGGCCGATGGTTCGGTCCTGATCGATTCCGGCCTGATCTGCGAGTATCTCGATTCACTGGCCGGTGGCGGCGTCATCGTTCCCGCCAAGGGGCCGGAGCGCTGGAGCGAGCTCAGCCGGCATGCGCTCGCGACCGGGCTTCTCGACCTGCTCATCCTCTGGCGCAACGAGCGCAACAAGCCTGCCGAGCGGCAGACGGCGGAATGGCTGACGAGCTTCGCCACCAAGGCTGCGGCTACTCTTGCGCGTTTCGAGAGCGAAGCCGGGCCGATCGCGCCGGGACCGCTGCCGCTTTCGGGCATCGCGCTCGGCTGCTGCCTGTCCTATCTCGACTTTCGCTACGCGGATTTCGATTGGCGGGCGACGCATCCCAGGCTTGCGCAATGGCATGGCGCCTTCCGCCAGCGCCCGTCGGCCGTCGCCACCGAGGTCAGGGACGATGGCTGAAACCCGGCGCCAGGGCCCTCTCAGCCATGTCCGTGTCCTCGATCTCAGCCGGATCATGGCCGGGCCATGGGCGACCCAGATCCTGGCCGATCTCGGCGCCGACGTCATCAAGGTCGAGCGGCCGGAAGCCGGCGACGACACGCGCGCCTGGGGTCCGCCCTTCCTCAAGGACGATGCCGGCAACCCGACCAGCGAAGCCGGCTATTATCTTTCGGTCAACCGCGGAAAGCGCTCGATTACCGTCGATATCACCAGCCCGAAGGGGCAGGACGTCGTGCGCCGGCTGGCCGCCAAGAGCGACATCGTCGTCGAGAACTACAAGGTCGGGACGCTCAAGCGTTATGGCCTCGACTACGAAGCACTCAAGACGATCAATCCGCGGCTGATCTTTGCCTCGGTGACCGGCTTCGGGCAGAGCGGCCCGCGCAAATCCGCTGCGGCCTACGATTTCGCAATCCAGGCCATGGGCGGCCTGATGAGCGTCACCGGCGAACGCGACGGCATGCCCGGCGCCGGACCGCAGAAGGTCGGCGTTCCCATCGTCGACATCATGACCGGCATGTACACGGCCGTGGGCGTGCTCGCGGCGCTGGTCAGGCGCAACGAGACCGGCAAGGGTGACAATATCGATCTCGCCATGCTGGATGTTCAAACCGGCTTCCTTGCCAACCAGGCGATGAACTGGCTGATCTCGGGGCGTGCGCCGGTGCGCGGCGGCAATCGCCACCCCAATATCCAGCCCCAGGACGTCTTTCCCTGCGCCGATGGCTTCATCGTTCTGGCGGTCGGCAATGATGGGCAGTTCGCCAAGCTTTGTGAGGCATTGGGCGAGCCGCAATGGGCGCATGACGCGCGCTTCGCCAGCAATCCGGCCCGCGTGACCAACCATTCCCTGCTCGATCCGTTGCTGCGTGCGGCCTTTGGCCGTTTCGACCGCGACACGCTCATCGCCATGCTCGATGCTGCCGGGGTTCCTTGCGCGCCCATCAACACGGTGCCGGAAGTGTTCGACGACCCGCAAGTCAGGCATCGGGGGATGCTACGCCAATTGCCCCACGCGCTGGCAGGCAAGGTTCCGCAGGTCGTCAGCCCGCTGAACTTCGAGAACGAACCCCTCTCGTTCGATCGCCCCCCGCCCTTGCTGGGGGAGCATACCGACGAGATCCTTCGCGATATCGGCCTGGCCGAACAAGCTTGATGGAAGACAGAATGGGGCGCCTCCACCTCCCGGCCGTCGATGAGCTGACGACGGATCAGCGCAAGGTCTATGACGAGGTCGTATCCGGGCCGCGCGGGCGATTGATCGGGCCGCTGCGAGCGGTGATTCACAGCCCGGAACTCGCCACGCGCTGGTCCAGGCTCGGCGAGTTCCTGCGCTATTCGACGCTGTTGCCGGCCAAGCTCAACGAGCTCGCCATCATCGTCGTTGGCCGCCACTGGAACAGCCAGCTCGAATTCCACATCCATGCGGAAGCGGCGAAGATCGCGGGCCTGGGTGCGGACTGCATCGAGGCCATCCGGCTGGGCCAGGCGCCGGTCTTCGTCGCGGAAGAGGAGCGGGAGATCTATGAATATGCCCGCCTGCTCGTGCAGACCGGCACGGTTTCCGACGACGTGCATGAAGCGATCGTCCATCGGTGGGGACCGCGTGGTGCCGTCGAGCTCACGGGCGTGATCGGCTACTACACGATGGTGTCGATGACGCTGAATGCGCATGGAATCCCGCTGCCGGACGGGGCGGCTCCGCCTCTGCCCGAGCTGCAGGATGGACCGACACGCTTGCCTGCCTCCATACGCGTGGCCGAGGACGCCGGCCGTGACTGAAACAGTTGCTCCTAGATCGCATCGTGCCCCCGGTTGGAAACTTCCGGCCGGGGCCTGCGACTGCCATGCGCATGTCTTCGGGCCCTATGAGCGTTTCCCGGTATCGCACCAGATGCATTACGCGGCGCCCCTGGCTCCGGCGGCAGCGCATCGCGACACGCTGGAGCGCACCGGCCTGACCCATGGCGTCCTCGTCCAGCCCGGCGCCTATGGCGAAGACCCCTCCGCCATCCTCGATGCCTTGGCTGAAGGCGAGGGGAGTCTGCGCGGCATCGCCGCTGCAAGCGAGCGGGTTCCCCAGGTCGACCTCGACGCCTGGCACGCGGCGGGCATCCGCGGCCTGCGCTTCAACGACATGACCGTGCCTGGTGGGATCGGTCCCTTCCCGGGCTCGGTCGGCACCGAACATCTCGAGGCCATGGCTCCCGGTATGCGGCACAGGGGCTGGCATGCGGAAATCTGGGCCGGGATAGACCGGCACGTCGTGAACCTGCCGCTCTACCGCGCCAGCGGCATTCCTATCGTGCTGGACCATATGGCCGGCCTGCAGATCGCGCGCGGGCTGGGCGATCCGTCGTTCCAGGCGATCTTGGACGCACTTCAAGAGGGCTGGCTCTGGATCAAGCTCGTGCTGTGCCGCTGCTCGCAGGATTTTCCGGATTACGCCGATGTCCGGCCGTTCCATGACGCCCTCATCGCGGCAAACCTCGGACGCGTGGTCTGGGGCTCGGACTGGCCACATCTGCGCCTTGCCGAGCGGGCTCCCGATATCGGGCATCTGCTCGATCTCTTCGCGGAATGGGTTCCGGATGCCGAATTGCGGCGCCAGATTCTCGTCGACAATCCCCGCGCGCTCTACGGGTTCTGATGCCGGCCCCCGGCCTCGTTCGATACGGAGTTTCAGATGGCCAACGCCCTTGAATGCCTGACGGTCGAGGTCCGCGATTTCGTCGCGACGGTGACGATCGACCGGCCGCCGGTCAACGCGCAGAACCGCCAGTTCCGGGAGGAGATCGTCGCCGTCTTCGATGGCCTCAGCGACCGCGCCGACGTGCGGGCGATCGTGCTGACCGGTGCCGGCAAGACCTTCTCGGCAGGCGCCGACCTGAAGGAGCGGCCCGGTCTGGCGGAAGAGCCGGGCGCCTATCCGCGCCATAACCGCCTCGTGCGCGCGTCCTTCGACACGGTGATGGAGTGCTCCAAGCCCGTCATCGCTGCGGTCAACGGTGCCGCGATAGGCGCGGGCTGCGTGCTGGCCCTGTGCTGCGACATCATCCTCGTGGCGGAGGAAGGCTTCTTCGCGATGACCGAGGTCGATGTCGGGCTGGCCGGCGGCGTGAGCCATGTCCGCCGGTTCTTCCGAGAATCCGACGCTCGGATGCTGATCTACACGGCGCGGCGTGTGCGTGGCGCCGAGCTCTACCGGATGGGCGTCGCCTCGCATTGCGTGCCGGCGGAGCAGTTGCTCGGGCTGGCACAGGAGATTGCGCGCGAGATCGCATCGAAGAGCCCTTCGGCCGTCCAGGCTGCCAAGCGCTCCTTCAACGTCACCGAGGGTCTCGAACTGCGTGACGGCTATCGCTTCGAGCAGTCGCAGACCGTGGCGCTGGCTTCCTCCGAGGATACGAAGGAGGCGCAGCGCGCCTTCGCCGAAAAGCGCAAGCCGGTCTTCGGAGGCCGCTAGATGGGCACGCCCGAAATCGTAGCGGTCGAGCACGTTTCCGATGGCGTCGCGGTCGTCACGCTGCACCGCCCGGAGCGTCGCAACGCCCTGAACCTCGAGATCAAGACGCGCATTGCCGACGCCGTCCTGACGCTCGAGGCCGACAGTAATGTGCGCGTCATCGTGCTGACCGGCGCTGGCGGCTACTTCATCGCCGGCACGGATATCGCCGAGATGGAGTCGATGAGCCCGGCCCGGCATCAGGCGCTTGAAACAGACCGGATGTTCACGGTGCTGCGAAGATGCCCGAAGATCCTGATCGCGGCCGTCGAGGGCTATGCGCTGGGCGGCGGCTGCGAGACGGCCCTGTGCTGCGACATGATCGTCGCCGGCGAAGGCGCGCGTTTGGGCCAGCCGGAAATCCGTGTCGGCATCATGCCCGGCGCAGGCGGGACGCAGCGTCTTCTGCGGACCATCGGTAAATACCGCACCATGAGGCTGGCCTTGACGGGAGAGCCCCTAACCGCGCGAGAGGCTTTCGATGCAGGCTTGCTATCGGAGATCGTGCCCGACGGGAGCGCCTTCGAGCGGGCTCTGACCCTTGCCAGGACCGTAGCTGCGATGCCGCCGCTCTCCGTCCTGGCGATCAAGGAGGTCGTGCAGCTCGGGCAGGACGTACCCCTGGAGACGGCGCTCGCGCTGGAGCGCAAGGCCTTCGTCCAGCTTTTCGACACGCAGGACCAAAAAGAGGGAATGCGTGCCTTTCTGGAAAAACGCCCACCTCAATTCAAGGGAAGCTGAGCGCTAGCGCAGCTTCACATCGAATTTCACGACATCCCCGCGATAGATGCCCTTCGCATCGAGCACCAGCATGCCATCCTGGTCCAAGGCCTGCCGATGGACGAAGGCGACCGGCGAATCCAGGGAAATCCCGAGCGCCTCGCTGGTCTCGATATCGGCTGTGCCTATGGTCAGCGTTTGGCGCGCATCCATGATCTCGACCCCCTCGACTTCGGAGACCAGGCGCAGGGCCGTCTTCGATTCGAGATCACGCTGGGCCATGCGGTCGCGAAGCCGTTCATCGATATGGAGATCGGCCAGGAGGAAGGGCTGCCCATGCCGCCAATGACGGCGCCGGACATGTCGATAGGCCGGAGCGAGGGTCCCGATCTGCCCCTCGAAGCCATGGAGGATCGCATCGGGCTCGTCATGGAGAATCTCGATCGTCGCGTCGTAGTTCGGGCGCAGCAGCCCCGACCAGTCGGTGCCGACCTCACACCACAGGTTCTCCGCCGGACGCCGGCGCACGAACGTTCCCCGCGCCCGGTAGCGCTCGATCAGCTGCTCGTCTTCGAGCAGGTCAAGCGCCTGGCGGATCGTTGCCCGCGCCACCCCGCATTCGGTCGAAAGCTCGTCGACGGTCGGGATCTGCGCGCCGACCTGCCACTGCCCGGCCTCGATCCGGCGCCGAAACAGCGTGGCGAGCTGATGATAGCGGGAAATGCCCGTTCGTTTGAATTCCAACGGCTTCGAAGAAACGATGCGGACGATCATGCGGCTCCCAATGTGGCCTGAGATATTCGGCAGGGTATCGCAATACCCTGCAGTTGACGAGCCGGGGGCGCGATATTAATCCGATTAACTAGCTTATTGTCCTTTTGATGCTCGCCCCGGTGTGATGCTCGCACCCGGATGGCTGATCGTCGCTGACATGCAGGACGGACCATCATGCGGAATATCCTCGAGATCTCCGGCCGAAACCTGGATCCGGCAGGGATCGTCCAGGTCGCCCGGTTAGGGGCGCGGGTGGCTCTCGACAGCGAGGCGATGAAACGCATCGTCCGCGCCCGGGAGGTCGTCGACGAGGTTGTCGGCAAGGGCGAGAAAATCTACGGCGTCACCAGCAGCGTCGGAGCCAAGACCGGCACCGTGCTCGCCCTTGAGCGGATTCCCGAATTCAATCGCCGCCTGCTCCTGACCCACAATATGGGGCACGGCCCCCTTGCCGCGCACGAGACGGTGAGGGCGATGATGGTCGTGCTGCTCAACAGCATGGCGACCGGTTATCTCGGCGTCAGGCCGGTGATGGCCGAGATGCTGGTCGATGCGCTGAACACGGATCGCCGGATCGACGTCCACCTCTGGGGCTCGATGGGCCAGAGCGACATGTCGCCCATCGCCGATCTCGCGCTGGAAATTTACAAGGACCATGACTTCGCCGCCGGAGAAGCCCTTGCCTTGCTGAATTCCAGTGCGCTCTCGATCGGTACGGCGGCTCTCGCTTTCCACGATCTCGCACGCATGCTCGATTTTGCGACGCTGGCCGGCGCGTTCAGCATGGAGGGCTTTGCCGCCAATCCCTCGATCGTTTCGGAGGCTGCGCTGAATTCCCGCCCCTTCGACGGCGTGCTGCATCATGGCCGTGCGATCCGAAACTATCTGGCCGGCAGCTACCTGATGCAGCCCGGCGGGCCGCGTCATCTCCAGGATCCGCTGAGTTTCCGCTCGCTGCCGCTTCTCCACGGGAACGCTGCAGACAGCCTCGATTTTGCAGGCAGGCAACTCGCCATCGAACTGAGCGCGAGCCAGAACAATCCGATCGTGGCGATCGAGCAGCGCCAATTGGTCTCGGTCGCCAATTTCGACATGGTCGCGCTGGCGATGGCGCTGGATACCGCCCGGCTCGCCATGGTGCCGGTGGTAACCAGCTCGACCGAACGGCTGGCCAAGCAGGCGGACTCATTCTGGTCGGGCTTGAGCGTCGGCCTGATCGAGGAAGACGGCGTCGGCCTGCCGGGCTTCAACGGCCTCGCGCAGTTTCACAAGTCGATCACCTCGGAGGCACGGCTTCTCGGCGCTCCCGTGGTGAGCGAACTCGCGAGCTCCAGTCATTCCAACGGCAATCTCGATCGCGCCAGCATGGCTGGACTTGCAGCCCGCCGTACGGCGGACATGGCCACACTCTGCCGCTCCATCTTCGGCATGGAACTCATGGTGGCGGCGCAAGCCGTCGAGATGCGAAGGGCCAAGCCACTCGGCCTAGCAACTTCTGAGCTATTTGCGTTCGTCAGACGCGCCGTTCCGTATGCAGGCGCCGGGCAACGCGTGCCTCATGCTGGACAACTGATCGACTACCTCGTTGCAAACGATACTGAAATCGACCGCCTAATCGGAATGGCCTAACTATCGCAAGGGCATGTCCGCTTTCGGGAATTCAGCCAATATTCGGAAGTGGCGCATTTTGCATGGAAGTGAGGAGGGCAGTTGTGCCCTTTTCATACATTTGGGAAGTCCAGTTCCGGGCTCGAATGGACGATCTGCTCAAGGTACGACGCGGGGGTGAAACGGCTTCAAAGTTCGACATAGGCCAGGGCCCGCAGCGGCAAGGAATCCCGCCCCGAGCTGGACATGCCTAAGGGGAACTACGCGATGCGAGATAGTGATCGATGCTCGCGCGGGTTCCTGATTGCCAGATTCTCTGCAGTGTTCGGCCGAACGCTTCCCGGAAGCGTCGATCTTCCGGCAAGTTTCCATAGATGTCCGGCATCTGCAGCCAGGCTTCCGGTTCGAGGCGTGCTCGTCGTGCTTGGGCGTTGAGCCGCGCCCAACTGGGGTCATTCGGCGCGATGGCTTGTCCGCTTTCTGTTTCGCCAAAGCAGTAGCGGCACCACAGGGCACTCACCAGTGTGAGACCGTCAATTGGCCGCCCCGCCTGCAAGGCATCGCGCAGCGTCGGCAGGATAAATTTCGGCTGGCGGTTGGAGCCGTCGAGGCAGAGGCGACGGATGGTGTCGCCGATCTTCGGATTGGCGAAGCGCCGTTCGATCGTGCGCTTGTAATCGGCGAGATCGGTATCGGGGACAGGGGGGACGACGGGAATGACTTCGTCGTCGAGAAGTGCGGACAGGAAGCGGGCGATCTGGGCGTCTTGCATCGCATCGTGGACGAAATGGACGTCGAGCAGGCCGGCGGGATAGGCGATCGCTGCGTGGCCGCCGTTGAGGATGCGGATCTTCATCAGCTCGAACGGCGCGACATCGGCGACGAACTGCACGCCGACCTCTTCGAGGCGAGGGCGCCCGGCCGGGA
The DNA here is from genome assembly GCF_052113585.1 of Allobosea sp. TAF32. NCBI lineage: Bacteria > Pseudomonadati > Pseudomonadota > Alphaproteobacteria > Hyphomicrobiales > Alloboseaceae > Allobosea > Allobosea sp. TAF32. The sequence goes on along the minus strand of NZ_JBFRDM010000008.1, from coordinate 274,037 downwards.
AATTGTCCTCCAGCACCCATTGCCGGAAATCCTCGCAGAAGACCGGGCGGCTGTCGTCGATGCCGAAATCGTCGCGCAGCGCCTTGCGTTCGCGCTCCGACGTCGCCGGCGTTATGCGGTCGACCATACCATTCGGGAAGGCCACGTTCTCGCGGATCCAGCGCGCGTCGCCGGGGGTGACGAGATCGACGAGGCCGGCAACGGCGTCCACAGTGACGTGCCCGTTGCCAGGCAGGTTGTCGCAGGACATCACCGTGAAGGCCGGCAGGCCGGCCGCGCGCCGCCTTAGCAGTCCGGCGGCGATCAGGCCGAAAGCGGTCTTCGGCGAGGCCAGGCGATCCGCCGCATCGGCGACGATATCGGGATGGCCGGGATCGAAAGCCTGCGTCGCCGGGTCGATGTAGTAGCCGCCCTCGGTGACGGTCAGCGAGACGATGCGCGTGCGGGGATCGACCAGGCGCTCTATGATCGCGGCACTGTCGCCGGGGGGCACGAAATCGATCATCGCGCCGGTGACGCGCGCCTGCGAGTGCTGGGCTTCCTGCGTTACCACCGTGGTCAGGAAATCCTGCGCGGCGAGATCGCGGCCCATCTCGGCGTCGCTTTCGCGCACGCCGGTGCCGACGATCGCCCAGTCACGATCAAGTCCGCACTCGAACAATTCGTCGAGATAGGCGGCCTGATGGGCGCGGTGGAAATTGCCGACACCGATATGGACGAGGCCGGGGCTCAACTCGTCTGCATAGTAGCGGGGGACGCGTATGGACGGCCCGAGCTGTCCGAGCGTGGCGCGAGACAGGCGCACCGCCATCTCTCAGCCCTTCCTCGCAGCGCGCAATTGCAGGGCGAGATCGGGGCGGTCGCTGGTGATCTGCGAGATTGGCTGGCCGAGCCAGAAATCGAGTTCGCCCACGGTATTGGGCACCCAGGCGCCGAGCTTGTCGCGGCCGACGATGCCGACGGCGCGATCGACGCTCAGCCGCAGGAGCGACTGCTCGACCGCGACGATGCAGCCGAGATCGACGAAACGCTGCAAGATGCGATCGACGCCGCCGAAAGCCTCGCAGGAGCGGCGGTCCACCGAGGCGAGCCTGCGCATGCCGGGCGCCTTGGCCCTGATGTCCTCGATAACCTCCGGGACGAAGCAGGTCAGCACGACGCGCGACGCCATCTTGCGGGCTTCGACCAGCGCGATGACCTTGTCGACCAGGCCGGGATAGGGATTGCCGAAGGCATCCATCTTCATCTCGATTTCGAGCTCGATCCCAGTCGGACCGAAGATGTCGAGCACCTCCGACAGCGTCGGGATCGTCTCACCGAGCGTGTCGTCGAGCTTCACCTTGGCAATCGCCTCGCGCGAGAGATGCGCGACCGGTCCCTTGTGGTCGGTGGTGCGATCGAGCAGCGGGTCATGGATCACCATGATCTCGCCATCGCTGGAGAGGTGGACGTCGAGCTCGACCGCGTCGACGCTCAAGGCGCAGACATTGCGGAAGCCGCTCAGGCTGTTCTCCGCCCAGATGTTGCGCGCGCCGCGATGACCGATGATCCGCATGTCGATGAGCCCTGCTTGCCTATTGGTCGGTTACTTGCCGCTATCCACCAGCCCCTTCACGAACCAGCGCTGGAGGGCGAGGATGACGAGGGTCGGCGGCAGCATCGTTAGCAAGGCCGCATTCATGAGGAGATGCCACGTCGGCAGCGAGTCCCCCTGCGGCATCAGCTTCTTTAGCCCGATTACTGCATTGGCCATCGCGGGCTCGGTGGTGAGCAGCAGCGGCCAGAGATACTGGTTCCAACCCATCAGGAAGAGGATGATCGCAAGCGCCACGATGTTCGAGCGCGAGAGCGGCAGCAGGATCAGCCGGAAGAACTGCCAGGGCGTCGCGCCGTCGATGCGCGCGGCCTCGCAGAGCTCGTCGGGGATGGTGAGGAAGAACTGGCGGAACAGGAAGGTCGCGGTGGCCGAGGCGATCAGCGGCAGGATCAGGCCCGAATAGGTATTGACGAGGTTCCAGTCGAGATCGACCAGCGCCTGGATGCCGAGCCAGGAGCCGAGGATGTTGAGCGGCAGGGCGACATTCGCGGCAGATTCGTAGGTTGGCACGATGCGCACTTCGATCGGCAGCATCAGCGACATGAAGATCAGCCAGAAGGCGGTCATCCGGAAGGGGAAGCGGAAATAAGTGACGGCGAAGGCCGCGATGACCGAAACGGCAAGCTTTCCCACGGTGATGCCGGTGGCGATGATTAAGGAGTTGAGCAGCAGGCGGCCGAAATTGGCGCTGCTCAGCACGGTCTGCATGTTCGCGAAGAACTGGCTGCCAGGCAGCCAGGACATCGGCACACGCATGATCTCGGCCTGCGAGAGAGAACCGGTGACGAAGACAAAGTAGATCGGCAGGCAGACGAGCGCGGCCCCTGCGAGCAAGATGAGGTGGCAGATCGCGTCGATGACGGGTGTGCGCTCGTTCATCGCCGCCCTAGACGCTGTAGTTGACGCGGCGCTCCACGAAGTGGAACTGCGTGAAGGTCAGGAAGAGGGCTAGCGCCATCAGCACCACAGATTGCGCGGCGGAGGAGCCGAGATCGAGCGTGACGAAGCCGTCCTGATAGACCTTGTAAACAAGGATCGAGGTGGCGCCGGCCGGGCCGCCGCGCGTGGTCGCGTCGACGATGGCGAAGGTCTCGAACAGCCCGTAGACGAAGTTGATCACGATCAGGAAGAAGAGCGTCGGCGTGATCATCGGCAGCGAGATGCGCAGGAAGCGCTGGATGGGCCCCGCGCCGTCGAGATAGGCGGATTCGAGGATAGACTGGGGCACCGACATCAGCGCCGCGACCAGAAAGATATAATTGTAGCAAATGTGCTTCCAGGACGCCGCCATGACGATCAGGGCCAGAGCGTGCCAGGAGTTGCGGTTCGGGTCCCAGTCCAACCCCAGGCCCTGCAGCATGTGGGCGACGGGGCCGACGCGGGGGTTGAATAAGAAGGCCAGCATGATGCCGGCGATCGCGGGCGCAATCGCATAAGGCAGCAGCAGCACGGTGCGATAGGCGCCGCGGCCGCGCAGGATATGGTTGGAGGCGAAGGCGAGCAGCAGCGCGACCGACAGGGTCAGCGCGCTCTGCATGATTGTGAAGATCAGCGTGACCTGCGCCGACGACCAGTAGACGTTGCTGCGGAAGAGCCGCTCGAAATTCTGGAAGCCGACCCATTGGGTCGTGGCGCCGAACTCCGTCAGCTGGAAAGCCTGGATCAGCGCCCTGATCGAGGGGATGAAGAAGAACAGCAGCAGGATGAAGAGCTGCGGCGCGAGCAACCAGAAGGGCAGGCGCCATTCCTTGAAATGCGCGCGCTTCAGTCCGCTTTCGCCTTGCGCATCGCCGGCGCCCTGCAGGAAGAGGTGCCGCAGCGGCGACCGGAGGCGCAGGCCGCCCAAGCCTGCCGCCTTTGGAAGGCCAGGTGCCTTATTTCTTGCCAGCATTGAGCTGCTCGTAGCGGCGCAGCGACTCGTTACCGCGGGAGACCGCATCGTCGAGCGCCTGCTGCACGGGCTTCTTGCCGAGGAAAGCCGCCGAAACCTCTTCCATGATGGCGACATTGATCTGGTTGCTGTTGCCGATGCGGAAGCCGAGCGAATTGTCGCTGGGCGTGCCGCGCATCAGCTGCACCACGGCGATCTCGCGCGTCGGGTTCTTTTGGTAGTAGCCCTCAGCCTTTGCAGCTTCGTAAGCCGCGGTCGTGACCGGGACATAGCCCGTCGCCTGGTGCCACCAGACCTGCGTGTCGGTCCTGGCGAGGAAGTCATAGAAGGCGGCGATCGCCTTGTACTTCTCCGGCGTATGGCCCTTGAGGGTCCAGAGAGCGGCGCCGCCGATGACGCTGTTCTTCGGCGTGACGCCCTGCTCGTACGGCAGCTCGGCTGCGCTCCAGTCGAATTTCGCAGCCGCGACGACGGCGGCATGCGAGGCGGTAGAGGCGATGATGGTCGAGCACTCGCCGGAGGTGAAGAGCTGGATCGGGATGATGCCCTGGCCGGCGAGCTGCATGACGCCGGACGATACGAGGCGCTTCATGCGCTCGACGTGGCCGACGAGCTTGCCCTTGTTAAAGACAAAATTGGTGTCGAGGCCGTCCATGCCGTTGCGCTTGGTCGCATACGGGATGTCGTTCACGGCGCTGTAGTTCTCGAGGAAGCTCCACTCGTAGTCGCCGGGGAGCACCATCGCGCATTTTGACACGCCCTTGGCTTTGATTGCGTCGAGCTGCGGTTCCAGCTCCTGCCAGGTCGTGCCGGGCTTGTCGAAGCCGGCGGCTTTGAAGTGGTCACGGTTGTAGAAAAGGATCGGCGTGGAGGAGTTGAACGGCATCGCCTGCAGCTTGCCGTCGATCGCATAGTAGCTGACGACCGGCGTGATGAACTTCGAGGTATCGATCGGATGGCCTTGCTGCGCCATCAGTTCGCTGGTCGGGAGGATGGCGCCGGAATTGACCATGGTCAGGAAGGAGCGCTCGTTCGACTGCACGATCTCGGGCTGGCGCTTGGCGCGATAGGCCGCGATGGTGCCGTTCAGGACCTCGTCATAGGTGCCCTTGGCGATAGCCTTGACGACATAGTCTTTCTGCGAGTCGTTGAACTTCTTGACCAACTCGTCGACCCGTTCGCCAAGCGCGCCACTCATCGCGTGCCAGAACTCTATTTCAGTCGCTGCCTGCACCGAGCTGAGCCCTGCCAAGAGCAGAGCGCCCGCACCCGCCAACGCACCATAGAAAGGTCGCATGCAAAGCCTCCCTCATCAGTTTTTTGCGAGCATATGCTCTTTATTGAAGCATATGCTCGCACACTGGCTTCTCATGTCAACTCTTGGCGACAAGCGGACGGCGGTTGCGCGGTGACCGGCGCGCGAGCAGGGAACGGTCGGCCTGGGGAGTGGAGTTAGTCCGCGAGCAGGGCGCGGGCGGTACCCTCGTCGGTAACGAGGCCGTTGACGATCTTGCCGGTCAGGGCGGCCCGTAGCGGCGCGACCTTGGCCGGACCCTGGCCGATGCAGATGCGCAGGCGGGCGCTGCCCGGCTCCGGCGGCACGCTGGTGACGCGCAGGTTGGTGCCGCGGTCGAGAAAGCGGCCTTCGGCGTCGAACACCCACCCGGTCACTTCGCCAACGGCGCCGTGGCGAACCATTTCGAGCAATTCGCTGCGGGTCATGAAGCCGTCTCGATAGAGCACGGCATCCTCGCCGATCTGGCTGATGCCCATCAGCCAGAGATCCGCCTCGGCGGCGATGGTGCGGATACGCCGGATCGACTCGATCTCGACGAGCTGGGCGCGCTCCTCGGGACTCGACACATAAAGTGGCAGCGGCATCGGGAAATGCTGTGCCTTGGTGATCTCGGCGAGCTTGACCAACGTGTCGAAGGGACTGGCCGAGCCATCGGGGGAAATTGTGCCGACCAGCGAAACCAGCCGGTGGAGCGGGCACGACATCGGGGGGACGCGCTCGATGCTGGCGCGCATCGAGCGGCCGGTGCCGAGTGCCATGACCAGCGATTTGCGCGAGCGCAGCCAGCGCTCGATCAGCACGCCGCCTAGCGCGGCGATGCCTGCCGCGCCGGTTTCCGTCGAGCCGTCGGAGGGGGCGACGTCGCAATGCAGCAATTCGAAACGGTCGCGCAGCCTGGCGGCCAGATCCATGCAGGTGCTGATCGGATGATTCATACGGAAGCTGATCAGGCCCTCGCTGCGGCAGAGCGAGACGAGGCGCTGGGCCGCCGGGCGCGAAATGTTCAGCGTTTGCGCAATATCGTCCTGCGTGCGCCCTGCAATATAGTAGAGCCAGCCGGCCCGAGCTGCGTCGTCGAGGCGGGTGTTGTCGTTCTCGGCCATCGCGTTCTCAGTGAGGCGCCGGCGCGAGCGCGAGCTCCTGCCAGGATTCGAAAAGGCGATCGGCTCCAGCTGCCAGAAGTGCCTGGCGCTGATCCAGTACGGCGAAATGGCTGCCGGCAGCGAGGCCATAGGCGGTCATCCCCGCCGCTTTCGCCGCGGTCACGCCGCTGACGCTGTCCTCGATCACCAGGCAGCGCTCCGGCGCGACGCCGCGCTCGCTCGCGGCAAGAAGAAAGAGGTCCGGTGCCGGCTTGCCGCGCCGCACGCGCGTCGTGCTGAAGATCCGTCCCTCGAACAGGTCCCAGAGCCCGGTCTGGCGCAGGCAGATCTCGATGCGTTCCTCATCGCTCGACGAAGCCACGCAATAGTCGCCGCCGAAGGCTGCGACCGCGTCGCGGACGCCATCGACAGGCTGGAGATCGCTCCTGAAGGCTGCGAAAAGCTGCGCCCGCCAGTTCCGCGTGAAGTCAGCCGAGGCCGGGCGGCCGGTCATTCTCTCGTAATCCTCGACAACGGCGCTGGCCGGCCGCCCGAGATAGCGGCGCATGACCATCTCCAGATCATAGCGCGAGTCGAAGGGCGAGAGAATATCGACGAGGGTCCGGCAACTGATGGTTTCGCTGTCGACGAGTACGCCGTCGCAGTCGAGGATGACAAGGTCGAAGGGCGGGAGCGGAGGGGGCATCGGGCAACAGTCAGTTCGAACGAATGCTCACATGAAGAGCATTCGCCCGACCGCCTGTCAAACTCTGTCCCGTCAGCGCAGCGTGCGGTTGACCTCCACGGCGCGCCGCCAGACCGCGTAGCGCTCGGCATAGGCCGCAGCCCTCCTGGGGTGCGGCGTGAAGATAGCGGCTTCGCCAGACGGCCGCGTACAGATCGCTTCCGGGCTTTCGCCGGTGCAGGCCAGGCGGGCCAGGCGCGCAGCCCCGAAGACGGCGCCGCTCTCGGCCTTGTGATAGCGCTTGAGCGGCAGGTTCAGCACGTCAGACAGGATAGACAGCCAGGTATCCGAACGTGCCCCGCCGCCGATCACCATGGCTTCCTCGATTGGCGAGGCTTCAGCTTCCAGTGCCTCCTTGCCATCCTTGAAGGCAAAGGCGACGCCCTCCAGCACGGCCTGGGTCATCGCCGTGCGATCAGTCTCGTGGCCGAGGCCGATGAAGCTGCCGCGCATCCGCGGGTCGTTGTGCGGTGTGCGTTCTCCCGACAGATAGGGCGTGAAGAGCACCGGTACCGGGCGCTCCATCTGCGGGCCGAGTTCCTGCAGCAGCGCCACCTCGGTTCGCCCGGAGATCGACGCCCACCAGCTCAGGCTGGCGGCAGCCGAGAGATGGACTGACATCTGGTGCCAGCGCTCCGGCAAGGCATGGCAGAAGGCATGAACGGCGCTGCCGGTGCGGGGTTCGAAACCCGCCGTCGTGCGCCACAAGACGCCGGAGGTGCCAAGGGAAAGGAAGCAGCTGCCGGGTACCACGGCGCCCAGGCCGACAGCTCCGGCGGCGTTGTCACCGCCGCCCCCGGCGAAGCGGGGTGGCGCGTTGAAGCCCAGCTCTCGGCTGAGCTCTGCCCGCATGCGGCCCGCCGGCTGCGACCCTTCGACAAGCTCAGGCATGAAGCTGCAATCGAGCTCGGTCGCGGCCAGCATCCGGTCCGACCAGTCGCGGCGGCCGACATCGAGCCAGAACGTTCCGGACGCATCGGACATGTCCTCGATCGCTTCACCGGTCAGCGCGAGCCGCAGATAGGCCTTCGGCAAGAGAATCCGGCGGGTTCGCCGGAAGATGTCGGGCTCGTGCCTGCGCACCCATAGAAGCTTGGGCGCGGTGAAGCCGGGCATGGCGATATTGCCGGTGATGACGCGGGAATCAGGCTCCCTCGCTTCGAGCTCCGCGCATTCCGCCGCGGCGCGGCCATCGTTCCAAAGAATGCACGGGCGCAGTGGCTCATCATGCTTATCCAGCAGAACCGCGCCGTGCATCTGTCCGGAGAGGCCGATGCCGGCGCAGCGGCGAAAGGCTTCGGGAGCAGCGCCCTTCAGGCTGCGCAGCGCATCCAGCGTCGCGGCGATCCAGTCCGCGGGATTCTGCTCCGACCAGAGCGGGAAGGGGCGAGCGACGGCAAGCTCTCGCGTCGCCGTGGCGAGCACGTGCTGCCGGTCATCGACCAGCACTGCCTTGACGGATGACGTTCCGAGATCGATGCCGATGAAGGTCACAACAAGGCCTGCGGTTCAGCGATGTTCTTCAGGCAAGCGGCCCGGATAGATCATGCTCTTCACCATACCAGCCTCGTTGGCGGCGTGGCGGCGAAACGCGGTAGGCCCCTCGGCGAGGGGGAAGCGATGGCTGACAACGGCATCGACATCGACCTTGCCGAGCGCCACCAGTTCGATCGCCCGCGGATAGACATGGCCCATTCGGCGCGAGAATTTGATGTTGAGACCGCGCCTGCGCGCTTCTGCGGCGGGGATCACATAGCTGTCGCCGTCGGGGATGCCGACCAGGACGACGCGACCGCCGATGCGGGCGGCGCGGATCGCGTCGCGAAAGCCCTCGGGCGCATTGGTAGCCTCGATGACCAGCGGCAGGCCTTCCCCATTTGTCCATTCGGCGATGTCGGCGACGCTGGCGCCAGCCCTGCTCGCGCCGAGCTTGAGCGCCAGCTCGCGGCGGTGCGGCTGCGGATCACAGGCAAGGATCTCGCCGACCCCGGCCGTGCGCAGCACCTGCAGGATCAGGAGGCCGATCGGGCCGCAGCCGATCAGTGCCACGCGTTCCAGTAGGCGCGGCTTGGCAAGGTCCACCGCGTGGATCGCGACGCCGAGCGGCTCGAGCATCACCGCATCGCTCGGCGAGAAGGCCTCGGGAACCGCGACGATCTGCGATTTCGGCACCCAGATCCGTTCCGTCATCGCCCCGTCATGCGGCGGGGCCCCGATGAAGACGACGTCGGGACAGAGATTGGGATGCCCGCTCCGGCAATGCTCGCAATGGCCGCAGGCCTGGTTGGGATCGACGGCCACCAGGGCGCCGCGCGGCAGGCCGAGTTCCGGCAAATCCTCGGTCAGCCAGCCGCTGAATTCATGGCCGGGGACGAAGGGCGTCGCAATCACAGCCGAACCGATGCCGCCATCCTTGTAGTAGTGCAGGTCGCTGCCGCAGAGGCCAACCGCCGCCACGTCGAGCAGGGTTTCGCCCGGCGCTCCCTCGCGGAGGTTGAACGGGGCGACACGCGCATCGCCTGCGGCGTGAAGGAAGACGGCACGGGACATGGGTGGTCGCCACTCGCTATGCGGATAATCTTATGCAAATGTATTTTGTGATTTACATTGGTTTGCGTCAAGCGTGATACCGCCCGGGCCCTCAGCATTGTCGGCGCTTGCGAAAGCGATGTAAGCCAGCTTCGAAGACCTCGCCTACCATTGTCGACCGCTTCATAGGCGGCTCCCATCGCATCAGGACACCGCCATGCCGGAGGAACCGCAGACGCAAGTTCGAGCCGCGTGGCTCTATTACATGGAAGGGCTGACCCAGGCGGAAATCGCGGACCGACTGAAGATGACCCGCCTGCGCGTCAACCGGCTCCTGGTCGAGGCGCGCAGCAGCGGGCTCGTCAACATCACCATCAACTCCCGGCTGGAAAGCTGCGTCCGGCTTGAACGCGCGCTGATGGCGGAATTCGGCCTGACAGACGCGATCGTCGTGCCCAGCCCCGCCGATCCCGGCCAGATCGCAATGCAGATCGGCAAGGCCGCCGGAGAGTTCGTCTCGCGGGTCATCGAGGAGAAGCCCACCGGCATCTTCGGCGTCGGCTGGGGCGGAACCCTCAGGGAAACCATCCGGCATGTCCGTCCCGGGCAATATCGCGATCTCGCGGTGGCCTCGATGATGGGCGGGCTGACCTATGGCATCGAGATCAACACCTTCGAAATCGCCAGCCATTTCGCCCGGCTTTGGCAGGCGCAATGCCATTATCTGGCGGCGCCGATTTATGCTGGGGCCCCGCAATCGCGCGACATCATCTTGGCGCAGGATGTGTTCGAGGCGGCCTTCGCCCGAATCCGAGCGACCGATGTCGCGATCCTCAGCGCCGGCGATCTGAGCGCGCGATCGTTGCTGGTGCGCTACGGGCTACCGGGTGATGTCCGGGTCGCGGAACTGGCGGAAGCTGGCGCTGTCGGCGACATGCTCGGTCAGTTCATCGATCGCAGCGGCCAGGCTGTCGCGCATCCCATCAACCGCCGGGCCATCGCCTTGCCGCTCGAAGCCCTGCGCCGGATACCGACCGTGATCCTGGCCTCCGGCGGGGCCAACAAGGCGGAGGTCATTGCGGCCACACTGCGCGGGAAGCTCGCTTCTGTGCTGATCACGGACGAGGATGCGGCGGCCGCCGTGCTCGAGGCCCCGGCCACCGTGTGACCGCTAAGCCTCAGGCGCTACGGATTGCCTGCAGCAATTCGGCGTGAATCACGCCGTTGGTGACGATCTTCTCCAGATCTTCGTCGCGCGAATCCTGGTCCTCGACCGTCGTCACCCGGCCATCCGCCGCCCGCACGAGGGGCATCGCAGCGGCATGCGAGACGATGTCGGCCTTGAGGCCGATGAAGGCGTCAAGCCGGCCGGCCGCCACCAGCGACATCTCCAACCCGCCGGAAACGATGACCCGCACGCCGCGGCACAGGCCGGCGAGGCGGCGGATGACGTCGGCCGTCCGGCTCGCTTCCTCGGCAGTGTAGTGAGAGGTCAGGCAGATCGAGACGGTGGCGTCGCTGAGGCGCTTCGTGGTGGAAACGCGCGCCGGCCGGCCGTCGACCGTCGCGATGCCGCCCTCAGTGAAGCACGCGGAGAGCCCGGCGAGCGGCGCATGGGTCAGGCCGAGAACCGTGCGGCCCTGCTCCTGATAGGCCATGGTGACCGAAAACCAGGGCAAGCCGGACGCGTAGTTCACCGTGCCATCGAGCGGGTCGATGATCCAGCGCGGCGCCTGTTCCGAACCGGAGAAACCGGCCTCTTCGGAGAGGATCGCCGCCTCCGGCGTCAGCGCGCGCAGGCCGTCGATGACGAGGCGCTCGGAGGCGAGGTCGGCCGCCGTGACCACGTCATTCAATTCCTTGCGGGTGACGCCGAGCTCGGCGCCCTGCATCTGCACGAGCACCTCGCCGGCCCGGCGGGCGAGAGCATCGGCCTGGCCGAGTAGAGCGAGAAGGCGTGGCTCGGTCATGGGGCATGCACCGTTTGCGGCTTTCCGGGATAGGCGGGATCGAGCACGAAATCCCGGCGCGGTCCATAGTCGCCGATCGGCTGGAGATGGCTGATCAGGCCGAGGCCGGGCTTCCAGACATGGAGGGCCAGCGCCGGCGGCTCCATCACGAATTTGTTTTCCGTGCCGGGCCTGAGATCGAGCGCGACCTGATGGGCGGTGCCCGGCACGACATAGCCGATGGTGCCGGCGAAGCGCAGTTGGATCGGCCGGTGGTAATGGCCGCAGAGCACGCGCTCGATCTCGGGATGATCGGCGATCAGCTTGGCGAAGCCCGGCGAAACCTTGCACGGCATGATGTCCATGCCGTCGACGCCGACTGAGAAGGGCGGATGGTGCATGAAGATCACCGTCGGCTTGCCCTGTCCCTCTGCGAGCTGCTCGGCGAGCCAGGCCTCGCGCGCGGCGCAGATCTCGCCGCCGTCCTTGCCCGCGACGACGGTGTCGAGCCCGATCAGCCGCACGGGAAAATCGTCGATGACGTAATGCAGGAAGCCCGCTTGCGGGAGGTAAGAGTGATCGGGACGCAATTCCGCGGCGAAGGTGTCGCGGCGGTCATGATTGCCGGGGATGACGTAGACCGGCATCGGCAGGCGGCGGAGCGCCGCGCGGGCGATGCCGTATTCCTCGGGCAGGCCGCAATCGGAGAGATCCCCGGTGACCAGCACGCAGTCGGGCTGCGGCTCCAGCTTCAGGACCTGGTCCACAGCCCGTTCGATCGCCGGGTTGGTCTCGACAATGCCATAGGCGGGGTTGCCATGAGGGCGGGCATGGAAGTCGCTGAGCTGGGCAATTATCATCGGGAAACGTCCGGCGGTCGGGAAAAGGGAAACCGCCCGGTCATGACAGGACCGGGCGGCGAGGGGCGGGCGGCGCAGCGCGGCCGATTACTTCATCAGGGCTTCGGTCTCGGAGACGATGCGCTCGATGCCGGCCTTGGGCTGGATCTCGCCGCGCATCACGCCGGCGACGACTTCGCGCTGCTGGCGCCAGATGCGCACCGAGTTGCCGCCCGGATAGCCTTCCCACGGCGCGGCGCGGGAGACCTGGCCGTTGATCGTGCGGAAGTTGGCGTTCTCCTTGTAGAACGGGCCGAGGAAGGCATCCTCGCCAGCGCGCAGATTGGTGGGCATGTAGCCGGCAGTCTCGACGACGATCTTCTGGGCTTCCGGCCCGGTGACGAACTTGATGAACTCCCAGGCCGCCTTCTGCTTGGCGGCGTCCTTGGCGGTGATCAGCGCGGCGTTGCCGCCGGTCGGCAACTTGCCCTTGGCCTTGTCGTCGACCGGGAAGAGGGCGGTCTTCAGCGTGAAGCGGTCGCCGATCAGGTCGGTGACCTGGCGCAGGCGGGCGGGCGTGTCGAAGAAGATCCCGATCTTGCCGGCGATGAACTGCTGGCGCGACTGGTCCCAGTCGATCAGCGGCATGCCGCCTTCGGTGACGAAGCTGCGCAGCAGCGACAGCGTCTTCTCGCCAACCTCGCCGCCGAAGGCGACCTTCTTGCCGTCTGCCGACAGCATGGAATGGCCGCCCTGGAGGATCACGCCGCGCCAGAGCCAGTCATCCGGCCAGTCATGGATGTTGTAGGCCATGCCGGCGGTGTCGCCGTTGCGGATCTTCTTGGCGAGCGCGACGGTGTCGGCCCAGTTGTCCGGCATCTTGTCGGGGTCGCCGCCGGCCTTCTTCACCAGCTCGGCGTTGAAATACATCAGCGGCGTCGAGGCGTTGAAGGCAAGGCCCGCCTGCTTGCCGGCGACCTGACCGAGCGAGAGCAGGGCGTCGGAATAGTTGGCCTTGCGCCAGGCCTCCGGCTCGGCCTTCAGCAGCGGGCCGAGATCGACGAGCTGCTTGCGCTTGTCGAGGGTTTCGACGAGCTCGGTCAGCAGATGGAAGCCGGAATAGTAGACGTCCGGCAACTGGTTGGTGACGGACTGGCGCAGCATCGCCTGATGGCCTTCGTCATAGCTCGCTGCGGGCGCCCGGAAGTTGATCTTGATGTCCGGGTGCTTCTTCATGAATTCCGCGGCGATCGGCTCGTGAAACTTGGCGAAAGCGGGGAAAGCGTAGAGCACGTCGAGCGTGACTTGCTCGGCCCTGGCCGCCGTCGAGGCGAGAAGGGTCAATGCCGCCGCGGCAAGGACTTTGCCGAGAGGTTTCATGGGTGATCTCCTTGGCAGGACAGCGGGGGGCTGTCCGGGGTTGCGTTGCTTCAGGCCTGAACTCTTGGGGGGCGGGCGGCTCGGCAGCCGGCTACTTCACCCCGGTCATGGTGATGCCGTCGATGAACCGGCGCCTTGCGACGAGGAAGGCGATGACGAGCGGCGCCGTGAGGATCGTCGCGGCGGCCGTCAGCGCCCCATAGTTCGATCCGGTCTCGGCATCGGCGAAGAACATCATGCCCAGCGGTGGCGGCGCGAGCTTGGCGTCGGAGATGACGATCAGCGGCCAGTAAAGGTCGTTCCAGTGCGCTACCGCCGAGAAGACCGAGAAGGCGGCGATGGCCGGCCAGGCGCTCGGCGTGACGATGCGCCAGACGATCTCGAACTCGCTCATGCCGTCGAGCCGGGCGGCGTTGATGATGTCGTCGGGAAAGCTGCGGAAGAACTGGCGGAACAGAAAGATGGCGAAGACCGAGAGGAAGAACGGCACCATCATCGCGAAATAGGTGTTGAGCAGCCCGAGCTGGGCGAGCGCGATGTAGAGCGGCATCGCCGGCACCTGCACGGGGATGCACAGGCCGAGCAGAACCAGCACGAAGAGGGCGTTGCGGCCGGGGAAGTTCAGCTTCGCCAGCGCATAGGCGCAAGGGATGGCGACGAGGAGCTGGACGATCAGGATGCCGCCGCAGAGGATGACGCCGTTCAGCGCGAAGCGCAGCAACGGTGCCTTCTCCATGGCGAAGCCGTAATTCTGCAGGCCGTAGAACTGCTTCGGCCAGAGCGAGATCTCGGCGCTGAAGATCTCGGCCGGCGGCTTGATCGAGGTCACCAGCATCCAGGCGAAGGGTGCCAGCATGAAGATCGCACCGGCAATCAGCACGCCGTGGACCAGCGCCAGCGTCACGAAACGGCGCAGCACCGAATGGGCGGGCGTGACCGAGGCGGCGGGGAGCGCGAGATCGGTCATCAATAGTGCACCTTCTTGTCGAGGGCGAAGGTCTGCACGGCCGAGAAGACGAGGATGAAGGCGAGGAAGATGAAGGTCAGCGCCGCGGCATAGCCGGTGTGGAAGTACTGAAAACCCTCGAGATAGATGTTGTAGAGCAGCACTTCGGTCGAGCCGACAGGGCCGCCGCGCGTCATCACCGCCACCGTATCGAAGATCTTGAAGGCCGTGATCATCGTGGTGACCAGCACGAACATCGTCGTTGGCCCAAGCAGTGGCCAGGTGATGGTCAGGAAGCGGTCGATCCCGCTGGAGCAGCCGTCGATCTCGGCAGCTTCGTAGAGATCGCGCGGGATCGCGGTGAGCCCGGCGAGAAACAGGATCATGTTGAAGCCGATGAGCTGCCAGATGCCGATGACGGCGAGCGTCGCCAGCGCGGTCGAAGGCTCGCTGAGGAAGGCTATGGGGCCGATGCCCAGCCATTTCAGCAGGCCGTTGACCGGACCGAGCGAGGGATGGAGCAGGAACTGCCAGACCGTCGCCATGGCGATCAGCGTCGAGGTCACAGGCAGGAAATAGACCACTTCGTAGAAGGAACGCGTGCGACCACGCCGATGCACGAGCACCGCGATCAGCAGCGCGCCGAACACGCCGCCGGGCACGACGATCGCGACATAGAGCAGCGTGTTGACGAGCGAGCGCCGGATGATCGGATCGGCCAGCGCCTTCTGGAAATTGGCGAGGCCGACCCAGTCCATGTCGACGCCGCCGAACTCGTAGTTGGTCAGGCTGAGCCAGAGCAGGACGGCGAGCGGCAGCAGGATCGTCAGCAGGAGCAGGATGAAGGCCGGCAGGGCAAAACCGAGCCCGGTGACACGCTCGATCCAGAGCCGGCGGCGCGCGACGGGGGCAAAATCGGTTGGGGATGCGAGGGCGAGCGTCATGCTCAGGCCCTCAGCGGCACGACGGAGCCGGTGGCAGCGCCCGGGCCGCGCGGCTCGATACGCTCGCCATCGGCGGCGAAGACGTGGGCTGCGGCCTCGTCGAAGCCAAGCGTGACTTCGGCAGCCTCGTTGACGCCGGCCGCTGCGGCCGGTGTCGCGCGCATCGTCACGCCTGCGGCGTCGCGCCCGGCGAGGTCGAAATGCAGGATGTATTCGGAGCCGAGATTCTCCTTGCGCCGCAGGCGGGCCGAGAACCAGGCTCGTCCGCTGCCGCCCGGCTCGCCATGAACCAGCGAGAGCGCCTCGGAGCGGATGCCGAGCGTCGCGGCCTGCCCCTGCGCCAGCGGAACGGCGAGCGCCAAGGGCCGGCCGAAGAGCTCGAGGCGGCCGCCATGCGCGACCGTTGCCGGCAGCAGGTTGATCGCCGGGCTGCCAATGAACTGCGCGACCTTGAGCGAGGCCGGCTTCTCGTAGAGCTGCGAGGGCGTGCCGAGTTGCAGCACGGAGCCTGAATCCATCATCGCCACGCGGTCGGACATCGTCATCGCCTCGACCTGATCGTGCGTGACATAGATGAAGGTCGCGCCCAGGCGCTTGTGCAGCTCGGCCAGCTCCGTGCGCATATGGACGCGCAGCTTGGCGTCGAGATTCGAGAGCGGCTCGTCCATCAGGAAGACGTCGGGATTGCGCACCATGGCGCGCCCAAGCGCGACGCGCTGGCGCTGCCCGCCGGAAAGCTGGGCCGGCTTGCGGGCGAGCAGGTGTTCGAGCTGGAGCTGCGCGGCGACCGCGCCGACATCGGCCTCGATGCCGCGCATCACGCTGCGGCGCTGGGGGGAGAGCTGCCGCAGCAGCGGCAGGCGCTGCCAAAGCTTGAGCCGCGACATCGTCAGCGGCAGCGCGATGTTCGCGCCGACGCTCATATGCGGATAGAGCGCATAGGACTGGAACACCATGGCGACGCGCCGCTCATGCGGGCGCAGATGATCGACGCGACTGCCGCCGATCGCGACGCTGCCGCGGTCGTGATGTTCAAGCCCGGCGATGATCCGGATCAGCGTCGATTTCCCGCAGCCGGACGGGCCGACCAGAGTCAGGAATTCGCCATCGGCGATGTCGAGATCGACGCCGTCCAGAACCTTCGTCGGTCCGAAGGACTTGGCGATCGAGGAGAGTGCGACCTTGGCCATGGCGTTCGCCTTTCTGTGGCCCTCTGGGCTCGTCGTTGGGCGTGTCTTGGTTGGGCGTGTCTTGCCGTGCCGCCCGCGGGCGGCCGGGGAGGCGTCTCAGGCGGCGCGCGGCGGGTAGACCTCGTGGATCACATCGTCGATCCAGAGTGTCTTCAGCGCGGCGATCTCACGGATCTCGGCGGAGAAGTCCCGGCCGTCGAATGTGTAGGAGACGGCGCCGAGCGTGGTCGTGCCGGCCATGCCCGGCTGCAATTCGGGGCCGACGACGAAGCCGGAGGACGGCCCCCAGATGTAGCGCGTGCCGGCAACCGTGAAGTCATGGGCGCGGTGCAGATGGCCGCTGGCGACGAAGGCGACCTCATGCCGGCGCACGAGTTCGAGCAGATGGGCGCGCGGTTCGGGCGGCACGCTCCAATAGCCCTTGTCGCCCTCGTCCGGCGCCTCGATGAAAAGCGGGCGATGCAGGAACCAGCCGATGCGGCGGCCTTGCGCCTCGGCGATCTGCCGGTCGAGCCAGGCAAGCTGCCTTTGCTCTTCGGCCTCGTCGCTGCCGAACAGCATCGAATTAAGGCCGATTAGCCGCCAGCCTTCGAGGTCTCGGACCCAGAAATCCTCGCCGATATGGCTGCGCCAGCGCGCGAGACGTGCGTCATTGACCGGCTGATGAGGATGATGGGCCTCTCCCACGTCATGGTTGCCGGGGATGCTGAGCACCGGCACGCCCAGCGTATCGAGCAGGGCGCGGCAATGGCGCATGTCCTCGTCGACATCCGCACCATCGACGGTGATGTCGCCGGTATGGATGACGAGCTCCGGCGCATCGGCGGCCAGCCACGCCGTCAGCGGCGCCCAATTATCGGCGAAATGCCGCTTGGTCGGGCTCAGATGGGTGTCGGAAATCTGCACGATACGCTGCATGTCCCCTCCAGGATTCGCCACTTCATCGGGCGACCGTCTGTCTCCGGCGCGAGCGCCGGGCAGCGGCTTTGCCTTGGACCATACAAATGAATGTTTGATGACACAATTGTATTTTCGCTGTCGCTCGCCTCTTCGGCGATGATTGCGCGCGTGCCGCATGAACTCGCAGGGCGTGCGGGCTGCCCGCTTTATTCGACCATCTGCGCGACCTGCTTCATCGGTCCGGGCAATCACCCATCTTCGATCGGCATCTCCGATAACATCATCGGATCATTCCGTTTTCAAAACAGCCCGCGAAGCCGGAAAACGGCGGGCAAATCGAAAATGGAGACCGAGATGACCAAGCAGAGAACGAACCCGCGCCGCATCCTCATCGTCGGAGGTAGCTCCGGCATGGGCTTCGCCCTCGCGCGGCGGCTGTCAGCGGCCGGCGACCATGTGACGATTGTTGGCAGGGACGCTTCCCGGCTTCGGCGTGCGCAGGATGACCTCGGGGCCTCGGCAAAGCTCGAAATACGGGTAGCCGACATCACCTCGGAAGCAGCGATGCAGGCGCTGTTCGCGCATGGCGAGCCGTTCGACCACATCGTCTGCACGGCAGCGGATTTTACGGGCGCTTACGAAAGGCTTCCTGCGTTGGACCTGGATGCAGTCCGGCGCGCCATCGACAGCAAGATCATCGGCCCCATTCTTCTCGCCAAATACGGAAGTCCGAAGCTCTCTCCCGGAGGATCGCTGACCTTCACCTCCGGCATCGCAGCCTACCGGCCTATGGTAAGGGGAACGGTGGTCGCAACCATCAACGCGGCACTCGAAGGGCTCGTTCGGGCTTTGGCCGTCGAATTGGCTCCGATCCGTGTGAATGCGGTATCGCCGGGCTGGGTCGATACGCCGATATGGCAGACGGTGGCAGGCGAACGGAAGGCGGAGGTTCTCGCTGGAATGGCAGAACGCCTGCCGGTCGGTCGCGTCGGTCAGCCGGACGATATCGCCGACGCCATGGCCTTCCTCATCGGCAATGGCTTTACGACAGGCACGGTTCTTCACGTCGAAGGTGGTCATCGCCTCGTGTGAGAGAACGTCGCGTTCGCCCTGTCGAGGCCAGGAGAAACCTGAGGCCGGGCGGTTGAACGCGCCGGCGGCGCCATACCATGTCAAGCGTCGCCGAAAGCTCGAATCCGGGGGATGGGATCGCGGCGACGACACCGCGTTCCAGCGCTTCCCGGGTCGCGATCCGGGGTACAAGGGCATAGCCGCTGCCGGCCGCGACCAGCCGCACGATGGCCTCGATGCTGCCGACCTCGGCGACAGGCCTGGGCGGGGTGAAGCCGGCCCTGCACCAGGCCTGATCGAACAGATGCCGGTACACGCAGCCGGGATCGGTCGCAATGTATGGCTGGGCTGCGAGGGCATCCGGTGTC
The DNA here is from genome assembly GCF_052113585.1 of Allobosea sp. TAF32. Taxonomy (NCBI): domain Bacteria; kingdom Pseudomonadati; phylum Pseudomonadota; class Alphaproteobacteria; order Hyphomicrobiales; family Alloboseaceae; genus Allobosea; species Allobosea sp. TAF32. The sequence continues at coordinate 255,309 of NZ_JBFRDM010000008.1, read as the reverse complement.
AACGGGCGCACGACGGCGCCCGGGGCTGCCGGCTGCCCGATCATGACCAGCGGCTCTTGCGCAAATTCCCGCCGAGCCAGACGTTCATCCAGAGCACCCTTGCGAAAGCAAAAGGCGATGTCGTTCGAGCCGTCGAGAAGGCGCTGCAGGAGATGATCACTGCCCGCCACCTCGACGCGCATTCGAAGTTCGGGCTGGTGTTGTCGCAGATCCGTGAGCAGTGAGGGCAAAACCTCCCTTGCCACGGTTTCGAGCGCTCCGATGCTAACCGATTGATCGCCGAAAAGGCTCGCGCTCTTAACTGCCGCTAGCGCGTCGTCCGTTGTGGCCAGAATGCCCTGGGCATAAGGGACCAGCGCCTCTCCGGCTGCCGTCAGCCGGAAACCCTGTCTGGAGCGCAGGAACAGGCGAACGCCCAGTTCATCCTCGAGGGCCTGGATTTGGTCGCTCACGCTGGACTGAGCGAGGTTGAGCTCCCCAGACGCTCGCGTCGCCGTCCTGCAGCGCGCGACGGCAAGGAAAGTCTGTAGCAGGCGCGGGGGCATGTTCGGTCAGCGTAGATCATGCAGCTTTCCGACGCGATCACGAATTTCAATCTGCCGGCACGGATTCGTATCCAGCTTGAGACAATCCATCACATCTGGTCTTCGATCCGCGCACCAGGTGCATCGTCAACTCGGACATGTGCCCAAATATTCCCGGCGTCGTCGTTGCTGCCTCCGGCGCTCTGATCAAGAGCCGCCCGGAGGTCGCGGAACGCTTCGTCGGGCTTTTCCATCGGGCGACCGAACGGGCTCGCAAGGAGCCGGCCAAGGTCGCCCCGCTGGTCCTCGCCGTGCTCGGTGGCGGCCTGATCGCCGAAGCGACGATCGCGAAGGCACTCGTTTCGCGATCGCCTGATACACGGCTGCAGCGGGGCTCAGGCTCGAATCTCCGTCGGCTTGTATGTCCGACCGAAAATCCCATAGTTTGCAGGCGGCAATTCGATATTCGAGCGTGTGTCCTCGGAGGAGGAACATCATGCGAGAGCTGAGTATCCTGGGTTCCTCGCCGGTTGCTTCGACCGCGGGCGCATCGTTCGAAAGGGCGGTCACGAGTACCCTCACAGCCGAAAGCGTCAGGACTCAGCTTCATCGCATCGTGAACAGCCCGGACTTCGATGCTACGGAACGGTCGCGGCGATTTCTCGGCTATGTCGTCGAGGAGGAAATCGCAGGCCGTGCCGACCGCATCAAGGCGTATGCGATCGCGACCGAGGTCTTCGGGCGGGATGCCTCATTCGACGCGCATTCCGACCCGGTCGTCCGCGTCGAGGCGGGGCATCTTCGGCGCGCACTCAATCTCTACTATGTCACCGCCGGCATTTCCGACGAGATCGTCATCTCGATCCCGAAAGGCAGCTACGTCCCCAAATTCGACATGCGGCCATCGCCGATGCGTCCCGTCCGGGTCGCCAGCCCGGCGCGCCGGTGGCGTGCGGTTCCTATCGCCGCCGCTTGCCTGTTGGCACTTGCCACACTGTCCTGGCCGACCGTGAATCGGATCAGAAGCGATCGTCAGCAGGCTCCGGCCCTGCCTCGGCTGCTGGTGAGACCTTTCGACGACCTGACCAATACGGGTAACTCGCAAGCGATCGCGCGCGGGCTGACGCAGGAGATCATCGGGCAGATCGCAAAGTTCAAAGACATCGTGACGGTGGCCGGTGATCCACGCGATGATCAAGGCGCCTCCGCTGCACGCTCTTCTGCCTCCGATCCGCGCTACGTTCTCGCGGGGGACATCAACGTCACCGACAACGAGTTCCGGCTTCGTGCCCGCGTCCTCAACCGTGTCGACAACACGGTGATCTGGGCGAACAGCTACACCGGCGATCTGCAGGCTTCGAAGCTCATCGAAACCGTGACCGACATCGCCCGGCAAGTCGTGACGCCGTTAGGGCAGCCCTATGGGGTGATCTATCGAGCCGACGCGTCGCAGCGACTTCAGAACGCTCCGGACGATTGGCAGGCCTACGCCTGCACGCTGTCCTACTACGCCTATCGCGTCAGCCTCGACGGCAAGAAGCATCCATCGGTCCGCAAATGCCTCGAGGACGCGGTGCGGCGCTTTCCGGACTATGCGACCGCTTGGGCGCTCCTCTCGCAAGCCTATGTCGACGAGATCCGCTTTCGCTATCCAATCGACCCGTCATCGTCGCCGGCTTCGATCGACAGGGCGCTCGAAGCCGCGCGCCGTGCGGTGGAACTCGACCCGGAAAACATTCGTGCACTTCAGGCCCAGATGTTTGCCTTGTATTTCCACGGCGAGGTCGAGACCGCTCTCAAGATCGGCGAGCGGGCCCTTGGGCTGAACCCCAACGATACCGAGCTTGTCGGCGAATATGGCTACCGCCTCGCCTTGGCCGGCCATTGGCCGCGCGGCTGCGATCTGATGAACGAGGCTCGCGAGCGCAATCCCGGGCCGCTCGCCTATTACGAATCCGGCCTGGCGCTCTGCAGCTACTTCAAGGGGGACCTGCGCGAGGCTGTGATGTGGATCACGAAGACGCCTGCGCCGGAGAACCCCAATTATCACTTGATCGCCGCAGCGGTCTACGGCGAGGCCGGTCAAACCATCGAGGCCGCGCTCGAGCGGGCCTGGCTCGAGGCCCATGCGCCTCAGCTCGTCGCCAATCTTCGATCCGAGGTGGCGCTGCGCGTCGTCCGCCCGGAGGACGTCGATCGGTTCCTGCAGTCCTTGCGCAAGGCCGGCATCGCGTCGCCGGGCGAGGGCAAGAGGAAATTGGACTGACTGCAGCGCTACGATTCCGCCGTACCCCGAACGACCGTCCTGAACAGCAGCGCTTTCATGTGCGCCGGACCGAGCGCGCGACTGAGATTCTGGAATGCGAAGTGCGGGATGAGGGCGAAGAACAGGATCACGGCGACGCACAGGACGCCGGATAGGCCGCCGCCGCCGATCGCTGGAACGCTGGTGGTTGCGGATTCGCCCTTGAACAGGCCGATCAGCATCTCTTCGAGAACGTGGAAGACGACGAACAGGATCGAGAACAGGAAGGCTTCGTACAGGATCGGATAGATCAGCGGCCGCCGATCGAGCCACCTGCTCAAATTGAGATCCTCCAGGACAAGCATGACCTTCGCGAGGATGAACGCGTTCAATACCGCGAAGCCTTGAGACGCAAAGCCGATGCCGTGTTCGCGAAGAATGATCCGCTCGTTCAGCACGAATAGCCCGAACAATATCCACAGATACAGAAACAGCACGGCGAACCGCCTTGCCTCGTCGAGGACGCGCGTCTGAAGGTTGCGCGCACCGTTCGTCGGCGCGGTCGCGTTGACTGTGATGTCGGCGACGCCTCGCTCCCCCGGGTCAGACTTCGTCATCGCCTGAAGTCTCCGCTTGAGCTCCCCGAGCGCTTCGCCAGTTCCTCGGCCAGTATCGGAATGGCGAGGTTGCAGGCCTGCACCCCCAGTGCGGTGCACAACTTCAGGACCTCCATGATGTCCGCGGCTGTCGCCCCCAGCGCCAAGGCGGCCTTGATGTGCCGACGCGTCCCTGGTGCGTACATGTGGGTGAAAGATGCATCGAATGCGATGCTGAGAAGCTCCATCTCCTTCGCACTGAAAATTCCGCTGCCGTAGATTCCGGCGCCCGTCGCCATGAACTGCTCGGTCCATTGCGGATCGAGCTCGAAGAAGGGATTCCACGCCTCATTCCACTGGCCGATGGCCTTCATCCTATCGCATGCGGGCGTCTCGACCGGAGCCCTCGCCGCCGAACGCTGTCCCGACGCCTTCATTTCATCGAGGAGGATCGGCGCACCAAGGCTGCAGGAATGAATGGACATCACGGTCGCCATCTTGATGACCGTCAGGAGTTCGGCCCGTGTCGCGCCCGCATCGAGGGCCGCGCCGACGTGGCGGCGCGTGCCTTCCTTGTCGAGATTGGTGCAGGCGGCAGTGATCCCAACGGCAATCAACTCGACGAAACGGCGCGGAAGGACTGCGCCGTCCCAGGGGTTGGTGCTCATCGCCCGGCAGGCAAGCGCCCAGCCTGGATCCCATGCCTCGAATTGAGCGAGGGCATCGCGCTCCCACGGCCCGAGCGAACGGCTGTCCTGGAGCTGTTGCATGTCTGGTCTCCGCTAGTCCGGTTCCGGCATCGGGAAGGCCGTGGCATCGGGCTGCCAGACCGCGAACATGTTCCCCGACGGATCGGCGAGAACGGCAACCCATGCTGTTCGCGGAACTGCCGTCTTGGGCCGCATGACTTTGGCCCCCATTCGCTCGGCGAGGATGATGGAATCGTCGATCGACTCGACATGCACGAATTGCAGCCAACCCTTCGGGTCGGCCTGCGGCCTGTAGGTCAGGCCGCCGCCGACCGTGTCTGCGTCGGTCGGGTCGAGGTGCATGCGCCAATAGTCCAGGCCTTCCACGCGCTCCATTCGCCAACCGAAAAGGGCGCTGTAGAATCTGGCGAGCTGCTCCGGCTCGTCGCCATAGATCTCGAAGTGGGTCAACTGGCCAGTCACGATCCCGCTCCCGAGCTCGTTTGGAAGGATCGGCCTGCGCCGGAGCGCAGGCCCCCATCAAAGCGCATGCAGCGCGATCGGTTATGCCGATGCGATCTTCAGCTTTGCCTGTGCGGCCAGGACGGGCGCCGGTGCGATCATGCACGCGGCGATCGGATGCGAGTCACCGCCCAGCACAGCCGGCTTGACCTTTCCATCGGTCGGCCAGGTCAGGAAGCCCGGATTGAAGTCAGTCGGACTGGGCGGCATGTCGTTCTTGCGCAGCGTCTCTTCAACGCTGTCGTACCAGGTCCCGACCTTCATGATCCGGCGCGCCTCTTCGGCGGTCGCAACCTTGCGGCCGAACTCCTTGCACAGACGCACCGCGCCTTGAATTTGCTCCACCGTGGTCTTGCGGGTGCGATCGGCGCCCCAGAGATTGTCTTCGTTGCCGACCCGCACATGCTGGCCGAGCACGATGGACATCGCCGAGATGGAGATCAGGCCACGCATGCTCGACCAGAAGGTATTGACCGACCCCTGCGGCAGGCGTTGCAGGAAGTGCATCAGATCGAACGGATTCCGGCCCAGCGTTCCGCCGCCATAGGCACAGAGCGCGATGTTCAACGGCCCCATATAGACGCCAGCCCGGATGACCCGCTCGATGAGTTCCCATTGGTGGACATGGGCGGGGACGAAGTAAGGCTGGATGCCGTTCTTCCGAAGGCGCTTGAGGTGTTCGACGTAGAATTCGGGGGTCGAATCCACCACCATGCCGGCCCAGGCCGCCAGCACCTTGGGGTCGTCCATATGCGTCCCCTTGATGTCTTCCTTGGAGAACATCGAAGCGATGTCCCAGAGCGTGGTGCCGGTCGCCACCGTCACGAACTCCGGCTTGGGATCCAGCTCGGTGAGCATGTGGCGGGTATCGTAGTCGAGCCATTTCGCCTTGGCGTCGGCCGTGTGCGGCGAGAACGAGATCGAGCCGCCGACCTGGATGATCATGTCGGGCACGGCTTCCTTCACCCGCTTCAGCAGGTAATTGTAATCGTCGAAGTTCGTCGACCCCATGCCGGTGGCCGGGTTCCGGACGTGGAAATGCAGCATCGTGGCGCCGGCCTCGTAGCAGTCGACTGCGATCTGGACTTGTTCGTCCCAGGTCAGGGCGATATCGCTCGCGTCGCCGGGTAGCCATGCCGGGCCATAGGGCGCCGCCGTGATGATGAGTGGCGCCATGTTCTCCGGCAATATCGAGTTGTCGGTGTAGTACATGTCTTTCCTCCCTCGCTTTGGCTCTCCGGGCTTCTCACGCGGCCCCTGACGGCAAGAGCGCCCGGCGCCGTGGAACTCTCATGCTCATGAGCGGCTCTTCGGCTGGTCGGCCCGGCCAATCGGGATGAGGTCGACGGTCCTCAGCGCCGCGCCGATTTCGGCGATGAGGCGGTCGATCACGGCTAACCATTCCGCCGTTCTTTCACCGCGAATCTCGGCGGGTAGTGCCTGGGCCAGGAGTAGCGCCCGCTCCGCCTCGGCGAGTTCCTCGCACATGTCACAAAAATCCTCGCTGCGTGCCGCGAGCTGCTCGATCGTCCGGCGCTCGGTCGGGAACCGTTGCATCACGGCGGAGACGCCTGGCTTCCTCTGTTTGTCGTCGGGCATCGACGCCGATCCCATCATCGCGTCGTTCTTGCTTCGAGGCGGACCATAGACGGATCGGTCGGAAATCTGCGTAACCTACGCAGAAGACACGGGGGGAGGGGGCACATCACGCCTGTCAGGATGCGCCATTCGGCGGTTGTCCGAGAGCGGACATTCAAAGGCTCGAACGCGGCGCCTGCCGTGCCTGAACCTCATGTCCGCAGGTCGCTGCTGGCGTGTGGTCGCCTTCAGAACCTGACGTCGAGCCGTCCCTTGAGGGCCTGGTCGCGGGTTCGCTCGCCGACGGCGGCCACATAGGAGATGCCGAAGGTGGTCGAGGCGTTTGCGCGCCAGTCGAGCCCGGCTTCGGCGACCAGTGCATTGCGATCGATGGCCGCGGCGTAGACCCCGGCCGACGTCGTGCCGGCGACGAAGGCCGTCACGGTCTTCGGCGTCAGATCGCCGAAGCCATAGCGCCAGCCGAGCAGACCCCGGGCGAAGAGCGGCATCGTACCGAGCTGCGCCTCGGCGCGCAGGCCCCATGTCGTGAAGCCGAGATTCTGGTCGCCGGAGAAGACGCGCAGCGCCGCAGCGCCGCCTTGCTCGACGTCGGAGCCGCTCGAGACCTGAAGCAAGGCAAGCTGGGCGAAGGGTTCGATGCCGAAGCGCTCATAGGTGAACGCATAGCCTAGCTCGGCGAAGGCCTGCGCCACCCGGCTGTCGCGGTCCGAGCGCAGCGTGTCGCCGAACCCGCGGATCAGGACCTGCCGGGTCAGGCTGGTATCGCCGAACGAATAGCCCAGGCCGCCGTCGAGCCGCCAGGCCCCGAAGCGCGCGCCGGCATAGAGCGCGGCATGGCCGCTCTCGAGCCGGCCGGAAGAAAGCCTGGCGCCGACATCGAAGTTCGACCGGGTATAGCCGCCGGCAGCGCCGACCCTGAGCGAGCTCGCGCCGGTATCGTAGAGCTTGATGTCGGCACCGAGGATGGCGCCGCCGGTCCGGCGCGACAGCCCCGCCGCATTGCCGTCACCATCGGTGTTCGCTTGCGCTCCCACCGCCTCGCCCCAGATAGCGAAGGGCTCCTCGAAGCGCGGCGCCGGCATCAGGACCGGGCCCTTGCGGCCCGGCAGGTCGGCCGAGAGACCGGCGGCGACCTGCCCGCCGCGCCTCGTCGGCCGTCGCCGAGACCAGCGTGTCGTAGACGGGATTGCCGAGGCCCAGCCGCTCCGCCGCGACCGCGATCCCGCTCTGGTTGCGCGTTCTGGCGATATAGGTCCCGCCACCGGCATCGCCACCGTCGCCGCCTGGCCCGAAGGAGGTGTCGTTGCGGGCCATCGTCAGGGTGACGTTCTGAGTGTCGTAGGCCAGCGACGGCGTCAGGAAGGCGAGATTCGAGGTGACGCTGGCGAACTGGCCGCTGACGCCGCCGGTCGCAGTCAGGATGGTGTAGTTCGTGCTCGCCGCGTAATGGCCGGTCGCGGCCAGCACCTGGACGGCGGCGCCCGACAGCGTCGCCATGCCGGAGGCATTGATCCTGTCGCCTAGTCCCGCCGCATTGACCTCGACCTGATAGGTCGAGCCGGCCCCAAAGGAGACATTGCCGTTGACCGTCAGCGTGCCGATCGAATTGCCGGGCGCGACCGTGGCACCATTGCCGACGGCGATGCCGCCGACCGTGCCGGAACCGCCGAGCGAACCACCGTTCACGGTCACCGCACTCGCGATCGAGCCGTTGACGACGAGCTTGCCTGCGTTGACCGTGGTCCCGCCCGTATAGGTGTTGGCGCCCGACAGCGTCAGCGTGCCCGTGCCGGTCTTGACGAGAGCACCGCCGCCGCTGATCGCGCCGCTCACCGTGGTCGTGTCGCCGTTGCCGCCGGTGGTGAGAGACCACATGCTGAGCGCATAGTCGCCTGCGCCGGCGATCGAGCCCACGGTATCGTGGGACTTGCCCTGGAAGAGCGTTGTGCCGCCGGCATTGGTGATCAGCCGCGCATTGCCGGCCGAGGCGTTCAGCCAGAAACGCAAGGTGCCGGAATTGTCGATGGTCGCATTGGCGGCCGTGCTGCTGGAGGCGAATTCGAGATACGCGCCCGCGTTGTTGCGGACGGTGGCATTGCCGCCAGAGCTGGTGTTGAAGAAATACACCGTGCCGGAATTGTCGATCGTCGCGTTTCCGGCCGTGGCGTCGACCGCGAACTGTAAACTGCCGCCGGGATTGTTGCGGATCGTGGCATATCCGGCCGTGCTGCTACCGATGAAGCCAAGGCTCGCGTTCCTGCCGTTGGTGATCGTTGCATTGCCGGCCGTGCTGCTGTCGTCGAAAACGACGCTGCCATCTGGATTGTTATGGATGGCCGCAGTACCGGCTGTGCTGGTATCTTGAAAGAAAACATAGGATCGGGGTGGTACGCCGCCATTGATTATCGTCGCGCCGGCTACGGCCGAATTCTGGAAATATATAACGTTCTGATTGTTCAGTATCTGGATCTGCCCGGAGTTGTTGATGATTCCGGTACCGCTAAAACGCAGCTCGGCGCGATTTGAGATGATGTAGCTGTTGGCTTGAGGATTGAACGTGAAGCCCCCTAGGGCCCGGTTGGAGTCGATGCTGACCGTCGTTCCGCCAGTGCTGCCGAAGAAGGCCGTGCCGGAAGGGGTGCCGGCCGGGGTCCAGTTGCCCGCATCGCCGAAGACGTTCGATGCCGCACCGGTCCAGGTCGCGTCCTGCGCTAAAGCGGGGCCCGCCGACAACGAGCCCAGTATCGTGCCGGTCAGAAGGACCAGCCGCAGACGCACGTGAGTGGAAACCAACATAGCCTTGCCCCCGGAATTGTTCGCGCTCGGCAGCCAGCAGCCTCAGCGCACATGCGACTTCGAGCCGTGAATCGACGTCACGGCTGACAGAACTCTTGAAGGTGATCCGCGTGGGCCGAGCCCGAGCGCGGAGATGGCCGAGGCCTCGGTTTCAGCGCGAGTTCGCGCCGGGCTTCGGCATTCGCCAACTGGCGGCCCGCGTCAGCCGGTCATGGCGCGCGTCCAGCGACGAGGAAGTGACGCCTGAGGCGTCCGGGGATTCTCATGGCCGCAGACACAGTTTCGGCCAGCCTGGGCCAGCCCCAATCGATGCCCTCGCCATAGGTCCTCACAGCCCCCGCGGTCCCTCTAGCGGTGACCCTCTGATCGAATCTAAAGGGAAACCGCTGCCGGGCACCATGACCGGAAATCCCAACTTGATGACCGTCCGTCCGAGATCGTCGGGAGTGTCTTCGGCGGTGCGAATCTGCCCCCGATAGCGATTGGGGCCGGCCGTTCGGCGCCGGATGACCTGTCTGAATCACTTCGAGCCCGGCGAAAGTCGCCGCTGCCGACCGCGCCGGCCATCTTCGCTCCCAGCTGGTCTTGACTTTACAGCGCTGCCAAAGTGCCCAAACTTGCCAATGCCAAATCAATGACCCAACTGGACTTTTGCAATTGAATCGGAACCGCAAAAACCAAGCAGGTCGTTTTACGAGCGAGCACGGGCGTTTGAATGCTTGAAGCCGAAGCAAGGCCTCAGTCACGTCCATCACGTGGACTTATCTGGCCATTTCCTGCAGGTCTGGAGAATTTCTTGGCCTGGAAAGCGGCGCTTTCCCGCCTGGTCGACTGTTCGATTCCGGCCGATTTCGACCCGGCGTCGTTCAATTTCTATGGCTGCACCTGGCAGCTCCCCGAAGCTTTTCTGCAGATCAATGGCGGCTCGGCGATGACCATGTCGCGGCCGCAGCGCGCCATCGATGACAGGCCAAATTCCCAGATGTCGCTTTATCTGGTCCTAAGCGGAGAGATCACGACCGATTATGACGGGCGGAAGCGGTCCCATTCCTCTGGCGACATCGTCGCTATCGACTATTCGCGGCCATACGAATGCCATACGTCAGGCTACGAAGGCATAACGATCACTTTCGACAGAGCCAGCGCGCCGTCCAAGCTTCAAGGGGATGTCCACGGCATGGTGCTGACCGCGGACAGCAGTGCCGGCGTCTATCTCGGAGGCCAGATCAGGTCCCTCGTGGATCATGTCGACGGCCTCAGCGTCGACCAGGCCCAATCAGCCGTCGACGGCATCTTGCGATTTGCCGAAACCACACTTCCGGCCGCCGCCCCGAGAAAGAAGTACGACGATTTCTCCGTCCTCGACCGCGCCCGTCGACTCGCCCGGGGGAAATTGTCGGATCCGGACTTCGGACCGGATGAACTGGCGAATGCACTGAGCATCTCTCGATCGAAACTGTTTCGTTCGTTCGAGGATCATGGCGGCGTCCAGCGCTGGCTGCTCGGGGAACGGCTGAAAGCCAGCTTACGGACGATCGTGCTGTCCGAGGGAAAGCTGAAGATATCTGCCGTCGCGCACCAGCACGGATTTCGCAGCGAAGCCCATTTCAGCCGTGCCTTCAAGAAGCGTTACGAAACCAGCCCGAGCTTCGTTCTGGACCTGGCGATGCACTCCAAAGGTTCTTCGATGTACCTGAGCTGGGTGAAGAACGATGCGAAGGAAGAGAGGGCGACAATCGAAGCGTGGCTCGCCTCCGCTCTTGGCAAAGAAAACAGCCCGTAAAGTGCAGAGTAGATTATTGCCGTAGTTCATCGCGTGGCGGCAGACGCGGGCGGTGGCTGCCCAGTTGGTTTCCTGCGCTTCGCTACTGCGGTGACGGGCTGATCTTCGGCGGCATCAATGATGCGCTGTCGAGCGCAAGGCGTCGAAACAGCGACGAGGTGCTGCTGGCGCGGGCGGCCAATCCGGATAGTGCGGAACGCGCTCGCGAAGCGGGCCAGGGGCGCGCCCATGAGAAGCATTTGACCGCATCGCGCTGACGTGCACCTTCGGGCCGGCGTCGCCAAGACCGGCTCTGCCGGAATGACGCATGGCCTAGGTCACATCGCGAGGTTATGGGCATGACAGCAAATGCTACGGCCGCAGCCCTATTGAATGCCTGCGAGGACCTGCTCGTCCAGGCAAGACATCCGTCCGAAGTCTCATCGCGTCGGATCGCCGATCGCGCCGGCACGAATCCGGCTGCGATCAACTATCATTTCGGCGGCCTCGAACAGTTGTTCATTGCGGTGGCGGAGCGCACCTACCGACGCCTCAACGCAGAGCGTCTGGCGCTTCTGCAAACGGCCGTTGATGCGGCCCACCCTGAGCCGGTGCCCGCCGACGCGTTGGTCCGCGCTATCATCGGCCCCTCGATCCGCTGGGCGCTCGATCCGGATTCCGCTTATCCGGTCCTTAGGCATGTAATCTCCAACTACCTGGGTTCGGAGAAGCCGGAGATGTACCGAGCGATGATCGACGAGATCGAGCCTCACCGCCTGTTCATCGCGCATTTCCTGAAGGTCGCGCCATGGCTCGACGAGGCGGAGATCGGCTTCAGGATCAGTTGCCTTCTCGGCATCCGATCGCAGCTCATCCGGCACCGGCAGCGGACAGAAGCCCTCACCATGGGCCGGATCGACATGTCGGATCCCGAGGCGCTGCTCGGCCATATCGTTTCTGTCGCCACGCCGATGTTCCGTCAGCACTGATTGTCAAACGGCGTTTGAATTCGTTCATTCCAGTGACATTTGGCAGACCTATCGGGCTCCGAACTCGCGGAGCCTCCGATGAAATCAAGCGTCACATTCGTCCATATTACCGACCTGCATGTCGGCGATCCCGCGGTCTCGGACGATCACCTGTTCAGCAATACGAGCGAGACGCTCACCTCGATCCTCGCGATGATCGGCCGCATCGAGCCGAAGCCCGCCTTCATCATCGCCAGTGGCGACCTGACCAACCGCGGGAGCACTGACGACTACAGGCATCTCGCCCGGCTCATGCAGGCGACGGACGTTCCGGTCCTGTACGCGCTCGGCAATCATGACACGCGCGAGGGCTTCTATCAGGGCATGCTCGATCGTGCCGACGAGCTTACGGCGTCCTACGACCATGACCACGTCATCGGCGGGCTGCACGTCATCGTCCTGGACACCAGCACGCCCGGCCAAATCGGCGGCACGATCGAACCCGAACAGTTCGACTGGCTTGAAGCCAGGCTCGACGCCCACCCGGAGCTGCCGAAGCTGCTCGTCGCCCATCACGCGCCCGCGCTCGGCGAGGCCCCGGACTGGGCCCATTGGCGCACTATCGAGTTCAACCAGTCGCAGCGCCTGGCCGAGATGCTTGTCGGGCGGAACATCCTCGCGATCCTGAGCGGCCATATCCATCACGACCGCTTTTCGGTCTGGCACGGCATCCCAGTCATCGTCGGTATGGGGATGCACGCGGCCACCGACATTCTGGAAAGCTCGGTCCTGCGCATGGTCCGCGGCGCTTCCTTCGGCATCGGCACGGTCCGCAAATCGGGCCTGACGATGGCGCTCGTCCCGCTGCCGTCCGATCGGGCCGAGCTCAACCGCTACGACCTCACAATGCTGCGCGAGCGGCAGGAAGCCGCCCTGGCCGAAGCCACGGCGGGTTGAACCCAGAGTCACCGCAAGGACGGGTCTACCCATGATGAAACGTTTGATGTTGCGGCTGCTGGCTGCGGGCGGGCTCGGCATTGTCTTGTCGAACCCGGCAGCGGCGGAGATGGCTGGCCCGCCGAGCAAGCCGGTCACGATCACCTTCTACAACTACAACCTCGCCACAGCCACGGCCGGCGCGCAGGCGACGCGCGAGCTCATCGCCGAGTTCGAGGCCGCCAATCCGTTGATCAAGGTGCAGCCGGTCCCAGTGCCGCCGAACGAGATCATAACGCGGCTGCAGGCGGACATGGCTGCCGGGCGCCAGCCCGACGTCGCGCAGCTCGTCTTCCGCGACCTGATCTATCTGGCTACGGATCTCGGCGCACAGCCGCTCGAGGACATGGCGGGCGCGAAGGGCTATGCCGAGCTCACCGCGGGGATGATCCCGAACGGCCTGGAGCTCGGCAAGGTCGACGGCAAGACCTACGGCCTTGCCTACACCTTCTCGACGCCGATCCTCTACTACAACGCAGACCTGTTCCGGAAGGCAGGGCTCGACCCTGACAAGCCGCCGCGGACCTGGGCAGAAGTGCGCACGGCCGCCGAGGCCGTCGCCAAGAAGACCGGCGCCGAGGGCTTCTTCCCCGGCGCCTATGGGCCGGCCGACGGCACCTTCGTCTACCAGGCGATCCTGATGTCGAATGGCGGCAAGGTCCGGGACGGCAACAGGCTGACCTATGCCAGCCGCGAAGGTATCGAGGCCGTGCAAATGCTGCGCGACATGGTCGCGGGCGGTGGGCATTCGCGCATGGACCCGGCCAGCCCGGCCGATGCCATGTCCGCAGGCAAGCTCGGCATGTTCCTCTATACGAGCGCGCTGCAAAACAGCATCTCCAATGCGGCCAGGGGCAAATGGGAGCTGCGCGTCGCGCCGATGCCGGCCTTCGGCACCAAGCCTACGGCGCCGACCAACTCCGGCTCTGCTCTTTTCGCGTTCTCGACCGATCCGGCCAAGCAGCGTGCCTCCTACGAGTTGCTCAAGTTCATGACCTCGAAGCGCGGCTATACGATCATCACCAGCAAGATCGGTTACCTGCCGCTCCGTCTCGATATCGTCGACGATCCCAATTACCTCGGCCCGTGGACCGCCGCGAACCCGCTGATCCGCCCGAATCTGGAGCAGCTCTCGCGGCTGACCCCGAACGTCGCCTTTCCCGGCCCCGATTACCGGCAGGTCGAAAGCCTTATGAAGGACGCCGTCATCGAAGCGGTCTTCGGCCGAGGCGACGTCGCCAGGATCCTGACCGAGGCGCAGACCCGCGGCCAGGCGATGATGCCCTGACCTTTGACGCTGGAGCGGGCGTCCCCGCCCGCTCCCTCCGCGTTTCCGTTCACCGACAGGTCACCCGATCGATGCCGCTTCACCCCTTGCGTCACTGGCAGCTGCCGAACGCCCATAATATCCGCGATCTCGGGGGCTATGCCGGCGCCGGTGGTGTCGCCACGGGCTGGGGGCGCCTGCTGCGCGGCGACGACCTCTGGCATCTGAGCGAGAGCAGCCGCGACGCGCTGGTGGACCGCGGATTGGCTCTGGTGATCGACCTGCGCGGGTTCCACGAGATTGCCCATCAGCCGAACCCGTTCGCTGCCCATGCGACGGTGCGCTACCGCAGCATAGCGCTTTTCGACCAGTTGGAGCCCATTGGAACGCTGTCAGCGCCGCTCAATATGGCAGCACGCTACTGCGAGGCATTGGATCGATGTGGCGCGCGGCTCGCGGATGTCCTGACCGCCATCGCCGAGGCGCCCGAAGGGGTCGTGCTCTTCCACTGCACGGCTGGCAAAGACCGCACCGGTATCGTCGCTGCGCTCCTGCTGCTGGTCGCCGGCGTCGCCGATGACGAGATCGCCGCCGACTACGTCCTGACCGCCGAACTCGGACAGGCGATGCTCGAAAGGCTGCGCGAGCGCGCGCTCGCGGGCGGCGCCGATCCGGCCCAGGTCTCGCTCATGCTGGCGAGCGATGAGATCACGATCCGCACGATGCTCGCGCATCTGCGGGAGCGGCATGGCGGCATCGCCACCTATCTCGCAGCCATCGGGCTCTCGCCCGCTCGGATCGAGCGGCTGCAGGCCCGGCTGAACGATTGAAGCGCGCGGCAGCCGGCACATGGCACATGCGATGAAACCCTTCGCCGAGCTCCCTGCGGCGGCCTCGAGGCGCAGGGCGAGATGGATCGTCTCTCCGTGGCTCTATCTGGCGCCCGCGATGATCAAGCTGATCCTGTGGATCTACTGGCCGCTGATCGACGCCGTCCGGCTCAGCTTCTTCCGCTGGAACATGCTGCCCAACGCGCCGCAGCGTTTCGTCGGATGGGACAACTATGTCCGGATATTCTCGCTGCCGAAATTCTGGGATGCAGTCGCCAATACCGGCGTCTACGTGCTCGGCCTGATCCCGCTCGCCGTGCTGCTGCCGCTCGCGATCGCGATCTACACGCACGACCTGCCGGCGCGCTCGCGCAACATCTATCGCGCGATCATCTTCGTCCCGATGATCATCGCCCCCGTCGTCGGCGCGGTGGTCTGGCGCTGGTTGCTCGATCCCGGCCACGGGCTGGTCAATGCCGGCATCACCCTGACCGGCGCTGCGCCTGTCCGCTTCCTGGGCGATCCCGCTTGGGCGATCTGGACCATCATCGTCATCACAGGCTGGAAGCTGATCGGCTTCTCGACGCTGATCCTTTCGGCCGCCAACGCCAACATCAATCCGGCACTGATCGAGGCCGCGCGAATGGACGGAGCCTCGCGCTGGGAGATCATCCGCGACGTGCGCCTGCCGCTGCTGCGCTCCACGGTGCTGTTCCTGCTGATGATGACCGCGCTGCTCGGCGCGCAATGGAGCTTCAGCTACATCCATGTCCTGACCGGCGGCGGCCCGCTCGGCTCGACAACGAACCTGTTCTACCTGCTTTGGGATTTCGGCTTCTCGACGATGTCCGTCGGCTGGAGCTCGGCCTCGGCCGTCATCCTCTTCCTCGGCTTCAGCGCGATCGCCTTCGTCCTCCTGCGGCTGATCGACAGGTATTCCATCCATGACAACTGACATTCGTCCGGGGCAGCGCAGCCGCGCCGTGGGCCATCTCGTCATGGTCCTGCTGTCGATCTTCTGCCTGTTCCCGGTCTACTGGATGATCGTCACCTCGCTGCGTCCCGAGAATGCGATCTTCGAGACCAGCCTCTGGCCCTCCGAGCTCTCGCTCGCGAATTATGCGGCGGCCTTGGACGCCATCCCGATCGTCCGGATGCTGGCCAATACGCTCGTCATTTCCGTCGCGGTGACGGTGATCCAGCTCTTCACCGGGCTGCTGGCGGCTTATGCTTTCGCGCGCTGGCGTTTCCCGGGCGATCGTCTCGTTTACGCTCTGATCGCGCTGACCTGGCTCGTGCCGTTCCAGGTCGTGATGATCCCGAACTACCTGCTGATCGCGCGGATGGGTCTGCTGGACAGCGTCGCCGCACAGATCCTGCCGAACTTCGCCTCCGCGCTGGCGATCCTGCTGCTGGCCCAGACCATGCGGAGCTTTCCGAAAGAGGTGTTGGAGGCGGCCCGAATGGATGGCGCCGGGCACTGGCGCGTGCTGTGGGAGGTGGTCATGCCCAGCCTGCGCGGGACGCTCGCCTCGCTCGCCATCCTGATCTTCATCTCGACATGGAACGAGTATTTCTGGCCGCTGCTGCTGAGCCGCACGCCCGAAAACAGCGTGATCCAGATCGGCATCCAAATGTTCATGACGGCCGAGGGCAATGCCTGGGGCCCTCTCATGGCGGCCTCGACGATGGCGAGCCTGCCGGTCCTGGCGATCTATCTCGTGCTGCAGCGTCAGGTCGTTCAATCCTTCATGAAATCGGGCATCCGCTGATGCCGAGAGGTCTCTGATGTCCGCTCTTTCGATCACGGCGCTCCGCAAGAGCTATGACGGCAAGCAGGTGCTGCATGGCATCGATGTCGCGATCCCCGACGGAGACTTTGCGGTCATCGTGGGCCCCTCGGGCTGTGGCAAGTCGACCTTGCTGCGGATGATCGCGGGGCTCGAGGACATCACCGACGGCACCATCGTGATCGGCGACAGGGTGGTGAATTTCGTCGATCCGGCAGAGCGCGGCTGCGCCATGGTTTTCCAGAACTACGCGCTCTATCCGCATATGACGGTGGCGCAGAACATCGCCTATCCGCTGAAGATCGCCCGCGTTCCGCAGGCCGAAAAGGAGCGCAAGGTGCGCGAGGCCGCCGCGCTTCTCGGGCTGAGCGACTATCTCGGTCGCAAGCCCGCGCAGCTTTCCGGCGGCCAGCGCCAGCGGGTGGCGATGGGCCGGGCGATCGTCCGCGAGCCGCAGATCTTCCTGTTCGACGAGCCGCTCTCGAATCTCGACGCCCTGCTGCGCGTGCAGATGCGGATCGAGATCAAGCGATTGCACAAGCGGCTGCGGACGACCTCCATCCTCGTGACGCATGACCAGATCGAGGCGATGACGCTCGCCGACACCCTGATCGTGATGAACAAGGGCCGGGTGGAGCAAATCGGAGCGCCGTCCGAGATCTATCGTCGTCCGGCGTCGCTTTTCGTGGCTGGTTTCCTCGGGGCTCCCGCCATGAACCTACTGCCGGCTTTCGTCCGCGACGACGGGGCCGTCGCGCTCGAGATCGAGCCGGAGCGGGCGATCGCTTTGCGCTCTGGCATGAGACCAGGCACGCAACTGGTCGCTGGGATCCGTCCGGAAGAGATCGTCATGAGCGAAGCGGCCGAGGGCTGCGACGCGGTCGTCGACATGGTCGAGGAGCTCGGAAATTCGCGCATCGCGTATTGCAGAATCCTCGACCGGGACCTGGCAGTCATCCTGCCGCCGGGAACGGAACAGATCGAAGGCAAGTCCGTCCGGCTTGGCTTCAACGGCTCGACTTGGCACTTCTTCGACGCAGCCGGGCTGCGGGTCGAGCTCCGCTACGCCCCTCCGGCGAGAGCTGTAGCGGCACTCGTCTAGTCCAACCTCGCAACGATCCGCCGACATCCGAGCGTTCCCGGCGTCGAAATAGCTCTCGCGTTGGCCCACGGGCATCAGAATTTGCGGAGTTTTTCCCGCAATCGCGGTAACACCATCCCTCGGTTCTCGGTCAGAAAACGATTCAGGTTGGCGATGTAAGCCTCTGGCAGGCTGAAGTGTTTTGCTCCAGCGATGACCGTCTCCATGTAACCGGGCTTCGGCTTTCCCGGCTCGGCTGAGCGACCGATATAGATCAACGTGCGCTTGGCGCCGCCCGGCACGATCACCGGTTGGCTGATCTTCACATAGAGGCCGCTCGCGATATCCTCGAACTTGTCGAGCACGCGGATGTCACTGAGCGAGCAATCCCAGAGCACGCCATGCACTTCGTCGCGCGTATCGCGGATCGCCGAAGCATAGCCGTCGCGGGTGATGATGAAGCGATGGCGCGGCAGGCGAGCGGGGCCGAGCGGGCGCGAATTCGGGCAGCGCTCGGCCATCCCGACCGGATCCATGTTGAGGCCGTAGGCGAAATAGAGGGGCATTGGGGCCTCGCGTCAGTCTCGGGCGGCGCGCAGCGCAGACCCGAGAATCTCGGGACGCATTGCCGCCCTGTTTGTTGAGGCATCTCGTCCTGAGATGCTCGGGTCAAGCCCGCGCATGACGGCGCCTTTGACCCTTACTTCGTCTTGTTGAACAGTTCCCGGCCGATCAGCATGCGGCGGATCTCGCTGGTGCCGGCGCCGATTTCGTAGAGCTTGGCGTCGCGCAGCAATCGCCCGGTCGGGTAGTCGTTGATGTAGCCGTTGCCGCCGAGCAACTGGATGGCATCGAGCGCGACCTGTGTCGCCTTCTCGGCCGCGATCAGGATGGCGCCGGCGGCGTCCTCGCGGGTCGTCTCGCCGCGGTCGCAGGCCTTGGCGACTGAATAGACATAGGCCCGGCAGGAGTTCATCGCGACATACATATCGGCGACTTTGCCCTGGACGAGTTGGAACTCGCCGATCGACTGGCCGAACTGCTTGCGTTCGTGGACATAGGGCATGACCACGTCGAGCGCGGCTTGCATGATGCCGAGCGGCCCGGCCGCCAGCACGACGCGCTCGTAGTCGAGACCCGACATCAGCACGTTGACGCCGCGCCCGACCTGGCCGAGCACGTTCTCCTCCGGCACCTCGCAATCCTGGAAGACGAGCTCGCAGGTGTCGGAGCCGCGCATGCCGAGCTTGTCGAGCTTCTGATGGGTCGAGAGCCCCTTCATGCCCTTCTCGATCAGGAAGGCGGTGATGCCGCGTGAGCCGGCCTCCGGATCGGTCTTGGCGTAGACGACCAGCGTTTCGGCGATCGGGCCGTTGGTGATCCACATCTTGTTGCCGTTGAGGACGTAGCGGTCGCCCTTCTTCTCGGCGCGGGTGCGCATCGAGACGACGTCGGAACCCGAGCCGGGCTCGGACATGGCGAGCGCGCCGACATGCTCGCCGGAGATCAGCCCAGGCAGATATTTGCGCTTCTGCGCTTCGTTGCCGTTGCGGCGGATCTGGTTGACGCAGAGATTCGAGTGGGCGCCGTAGGAGAGGCCGACCGAGGCCGAGGCTCTGCTGACCTCCTCCACGGCGATGCAATGCTCGAGATAGCCGAGCCCCGAGCCGCCATATTCCTCCTCGACCGTCATGCCGTGCAGGCCGAGCGCGCCCATTTCCGGCCAGAGATCGCGCGGGAACTGGTTGGTGCGGTCGATCTCTTCGGCCCGCGGGGCGATCTTCTCCTGCGCGAAGGCATGGACGGTGTCGCGGATGGCGTCGGCGGTCTCGCCGAGGTCGAAATTGAACGGGCGCGGCGCGTTGGCAAGCATGGCGGAACCTCCCGGCAGATCGTGGGGAGCGGGGCTCCCTTTGCCTTCGTTATAGCTGCCCCGGGGGCGGCGCGTCAGTGCGCAGCCGCGCCCGGCGCAGTTTGGCGTCGACGCCACGGTCAGGTCTCGCAGCCGGCATCGGCGGAGCAGCGTTCCAAACGGAATCCAAAGCATGTGCGTATCCTATCCAGGGGGATAGGATACGCACATGAGCCACGCGATGGATCCCGACATCATCAACCGCCTGCGCCGCGCGCAGGGGCACCTCGGCACCGTCGTCGGCATGGTCGAGGGGGGCAGGGCAGTGCCTGAGGTGGTGCAGCAACTCCAGGCGGTCGAGAAGGCGCTGGAAAAGGTCAAGTCGCTGCTCATTTTCGATCATATCGAGCATCATCTGTTCGACCACGCACAGGTCTCGACGCCCGAGGCGCGCAAGTCGATCGAGGAGCTCAAGGCCCTCACCAAATATCTCTGACCGCCGCGGAGTAAACCGATGTCGGACGCGAACAGCTTTCCCGCCCAGCATGAGCATATCTTTCTCGGCAGCGCGCATGACCGCCACGAGAGGCGCACCTGGCTCGTCGTCGGCCTGACGGCCGTCATGATGGTCGCCGAGATCGTGGCCGGTACGGTCTTCGGCTCGATGGCTCTCGTGGCCGATGGCTGGCATATGTCGACCCATGCGGCGGCGCTCGGCATCGCTGCCTTTGCCTATCGCTTCGCGCGCCAGCACGCGCATGACCGCCGCTTCAGTTTTGGAACGGGCAAGCTCGGCGATCTCGCTGCCTTCGCCAGCGCGTTGCTGCTGATGTTCATCGCACTGGCTGTCGCCTGGGAGTCGGCGCTGCGGCTCTACACGCCGATCGCGATCGACTTCACCCAGGCGACGGCGGTTGCCGTGCTCGGGCTTCTGGTCAATCTCGTAAGCGCCTGGCTGCTGAGCGACGGGCACGATCATCACCACGGCCACAACGATGGCGGCAGCGGGCATCACGGCCGCGGGCATGACGACCACCAACACGGCCATCACCACGCCCATGGCGGTCATGGCGGGGATACCAATCTGCGCGCCGCCTACATGCATGTGCTCGCGGATGCGTTCACCTCGATCCTGGCGATCACGGCGCTGCTCGGCGGCCGCTTCTACGGCTGGGTCTGGCTCGATCCGGTGATGGGCATCGTCGGCGCCTGCGTCATCGCCCATTGGTCGATCGGGCTGCTGCGCAGCTCGGGAGGCGTGCTGCTGGACACGGTGCCGGATGAGGAGCTGGCAAAGCGCATCGGAGAGCGGATCGCGGCCGAGGGCGCAGAGGTCGCCGACCTGCATCTCTGGCAGGTTGGGCCGGGCCATCGCAGCGCCATCGTCTCGGTCGTGACCGGCCAGCCCAAGCCGCCCGCGGCCTACAAGGCGCTGCTCGCCGATCTGCCGACGCTCTCGCATGTCACGGTCGAGGTGAACACGCGTTCCGCCGCGTAGGGGCGGGCTCAGTCGCCGATCACGCCGCGGCGGCGCAGCAGGATCAGCGTGAACAGCGCTGCGCAGATGCAGGACAGGGACACGAAGGCGGCGCCGAAATCCGACTCGACCCAGGGCAGCCCCTTCACATTGATGCCGAACAGGCCGGTGATGAAGGTCGCCGGCAGGAAGAGCGCCGTCAGCAGCGAGAGCACATAGAGCTGCCGGTTGGTGCGGCTGGCCGAGCGGGCGGCGATCTCATCCTGCAGCAGCCGGGCGCGGTCCTGTACGGACTGGACATCGTGGTGCAGGCCGTCGATGCGCTGGAGCAACCGCAGGGCTGCCGCCTTGACCGCATCCGGGGCGCTGCGGCCGGACGGCGTCTCGGCGAAGCGGCGGAACAGCACATGCAGGCCGCTGAGCTGCCGGTGCAGGCGGACGGCCGTGCGGCGCACTGCACCGACACGCTGCGGGCCATCATGCAGCCTATCGAGCAGGATGTGATCCTCGACGCTGTCGGTCTCGTCGACGAGGCGGATGACCGCGTCGGTGACGTCGTCGATGATGTATTCGATGATCTGCTCGAACAGCCCGGCCGGGCTCGCGGCCGGCTCGCCGCGATCGAGCGCCTCCGCCGTCATGCGGATCGAGTGCAGCGCCTCGCGGCGTCCGGTCAGCAGGAACCGGTCGCCGACGATCCAGCGCAGCGCGCCGACATCCTCGGATTTGTGGGCGATGTCGCGGATCAGATCGTGCGAGACGCCCCAGGCGAGGTTGGCCGAATGGTCGAGCCGCTGGTGCTGCTCGTGCGAGAGGAACGCTTCCTGGGTCGCGTCCGGCAGGGCCTGCTCGGCGATCCAGCTCTGGGCCCGCGTGTGGACGAGGTCGAGATGGAGCCAGACGAAGCCCTCGGCGGGATTTAGGTCCGGCAGGATGTCGCGCGGAACCCGGCTCGGCAACCCATCCTCATCGAAGCGGTAGGCCCAGATGATGCCGGATTGGGATTGCACGTCGCCGGGCATGGTCTGTTTCCGCTACCGCCGCAGTCTGGCCGGCGGCGCGCCTAAGGGCGCTGCGGATGTGACAGCGACGTGACAGTCGCTATCCCCGGCTAGTTGCGATTGGCGGCCGTGCGCGCAGGCGGGATACGCCCCGGCGGAGCGAATTGAAGCTGCGTTCCGCCCGCAGCCTTCGGCGCGCGGGCGCCGGCCGGTGTCGGCAGTGCCCTCTGTTCGGCAACCTTCGGCTCGCCACCGTGCCACTTGCGCGAACCGATGTCGAAGTGGCCCTTGCGCCAGGCCTCGAACTCGCGCTCGCTGCCGAAGAAGGCGTTGCGATCGACGTCTCCGGAGATGCCGGGCACGCGCCCGGTGGTGGTGAATTGCCAGAATTCCCAACGGTCCCGGGCATAGCGCTTGGCCAGCGGCGCGGCGGTCGAGCGCAGCCAGAAGGGGTGATCCTTGAGTTCGCCCTCCAGCACGTCCTCGTGGAAATTGATGTCGGTATAGATGATCGGCTTCTTGCCGGTGTGCTCGCGCAACCCCTTCAGCATCTCCTCGATCTTGGCGAGCGCCAGTTCGCGCGAGATCTTGCGGGTGCATTGCGAGTCGTTCTGCCATTCGACATCGAGGACGGGCGGCAAGGCATCCGGGTCGCGCGGGATATGCTTCTTGATCCAGCGCACCTGGTCCTTCGCGGAACGGCACCACCAGACGAAGTGATAGGCGCTGCGTGGAATGCCGTGCTTTTTCGCCTCGGCCCAGTTGCGCTTGAAGTTGGGGTCGAGATGGTCGCCGCCCTCGGTCGCCTTGATGAAGGCGAAGCGGGTGCCGGCGTCCTTGACCCTGCCCCAGTCGATCTCGCCCTGCCAGCGCGATACATCGATGCCCTGGATGACCTTGCGCCGCGCATCGCGGACGCCGTGATGCGGGGCGCTGTCGCCCTTCTTCGGATAGAGAGCCAGTGCCGGCTCGACAAAACAGGTCAGAAGCGCCGCTAGGGCAAGGGCTCCAAGCCCGGTCCGTCCGCTGGTCAGCTTGCCCGCTGGCATGTGTCTCTCCCGCATCACAGGTCCAGATGGCGGGAGCGTGGTTAAGCAGCGGTTAGAATTGCCGCGCGATCTAGCGAAGAGTTTCAGCCTTGGTTAACCGCCGGGCTGGCGGGCCCTCAATCGTCGAGGTCGGAGTCCTGAGCAGCCCTCGCAGCCATGCGGCTCGGCTGGAAGGCGGAGGCGACTGGAGGAGCGCTGCCCGGGATGCGCGCGACCGGCACGTCGCTCGGCACGTCCGGTGCCGGCAGCGGGGCCTGGCCGGGAAGGGGAGCCGGCGAGGGGGCTTGCTGAAGCGCAGGAGCCGCCGCGGGTTGCGGAGCGGCCTCCCGCTTGTCCCAACGCCGCATGCCGATGTCGTATTCGCCGCGCAGCCAGCCGGCGAACTGGCTCTCCGTGCCGAAGAATGCGTTGCGGTCGACGTCGCCCTTGATGCCGGGCACGCGGCCGGTGGTGGTGAACTGCCAGAAGCCCCAGGTGCGGTTGTTGTAGCGCACTTCCGGCAGGGCCGCGGTCGAGCGGATCCAGTAGGGGTACTCGTTGAACTGGCCTTCCAGCACCTCGCGGTGGAAGGTGATGTCCGTGTAGATCACAGGCTTCTTGCCCGTGAGCTGTTCCAGTTCCCTCAGCATCAGCTGGATCTTCTCGCGCGCCAGCTCGCGGTCGATCTTCTGGGGGCAGGTGCGGGAGTGCCCGTTCCATTCGACGTCGAGCACCGGCGGGAGCGCATCGGCATCGTTGGGAATCTGCTGCTTGAACCAGACCGCCTGCTCATGCGCCGGGCGGCACCAGTAGACGAAATGGTAGGCGCCGCGGGGGATGCCGGCGCGGCGCGCACCCTCCCAGTTGCGCTGGAAGGCCGGATCGACATGGTCTCCGCCCTCTGTCGCCTTCATGTAGACGAAACGGGTGCCGGCCGCCTTGACCGAGGCCCAATCGATATCGCCCTGCCAGCGCGAGATGTCGATGCCGTGGATCGGATAGCTATGTGCCGCGGCGACACCGGGATGAGGGCGCGCATCGCCCTTCGACGGATAGTTGTCGAGCGCCACGCAGCCACCAAGGGCCGCGACAGCGGCGGCAGCCAGAAAGGGCAGGATGCGGGAGAACTGCATGCGATGGGAGTTCATGTCGGGGAGAATTGCGGAGAATGCTTGACGGCCGGTTTACGTTACCAAAGTTCTGCCGTCTGTCAGCCCAATCCGCGGCAGCTCCGTGATCCGGCCGTTCGGCACCGTCGATTCGCTGTTGCCGCGGAAAGGAAGGTTCTTGCCGTAACGCCTTGCGATGGCCCGGAAACACGAAAGGCGACCCGAAGGTCGCCTTTCGCTGGACACTGTCCGAATTTGGTGCGGTCGAGAGGACTCGAACCTCCACGGGTCTCCCCGCTACCACCTCAAGGTAGTGCGTCTACCAATTCCGCCACGACCGCAGCTCGGTTCCGGTTGCGGGCGGTGCAACCAGGGAGCGGCGCCGATCTAGCAAATCGAATCCGCTGCCACAAGAGTGTCACTGTGGAAAAACGAGCGATATCGAATTTTCCCCAGA
This sequence comes from Allobosea sp. TAF32, assembly GCF_052113585.1. NCBI lineage: Bacteria > Pseudomonadati > Pseudomonadota > Alphaproteobacteria > Hyphomicrobiales > Alloboseaceae > Allobosea > Allobosea sp. TAF32. The sequence goes on along the minus strand of NZ_JBFRDM010000008.1, from coordinate 230,720 downwards.
ATGGGCCGCTTCAGGCGGCTTCGGCGACGCTCTGCAGGGTGTAGATCGTCGGGCGCTTCAGCATCTGGGTGATCTCGACGGAGATCCTCGCGCCGCTGACGACGACGATTCCCTTGGCGAAGGGGTGGTTGTTCGCGAGAATCTGGACTTCGTCGGTCTCGCTGGCGTTGAGCTCGATGATGGCGCCGCGGCCGAGTCGCAGCAGCTTGTAGATCGGCATCTGGGTCTGCCCCAGCACGACAGTGAGCTCGACGGGAACGAGATCGAGATCGGCCTTCAAGTCCTGCCTCCGGAACCTTACTTCAGAATTGGACCAGCAAAACTTGCCTGCCAGCCGGTTTTCGGCGCATCAGGCTTGCCGAGGTGGTGCCGGATGTCGTCGGCCCGGAAAGATTGAACGGAACATGGTTAAGCCATGGTGAAGATGCGTGAGGAGTTGGCCGTCTCTTTCCTGCCGGAAGCAGGCTCCGAGCCGGTCGAATGGGTCGTGGCGGAGGGACTGACCGGCTATGACGAGGCCGTCGCCGAGATGGAACTGCGTGCCGGCCTGATCGCCGACGGCAAGGCCCGCGAGCGCGTCTGGCTGGTCGAACATCCGCCGCTCTACACGGCCGGCACCTCGGCGCGCGACGAGGATCTGATCGCGCCGGAGCGTTTCCCGGTGTTTCGGTCGGGGCGGGGCGGGCAGTTCACCTATCACGGCCCCGGCCAGCGGGTGGCCTATGTCATGCTCGACCTGAAGCGGCGCCAGCCGGATCTGCGCCGCTTCGTCGCGGCGCTCGAAGGCTGGCTGATCGGCGCGCTCGGCGATTTCAACATCCGCGGAGAGCGGCGCGAGGACCGCGTCGGCGTCTGGGTGCGCCGGCCGGAGAAGGGCGCTGATATCGAGGACAAGATCGCCGCTATCGGCATCCGCGTGCGACGCTGGGTCTCGTTCCACGGCATCTCGCTCAATGTCGAGCCTGACCTTTCCCATTTCGACGGAATCGTGCCCTGCGGCGTCAGCCAGCATGGCGTGACCTCCCTCGTCGATCTCGGCCTGCCGGTGACGATGCCGGAGGCCGATTCGATGCTGCGCGAAGCCTTCGAGCGGGTGTTCGGGCCGACGGACTTGGTCTGATTTACCTGTCGTTAGCCATGCCAAACCCATCCTCGGTATGGGGACTGGGCCAAAAGCATGGGGACGACGATGCGTGTTTTCCTTTTCGCCGGTAGCTTCGCCGTGTTGCTGGCAGCCTGCAACACGACGGACCAGCGCATTGCCGGCGCTGCCGCTGGAGCGGGAGCCGGGGCGATCGTCGGCGGACCGATCGGCGCGGTCGCCGGAGGTGCGATCGGCGCTGTCGCGGCGCCTTCCGTAACCGGATCGATCAACAAGATGAGCGAGTGAACGCAAGCGCCCGGCGCGGATTTGCCCGGCCGCGTCCGGGTGTCCGTGCCGGTTGGCGTTTTCGATAGGGCGCGCCATAACCTCGGGCCAAGGATTGTCGTGAGGGAGCGCGCCCGTGCCTGTCATCGAGAGCAAGGTCGATCTGAATTCGGCTGAGACGCGCGCCAATGCCGAAGCCTGGGCCGGCCTGCGCGACGAGCTGCAGGAGCGGCGCGCGACGGCTGCGCTCGGCGGCAATGCCAAGTCCCGCGAGCGCCATACCTCCCGCGGAAAACTGCTTCCTCGGGAACGCGTGCTGCGCCTGACCGACCCCGGCTCTGCCTTCCTCGAGATCGGCTCGCTCGCTGCCTTCGGCATGTATGAGGGCGATGTCCATGCCGCCGGCATGATCGCCGGTATCGGGCGCGTCGCGGGGCGGGAATGCATGATCGTCTGCAACGATGCGACGATCAAAGGCGGCACCTACTACCCGATGACGGTGAAGAAGCATCTGCGGGCGCAGGAGATCGCGCGCGAGAATCGCTTGCCCTGCATCTACCTCGTCGATTCCGGCGGCGCGAACCTGCCGCACCAGACCGAGGTCTTTCCCGACCGCGAGCATTTCGGCCGCATCTTCTACAACCAGGCGACGCTCTCGGCCGAGGGCATCCCGCAGGTCGCGGTCGTGATGGGCTCCTGCACCGCGGGCGGCGCCTATGTGCCGGCAATGTCGGACGAGACGGTCATCGTTAGGAAGCAGGGCACGATCTTCCTGGGCGGCCCGCCGCTGGTGAAGGCTGCGACCGGTGAGGTCGTCTCGGCCGAGGATCTGGGCGGCGCCGATGTCCATGCGCGGCTGTCGGGAGTCGCCGACCATTATGCCGGCGACGATACCCATGCGCTTGCCATCGCCCGGCGCATCGCCGGCAATCTCAACAGCGTGAAGCGGCCGGACATCGACATCGCCGAGCCGGTCGAGCCGCTCTACGACCCCGCCGAGTTGGAAGCCGTCGTCCCGACCGACCTCAAGAAGCAGTATGATATCCGCGAGGTGATCGCGCGACTCGTCGACGGCTCGGAGTTCGACGAGTTCAAGAAGCTCTACGGCACGACGCTGGTAACGGGCTTCGCCCGCATCCACGGCATCCCGGTCGGTATCATCGCCAATAACGGCATCCTGTTCTCGGAGAGTGCGCTGAAGGGCGCGCATTTCATCGAGCTCTGCTGCCAGCGGCGGATCCCGCTGCTGTTCCTGCAGAACATCACCGGCTTCATGGTCGGCCGCGACGTTGAGACACGCGGCATCGCCAAGGACGGAGCCAAGCTCGTCACGGCGGTAGCCTCGGCGCGGGTGCCGAAGATCACGGTGCTGGTCGGCGGCTCCTTCGGCGCCGGCAATTACGGCATGTGCGGAAGGGCGTATTCGCCGCGTTTCCTGTTCACCTGGCCGAATTCGCGGATATCGGTGATGGGCGGCGAGCAGGCGGCGAGCGTGCTCGCGACGGTGCGCCGCGACAATATCGAGGCCGAGGGCAAGAGCTGGCCTGCGGCCGATGAGGAAGCGTTCAAGGCGCCGATCCGTAGCAGATACGAGGAGGAGGGCTCGCCCTATTTCGCGACAGCCCGGCTCTGGGACGACGGCATCATCCTGCCCTCGGAGACGCGCCGGGTGCTGGCGTTGGCTTTCTCCGCCACGCTCAATGCCGATGTGCCCGAGACGAAGTTCGGCGTTTTCCGGATGTGAGGGGCGCAGCCCGCCTCAGCGCAATTCGATCTTCGTGACCTCGAAGACGGCGCGCGCGCCGCGCTTGTCACCGGGGGCGACGAGGCGCCAGCCTCCGTCGAGCGGCCTGCCGTCCACGGCAGTGACAAGGATCAAGGGCAGGCCGCCGAAATCCGGGTGGATCTCGCCGATCGAGAAGGCGATCTGATAGCCGTCCTTGGCACTCACGAGGAACGTCTTCCTCAACTGGTCGGCGGGCTTCAGGCCGTCGAGTGCCTTGTTCGCCTGCAGCACATCCCAGAACAGCACGCCCTTGTAGCGATGCGTCGCCGGCCCCTTCGAGGTTTCGAACGTCACGTCGCGTTCCACGGCCGGCAGGCTGGCGAGGGATCCCGGCGAGAGCCGGATCGCAGCGGCTCCGATACCCGCGAGTTCGAGGGCGGGCTCCTGGGCGCGCGCGAGCGGAGCCGTCAGTATGGCGAGCAGGATCAGCAGGGTGCGGAGCAAGGCGGGTGGCCTCCTTGGAATATCGACAGCATGAGGGCATCGTTTGACACGCCTGTCGATAGCTGTCGCTTCCGGCGCTAAGGGCTGGCGCGAGCTGCACCAACGCTCGACGATGCTGATCATCGGCATCTGGATCATCTGATTTCCTGGAGGCGCGGCATGGACCGATTCACCGCTAGTTGCCGCTGCGGAGACGTTCGCATCGTGGCCTCGGGGCGCCCCTATCGGGTCGGCATTTGTCACTGCCTCGATTGCCGCAAACATCACGGAGCGCTGTTTCACGCTTCCGCGGTGTTCCCTCAGGAGGCGGTGACGATTGCCGGCGAGACCCGCGACTATGCCGGGCGGTTCTTCTGTCCCCGCTGCGGCTCGCCGGTTTTCGCCCGCAGCGGGGATGAGGTCGAGGTGAACCTGGGATCCCTCGATGCCCCCGACCAACTGGTGCCGACCTACGAGCTCTGGACCGTCCGCCGCGAATCCTGGCTGCCGCCTTTTCCATTCAAGCGACGATACGAGCGCGATCGGGATGCCACCGGCCGCTACGAGGAATAGCGAGCGCGCTGTGAGGCGACCGCGCGATGCGCGATCGGGAAGGCGCCGAATTCCGCGGTGCCGTCCGCGCGACGGCACTGATCATTGGTGGCGCCCCTCGGCGGTCGCTGCGTGATCGCGTCAGTTGGTCGCGAAGCAGTAGAAGCGGCCGGCGCCGCCCGTGCTTTTCAGAGCATCCTGGCTGCAGCCGCCGCGCGAGAGATGCGCCATGTTCCAGGATTTCGCGGGCGGCGATTGATCGAGCCCAGTGCGGTCATGGTGACCCATCATCACCGCCCCCTCCGTGCCGCTCCTGGTGTAGTTGCCGCAAGTACGGTCGTCGCCCGGACCGAATGCCGTGCCGTCAGCCTGCGAGCCCGTCAGCATATCGTGCTCATTGGGCCTGTCGCCGATGCCGTTTACGATTTCGCCTTTCTCAGTCAGCGCGGTCTGCTTGGTGAGATTCGCTGCAGCACCATGCAGATCAGCAACGCTGGTGGCGATGACCGCTCCCTTGGCATTACGCCAGGGACCGGCGCCGATGCGATCACGCGCATTGACGGCAGCCACACCAGCACTCGCCTGCGTCGACAAATAGGCTCGCCAAGTCTTGCCGCCGGCGCCAACCGCCTGGGCGAGGCGCTGGCAAATCGCATCTGCACCCTCGATGCCACCGAGATCAGCTCCCTTGCCGGACCCCGCACTGGTGACGAAAAAACTCATCTCTGCTGTCTGGGCTTTAGCCACACCGCCGGCCAGTGCCAGCAGCCCGACGGCCGCGGCAAGCGTAACGCATCTTGTGCCCATGGTTGGTCCTCCCATCGTCTTCCGTGCTGTTGGATACGTGGTCGTCCGGTTGCTCCTCCAAATCCGCGGCCGGTCCAAAATTACTTTAACACGACTGCATTCCGAGAGAGGAACCGCCGCCGAATTCTGCTTCGCCAACGACCCACGGTGCCGTTCGGGTCGGGTTCGCCTCGCTTCCGGGGCTTCAGCCCAGCGCGAAGGCTTCGTGCACGGCGCTCTGTACGCCGCCGCCCATGATCGGGCCGCCACCAGCGACGTGGATCGCATCGCCGACCACTGCCGCGCCGAGGCCATGGCGGGGCGTCAGCATCGGCGCGTACTGCTCCCAGCTGTCCGCCGCAGGATCATACGCTTCCATCTGGCCGAAGACGCGGTTGGTGCCCTCTCCGCCCATCACGAAGACCTTGCCGCGATAGAGCACGGCGCCGTGGCCGGAGCGGGCGGTCGGCAGGGGCGAGCGCATCGCCCATTTGTCCGTCGTCGGATCATAGGCGTGGTGCAGGTTCGAGTTGGTGTGGAAGGAATCGACGCGCCCGCCGATCACGTGGATCAGGTTGCCGATAGCGAGCGTGCCGGTGTGGTCGCGCGCCGTGGGCATGGGCGTGCGCCTATCCCACCGGTCGGTTTTCGGTTCGTAGGTCAGGTGCCAGTCGATCGACTTCTTGGTGTCGAAGGTGTCGCCGATGGCGCCGCCGATGACGTGGAGGCGGCCGTTCAGCCCGACGACGGCGGCCGAGCCGACCGCGGCCGGTAACGAGGCGATCTCGGCCCAGCGATCGATCTTAGGACCATAGACGAAGCAGCGCGGATGCGGCTTGCGGTTCTGCTCGAGGAAGCCGCCTATGGCGTAGAGCTTGCCGTCGAGGACGGCGACGCCGACATGGTTGGCGCCGAGTGGGAGTGGCGCGGCATCGCTCCAGCGATCGGACATCGCCTCATAGACATGGTGATAGGGCCGGTCGACGCGCTGCTCGGCGTAGCCGCCGACGATATGCATCTTGTCCTCGAAGGCCGTTGCCCAGGCCATCTCGGAGCGCGGCAGCGGCAGCGGCGCCTTCGGGCTCCAGCGGCCGGGCGAGGCGGCTTTTGGCGCCGGCGAGTCGAAGACGTTCTGCGTGGTGGCGAGCGCGGGCTTCTCGATCCGCCCGGGCTGGGTGAGCCGCTCATATTGCGGGCCGTGGTGCTCATGGCCCGGCTGCTGGGCGAGCGCCGGGCCGGCGAGCGCGGCGGCGCCAGCAGCCAGCAGATGGCGGCGGTTCAGGCTGGTCATCGCAACGTCCTCCCGACTACAACGATAAGGCAGAGCCGGCGGGCGGCAAGCGCATGCAACGCCAACGGCTGCGCAGTTCCCCCGAGCCGTCGCCGTCGCTATGGTCGTGCGCCATATCAAACGATTTAGGCCGCAGGAAACACGAGGAAACGCATGTCTGGGCATAACAAGGTCGCGATCATCACCGGAGCCGGCTCGGGCGTGGGGCGGTCGGTCGCCATCGCCTTCCTGAAGGACGGCTACCGCACCGTGCTGGCCGGGCGCCGGGTCGATGCGCTGGAGGAGACGATCGCGCTCTCCGGCGTCGACAAGGGCCGCGCACTGGCGGTCTCGACCGATGTGACCGACAAGGCCTCGGTCGAGAGCTTGTTCAAGAAGACGAAGGAGGCCTTCGGCCGGGTCGACGTTCTCTTCAACAATGCCGGCGTCAATGCGCCGGGCGGGGTCCTGCTGGAGGACCTCTCGCTGGAGGACTGGCGGAAGGTGGTGGATACCAACCTGACCGGCCCCTTCCTCTGCACCCAGGCCGCCTTCAATGCGATGAAGAGCCAGGAGCCACGTGGCGGGCGCATCATCAACAACGGCTCGATCTCGGCCCAGGTGCCGCGGCCAAACTCGGCCGCCTATACGGCGACGAAGCATGCGATCTCGGGCCTGACCAAGACCGCCTCGCTCGATGGGCGCAAATACGACATCGCGGTCGGCCAGGTCGATATCGGCAATGCGCTGACCGACATGGCCAAGAAGATGACGACCGGCGTGCCGCAGGCCGACGGCTCGGTGAAGGTCGAGCCGGTGATGGATGTCGACCACGTCGCCACGACGGTGCTGCATATGGCCGGACTGCCTCTCGACGCGAACATCCTCTTCGTCACGGTGATGGCGACCAAGGCGCCGCTCGTCGGGCGCGGGTGATCGGGCAGCTCCGTCATGCCCGGGCTTGACCCGGGCATCTCGTCCAGATGGATGATGAGATTCTCGGGGCTCCGCGGAGTTTATCCTTGGGCCGACCAAAGGTCGGACCCAGGCGCTGCGCCCGAGAGTGACGGGAGGCCGCATGGCGGCGATCGAGAATGCTCCTGATGCGATTATGGACTCGGTGACCGGTCCCACCGTGGCTCGCGCCTATACGCTGACCATCTGGGGCATCGCGCTCGGCATCCTGGTTCAGGCGGTGGCGACTGTCTGGGCGCTCGCCATCGGCAATGCCCAACTGTTCAAGGACGGCGTCGACTGGGTCTACGATGTCGCGCTTTACGGCATCGCCGCTCTGGTCTTCGGCCGGGACGCACGGGCCGAGCGACTGGCGGCCATCGCGATCGGCGCCGTCATGGCTGTCGCCGGGTTGCACACCCTCTACGATCTCTGGGACAAGATTGTCCGCCCGCGACCGATCGAGGTCTGGACGCTCGGCTTCGCGGCGGCGAGCGCCATCGTCATCGCGCTCATCGTCATTGCCGTGCTCTGGCGGTTCCGCCGCGAGGACAATCCGGTGATCAAGGCGACCTGGCTGTCGAGCCGCAACGATGCGATCTCGACGACCGGCTTCGCGCTGGTGGGGCTTGCGGCGCGCGTCGCGCCGGTGCGCTGGCCGGAATATCTGTTCGATCTCGTCGTCGCAGGGATCTGCTTCCAGGCGACATGGGCGATCTGGCGCTCGCTGCGGCGGCGCGCGGGGTCGGAAGCGGCCCAGCCCGGTTTGCACAACAAGGCGCAGACAGAAGCGGCGGGCGGGCTATAAAGGCGAAAAGCCAAGGATGCTGCCGAGGACGCTTCCATGACGATCGCCGCCAAGCTGCCCTCCATCCTGATCGCCAATCGCGGCGAGATCGCCTGCCGGGTGATCCGCACCGCGCAGCGGCTGGGCCTGCGCACCATCGCAGTCTACTCGGATGCCGATGCCGAGGCGCTGTTCGTGCAGATGGCTGATGAGGCCTACCATATCGGCCCGGCGCCAGCCGGCGAGAGCTATCTCGACGCGGCCAAGATTCTCGCGGTGGCGAAGGAGGCCGGCGCTGCCTGCATTCATCCCGGCTACGGCTTCCTCTCGGAGAATGCCGATTTCGCGGATGCCTGTGCCAAGGCCGGCATTGTCTTCGTCGGCCCGCCCGCCTCCGCAATCCGGGCGATGGGATTGAAGGACGCCGCCAAGGCGCTGGTCGAGAAGGCCGATGTGCCGGTCGTGCCGGGCTATCACGGCGCCGAGCAGGATGCCGGGTTTTTGGCGAAGGAGGCCGAGCGCATCGGCTATCCCGTTCTGATCAAGGCGGTCGCCGGCGGCGGCGGCAAGGGCATGAAGAAGGTCGAGCGGGCGGAGGACTTTGCGGACGCGCTGACAAGCGCCCAGCGCGAGGGCAAGAATGCCTTCGGCGATGCGCGCGTGCTGGTCGAGAAATATGTGCTCGCGCCGCGCCATGTCGAAATCCAGGTCTTCGGCGACAGCCACGGCAATGTCGTCCACCTCTATGAGCGCGACTGCTCGCTGCAGCGTCGCCACCAGAAGGTGATCGAGGAAGCACCGGCGCCCGGCATGACGGACGAGGTACGTGCCGCGATGGGCAAGGCGGCGACGGAGGCGGCGAGGGCGGTCGGCTACGTCGGAGCCGGAACCGTCGAGTTCATCGCCGATGGCCGGGACGGGCTCCGGGCCGACCGCTTCTATTTCATGGAGATGAACACGCGCCTGCAGGTCGAGCATCCCGTCACGGAGGCGATCACCGGGCTCGATCTGGTCGAGTTGCAGCTCAAGGTCGCGGCGGGCGAGCCGCTCGGCTTCACGCAGGACGACGTGAAGGCGACCGGCCATGCCGTCGAGGCGCGGCTCTATGCGGAGGACCCGGAAAAGGGCTTCCTGCCCTCGACGGGCAAGCTTTGGGCGCTGCAATTCCCGGAGGGCGAGGGCATCCGCATCGACACCGGCGTCGAGGCCGGCGATACGGTGACGCCGTTCTACGACCCGATGATCGCCAAGGTGATCGCCCATGGCGCGACCCGCGACGAGGCGCTCGACCGGCTCGGTGCGGCGCTGGGCGAGACGATCGTCGCCGGTCCGCGCACCAATCTCGCATTCCTGAAGAAACTGACCGAGGCGCAGGGCTTCCGGGCCGGGCCGTTCGATACCGGCTTCATCGACCGCAACATCAGCGCGCTCGGCGCCGAGCCGCAGCCGCTCGACGCGGCGGCGGTGGCGGCGGCTGCCCTGCAACTCGAGGAGGAGCGGCAGGAGGCTGGGATGATCGAGGCCGCCGGACGGGCGGAGGGCGAGTCACGCTCGCCCTGGCTCGACCCCGACGCCTTCTCGCTGATGCCGCGTCAGCCGCTCGGGCTGCCGCTGCTGGTTGATGGCGAGCGCATCGAAGCGCAGATCGAATGGCATGGCGAGGACGCTCGCGTCAGCCTGCCGGGCCACGAGATCGGGGAAGGCGAGCACGAGATCGCGCTGGCCGAAGGCGAGGGCGGCACGTGGTTTGCGCTGCATCGCGGCCGACAGACGGCGGTGTCGCTGTTCGATCCCTTCAAGGTCGATCTCGAGGCGGCCGCCGGTTCGGGCGGCGTGGTCAAGGCGCCGATGCATGGCAAGCTCGTTGCGCTCTTCGTGGCGCCGGGCGAGGCGGTGACCAAGGGCCAGCGCCTCGCCATCGTCGAGGCGATGAAGATGGAGCATGTGCTGACCGCCCCGCGCGACGGCACCGTCAGCGAGGTCGCGGGCGAGCCGGGCGCACAGGTGGCAGAAGGTGCGAAGGTGGTTGTGATCGGTGAATAGCCGAATCGGCGGAATCGCTTGCGGGCGATTGCTTCGATTCTGATTCAGGCGGTTCCCGTCGTGGTCGATGCCGTGCGGTGAAGACCTGGATGCTCGCCACAAGGGCGAGCACGACGGCCCTCAGCCGTCCAACGCCGCGATCGCTCGTTTCGCAACGGCGAGATTGACCTCCGCCAGCGGGTCGCCATCCGCCATGAACCAACTGGCCGACAGCCCGCACCAGGCGACGATCCAGCGCAGCAGGCGCTCGCGCTTCAGACCGGACTTCGCCAGCACGATCTCCAGCCGCCGCTCGAAGATGCCCGGCGCGACGGCGACCGGCGGCTCGGGATCGGCGAGGTCAGGGTCGCAGAACAGGATGGTGTATTCGAAAGCGCGGTCGCCGATCACCGATTTCGGGTCGATAGCGAGCCAGCCGCGGCCTTCGAAATCGAGGACGTTGTCGTGATGCAGATCGGCATGGAGCGGCAGGATTTCCCGCTGGGCAGGCAGGAGCGCGCTTGCCTCCGCAGCGGCCCGAGCAAGCAGGCCGCCATGCCGCGCCGCCGCCGGAAAGAGGTCCTTGAACCAGATGTCGAGCGGGATCAGCCCCGCGGGGGCCGGGCCGCGCGGTTTTTGCAAGGCGGCGATGGCGTCGCAGAGGATGGCGGTGGCCTCGTCGTCGCCCTTCGCGCCGCTGCGGGCCATGGCGGCGAGCGAGCGCCGGCCCGTGGCGCGCTCGATCAGCATCGCCTCGCCATTCTCGCTGCGGGCGAAGAGGCGGGCGGCGCCGTCACCGCTCCAAAATTCCAGCGGCAGGTAACCGCGCCGCTCGTCCTCGCACGCCGGCAGCTTCAGCATGACCGGCGCGCCGTCTTGCAGGACGGGCAGGAGGCTGCTGGCGCGCGTCGTGATCGGCGCGCCATCCGGGACAAGGTCCCAGCGTGTGAGCCAGGGCTCGAACGAGCTTGGAGAAATCGCGTTCATCCGCGGCCGATGATCGGGAACTGCTCGGCTTCGTAGATCTGGCCGGATACCGGCGCGCTGTCGTCCGATAGCCAGAAGGCGGTATGGGCGGCGATTTCCTCCGGCTGCATGATGCGGCCGGTCGGCGCGTCGCGCAGCGGCAGATGGTTCTGCCAGCCGGGCTTTCGTCCCTCGCGCTGCTGCGTCGCGTCCTCGTTGGCAGTCCAGGTCCAGCCGACATTGAGCTGGTTGGCGCGGATGCGCTCCGGGCCGAGCGTGTTGGCGAGATTGCGCGTCATCGTCATCAGCGCGCCCTTCGACATCGAATAGACGGTCAGATTCGACAGCCCGCAATAGGCGTTGATCGAGCCGACGGTGACGATGGCGCCCGGCGACTTCTGTGCCCGGAAGGCGTGGATCGCGGCCTCTGCGCAGAGCAGCGGCGCCCGCGTGTTGATCGCGAACATATGGTCGAAGAAGGCGGCGGTGGTCTCGCCGAGGATGCCGCGCGGATAGATGCCGGCATTGTTCACGAGCCCGTCGATGCGGCCGAAGGCGCCGACCGTGGCATCGACGATGGCCTGTGCCGTGGCGGGCTCGGCGAGGTCGCCGGTGATGCCGCTGGCGGCGGTGCCGAGCCGGCCGACCGCCGCATCGACTTCGTCCCGGTCTCGGCCATGGATCAGTACCTTCGCCCCCTCGGCAATGAGGCGCTCGGCCATTGCATAGCCGATGCCGGTGGAGGAACCGGTGATGAGGATGGCCTTGCCTGCAAGTCCGCGCATGTTGATCGTCCGTAGCCTGTCGAGGGAAAGAGCATGACGGTGAAGCGTATCGTGGCGAACATGCTAGCCGCCGAACCGGCGCTGGCAAAACCCTTCTACGGCAGCATTTTTGAGATGCACCCCGTCATGGACCACGGCTGGATACAGACCTATGCGGCAGGCGGCGACCCCGCCGGTCCGCAGCTCAGCTTCGCCAGCGAGGGCGGCTCGGGCGCGCCGGTCCCGGACCTGTCGATCGAGGTCGATGACCTCGACGAGGTTCTGCACAAGGTGGAGGCGGCCGGGCTAGCGATCGAATACGGGCCGGCCGAGGAGCCCTGGGGTGTCAGGCGGTTCTTCCTGCGTGACCCGTTCGGACGGCTCGTCAACGTGCTGGCGCATCGCGGCTGAGGCGATCTGTGGAGAAGGGCCGGGGAGACTGGTCGGCGGGCGCTTCGAGGCCTATTTTGCCGGCCATGTCCCTTCACCTGCTCAAGCTCTGCGTCGGCGCGGAATCGATCGGCGACCTCGAAGAGTGGATCGCCGAACGCCAGGCGCAGCGGCGTGCCCGTGGCGAGCCGGCCGAACAATTGCACACCACACGCATGGTGCCGAAGAAGGTCGAGGAAATCCTCGATGGCGGCTCGCTCTACTGGGTGATCAAGGGGCAGATCTCGGCGCGCCAGCGCCTGACCGATATCCGGCCCTTCACCGACGCCGAGGGTATCGGGCGCTGCCATCTCGTCATGGAGCCCGTGGTGGTTCCGGTCGAGCCACGCCCGTTCCGCCCGTTCCAGGGCTGGCGCTATCTCCAGCCCAAGGACGCGCCGCGCGATCTATCCGAGCATGGCGGCGATCTCGGCGAGATGCCGGAGGAATTGCGGCGGGAACTCGCGGGGCTCGGGTTGCTGTAGGCGACCGGCTCAGCCCTTCAGGCCGAGGAAGGCGAAGGGCTTGGCCGGGACGAAGCTCCCGGTCGCGTCCCCCGCATAGGTATGGTCCTGGTCCTTGCCGAGATCGAGCTTGCGGGTGCCGCCCGCAGTCGAGAAGTCGATCTTCTTGAGGTCCACCCAGAAGGTGTTCGGCGTCAGCGCGGACTCGAAGAAATACAGTTTGCGGGCATGGTCGAAGACCGTGCGCCAGCGCGTCGAGGAGATGTTCGGCTGGTCGGGCGTCGTCAGCCCATAGGGCACCGAGACGTTGCGGAGCACGCTGAAGACGCTGGCGACGGCGCGGTTCGGATCGGGGTCCTTCGGGATCGCGTTCGCGTAGAACGCGGCGCGGACGAAACGATCGGAGGCGCGGTTGGTGCCGGGCAGCATCACGGTACCGCCGATCTGCTTCCAGTATTCGGCGAGCGCGAGCTGCTTCTCGAAGATCGGCGAGTTGGTCATGACCTGATAGGCGCGGTCATGATGGATGACCTGCCTGCCGCCGACATATTCGATGATGGCGCTGTCACCGCTGGAGTCGGAGAGCGAGAGATGCACGGTGGCGAGACGATTCTCGCCCGGCATCATGTCGGTGACGAGGGTGAAAGGTTCCTCGCGCAGCGCGGTGACCGCCTCGCTCACCGTGGCGAAGTTGTCGAGCACGTATTGCGCCCAGAGCGAGATGCTCAGCCCCGGCTTCGAGGCGGCCTCGAACTTCGGATATTCGGATTCGACCAGCCAGAGCAGATTGGCCGAGAGCCCGGCCTCGTTGACGCCGTCGCTGCTGGAGATGTCGTAGGCGGAGGCGATCACGCTGCCATGTTTCGCCGTCCAGCGCACGGTGTTGGCGCCGGTCTCGCCGGTACGCTCGACGCCGCGCGGCAGGATCCAGAGATTGGTGGCGATGTCGCTCTTCCAGTCCATCGAGCGCGCTGTGACAACGCTGCCATTCGCCCCGAAATAAACGAAGCGCGTGCAGGCCTGGGTAGCCGTGTCGGCGAGCAGCGCGCAGGCGAGAAGTATTGCGGCGCCCCGGCGCAAGAACGCGTTTCGGCCGCGCGCTGCGCTACCCGATGCATGGATCATCCACCGCTCTCCTCTGGCGCAGGCGCTTTCAGCATGCCGACCGCTAACCAGACGGCTGCCCGGATACGGCCAGCGTAGCGTTTCCGTTTGGCGCCGCAATCACCGCGGCGGCGGCGTTCAGACCGGGATGTTGTCGATCAGGCGTGTGCCGCCGATGCGGGCGGCGAGCAGCAAGCGGATCGGCCCATCCGCCAGCCCGGTAATCGGGGCCAGCGTCTCGGCGTGGCGGGCTTCGAGATAGTCGAGTTCGAAGCCGGCGGTGATGATCTCGTTCTGCGCGTCGGCGACCGCCCGGAACAGCGGATCCTCGTTGCGGATGCGTGCGGCAAGGACCTGCATCACGCGGTGGAGGACCGGCGCCAACGCCCGATGCTCGGGCGAGAGGTAGCGGTTGCGCGAGGACATGGCGAGGCCGTCCGCCTCGCGGAATGTCGCGAGAGGAACGACGGTGATGCCGAGATCGAGATCACCAGCCATCCGGGTGACGACCTTGAGCTGCTGATAGTCCTTCTCGCCGAAGATCGCGAAATCGGCGCGTGACTGCGTGAACAGCTTGCAGCAGATTGTCGCGACGCCCTCGAAATGCGTCGGGCGGAAGCGGTCTTCGAGGCCGACGGCGGCCGGACCCAGCAACAGCACCCGCGTGGCGAAGCCCGCCGGATACATCTCTTCGACCGAAGGGAAGAAGACGGCATCGGCGCCGGCAGCGAGGAGCTTGGCGCAGTCGTCGTCGAAGGTGCGCGGGTACTTCTTGAAATCCTCGTGCGGAGCGAACTGGGTCGGGTTGACGAAGATCGAGACGATCACCCGCTTCGCGTGGCGTTGGCCTTCGGTGACCAGCGCGATGTGGCCCGCATGCAGCGCGCCCATGGTCGGCACCAGCGCGACCTTTTCGCCGGCCGCGTGCCAGCCGGCGACGGCTTCGCGCATCGCCGCGACCGTCTCGAAAACCGTGATCCCAGCCATGGACTTCTCTTTCTCGTCTGCGTCGATCTTCCCAGCCCTCATCCTGAGGAGCCGCGTAGCGGCCTCTCGAGGATGCCCCAGGAGGTTCTCGAACCGCCTGAAGCACCTTTCGAGACGCGGACTTCGTCCGCTCCTCAGGATGAAGCTTGAGAGGAACAGGCCGATCTCCGTCCGGGACGGGTAGCAAATCCGGTGTCGATGGCCAATATCAGAACCAACGAGAACGATTCCGTCGGATCGATGGGTTGATGAGCGACAAGAACGATCGCGCTGTCGGCAAGGCCGCCGCGACCACGCCGACAGGGCATTCGCAGCCAGGCGAAATCGACCGCTTCCTCGGAGCGGCGAAGCGGCTGGCGCCGCTGGCAACGGGGCAGGCCGGACGGCTGGTCTTCGCGCTCGATGCCACGATGAGCCGCCAGCCGAGCTGGGATCTCGCCTGTTCGCTGCAGGCGCGGATGTTCGAGGTCGCCGGGCAGAGCGGGGGGCTCGCGGTCCAGCTCGTCTATTTCCGGGGTATCGGCGAATGCCGCGCCTCGGGATGGGTCGGCGAGCCCGAACGGCTGACCGGGTTGATGCGCAGGATCGCCTGCGAGGGCGGGCAGACGCAGATTGCCCGCGTTCTGCGCCATGTCCGCGACGAGGCGGCAAAGGTGCCGTTGCGCGCTTTCGTCTTTGTCGGCGACGCAATGGAAGAGGATGTCGATGCGCTGGGGGCGCTGGCGGGCGAGCTCGGCCTGCGCGGCATCCGCGGCTTCGTTTTCCAGGAGGGGGGCGATCCCGCCGCGAGCGCGGCCTTCGCGACGATCGCGCGGCTGACCGGCGGCGCGCATGCGCGCTTCGACGTGACGGCGCCGGCCTCGCTGTTGGAACTGCTGCGCGGCGCGGCGGCTTACGCCGCCGGCGGGCGCGAGGCAATGCTGCGGCTCGCCGGATCGAGCCCGGCGGTCAAGGGCCTGCTCGCGGCCATGGACGGAGGGCGCAAGTGAGCCTGCTCTACGGCGTTGCCGTCCTGATCCTGGTCTGGTGGCTGGCGAAGCTGTTCGCCGGGACCAATCCTAAAATGCTTGCGCGGCTGATGAAGACTGTCGGCGGCGTCGCCTCGCTCGGCGTGGCCGGGCTGCTGATGGTGCGCGGACGCCTGGATATGGCGGTCTTTCTCGGCGGCATCGGCGCCTGGCTGCTCGGCTGGAGCGCGACAGGGCCGGGCGGCATCCGTTTTCCTTGGGCCGACCGGTCCGGGCCGAGCCCGGGCGCCAGCTCGAAGGTCGGCTCGGCGCTGCTGGAGATGGAGCTCGACCACGACAGCGGCGCGATGACCGGCAGCGTCAAGGCGGGCGCCTTTGCGGGCCGGCCGCTCGACAGCCTGGGGATGAGCGAGCTCAGCGCGCTGATGCGCGAATGCCTGGCGCGCGATCCCGATGGTGCGCGCCTGCTAGAGGCATATCTCGACCGCCGGTCGCCCGGCTGGCGTGAAGACGCTCAGCGTGATCGCGACGCGGGGCAGGGCGGCGCGCCGGGCACGGGCGCGATGACGCAGCAGGAGGCCTACGAGATCCTGGGGCTTCAGCCGGGGGCGAGCGAGGAGGCGGTCCGCGAAGCCCACCGGGCTTTGATGAAGCGCATCCACCCGGATGCCGGGGGCACCAGCGGCCTTGCCGCTCGCGTCAACCAGGCCAAGGACGTCCTTGTGAAGCAGCGATAGCGAAGGGTGCGGGGAGTGCGTCTGCGACATGGCGTGAACTCCTTTCCCTGGCCGGTCAGCCCGCCCTGCGTCCTGACGGACGCAGGTTCGGCGATCTGTCTTTGCGATTGCGCATCGGATTCTCCCGAAAGCCGGATTCCACTTGTCGGTCCGATGCTCAGCTGCGGGTGGCGAAGCAGGAGAAGCCGCCGCGCTTCAGCTGCGCGCAGGCGTTCTGCGCGTCCTTCGGATCTTCAAAGCCGGCGAAGCGGGCGCGGAAAAGGGTGGAGCCGCCCTTCTCGACCTTCTCGGTGAAGGGCGAGGCGCTGGCGAGCGAGCCGGAAGCCTTGGCGCGGGCACGGGCCAGGATCTCCTTGGCCTTACCCTCGTCATCGGTCGCACCGAGCTGGATCACCCATTTTCCGGAGGCCACGACCGCAGCCTGATGAGACATGGCGGGGGCGGGCTCGGGGGCCTGCGCCTTCGCCGGGGCGACTTCCGCCTTGCGGGCCATGCTGGCGGCCGGCGCCTCGGCCTTTGCCTCGGCGACCTTCACCGGCTCGGCGACGGGCTCGGGCGCCCTGGCGATCGAGGAGGTGACGTCGACATTCGCCGGCGGGCGCAGAACCTTGGCGTCGGCCGGCTGGGCGCCGATCGACCAGCGCATGGCGGATGGCGTCGTGGTCGCCGAGACCGGGCGCATGCCGGAGATCTGCAGCGGCTGGCCACCGGCGACGGCGACCGGGCGCGGCGGCGCGATCGGCGTGGTGGTCGGCATCGGGGCATAGGCGCGGGCGGCGGCCGGGAGCGGCTGTTGCTCTTCAGCCTGCGGCTGCTGGCGCGGGCGCGGAACCGGGATGGGCGCCGGCTCGGCAGCGGCCTGCTGGCTGGCGGCAGCGCGCGGGCGCTCCTCCGGCTCAGGTGCCTCGGCGACCATCACCGAGGAACGGCCACTGGTCGCGGCGCGCGGCAGATTGGCGAGCACGAGGTCGGTCATGATCTTGTCGCGCGAAGCGCCCGAACGGCCGCCGAGCACGACCGAGACGACGTGCCGGCCTTCCGACTTGGCCGAAGTCATCAGGTTGAAGCCGGAGGCGCGGGTGTAGCCGGTCTTGATGCCGTCGACGCCCTCGACCTTGCCGAGCAGGCGGTTGTGGCCGCGGATGGTGCGGCTGCCATACTGGAACGCCCGCGTCGAGAAGAGCGGGTAGTATTTCGGGAAGCGCTCCTGGATGGCGCGGGCGAGAATGGTGAGGTCGCGCGCGGTCGTCAGGTTCGGCGGCGAATGCGGCAGGCCGTGCGGGTTGTAGAACCGCGTCGAGCTCATGCCGAGCGACCGCGCCTTGCGCGTCATCTGCTCGGCGAAAGCCTCTTCGGAGCCGGCGATGTTCTCGGCGACGACGACAGAGGAGTCGTTGGCCGAGAGAGTGATCATGCTCTTAATCACGTCCTCGACCGCAATGGTCGAGCCGGGGCGCAGGCCGAGCTTGGTCGGCGGCTGCGAGGCGGCGTAGGACGAGACCTTCAGCTCGGAATCCATTGAGAAGCGGCCGCGCTCCATCTGCTCGAACAGCATGTAGAGCGTCATGACCTTGGTGAGCGAGGCCGGGATGCGCGCGGCATCCTCGTTGACCGCGTGCAACGTGCGGCCGGTCCTGGCATCGACCACCATCGCCGCGTAGGGCGGCGTGTAGCCGCCGCCTGCGGCATGATGCCGGCGCTTGCGCGCCTCGGCCGGGGAGGAGGCCATCGTGGCCGCGACTGCGGCGATGCCGATCAGCCCGACAACGGCCCGCAGACGCGGCCGCTGAAACACAACGCAACCCAGAACCATGAACTCGCCTCGAACTCACTGTCGTTCCCGTCCCGCGCTCATTTTCGTGGCACGCAGGACACAGTAGGGGGAGGTTAGGAGGATGCGGTTACGGAGCCGTTAAAACTTGAACGGTTGCGATCGGAACGATCTGCGTTTGGTGCAATGCAGCGTCCTGTTGACATTCATGTTGCAATGCACAATATGGCGCCAGTCCCGGTGGTGATCTCTTCATACGACCTTGGGGCGACGCGTAGGGCCGCTTTGGCCCATTCACTCTGAGGCGGCACCCAAGGTGCCAGGGAGAGACGACCCATGATCCAGCAGTTCGAGACCATCCAGAAGGCTTCCAAAGAGAACGTCGACGCCGCCCTGAAGGCTTTCGGCGTCACCTCCAAGAGCGTGCAGACGATCGCCGTCGAGGCGACCGACTACGCCAAGAAGTCCTTCGAGGCAGGCACCGCCACGCTCGAGAAGCTCGCCGGCGTGAAGACTTTCGACAAGGCCCTGGAGATCCAGGCCGACTACTTCAAGACTTCGTTCGAGGGCGCGGTCGCCCAGCTCACCAAGATGGGCGAGCTCTACACCGCTCTCGCCAAGGACGCCTACAAGCCGTTCGAAGGCATCGTCGCGAAGGCTGTCCCGACCGCTCCGAAGGCGTGATGCCGGCAGGCCGCCGAAAGGTGGCCTGACCTTGAGCGAGTTTCGGTTGCGTATGGAGCCCGGTCGCGAGACCGGGCTTTTCTGTTGGGGCCGACGGGCTCGGCGTTACGGTGTGAATATCGGGCGTTCGCCGCCAGGCCCGGCATCAAGCTTCGAAAATATGGCCGGCGCGCTCGAGCACGTTTTTGGATTTATCCCAATCGCCGCCGGGGACGAGGATATGCTCGCCGTCGAAGGTGCAAACCACGAAGACCCCGATGCCATTCGCGGAGAGGGGCTCAATTAGCGAGCGCACGATTCCGGTCGCGTTGAAGGGGATGGGGCCGATGCTGCGGAAGCAGCGCCAATTCAACTCGGCTTCGACTGTTTCCGGAATCCGCTCCTGCAGGCAGACAAGAGTGAGTTCGTCGCCGGCCCGTATCGCGGCGGAAAAGCCAGGGCCGTCGAACCAGTTTGGAAGAGGCGATGCGGCTCCAAGCCGCGCGACGCCGTAAACGCCGGAAACGCTGCGCAGCTTTACGGCAATCGACATCGTCGTCCCCTCCGTCGCGGTCTTCGCTTCCGCCCATCCGCCGCCCTGGGAGCGGGCGTTGACCCCTGAACCGGCGTTTTGATCCTTCGCCGCGACATCGGGGGCGAGGCCGATGCCCTTGTCACGGAACCGATTTTAATCCGCAAGGCCATCCCGGCACATCGTCGGTCTCGCAGTGGCGGCCAATTGCGCAGGGGTGCATGCCGCCCTTCTTTTTGAACCGATTGAAAACGCGACGCGTTGGGCGCATCTCTAGGGGGAAATGCGCCGCCGTCGCGGTGCCGGAGGTTTCGGTTCTCGCCATGCTCGACAAATCAGTGCCGCCCCGCACGCTCAAGCTCAACGCCGCCGACAACGTCGTCGTTGCGGTCGACCCGGTGGATGCCGGCGTGACGGCGGCGGGCGTCGAGGCGCTTAAGCGCATCCCGCGTGGGCACAAGATGGCGATCGCCCCGATCGCTAAGGACCAGCCGATCCGCAAGTTCGGGCAGATCATCGGCTTCGCGACGAACGACATCGTGCCGGGCGAATGGGTGCACGAGCACAATACCGGCTTCCATGCCTTCGATCGCGACTACGCCTTCAGCGCCGAGGCCAAGCCCGAATTCGTACTGCCGGTCGAGCAGCAAGCGACGTTCGAGGGCTTCCGCCGGGCCAATGGCAAGGCCGGCACGCGCAACTATGTCGGCATCCTCACTTCGGTGAACTGCTCGGCCTCCGCTGCGCGCTTCATGGCCGAGGAGGTGAAGCGTTCCGGCCTGCTCGACGATTATCCCAATGTCGACGGGGTGATCGCGCTCACCCACGGCACCGGCTGCGGCATCGACTACAATGGCGAGAGTTTCGAGGTGCTGAAGCGCACCACCTGGGGCTATGCCTGCAACCCGAACATGGCGGCGGTGCTGGTCGTCGGTCTCGGCTGCGAGGGCTTTCAGATTAGCCGCATGAAGGAGGCCTATGGCGTCACCGAGAGCGACGTCTTCCGCACGCTGACGATCCAGGAGACGGGCGGGACGAAGAAGGCCGTCGCCGCCGGCATCGAGGCGCTGAAGACCATGCTTCCGATCGCCAACAAGGCGGTGCGCGAGACAGTGCCGGCCTCCGAACTGATGCTTGCGCTGCAATGCGGCGGCTCGGATGGCTATTCGGGCATTACCGCCAACCCGGCGCTGGGGGCCGCCGTCGACATCCTCGTCGAGCATGGCGGCACGGCGATCCTCTCCGAGACGCCCGAGATCTACGGCGCCGAGCATCTGCTGACGCGCCGCGCCGCGACGCGCGAGGTCGGCGAAAAGCTCGTCGGCATCATCAAGTGGTGGGAGGATTATACCGAGCGCGCCCGGATGAGCATGAACAACAACCCTTCGCCGGGCAACAAGGCGGGCGGGCTCACCACCATCCTGGAGAAGTCGCTCGGCGCAGCCGCCAAGGGCGGCACCAAGACGCTCTCGGCCGTCTATCACTATGCCGAGCCGGTGACGGGGAAGGGCTTCGTCTACATGGACACGCCCGGCTACGACCCCGTCGCGGCGACCGGGCAGGTGGCCGGCGGCGCCAATATCCTCGCCTTCACCACCGGGCGCGGCTCCGCCTATGGCTGCAAGCCGACGCCCTCGATGAAGCTCGCGACCAATACGCCGATCTACGAGAAGATGATCGACGACATGGACATCAATTGCGGCGATGTACTCGACGGCGTCTCGCTGGAGCAGAAGGGCCGCGAGATCTTCGAAAAGCTGCTCAAGGTCGCCTCGGGCGAGAAGACCAAATCCGAGCAGCTCGGCTATGGCGACGCCGAATTCGTGCCTTGGCAGATCGGCGCGACGATGTGAGGGTGGCCGGGCAGGGCTTTCCTCAGCCCTGCAGCAGCCTGACGCGCGTGCCCCAGGGATCGAGGCTCTCGAACCCACCGGAGAGCGGCGTCGTCGCGACGCCGGCCGCAGTGAGGCGGTCGGCCTGAGCGGCCATCAGCTCCGGCTTTTCCGCCATCAGCGAGAACCAGGCGAGGCCGGTGCTGCCTTCGTCGCGCGGCCCGGCGCCGGCGCTGTTCCAGGTGTTCAGCGCCAGGTGATGATGGTAACCGCCCGAGGACAGAAAGCTCGCGGTGTCACGCCGGCTCGTCGACGCCAAGCCTAGCAGATCGCGATAGAAGCGGTCGCCCGCATCGACATCGCCGACGCGCAGGTGGATGTGCCCGATGCGCAACCCGTCCGGCGCCTTGGCGTAGTCGGTCGCGCGCGTATCGGTGAGCGCCAGGATGCCGTCGACGTCGAGCCGGTGGGTGCCCATCACGACGCGGCCGTTTTCCCAGCGCCAGCCTTCGGCGGGGCGGTCGGCATAGACCTCGATGCCGTTGCCTTCGGGATCGTTGAGATAGACGGCCTCGCTGACGCTGTGGTCGGCGAAGCCCGTCAACGGCGTGCGGTTGCGCGCGACATGGATCAGCCAGCGCGCCAGATCGTGCCGACTCGGCATCAGGAAAGCGATGTGGAAGAGCCCGGCGGCGGTCGGAGGCTCCAGCGCGGCATCCGGCCGCGGCTCCAGCGTGAGCAGGGCGCCTTCGCCGGTGCCGAGCGTGACGGAGGCGGCGCCGCGCGCCAGCACGGACAGGCCGATGACGTCGCGGTAATAGTTGGTCACACGCTCGACATCGCGCACCTTGAGCGCCGCGGCGCCCACCCTGATCGGCGTCCTGCTGGCGAAGCCCGGCCCCGCTGCCGGCGCTGCGACCGGTCCCCCCTCGGCGCGGGCGGCGAAGGATGCGGCCGCCGCGAGCGAGGAGGCTCCTGCGAGCTGAAGCAGGGTGCGGCGGGTGTGGACGCTGTTCATCGCTCGGAATGCTCGCGCATTGGAGAAAACGTGCCGCTTCAAGGCCATGAAATTCCGCCCGGCGCATCTCACAAGCGCGTGGGCGGATTGTCCGCCGATGATTTTCGGCAGGTCTCGCAGCAGGGCTGCGGCGATTTTTCGCGACGCCCTGAACCGGATCGGTTCAGGCTGCGACCAAGCAGCGGGCCGGCGCGACCGTCGAGGAGGGCCGGCTTATCTGCCATCGGTTGGGGACATCATGAAGACCGTGTTTCTCGTAACGATCCCGCGTATTCTGCTCGGGCTGCTTTTCCTCGTCAGCGCTATCGACGGCTTTTGGTGGCTGGCGACCGGGACCAATCTCATTCATCCGCCGACGAGCGAACGCGGGCTCGCCTTCGAGGCGGCCCTTCAGAACTCGGGCTTCATCTGGCCGATGGTCAAGGTGGTGAACCTGGTGGGGGGACTGAGCCTGCTGTTCAACATGGCGCCGGCCTTGGGCCTCGCGCTGCTCGCGCCGATCATGACGGTGATCGTGTTCTTCCACCTCGTGCTGAACCCGCAGGGCCTTCCCGTTGCGCTCATCATGACGGTGCTGGGATTGCTGCTGGTCTTCGCCTATCGCGACCGCTACCGGGGGCTGTTCCGGTAGAAGCGGTCTCCTGTACGGAAGCTCTGGCCCATTCTCGCGTCATGGTCGGGCTTGGCCCGACCATCCACGTCTTCGTTCACAATATGCGGTGCCCAAGACGTGGATGCTCGCCACAAGGGCGAGCATGACGGGGCAACTGCGCTCCCGGCAAATCTCTCAGATCGAGAAGCCCTTGAGCCGGTCGCCGAGCAGGCCGATCCGCTCGGCTGCGACATTGGCGATCGCGATGCGCAGATGGTTTTCCTGCCCAGGCCCGAAATAGGGGCCGGGCAGGGCGAGGACGCCGCGCTCCTCGACCAGGCGGCGCACGACCTCGGCTGCCGGCGTGCCTTCGAAGGGGTGGGCGACATAGGCGAAATAGGCGCCTGCCGACAGCACACGCCAGTCGTTCAGCGGCGCCATCGCCCCGCGGAACGATGCCGCGCGGTCGTTGATCTCGGCGCGGTTGCGCTCGCGCCAGTCGCGGATGCCGTCGATGCCCCAGGTGATGGCGGCCTGCCCGGCTCGAACCGGGCTGATCTGCACGCAGTCGAGCACCTTGCCGATCTGGGTTAGGACGGCCTCGCCTGCCGTAATGGCTCCGAGCCGCCAGCCGGGAACGGCATAGGCCTTCGAGAAGCTGTACAGACCGATCACTGAATCCTGCCAGCCGCTTGCGGCGAAGACCTCATGCGGCGTCGCGACGGTTGCGGGCAGGAAATCGCGATAGGTCTCGTCGAGCACCAGCCAGATGCCGCGCCGGGCACAGAGTGCGGCGAAGGCCGCGATGGTTTCCGGCGGGTAGACCGCGCCCGTCGGGTTGTTGGGCGTGACCAGCACGATCGCGCGGGTGCGATCGTCGATCAGCGCCTCTGCCGTCGCCGCGTCGGGGACGAACCCGGCCTGGGGTGCGCAGGGCAGCGGGCGCGGCTCGATGCCGAGCATCGTCAGCGTCATCTCGTGATTGAAGTACCAGGGCGTCGGCAGCAGCACGTTGTCGCCGGCTCGGGCGAGCGCCATCATGGTCACGGCATAGGCCTGGTTGCAGCCCGAGGTGACGGCCACTTCGCCGGGGGCGAAGGCGGCGCCATAGATCCGCGAAATCTCCGCCGCATAGGCTGCGCGCAGCGATGCGTCACCGGTGATGCTGCCATAGCGCGTGGCGGAGGCGTCCGCAGCCGCCTCGGCGAGCTTGTCGAGCAGCACCTGCGGCGGCGGCGAGCCGGGGACGGCCTGCGACAGGTCGACCAGCGGTCCGAAGCGCCCGTCATAGGCGCGCGCCCAGCCCTGGGCCTCGGGGATGGGCGGGGTGCCGGTGTCGATGAGATCGGGATTGAGCGGGGCGAGCAGGGGCGTCGGCATGATCCGACTGGTTTGCTGCCTGCGCCTCGTTGCGTCAATCGCCTTGGAAGCGTCGCAAGCGCGGCCCATATCTGGCGGGCTTCCAGTTCAACCGGGTGAGCGCAGCCATGCAGGACGAGACCGAGGACGCGATCGCCGAGCTTCATGCGATGCTCGACCGGGCCGACAGCATTCTCAGCTTCACAGGCGCCGGCATCTCGACGGAATCGGGCGTGCCGGATTTCCGTTCGCCCGGTTCGCCCTGGATGGTCAACAAGCCGATCCCGTTCGAGGCGTTCGTGCAGAGCCGCGAGGCGCGGATCGAGGCCTGGCGGCGCAAATTCACGATGGACGACCACTATCGCGAGGCCCGGCCCAATATCGGCCATCAGGCCCTGGCGAAGCTGGTCGCGGACGGGCGTTCCCCCGCCATCATCACCCAGAACATCGACGGGCTGCACCAGGCCTCCGGCGTGCCGGCCGATCAGGTGATCGAGCTGCACGGCAACGGCACATACGCGACCTGCCTCACATGCGGCTGGCGCCATGAGCTCGCGGCGATCCGCCCGGCCTTCGAGGCGAGCGGCGAGCCGCCGAGCTGCATCATGTGCACGGGCCCGGTGAAATCGGCGACGATCTCTTTCGGCCAGGCGATGCCGCAGGAGGCGATGATGCGGGCGCAGGCGCTTGCGCTGGACTGCGACCTCTTCCTCGTCGTCGGCTCGTCGCTGGTCGTCTACCCGGCGGCTACGCTGCCCGTGATCGCGAAGCGGCAAGGCGCGAAGCTCGTCATCCTCAATCGGGAGCCGACGGAGCTCGATCCGATCGCCGATCTCGTCATCCGCGCGGAAAGCGGAGCGGCCCTGGGGCGGCTCGCCCCCTGAGTCGATAGGCTCGATCGGAGCGATCCGAGGCCGGTCCCGCATCCGGACGGGCGCGAGCGGCAGTTTCCGCACCATCGGAGCCCGCGGAGATGTGGACGACGGCGTGGGGGCTGTATACCGCATCCTTAGCGATGCTATCGTGGCTACACGAATCAAGCGTTGTGCGTGGGGGCGAGCGGCACATGTCCGACGAATTCGGTGAGAGCGGGCGGCCACCGATGGGTCCCATCCAGTCACTCAACCGCGTCATGCGGCTCGATGGGCCAAGCGGTCACGCTTCCGAGGTTCCGGTCGAGATTGCCGGCTACGTCAAATGGTTCGACGTCTCGAAAGGCTACGGCTTCGTCGTTCCCGAAACGGGCGGCGCCGATATCCTCGTGCATGTCACCATTCTGAAGCGCGATGGTTTCAATACGATAGCGGAAGGCGCTCGCATCGTGCTCGAAGCCGTCGAGAAGAATCGCGGGCGCCAGGCCGTGAGGGTGCTCTCGATCGACACCTCCTCCGGGCGCCACCCCTCCGAGATGCCGATGGCGCGCACGAACGTCGCGGTTACGCCGACCAGCGGGCTCGAGCTCATGGTGGTGAAATGGTTCAACCGGCTGCGCGGCTTCGGCTTCGTCTCGAAGGGCGAGGGCGCGCCCGACATCTTCGTGCATATGGAGACGCTGCGGCGCTACGGCCTCGTCGAGCTGATCCCGGGACAGACCGTTCTGGTGCGCTATGGCCCCGGGCCGAAGGGGTTGATGGCCGCAGAGGTCCGGCTCGAGCAGGGCGGTGCTGCCGTCTCGCATTGACGAACCGCTAAGCATGACGCCGAAATCGGGTGCGTCGCCGAGCCGCTGTCGGCGACATTCCGGCCGATCGGCTTAAGCACGCAGTTCGCTTTTACGCTTCCTCAATCGACGCGCTTATGATGAGGCTTTCTCGGGAGGCCTCTCCATCCTCGTTCTCGTCAGCGATCACGACGGCCGGCGCCATTCGCTGCAGCGTGCGCTCTCGCTCTGGGGCGCCTGTTCGGCGTGCGGCCCGAGCGAGCTGGGCTCCGTAACGGCAAGCGGTCGGCTGCTCGTCGTCGATCTCGACCTGTCGAGCCGCGCCGCCATCGAGACGGCGCGTACCATCCTCGCACCCTATCGACTCGCCGGAGCGCCCTGCCTTTTCTTGCTGGGAGACATGTCGCCGCGTTCCCAGACGCAGGCTCACGCACTCGGTGCGCGCGAGGTGCTGTCCGTCGACGCGCCTCGCTCCGTTCTGCTGGACAGGGTCGGCCATCTGCTCGGCTCGGCCGCCCCGACGAGCACCGGCGCCGGGCTCCAGGGCCGTTTCATCGCAGCCTCGGCAGCCCTCGGCGATCTGCTCGATGCGGCTGCGACCGGGGGACATCTGCCGGCAGCGGCGATCAACGGCAGCGTCGAGGCGCTCAATCGCGCGGCGGAAGGCGGTGACCTCGACGCGTGGCTCGATCTCGTCTGGCAACATGACGACGCCACCTATCAGCATTGCCTGCTCGTCTCGGGGCTGGCGGCCGCTTTTGCGCACCGCCTCGGCTTCGGCGAGGCCGATCGGCGGCTCATCACCGGCGCGGCCGTGCTTCACGACATCGGCAAGGCGCGGATTCCGCTCGCGATTCTGCGCAAGCCCGGCGGACTGACGGCGGAGGAGCGCGAGACCATCTGGCAACATCCGAAGATTGGCCATGATATGCTGGTCGCGCAGGGTGGATACGCGCCGATGATTCTGGCTGTGGTGCTTTCACACCACGAATATCTCGACGGATCAGGTTATCCGCACGGGCTGAACGCTGGCCAGATTCCGGATCCGGTGCGGATGATCACGATCTGCGACATCTATGCGGCCCTGATCGAGCGGCGCCCCTACAAGCCGCCGATGCCCCCGGAGGAGGCCTATGCCGTGCTGGTCGGGATGGCGGGAAAGCTCGATCGCGATCTGGTGCGGGTTTTTGGCGAGGTGATCGTCGCCGCCTCGGCCGCCCGCCTCGGACGGCATATCGAGACGAGAGCAATGCCGACGCGGCTGTCCGGAACCGCGGGCTAGGCACCTAGACGGCGAAGGAGGTTCCGCAACCGCAGGAACTCGTCGCATTCGGGTTGGTGATGCGGAAGGACTGACCAATCAGGTCGTCGACGAAGTCGATGGTGCAACCCTCCAGCAGATCGAGCGAGGTCTCGTCGATCAGGACGGTCGCGCCGTCGCGCTCGATGACGAGATCGTCCGGCGCCCGCTCCCGGTCGACGTCGAAGATATATTGGAAGCCGGAGCAGCCGCCACCGGCGACGCTGACGCGCAGCATCGAGCCCGGCGGCTCCTGAGCCATCACCGAGAGAATTCGTTTCGCGGCATTTGCGGTGACCGCGATGCCGCGCGGGTTGACCGCAAGATCGGTCGACATGGGCAGATGCTCCTTGCACCCTGGTTGTCCTGAAAGGTAATGGCCCCGCAGCGCCTCTACAAGCACGGCGCCGCGACGGGGCTGCCATGCCGGATCCACAGAGCCCACCCTTCGGCTTTTCCTTCGCTGCCGGCATCGAGCCGGGAGAGCGCTGGCGCGCGCCTTATGCCTGCCGCTCCAGCATGAGCCGCGGGCGGCTCGTCGGCGAGCCGGCCTCCGCGACGCGCGGCGAATTCCAACGTGATCGCGACCGCATCATCCATTCGACCGCCTTCCGCCGGCTGAAGCACAAGACACAGGTCTTCGTGTCGCACGAAGGCGACCATTACCGGACCCGGCTGACCCACACGATCGAGGTCGCACAGATCGCCCGCGCCCTGGCGCGCGCGCTCGGCCTCGACGAGGACCTGGCCGAGGCGCTGGCGCTGGCGCACGACCTTGGCCATACGCCCTTCGGCCACACCGGCGAGGACGCGCTGGAAGAGTGCATGACCGGCTTCGGTGGTTTCGACCACAACGCCCAGACGCTCCGGATCGTGACGCGGCTGGAGCAGCGCTATGCCGATTTCGACGGACTTAATCTGAGTTGGGAGACACTGGAGGGCCTCGTCAAGCATAACGGCCCGTTGCTCGACCGAGAGGGCAGGCCGACGGCGCGTTATGCCAAGGCCGGCATCCCCATCGCGATCGTCGAGTATCAGCAGCGTCAGGATCTCTGGCTCGACAGCTATGCCTCGGCCGAAGCGCAGGCCGCGGCGCTGGCCGACGACATCGCCTACAACGCCCACGACATCGACGACGGACTGCGGGCCGGGCTGTTCGGCCATGCCGAACTCAGAGCCGTGCCGTTCCTGGCGGAACTGCTGGGCGAGATCGAGCGATTGCACCCGGGATTGGAGCGGCCGCGCCTGACCAATGAGCTCGTCCGCCGGGTGATCACCCGATTCGTCGAGGACGTGATCCGGGAGGCGCAGGCGCGGCTCGTGGCGCTGGCGCCGGCCGACGCCGATGCGATCCGGCGCGCGGACGCGCCTGTCGTCGCCTTCTCGCCAGCGATCGAGGCCGCCGACCGCGACATCAAGGGCTTCCTCTATCCCAACATGTACCGGCACCCGCGGATCGCGCCGATCCGGGAGCAGGCGGCGCAGGTGGTGCGCGAGCTGTTCGAGCGCTTCAGCGCCGATCCTGCTGCAATGCCGGAGGAATGGGCGGCGGGCTGCGACGGGCTCGACGATCACCGCCGGATGCGCCGCATCGCCGACTACATTGCCGGCATGACGGACTGGTATGCGCTCGACGAGCACCGTCGTCTGTTTGACGTTACCCCCTCGCTGCGATAGGGCCGGGCGGCTTTCCTCCGCATTCGTGGCCGCAATGAACCTGTTCGAGATCTATTCCGCCCGTCTTCACGCCGCGCTCTCGGCACTCGCCGAGCGAGGCTCGCTTCCGGCCGGCCTCAATCTCGCGCGCGTCGTGGTCGAGCCGACCAAGGATCCGGCCCATGGCGATCTCGCCACCAATGCCGCGATGGTGCTGGCCAAGGATGCCGGCACGAACCCACGGGCACTGGCAGCGCTGCTGGTCGAGGAACTGGCGAAGGACCCGGAGATCACCAAGGCGGAGATCGCCGGCCCCGGCTTCATCAACCTGACGCTGCAGCCGGCCGTGTTCACGGCGGTGCTGAAGGCGGCCATCGAGGCCGGGCTGGATTACGGGCGCGGCGCGCAGAAGCCGGAACCCAGGGTCAATGTCGAGTATGTCTCGGCCAACCCGACCGGGCCGATGCATGTCGGCCATGGCCGCGGCGCCGTGTTCGGCGACGCGTTGGCGAGCCTGCTGGCCTTCGCCGGACATGACGTCACGCGCGAATACTACATCAACGATGCCGGTGCGCAGGTCGACGTGCTCGCCCGCTCGGCGTTCCTGCGCTACCGCGAGGCGCTGGGGGAGGATATCGGCGCGATCCCCGAAGGGCTCTATCCCGGTGATTATCTGATCTCGGTCGGGCAGGCGCTGGCCGAACGATACGGGCCGGCGCTGCGCGACAAGGCCGAATGGGACTGGCTGCCGCTCGTGCGGCAGGCCGCGATCGACGGCATGATGGCGATGATCCGCGACGATCTCGCCGCGCTCGGCGTCGTCCACGAGCTCTTCTTCTCGGAGCGCTCGCTGCAGGGGCGGGACGGCGATGTCAACGCCGTGCACCAGACCATCGAGGATCTGCGCTCGCGCGATCTGGTCTATGAGGGCCGGCTGCCGCCGCCGAAGGGGCAAAAGGACGAGGACTGGGAGGATCGCGAGCAGACCCTGTTCCGGGCCACCCGGTTCGGCGACGATGTCGACCGGCCGCTGCTGAAGTCGGACGGCAGCTACACCTATTTCGCCAACGACATCGCCTATCACCGCTCGAAGTTCGTCCGCGGCTTCCCGGAGATGATCGACGTCTGGGGCGCCGACCATGGCGGCTATGTCAAGCGCATGCAGGCGGCGGTGAAGGCGGTGACGAACGGGCAGGGCTCGCTCGACGTCAAGCTCTGCCAGCTCGTGCGCCTGCTGCGCAATGGCGAGCAGGTGCGCATGTCCAAGCGCTCCGGGGATTTCGTCACCCTGCGGGAGGTCATCGATGAGGTCGGCCGCGACGCCGTGCGCTTCATGATGATTTTCCGCAAGAACGACGCGACGCTGGATTTCGACCTCGCCAAAGTGGTCGAGCAGTCGAAGGACAATCCGGTCTTCTATGTCCAGTACGCGCATGCGCGCTGTGCTTCGATCTTCCGTCAGGCGCGCGAGGTTTTCCCCGATCTCGATCTCTCGCCGGCGGCGCTGGCCGGGGCCGATCTCTCGATCCTGACCGACGAGGCCGAAGTCGGCATTCTCAAGACGATCGCGGCCTATCCGCGAATCATCGAGGGAGCGGCCGCGGCGCACGAGCCGCATCGCGTGGCATTTTTCGTCCACGAACTGGCGAGCGCTTTCCACTCATTGTGGAACAAGGGCAAAGACTCGCCGCAATTACGATTCGTTAATCAAACTGATCGAAAGTCGACCTTGGCGAGATTGGCGTTCGTGCACGCGGTGCGCAGCGTCCTTGCTTCCGGTCTGGCTGTCGCCGGAGTTGCGGCGCCGGAAGAGATGCGCTGACGGAGATTTCCGGCGGCGCGCACGAGGTCAAGTTGACCGCGCGGGATATCGCCTTTTCCATAGGGGGAGGCGGCTCGTGCTGCAATGGATCGTACCATGAGTGAGCCCGCTAGGAATCGTTTCGCGCTCGATCTTGAAGATCTCGAGCGCCAGCTTCGCGGGGCAGGGCAGGCGCCGCGCTCCGGCCATGCGCCCGATCCGCTGGCGGAGCTGACCCGCATCGTCGGGCAGGACGACCCGCTGAAGGATATCTTTGCCGATCGCCGTGCGCCGGCCCCGCGGCCGGTGCCGCGACAGGAGCCGAGCTTCGAGGTTGTACCGCCGGCTCCCGCGCCGGCCGTGCCCCTTCAGGCTGCGCCGCCGGCCGAGCTGCGCGGTGCCCTTGATGAATTCGAGGCGCTGCTGCGGCAGACCGAGCCGAGGCGGCAGGTGCAGGCGTCCGCCGCTCCGGCCGCGCCGCAGCAGGTTCATGCCGAACCTCAGTATGACGATTATGATCTGCCCGAGCCGCTGCCTTACACCCAGCCGGCACCGATGCGCGGCGGCGTGCAGGCCCGCGACCTCGATGAGCAAGGCGGCGTCCATGCGATGCAGGCCGCCTATGCCGAAGAGCCGGCGCAATATTCCTATGCGCAGGCCCAGCACTCCTACGCCCAGGCCCAGCACGGCGCTCAGGCTCAGGAATATGCCGAAGACGATCTGCCGGATCTGGAACCGCGTCGCTCGCGCAAGGGGCTCTGGGCGGCCGCGGCGGTCATCGCCGTCGGCCTCGTCGGCGTCGGCGCGACCTTCGCAATGCGCGGCGGTTCGGCAACCAAGGACGGCCAGCCGCCGATGATCGCGGCCGATCGCGGCCCGGTCAAGGTCGAGCCCGCCAATCCGGGCGGCGCCGAGATTCCGAACCAGAACAAGCAGATCTACGAGCGCAGCGCCGAGGCTCCGCAAGGCCAGAGCAAGCTGGTCAACAATGAGGAGCAGCCGGTCGACGTGCAGCAGGCCGCCCGCTCGATGCCGCCCCGCGTCGTCATGCCGGGGCCCGGTGCCGGATCGGCTCTGGCCGCCGCGCCGAGCGCGCCGGAGCGCAGCATCACGCCGGCCGAGCCCGGCCTGATCCCGATGCCTCCGGTGCCGGGACTGGGCGAGCCGCGCAAGGTCCGCACGGTCGCGATCCGTCCCGATGGAACGCCGGTTCCCGCCGGAATCGACCAGCCGATCGCGACGGGCTCGGCCCCGAGCCGCTCGCTCGGCACTGCCACGGCGAGTGCGCAGCGCTCCGCAGCCGCCGCGCCCGCTCCTGCCGCGCCCAAGGTTCAGGAGCGTGCGACGACACCGCCTGCCGCGACCACGCCAGCGGCTCCGACCCGTCTTGCCAGCGCTCCGGCGTCCGCTGCACCCGAGACTGCTCCGGCGACGGCCGCGGTACGGGCCGGGACCGGCGATTTCGTGGTGCAGCTCGGCGCGCCGGGCAGCGAGACCGAAGCCCGCGCCACCTTTGCCGCGCTGCAGCGCAAATATCCGCAGCAGCTCGGCGGCCAGTCGCCGATCGTCCGCAAGACGGAGCTGGCCGGCGGCAAGACCGTCTATCGCCTGCGCGTCGGACCCTATTCCCGCGAGGATGCGTCGACGATGTGCTCGGCGCTCCAGGCCGCAGGCGGGCAGTGCTTCATCGCGAAGAACTGAGCTCGCGCGGAACAGGTTGAGAATCGGGCGGCGGCATCCGGAAGGGTGCCGCCGTTCTGCTTTGAAACCGGCGCATGGCGGGGTGAGGGGCGTGCTTGTTTCACTGCCCCGACCGTGCGAGTAGCCTGCCAACAACAGAAGGCTGCCAAGGATATCACGGCAGCCGTTGCTAGCTGGAGGTTACCCCATGGATCGCCGTCATTTCGTCAAGGTCGCGGGCGCGGGCGCGGCCGGGAGCGCGGCCATCGCTGCGCCCGCCATCGCGCAGTCGCAGCCCAAGATCAACTGGCGGCTGACCTCGAGCTATCCGAAGAGCCTGGATACGCTCTACGGCATCTCGACCCATGTCGCGAAGCGCGTCGCAGAGGCGACCGACAACAACTTCCAGATTCAGGTCTTCGCGCCCGGCGAGATCGTGCCGGCCCTGCAGGCTCTCGACGCCGTCCAGAACGGCACCGTCGAGTGCAGCCACACGCTGGCGAGCTTTTATATCGGCAAGGACCCGGCCTTCGCCTTCGAGACCTCGTTGCCCTTCGGCTTCAACACCCGCCAGCAGAATGCCTGGCTCTATCAGGGCGGCGGCCTGGAGCTCTGCCGCGCCTTCATGAAGAACTACAACATCTACACCATCCCGTCCGGCAACACCGGTGCGCAGATGGGCGGCTGGTTCCGCAAGGAGATCAAGTCGCTGGAGGATCTGAAGGGCCTGAAGTTCCGCATCGCCGGCCTCGGCGGCCGGATCATGGCGCGTCTCGGTGTCGTGCCGCAGACCATCGGTGGCGCCGACATCTATCCGGCGCTGGAGCGCGGCACGCTC
Source organism: Allobosea sp. TAF32 (assembly GCF_052113585.1). NCBI lineage: Bacteria > Pseudomonadati > Pseudomonadota > Alphaproteobacteria > Hyphomicrobiales > Alloboseaceae > Allobosea > Allobosea sp. TAF32. Next base: position 197,650 of record NZ_JBFRDM010000008.1, on the reverse strand, counting down.
GATGCGGTCGAGTTCTCCGGCCCCTATGACGACGAGAAGCTCGGCTTCGTGAAGGTCGCCAAGTACTACTACTACCCAGGCTTCTGGGAGGGGAACGCCAATGTCAGCTTCCTTGCCAACCAGGACAAGTGGAACGAGCTGCCAGCCTCCTACAAGGCGATCGTCGAAGCGGCCTGCGCCGAGGCCAATGCGCTGTGCGTGGCCAAATACGACCACAACAATCCCGATGCGCTGATTCGCCTTGCCGGCACTGGCGCCGAGCTGCGGCCCTTCCCGCAGGAGGTGATGGCGGCTGCGTTCAAGGAGGCCTTCGCCATGTATGGCGAGCTTGCCGCGAGCAATCCCAACTTCAAGACTTTCTATGATTCCTTCCTTCCCTACTGGAAGAAGGAGCAGCTCTGGTTCCGCATCGCCGAGCTGCCGTTCGACGCGTTCAATGCGCAGAATTACCAGCAGGTGAAGTAACGCGATGGACGGGCGCGGATCATTCTTGACCGCGCCCGCGCCGCTTTCTAACCCGGTACGATGACATCGCGCGCCTTCATCGCCGGCTGCCTCGGCACGAGCCTCACTGCGGACGAGCGGGCCTTCTTCCGCGACGCACGGCCCTGGGGCTTCATCCTCTTCAAGCGCAACACGCAGACGCCCGAGCAGGTTGCGGCTCTAACGGCGGAGATGCGCGAGACCGTCGGCTGGCATGCGCCGATCCTGATCGATCAGGAGGGCGGGCGCGTCCAGCGGATGGGCCCGCCGAACTGGCCGAAATACCCGTCGGCGCGCGCTTTCCACGCCATCAACGACCCCGTCCGCCAGCGCGAGATCGTCCGGCTTTCGGCGCGGCTGATGGCGCATGACCTGAGGAGTGTCGGCATCGACGTGGACTGCCTGCCGGTGCTCGACGTTCCCGTGGCGGGCAGCCATGACGTGATCGGCGACCGCGCTTATGCCTATGATCCCGATCAGGTGGCGCGGCTCGGCCGGGCGGCGGCCGAAGGGTTGATCGCCGGCGGCGTGCTGCCGGTCGTCAAGCACATGCCCGGCCATGGCCGGGCGCGGGCCGACAGCCATCACGACCTGCCCGTCGTCGATGCTTCGCTCGACGAACTCAGGGCGCATGATTTCCGTCCGTTCCGGCACCTTGCCGACATGCCGCTGGCGATGACGGCGCATGTGGTGTTCACGGCGCTCGATCCGAAGCATCCGGCGACCGTCTCCCGCAAGATCGTGCGCGAGGTCATGCGCGGCGAGATTGGCTTCGACGGGCTGATCATGACCGATGATATTTCGATGAAGGCGCTGTCCGGTTCCTTCGAGGCCAAGGCGCGCGCCGCCATTCGCGCCGGCGTCGACGTGATCCTGCACTGCCACGGCATCATGGAGGAGATGGTCGCGATCGCCGGCGTGGTGCCGGAGATGACCGGAGCCCGCGCACGCCGCGCGGCGGCGGCACTCGGCCGCATCCGGCACGAGCCTGAGCCGATTGATCTTGAGGCTGCGCGCGCGGAATTGGCCGCCGCGCTTGCGTTGAGCGCCTGAACAGCCGAATTTGCTTCGGTGCCGACCCTAGATCTCAGCCCTCATCCTGAGGAGCCGCGAAGCGGCGTCTCGAAGGATGGTCCAGAGCGCACTGGATCCTCCTTCGAGACGCAGCCTGAATGCTGCTCCTCAGGATGAGGGCCGAGAGATCGAGAGGCTCGATCGCGGCAGAGGGCAGACCTGCATGACGGCCGAGTTGCCATTCGAGGAGGATGCCGCGCGCCGTGAAGGCGAGCCATCGCTCGTTGTCGATGTCGACGGCTATGAGGGGCCGCTCGACCTGTTGCTCGATCTCGCGCGCCGCCAGAAGGTCGATCTTCATCGCATCTCGATCCTGGCGCTGGCGGAGCAATATCTCACCTTCGTCGAGGAGGCGCGGGCGCTCAGGCTGGAGCTCGCGGCCGACTACCTCGTGATGGCGGCGTGGCTGGCCTATCTGAAGTCGCGGCTGCTGCTGCCCGAGCCGCCCAAGGGGGAGGAGCCGAGCGCGGCCGATCTCGCTACGGCGCTGGCGCTCCGCCTGCGCCGGCTGGAAGCGATCCGCGCCGCCGCACGCAAGCTCGCCTCGCGCGAGCGGCTGGGCCAGGACATCTTCGCGCGCGGCGCCCCCGAGGAGATCGTCGCAGGCGCCCGTCCGGTCTGGGAAGCCGAGCTCTACGACCTGCTCGCGGCCTATGCCCATCAACGCCAGAAGCGGGTGCAGGGGCATATCTCGGTCGGCCATCGCGTCGTCTGGTCGCTGGTGGAAGCCCGCGAGGCGTTGCAGCGACTGATCGGCGAGGCCGGGGACTGGACCGAACTGGACAGCTATCTGACGCAATACATGACCTCCCATGGCCTGCCGGCGCGGGAGATGCGGGCGACGGTCAGGGCCTCGGCCCTGTCGGCCATGCTCGAAATGGTCAGGGAAGGGGTTCTCGACCTGCGGCAGAACGAGGCTTTCGCGCCGATCGAGCTGCGCCGTCGTTCGGCACGGCCGCAGATTCTGCCCTTCGCCGGCAAGGATGCCTCATGACTGCCGCGACGGCCGAACCTCTGGACGCTGCGGATGGCGGCGGCGTCGAAGCTTTCGCCCAGGCACAGCGCATCGTCGAGGCGCTGCTTTTCGCGTCGGCGGTGCCCCTGTCGGCGGAGGCCTTGGGCCGGGCGATCCCGGCCGGCATCGTGGTCGAGCAGGTGCTGGCCCGGCTTGTGGAGAGCTATGCCATGCGCGGCGTCAACCTGCGCCAGGTTGCCGGCGGTTGGGCCTTCCGGACGGCGCCGGACCTTGGCTATCTGCTCGCCGCCGAGGCCGAGCCGCCGCGCAAATTGTCGCGCGCCGCGCTCGAGGTTCTGTCGATCATCGCCTACCACCAGCCGGTGACGCGGGCCGAGATCGAGGATATCCGCGGCGTCGCCACCGCCAAGGGCACGCTCGATATTCTGCTGGAGGCCGGCTGGGTGCGGCTGCGCGGACGGCGTCGCTCGCCGGGGCGCCCGGTGACCTACGGCACGACGCCCGGCTTCCTCGATCATTTCGGCCTCGACCGGATCGACGACCTGCCGGGCCTGGAGGAGTTGAAGGGAACCGGCTTCATCGAGGGCCGCCTGACGCGGGACTTGCAGGTGCCGGTTCCCGACGACGATCCGGGCTTGCGCGACGACGAGGACCCGCTCGGCGATCTGTTCAGCCCGCTTGACGACGGCGAGGGCGGGCCGCAACAGGGGTGAGGCGGACGGCGCCGTGTACCTCAGCCCTCATCCTGAGGAGCCGCGTAGCAACGTCTCGAAGGATGGTCCAGCGCGCTCCGGAGCATCCTTCGAGATGCAGCCTGACGGCTGCTCCTCAGGATGAGGGCTGAGAAACTGGGCCGCGCAGGGAGCAATCATTGGCACGCAGCGAGATCAAGGCGGGGTGGCTCGGCTGGGGCCGGCGCGGGACAGCCGGCGCGGCGATTCCGATGGCGCTCGGCTTCGAGGGCGTGACGCAGCGCTTCGGCGAGGTGACGGCGCTATCCGGCGTCTCACTTATGGTCGATCCGGGCGAAATCGTCGCGCTGCTCGGCCAGTCGGGCTGCGGCAAGACGACGCTGCTGAGGCTCGCTGCTGGCGTCGAGCGGCCGAGCGCGGGGCGGGTGCTGCTGGAAGGGCGCGATGTTTCGGCACCGGACCGGTTCGTCGAGCCGGAGCATCGCGGTGTCGGCTTCGTCTTTCAGGATTATGCGCTGTTCCCGCATCTGACCGTCGGCGAGAATGTCTGCTTCGGCCTGCGCGGGCAGAGCGCCGCGTCGACGGAGGCGACCGCGCTCAGGGCGCTCGCGCGCGTCGGCCTTGCCGATTTCTACGGGGCCTACCCGCATATGCTCTCCGGCGGCGAGCAGCAGCGCGTGGCACTGGCGCGTGCCATCGCGCCGCGCCCCGGCGTGCTCTTGATGGACGAGCCCTTCTCCAATCTCGACCGGCGCCTGCGCGACGTCGTCCGCGACGAAACCGCCGCGCTGCTGGAGGAAACCGGCGCCACTTCGATCATCGTGACGCATGATCCGGAGGATGCGATGCGCATCGCCGACCGCATCGTGCTGATGCGGGCGGGGCGCATCGTCCAGATCGGCACGGGGGAGGAGCTCTATCGCAGGCCCGCCAGCCTCTTTGCCGCCCGATTTTTCTGCGATTTTACCGAGGTCGAAGGTCGCGTCTCGGGAGGCGCGATCGATACGCCGCTCGGGCGCTTCGCGGCGCCGGGGGTGCCGGAGGGAAGTGAGGCGATCGCGTGCATCCGGCCGCATCGGGTGCGGATTGTGCCGAAGGGCTACTACCTGCCCGGGCGGCTCGTCGCGCGGCGCTTCCTCGGCGAGGTCGATCATCTGCTGATCGCCGTGGAGGGGTTCGACCGTGCGCTCTCGGTGCGGGCCGCGCTGTCGGACGAGATCGCGGTGGGCCATGAGGTCGGCGTCGAGATTCCGTCCGACGAAGTCCTTGTGTTTCCCGCGGCAGATCAATAGGTTCCGCCGCCGAGCGATCGACCGGGCAGGGATTGGGTTGGGGATTTCTCCCGGTCGAGGCATTTTCGGAGGAGTTTCGCCATGGGTGGCGTGAGCATTTGGCATTGGATCGTCGTCGGCGTCATCGTGATGCTGCTGTTCGGGCGCGGCAAGGTGTCCGAGCTGATGGGCGATGTCGCCAAGGGTATCAAATCGTTCAAGAAGGGCATGGCGGAGGACGATGAGCCGACGCCGAGCGCGACGAATGTCGATCCCAAGGTGATCGATCATACCCAGGCCAGCAACACAGCTGCGCAGGCTCAGGCCAAGGCCGAGCACAAGGGCTGATGCGGCTTGCGTCCGCTGGACGCGGTTTTGGTGATGCGCGCGTTCTGATCCCCTCGGCCTTGACGGCTGAGCGGAGGCGCGCCGAGAGGACGAGCCCTCGATGTTCGACATCGCCTGGAGCGAGATGGTGCTGATCGGCGCGGTGGCGCTGGTGGTGATCGGCCCCAAGGATCTGCCCAAAGCCCTGCGCACGGTCGGCCAGACGGTCGGCCGTATCCGGCGTATGGCAACCGAATTCCAGGGGCAGTTCAACGAGGCTATGCGCGAGGCCGAGCTCGCTGACCTCAAGAAACAGGTCGAGGATGTCGGCGGGTCGGTGTCGAGCGCGCTCAATACCGACTACAAGCCGATCGAGGAGCCGAAGGATTTTTCGGTGTCGAGCGCGGGTGAAGCCACCCAGCCCGATGACGCGGCGCTGAAGGAGGCCGAGGCAAAGCTTGCTGCGCTGCCGACGCCGGAGCTGCCGCCGATCGACATCGCCGCCGAGACGCCGACGCCCGCCGAGGAGCCAGTTCCCGCGGCCAAGCCGAAGCGGACGCGCAAGACGAAGGCTCAGGAAGAGCTGGTGGCCGAGAGCGCCCCGGTTACCGAATCTGCGCCCGCTACCGAGGCGGGCGAGACCGTCGAGAAGACGAAGCCGGCCCGCGCGCGGCGGGCCAAGGTCGTGGCGGACGCGCCGGAAGAGCCCGATACGCCCTTCCCGGAGGTCGCTTCGAGCGAGGCACCGCAGGACGCGCCGAAGCCCACCCGCAAGCGCAAGCCCAAGGCATCCGACGCCAAGGGTGAGGAGACTTCCGCATGAGCGTCGCCACTCCTCGCGAGGGCGAGGACGACATCGAGGCCTCGCGCGCGCCGCTCATCGAGCATCTGATCGAGCTGAGGGCGCGGCTGATCAAGTCGCTGATCGCCTTCCTCATCATGTTCTTCATCTGCTTCGGCTTCTCGACGCAGATCTACAACATCCTGGTGAAGCCCTATGTCTGGGCCGCAGGCAGCGCGGCCAATGCGCAGCTGATCTATACCGGCCCGCTTGAGCTGCTCTTCACCCATATCAAGGTCGCCGCCTTCGGCGCCGGCTTCTTCGCCTTTCCGGTGATCGCGACGCAGGTCTACAGATTCGTCGCGCCCGGCCTCTACAAGAACGAGAAGGCCGCCTTCGCGCCGTATCTGATCGCCACGCCGGTATTTTTCACGCTGGGCGCGCTGCTGGTCTTCTTCTTCGCCATGCCGGTGCTGATGAAGTTCTCGCTCGGCATGCAGCAGGCTGCGACCGAGACCCAGGCCGGCATCGCGCTGCTGCCCAAGGTCAGCGAATACCTGTCGCTGATCATGACGCTGATCTTCGCTTTCGGCATCGCCTTCCAGCTACCGGTGATCCTGACCCTGCTCGGGCAGGCCGGCATCATCGATTCGCAGTTCCTGAAGGACAAGCGCCGCTACGCCATCGTCTTCGTGTTCGTCGTGGCGGCAGTGCTGACCCCGCCGGACGTGATCTCGCAGCTCATGCTCGCGATCCCGATGCTGCTGCTCTATGAGCTGTCGATCTTCTCGGTGCGGCGTGTCGAGAAGAAGAGCGCTGCGGCGAAGGCTGCTGAGGACGCGGCGGAGTAGGCGTTTCCGTCATGCTCGCACTTGCGGCGAGCATCCACGTCTTGAAACTCGCTCTCGAAGAACGAAGACGTGGATGGTCGGGACAAGCCCGACCATGACGTGGTCGTGGCGCCGAATGCTGATCTCGGTGGTTCCCTCCCGCGTCGTCCCGGTCTAGAGCATCCTGCGCTGCATTCCGCAGCGATGCATGGCCGGACGACGATGTACGACATCAGATGGATTCGCGAGAACGCCGCGGCGTTCGATGGAGGCTTGACGCGACGGGGCCTGGAGCCGCTGTCGTCGTCGCTGCTCGCGCTCGACGATGTCCGCCGTTCCGCCATCGCCAAGGCTCAGGGCGTGCAGGAGCGCCGCAACGCGCTTTCCAAGGAAATCGGCAAGGCGATGGGCGCGAAGGATGTCGCGCTCGCCGAGAAGCTGAAGGCCGAGGTCGCGGCGCTCAAGGAAGAGCAGCCGGCGCTCGAGGCCGAGGAGAAGGCCGCGAAGGAGGCGCTCGACGAGAAGCTCGCCGCGATCCCGAACGTGCCGTTCGACGATGTGCCGGATGGTGCGGACGAGCATGACAATGTCGTGCTGCATATGCATGGCGTGAAGCCGGAGGAGCGCGGGCTGCTGAGGGGTATCAACGACCCCAAGCAGCATTTCGAGCTGGGCGAAGCGCTCGGCCAGATGGATTTCGAGAAGGCGGCCAAGCTCTCGGGCTCGCGCTTCGTCGTGCTGCAAGCCCAAGTCGCGCGGCTGTCGCGGGCGATCGGGCAGTTCATGCTCGACACTCACACCGAGGAGCATGGGTATACGGAGGTCAACCCGCCGCTGCTGGTGCGCGACGATGCGATGTTCGGCACGGCGCAACTGCCGAAATTCGCCGGCGACCAGTTCCGCGCCGTCGCCTTCGAAATGCCCGAGCATCTGAAGAACCACGGTGCGGCGGCCGAGGTCTGGGAATCGCTGGCGGAGAGCTGGGCGTCCGAAGAGGGCAAGCTCGAGCAGGCGACGTTCAACTCGGTGATGCAGGCGCTTCACGACGGCAAGGTTGCGCCGGACGAGCGCGACCAGATCACCGCCTTCGTCGAGGGGCTGCGCCGCGATCTCGCCGTCGCGCGCCACGGCCAGGCCCGCGCCGAGCAGTGGGGCGAGGCCTTCGGCGGGGGGCATTGGCTGATCCCGACCGCCGAGGTTCCGCTGACCAATCTGGCAAGGGAATCAATCCTTTCCGAGGAGGAGCTGCCGCTTCGATTCAGCGCTCTGACGCCTTGCTTCCGAGCCGAGGCCGGCTCGGCCGGCCGCGACACCCGCGGCATGCTGCGCCAGCACCAGTTCGAGAAGGTCGAGCTCGTCTCGATCACGGCGCCGGAGAAGTCGCGCGAGGAGCATGAGCGCATGCTCGCCTGCGCCGAGAACGTGCTGAAGAAGCTCGACCTGCATTATCGCGTGATGACGCTGTGCACCGGCGACATGGGCTTCGCCTCGCAGAAGACCTGGGACATCGAGGCCTGGCTGCCCGGCCAGAAGACCTATCGCGAGATCTCGTCCTGCTCGGTCTGCGGCGATTTCCAGGCGCGGCGCATGAATGCGCGCTACAAGACCAGGGACGGCAAGGGGCCGTTCTTCGTCCACACCCTCAACGGGTCGGGCACGGCGGTCGGCCGGGCGCTGATCGCGGTGATGGAGAACTACCAGAATTCCGACGGCTCGATCACCGTGCCGGAGGTTCTGGTGCCCTATATGCGCGGCGTGACCAAGATCGAGAAGGCGGCCTGAGATGCGTATTCTCGTCACCAATGATGACGGCATCCATGCCGAGGGGCTGGAAGTGCTGGAGCGCATCGCGCGCCAGCTCTCCGACGATGTCTGGGTCGTGGCGCCGGAGAGCGACCAGTCCGGCGTGGCGCATTCGCTGTCGCTGTCGAATCCATTGAGACTCCGCCAGATCAGCGAGAGGCGTTTCGCCGTGGCGGGCACGCCGACCGACTGCGTCATCATGGCGGTGCGCTCGGTGATGGCCGAGGCGCGGCCCGACCTCGTGCTCTCTGGCGTCAACCGCGGCTCCAACGTCGCGGAGGACGTGACCTATTCCGGCACTATCGCGGCTGCGATGGAAGGCACGCTGCTCGGCATCCCGTCGATCGCAGTCAGCCAGGCCTATACGCCCGGCGACCGCAGCAATATCCGCTGGGACTGCGCCGAGCATCATGCGCCCGGCATCATCCGCCGGCTGCTGGCGGAGGGCATTCCCGAGGGCGTGCTCTTCAACCTCAACTTCCCCAATGCGGGGCCGAGCGAGGTGCAGGGCGTTTCCGTCACGGTGCAGGGCCGGCGCGACCAGGAGCTGGTCAAGCTCGAGCCTCGCAAGGACGGGCGCGGCAATCCCTATTTCTGGATAGCCTTCCAGCGCAGCCGCAAGGAGCCGGCGAACGGCACCGATCTGCGCGCCATGGCCGAGAACCGCATCTCGGTCACGCCGCTGGAACTCGACCTGACCCATGAGCCGACGCTGACCCGCTTCGCGCAAGTCTTCGCCTGAGAGGCGGCGGGGAGGGGGCATGAGCGAAGAGGCGCCGGCCAGCGAGGGCGAACGTACCGTCGCCTTCCTGCTGTCGCTGAGGGCGCGGGGGGTGCGCGACCTCACGCTGCTGCGCGCTATGGAGCGGGTGCCGCGCGATCGTTTCGCGCCGGCCCGCTTTGCCGATCTCGCGCGCGAGGACGTCTCGGTGCCGCTGCCCTGCGGCCAGACGATGACCGCGCCGCATACCGTCGCCAATTTGCTCGGCGCGCTCGACATGCAGATGGGCGCGCGCGTGCTCGAAGTGGGCACCGGTTCCGGCTATGTCTCGGCGCTGCTGGCGGCGCTGGGCGGCGAGGTGGTATCGCTGGAGCGCTATCGTTCGCTGGCGCTTGCCGCGCATGAGCGGGTCAGCGGCAGCGGTTTCGGCCAGCTGATCGATCTGCGCCATGCCGATGGCTTCCAGCCCGATCGCACGCTCGGCCGCTTCGACCGCATCCTCGTCAACGGTGTCACACAGACGGTGCCCGAGGCGCTGCTGATGCGGCTGTCGAATGGCGGACGACTGGTCGGCGCCCTGCGAATCGAGGGGGTGGCGCGGCGGGTGGTGGTCACGCGCGTCGGCGACGACCAGTTCGACCACGCGACCGGGCCGGTGCTGCGCCTGCCGCCGCTGGTGCCGGGTATTTCGCGCGCGCTCTGACGCCTGACCGCACCAACCGGCGGCGGTTGCAACGACACCGCATGGAGCCGCTGCCCTCCCGGCGAAAATCCAAAAAAGTGAAGACGGCTTCGCCAGCGAAACGCTTTCGTAACCTCAACGGGACTTTAATGACCGTCATCGAGTTGCGTCGTTCGCGAGTACTCTGTTCATGCGTAGCCAAGCCGGATCGATCAATCATCGCGCTCTCCGTCGTCTCTCGACGGTGTGCCTGCTTGCCGTCGGTGTCAGCGCCTGCTCCTCGGACGCGTTGCGCTTCACCGAGACCCCTTTCGACAATCCCTTCAGGACTGCACAGGCCCCGGCGCCTGCTCGCGACCCGGCTACCACCGGCTCGATCGGACGCTCTGCCAGCGCGCCGCTGCAGCCGGTTCCGTCGGCGCCCGTCGTGCGGGCGCAGCCTCTGCCGCCGCCGCAATCGGCCGTTGCGCTGAACTCCGCGCCGCCGCAGGCCGTTTCCGGCAGCGCTGCCGGCTGGTCGGCGCAGGGCGGCACGCCGGTCGTGATCGCGCAAGGCGAGAACCTCGACATGATCTCGTCGCGCTATGGCGTGCCGCGCGCCGCTCTGATGTCCGCGAACGGGCTGAGCAGCGCCAATGTGCCGCCGGGCACACGGATCACGGTACCGGTGTATAATGCGAGCGGCGCCTCCGCTCCGGTTGCGGCCGCCGCGCCGGCCCCTCAGGCGGCCCCCGCTCCGGCCCCATCGCAGCGTTTCGTCGCCGGTCCGGCTCCTGCCCGTCAACCCGCTCCGGTCGTCGATGCGAAGGCGCATGCCAAGGCCGCGGCCGATGCCAAGGCCGCCGCTGCCGCGGAAGCCAAGACCAAGGCCGCCGCAGACGCCCAGGCCATGCGCGAATCCCGTGCCCGTTTCGCTGCCGAAGCCAAGGCCAAGGCAGATGCCCGCAAGACAGGCGCTGCCGTGCCGGCCGTGCCTGCGGCGAAGCCCGTAGCCGAGGCGAGGCCCGCGCCCGTTCCGCAGCCGGTGAAGACCGCCGCTCCCGCTCAGCAGCAGGCGAAGCCGGTCGTGGTGGCGAGCGCACCCGCCGCCGAGCCGAAGCCGACCGCGATCCCGAAGGCGGAGCCCGCCGCCGAGCCGAAGACCACTGCCAGCCTGCCGAAGCAGGAGGAACAGGCGTCTTCGGGCGACAAGGCCGATTTCCGCTGGCCGGCTCGCGGCCGTGTGATCACCGGCTACAGCAAGGGCGGCAATGAGGGCATCAACATCGCGGTTCCCGAGGGCACGCCCGTCAAGGCGGCCGAGGGCGGCACCGTCGCCTATGCCGGCAGCGAGCTGAAGGGCTACGGCAACCTCGTCCTGATCCGTCACCCGAACGGATATGTCTCGGCCTATGCCCATAATGGCGAGCTCAAGGTGAAGCGCGGCGACGCCGTCAAGCGCGGCCAGGTCGTCGCCAGTTCGGGCCAGAGCGGCAACGTCTCCTCGCCTCAGCTCCACTTCGAGCTGCGCAAGGGCTCGACCCCGGTCGATCCGACTCCCTACCTCAACAACTGAGCCGCGTTCGACGCGAAAAGTTGCAAGCCTTCGATCGGTTCGCGAGACCCTCCCGATCGAAAAAAGGACGGGGCGGCCCCAGGAAGGGCCGCCCCGTTTTCGTTTGTTTTGCGATCGCCCGTCATGCTCGCCCTTGTTGCGAGCATCCACGTCTTGAACACCGCACTGCATCGATGAAGGCGTAGATGGTCGGGACAAGTTCGGCCATGACGCGACGGCGCTTCACCCCTCCAGGCGCTTGCCCAGCCGGCCGGCGAGGTCCTGGATGTACTGCCAGGCGGTGCGTCCGGAGCGGGAGCCGCGCGTCGTCGCCCATTCCAGCGCGTCGCGGCGCAACTCCTCCGGGTCGATCGCCAGCCCGAAATGGCCGGCATAGCCGTTGATCATCTCCAGATACTCGTCCTGGCTGCATTTGTGGAAGCCGAGCCAGAGGCCGAACCGATCCGAGAGCGAGACCTTCTCCTCGATTGCCTCGCCCGGATTGATCGAGGTCGAGCGCTCATTGTCCATCATGTCGCGCGGCAGCAGGTGGCGGCGATTCGAGGTGGCGTAGAACACGACATTGTCGGGGCGCCCCTCGACGCCGCCGTCCAGCACCGCCTTCAGCGACTTATAAGAGGTGTCGTCGCTGTCGAAGGACAGATCGTCGCAGAAGACGATGGCGCGGTGCGGATCGCTGCGCAGCTGGCTCATCAGGGCAGGGAGGCTCTCGATGTCCTCGCGATGGATCTCGATCAGCTTCAGCGGCAGCGCGCCCTTCGGCAGATGCTGGTTGGTGTCGGCATGCACCGCCTTGACCAGCGAGGACTTGCCCATGCCACGTGCACCCCAGAGCAGCACGTTGTTGGCGGGCAGGCCCTTGGCGAACCGCTCGGTATTCTCGGCCAGCGTGTCGCGGACACGGTCGACGCCGCGCAGGAGCGAAAGTGCGACGCGGTTGACCTTCGGCACCGGCACAAGCTCCGAGCCCGTCGTCTGCCAGACGAAGGCGTCGGCGACTTTGAGGTCGGCCGACTTGCGCCGCGGTGGCGCGATCCGCTCAAGCGCATCCGCAATCCGCAGTAGCGTCGCGAGAGTCTGGTCGGGGGCGGTCTCGGTCGTGGTCATGGCTCTGCGCCTTCGTTTCATCCTGCCGAACCGTACCGTACCGTCCGGTACGGTTGCTGTGGTTAGCTAAACCGCGTCGTGGATCGAGCGCAAGGGGCATTGCGCGAATGGCAGCAAGCCCATAGGTGAGGAGCGCGCATGGGCAACCGGGCGTGTCCGATTGATTTCACGGCATTGCTGGCTATAGTCCGCGCGATTTTTAGGCCGGGCGATGCTTTTGCCGTGTCCTGCGGCCGGCGGCCTGCTGCGCCGTCGTTAGAGAGGAGTTCTTCAGTGATCACCCCCGCTTTCGCCCAGGCGACAGGAGCCGGTGGCGGCACCGACATGCTGATCCAGCTCGTGCCGTTCCTGCTGATCTTCGTTATCATGTGGTTCCTGATCATCCGGCCGCAGCAGCGGCGGGCGAAGACGCATCAGGAGATGATCAAGAACGTGCGCCGCGGCGACACGATCGTGACCTCGGGCGGGCTGATCGCGAAGGTGTCGAAGGTCATCGATGACGCCGAGCTGGAAGCCGAGATCGCCGACGGCGTGCGCGTGCGCATCGTGCGCGGCATGGTCCAGGACGTCCGCTCGAAGAGCGAGCCGGTCAAGAGCTGACTTTGACAATCGATCGCGTTTTCGCATTCGGACGGCGTCGTCCGGATGCGGCGTGATCTAAGGCACGACAACAAGGCTGTTCACGCAGATGCTTCGTCTCCAGGCCCGCAAGGTCATTCTCGTCCTGCTCGTGCTGATCGTCGGCTGCGGGCTCGCCGTGCCGAACCTGTTCTCGCCGGAGACGCGCAAGGCCATCGCCGACAACGCGCCGTCCTGGATTCCGCGCATCTTCCTGCCGATCCATGCGGTCGTGCTCGGCCTCGACCTGCAGGGCGGCTCGCACGTCCTGCTCGAGATCGACCGGGCGGAGCTGGTGCGCAGCCAGGTGACACAGCTGCGCGACGATGTTCGCCGCGTCCTGCGCGAAGAGCGCATCAGCATTCAGGGCGGCATCCAGACCACGACGCGCGGTGTGCAAGTGCGCGTCCCGGACGCGGCCGAGCGTGCACGTGTGCTGCCGAAGCTGCGGGAGCTCGCTCAGCCGATCGGCACGCTCGGCGCGTTCGGCCCCTCGGGCAACCAGTCCATCGCCATTGCCGAGCAGCCTGACGGGCTGATCCAGCTGACCGTGACGGAAGCCGGCTCGAACGAGCGCATCCGCCGCGCCGTCGAGCAGGCGATGGAGGTTCTGCGTCGCCGCGTCGACGCGCTCGGCACCACCGAGCCGAACATCCAGCGCCAGGGCCTCGACCGCATTCTGGTGCAGGTGCCGGGCCTTCAGGATCCGCAGCGCCTGAAGCAGATCCTCGGCGACACCGCCAAGCTCGAATTCCGCCTCGTCGGCGACGCCAACAGCAGCGATGTCGACATGCTGCCCTCGCAGGATGCCGGCGGCCAGACCGTCCCGGTCCTGCGCCAGCCCTCCGTCGACGGCGCCGACCTGATCGACGCGCAGCCGGCCTTCGATTCGCGCAGCGGCCAGCCGATCGTGAACTTCCGCTTCAATATCCGGGGCGCGCAGCGCTTCGGCCAGATCACCACCGAGAATCTCGGCCGCCCTCTGGCGATCGTGCTCGACAACAAGGTGATCTCCTCGCCGGTGATCCAGTCGCCCATCACGGGCGGCTCGGGCCAGATCTCCGGCAACTTCACGGTCGAGCAGGTCAACAACCTCTCGATCCTGCTGCGCGCCGGCGCGCTGCCCGCCAAGATGACGATCGTCGAGGAGCGTACCGTCGGCCCCGGCCTCGGCGCCGACTCGATCCGCGCCGGCAAGATGGCGACCCTGATCGCGACCGTGATGGTGGTGATCTACATGCTGGCGACCTATGGCATCTTCGGCCTGATCGCGAGTATCGCGCTCGTCGTCCATGTCGGCCTGATCTTCGGCCTGATGTCCTTCCTCGGCGCGACGATGACGCTGCCCGGCATCGCCGGCATCGTGCTCACCATCGGCACGGCGGTCGACTCCAACGTGCTGATCTACGAGCGCATGCGCGAGGAGGAGCATCAGGGGCGGAGCCTGGTCTCGGCGCTCGAGGCAGGCTTCCAGCGCGCCTTCGCGACGATCATCGACTCCAACGTCACCATGCTCATCGCGGCGGTGGCGCTGTTCTCGCTCGGCTCCGGCCCGGTGCGCGGCTTTGCGGTCGTGTTCATCCTGGGCATCCTCACCACCGTCATCACGGCGGTGACGCTGACCCGGATGCTGATCGCGCTCTGGTATCGCTGGGCCAAGCCCAAGCACCTCCCGTTCTGACGCTGCCAACCCCTTAGGAGATTGGCCATGCGCATGCGCCTGCTTCGTATCGTTCCCGACAACACCCGCTTCAAATTCGTCTGGTTTCGCCGCGTCAGCTATCCGCTGTCGGCTGCCTATTCGGTCCTGGTGCTGGCGCTGTTCCTGACGGTCGGCCTGAACTTCGGCATCGACTTCAAGGGCGGCACGCTGATCGAGATGCAGTCGAAGGCCGGTGCGGTCGACATCGCCCAGATCCGCCATACCGCGAACGGGCTCGGCTTCGGCGATGCCGAGGTGCAGGAATTCGGCTCGGGCGGCGAGGTCTCGATGCGCTTCGGCATGCAGCCGGGCGGCGAGACGGCTCAGCAGACGGTCGTCGTGAAGGCGCGGGACGCTTTCGCCTCGCAGTACGAGTTCCGCC
Source organism: Allobosea sp. TAF32 (assembly GCF_052113585.1). Lineage (NCBI taxonomy): Bacteria > Pseudomonadati > Pseudomonadota > Alphaproteobacteria > Hyphomicrobiales > Alloboseaceae > Allobosea > Allobosea sp. TAF32. The sequence goes on along the minus strand of NZ_JBFRDM010000008.1, from coordinate 182,646 downwards.
GTGTCGAGACGGTCGGGCCGCGCGTCTCGGGCGAATTGGTGCAGGCCGGTACGCTCGGCGTCGTGCTCGCGATCGTCGGCGTGCTGATCTATCTCTGGTTCCGCTTCGAGATGCCGCTGGCGATCGGCGCGATCCTCGGCACGCTGCACGACATCGTGCTGACCATCGGCTTCTTCCTGATCACGCAGCTCGAATTCAACCTGACCTCGATCGCGGCGATCCTGACCATCGTCGGCTATTCGCTGAACGAGACCGTGGTCGTGTTCGACCGCACCCGCGAATTGCTGCGCCGCTACAAGACCATGCCGGTTGCCGAGCTCCTCGACCTCTCGGTGAACTCGACGCTGTCGCGCACGGCGATGACGGCGACGACGACTTTCCTGTCGTTGCTCGCGCTGGTGCTGTTCGGCGGCACCGCGATCGAGGGCTTCGCGCTCGTCATGCTGTTCGGCGTGGTGATCTGCACCTATTCGGCGATGTTCATCTCGACGCCGGTGCTGCTCTACATGGATGTCCGCTCGGCGGGCGCGCGTGAGGAAGCGCAGGAGACGGCGCGCGCCAAGGCTTCGGCCGCCAAGGCCAAGGCCTGAGCGGCTTCATGCCGCGCTTCGAGGGCTTCGTTCCCGGCCGCTTCCCGCTCGACGCGATCGGGGCGGGCGGCTTCCGCTTCGCCGAGATGAGCCATCAGGGCTCGATCATCGCGACGCCGGCCGGCATCCGGATCTGGCCGGTGACGCGCTTTTCCGAAGTGACGATCGAGAGCCTGCAGCCCGTGCTGGACGAAGCCGAGAGCATCGACTTCCTGTTGATCGGGACAGGGGCCGATATTGCCTTCATTCCGCCCGCTCTGCGTGATCCGCTAAGGCAGGCCGGGATCACCGTCGAGGGCATGGCGACCGGTGCGGCTGCCCGCACCTATAACGTGCTCGTCGGCGAGGATCGACGCGTCGCAGCGGCGCTGATCGCGATCGAGTAAGGCGCTTTGCAATCCGGGATGTCGATCATACCGGCGATGCGTAGCGGGGGCGGGGCGCTTGCCTTACATTAGAAGCGGCCGAGGTCGGCCGAGGCGGAACAATGCCGCACACTGAAACCGACGATCGCAGAGACATCGCGCCGGCGCGCCTGCCGGACGCCTATGCCCATTGCGCGACGCTCGTGCGCGAGCAGGATCAGGATCGCTATATCGCCGGCCTCTACGCCCCCGACGATCGCCGGGCGGCGCTCTACGCGCTCTATGCCTTCAGCCATGAGATCGCGCGGGTCAGGGCGCTGGTCAGCGAGCCCCTGCCGGGCGAGGTCAGGCTGCAATGGTGGCGCGACGTGCTGGAAGGCCAGTCGGGCAGCGAGACACAGGCACATCCCGTGGCCGCGGCCCTGCTCGACACGGTCCGGCGCTACCGCCTGCCGATCGCGCCGCTGACGGCGCTGATCGATGCCCGCATCTTCGATCTCTACGACGATCCGATGCCCTCTCTGCGCGATCTGGAGGGCTATGCCGGCGAAACCGCGAGCGCGGTGATCCGGCTGGCCTGCCTGATCCTGGCAGGCGGACGCGATCCGGGCGGGGCGACGGCCTGCGGCCATGCCGGCGTCGCCTACGCGCTGACCGGGCTGATGCGCGCTTTCCCGTGGCACGCGGCCGAGGGGCAGGTCTACCTGCCGGCCGACATTCTCTCCCGGAACGGCGTGACGCGCGATGACATCGTGCGCGGGCGTGGCGGACCGGGCGTGCTCTATACGCTCAAGGAACTGCGCGAGATCGCTCGCAACCACCTGAAGAAGCTTGCGAGCCTGAGCGAGACGATTCCGCCGACGCTGAGGCCGGCCTTCCTGCCGGTGGCGCTGGTCGAGCCCTATCTCCGGCGGATGGAGGCGAGGGGGTACGATCCCTACCGGAGCATCATCACCCTGCCGTCCTGGCGGCGGCAGTGGATCCTGTGGCGGGCGGCGCGGAAGGCGTGAGCGTTTATGCTCGGGACTGATCCGGGTATCTCCCAACGCACAGGTTCCGGCACTTCATCCTGTCAGGGATTCTCGGGCCTGCGCTTCGCTCCGCCCGAGAATGACGGGGCCAGCTTATTCCGCCGCCACGAGGCCGCTCGCCCAGGCGTCCATCTCGACCTTCGCCCGCGCCGTCAGCGCCTGCTTGCGGGCCACGCTCTTGGCTGGCCCCTTCAAGCGCTTGCCGTCGGGGCCGGTGGTTGCCACGCCCTCGATCAGCGGGAACAGCCCGAAATTGATGTTCATCGGCTGGAAGGAGCGCGGCCCCTCGTCGATGGTGACGATGTGGCCGCCGGTGATGTGGTTGACCAGCGCGCCCAGCGCCGTCGTAGCAGGGGGGAGCGGCAGGTCCCGGCCCAGACGCTCGGCCGCGGCCATGCGTCCTGCCAGAAGCCCGGTGGCGGCGCTCTCGACATAGCCCTCACAGCCGGTGATCTGGCCGGCGAAGCGCAGGCGCGTATCGGCCTTCAGCCGCAGATGCTCGTCCAGCAGCTTCGGCGAGTTGAGATAGGTGTTGCGGTGGATGCCGCCGAGCCGGGCGAACTCGGCGTTCTGCAAGCCCGGGATCATGCGGAAGATCGCGGCCTGCTCGCCATATTTCAGCTTGGTCTGGAATCCCGTCATGTTGAACAGGGTGCCGAGCGCATTGTCCTGCCGGAGCTGGACCACGGCATAGGCCTTCACGGTCGGGTTGTGCTTGTTGGTGAGCCCTACCGGCTTCATCGGCCCCCAGCGCAACGTTTCACGGCCGCGCTCGGCCATCACCTCGATCGGCAGGCAGCCGTCGAAATAGGGCGTGCCTTCCCATTCCTTGAACTCGGTCTTTTCGGCGGCGAGCAGCGCGTCGATGAAGGCCTCGTACTGGTCGCGGTCGAGCGGGCAGTTGATGTAGTCGGCGCCGGTACCGCCGGGGCCGGCCTTGTCGTAGCGCGACTGGAACCAGGCCTGGTCCATGTCGACCGAATCGAAATGGACGATCGGCGCGATGGCGTCGAAGAAGGCGAGCGAATCCTCTGATGTGAGCGACTGCAGGCCTTGCGCCAAGGCAGGGGAGGTCAGCGGGCCAGTCGCGATGATGACATTGTCCCATTCGGCCGGCGGAAGGCCGGCGATCTCGCCTCGGTCGATGGTGACGAGTGGGTGGCTCTCCAGCGCGGCGGTGACGGCCTGCGAGAAACCGTCGCGGTCGACCGCGAGCGCGCCGCCGGCCGGCACCTGATGGGCATCGCCCTTGGCCATGATCAGCGAGCCGAGGCGGCGCATCTCCCAATGCAGCTGGCCGACGGCATTGCTCGAGGAATCGTCGGAGCGGAAGGAGTTCGAGCAGACGAGCTCGGCAAGCCCTTCGGTCTTGTGGGCGTCGGTGCCGCGCACGGGGCGCATCTCGTGGATGACGACCGGGACGCCGGCCTGAGCGATCTGCCAGGCGGCTTCGGAGCCGGCGAGACCGCCGCCGATGATGTGTACTGGTTCCATGGCTGCGATGTGTCCGCAGCCGGCTTTGAGGTCAAGCCTTTTGACTTTCCGCGCATTCCTATCGTTCGGATGGCGCTGATCCAACCAAGGTGTGCGGGACCCGAAATGCAAAATGCCCGCCGTGAGGCGGGCATTCGCTCTTCGACCAAGTTCGGGGGGAGGGGAAACCCGAACCCGGGAGAAACTACACTGAACGCGCGGCGCCCTATGCGCGGCGGTTCGAAGTCAGGATCTTCAGGCCGACGCGTGCGAGCGGGCGATGAAGGTGATCTCCGAGCGCGACAGGCCGAGATCATCGAGCTCGCGGTCGGTGAGGCGGGAGAGCTCGCGAACCGTCTCGCGATAGCGGAAGTAGGCTCGAATTTTGGCAGCGATCATCGTGACGAACATGGTGGTTTTCCTTGCGTATTCCGGAGCGGGGCGGTGCCCACAGCGATAATTTCGTTGTGCAGTGCATATAAGTCAGGCGGCCTGCCTCTAACAGTGGCTGTCGCTCAGCTCTGTTATGCTTTTTGTGCATGGCCAATTAAGTTTCCGGTCATTTTTGTGAGATCGATCTGCGCTGAGGTAAGGGATGTGTCCGAAATGTGGTTGATTCTCTGCCTATGAATTGATCGGAGGCGCCATTTTGGGACAGGCTCTGCGCGAGCTGCCTATTTGGTAGTCATATTGCACTTGCTCAGTCGAGCGCCGTTCGCTTGCGGCAATTTTGCATTGCGAAATAGGGCGCGGTTGGGCTCGAGCAAGCGGCCGAGATGGATCGACAGCGGTTCGTCGAATCCGTGAGGATGGGGCGCTGTCTGCCGGGCAGAAATTGCCCGATCCGCCCGGCGCGGCAAGCGTCTCCTATTGCGGACTATCATCTAACATATTGAAATAGATGATAAATACCCGATTCTTGGCAGCGGCCTGGAGATTGCAGGTCCGTAGTCCAGCAGAAAGGAGCGCGCGATGTCCGTCTCGTTCTCGACCTCGAACTGGCCGATCAATCTACCGACCACCTATGCGACCAAGCCGACGGCGGAAGGCGAATCGCAACAGGATTCCGCCGCGTCCACGGCCGCTTCCTCGTCGTCGCCCTCGTCCTCGACCGAGGCCGAGTTTCTGAAGATCGCCCGGATGACGCCCGAAGAGCGGGTCCAGAAGGCGATCCTCGACAAGCTGGGCATGACCGAGGAGCAGTTCAACAAGCTCGACTCGAAGGCCAAGGCCGACGTGATGGCCAAGGTCCGTGACGAGATGCTCAGGCAGATGGAGGCGAAGAACGAGCGCCGGACCGGAGCCTTCGCCGATATCAGCGTCTGAGTGCGCCGAGCCGGGCTGATGCGCTGAAGCCGGGCTTGCGCCCGGCCTCGTTCGTCAAGGTCCGATCCGCGTCGGCCTTCAGCTCGCCTTGCCGGCGTCGAAGCGCAGCAGCCGCAGCGCGTTTGCTGTGACGATGACGGTCGCGCCGGTGTCGGCGAGGATCGCGACCCAGAGCCCGGTGTAGCCGAGCACGCTGGTGACCAGGAACACGGCCTTCAGCCCGAGCGCGATCGTGATGTTGGCGCGGATATTGGCCATCGCCGCCCGCGCCAGCCGGATCAACGCCGCGACGTCGCGGACGCGGCTCTTCAGCACCGCGCCATCGGCCGTCTCCAGCGCGACATCCGTCCCTGAGCCCATGGCGACGCCGATGCTGGCCGCTGCAAGCGCCGGCGCGTCGTTGATGCCATCACCGACCATCATCACCGGGGCTTCGGCAGCTAAGGCCTTGATCGCCGCGACCTTGTCGTCGGGCATCAATTCGGCCTTGTGCTCCATGCCGAGGCCGGCGGCGATGGCGGCGCCGGTGCGGGCATTGTCGCCGGTCAGCATGGCCGAGCGGATGCCCATTGCCTTGAGTTCGGCGATTGCGGCGGCGGCGTCCTCGCGCGGCTCGTCACGCAGGGCGATGAGGCCGGCGAGCGCGCCGTCGACGACAACCGCGGCGACGGTCTTGCCGGCTGCCTCCAGTTCTTCGGCGGCGAGGCGTGCCCTTTTGTCGAAGGCAGCGCGCTTCTCCGCGTGCCGCGGCGCGCCGACGAAGATCGCGCGGCCGCCGACGCTGCCGGTAACGCCCTGGCCGGCGAGCGCCGCTGCCTCGGCTGCCGGCGCATAGGCGATGCCGTCGGCGCGGGTGCGTTCGAGCACGGCTTCGGCGAGCGGGTGGGCAGAGCCGTGCTCGACGGCGGCGGCCAGCGCCAGGACCTCCGATTCGCTGGCGGCGAGGGCGACGATGTCGGTGACGCGCGGCTTGCCCTGTGTCAGCGTTCCGGTTTTGTCGAAGGCGACGAGGCCGGTCTTGGCGGCGGTCTCGATGACGACGCCGCCCTTCATCAGCAGGCCTTGGCGGGCGCCGGCCGAAAGAGCGGCGGCGATCGCGGCCGGCACCGAGATGACCAGCGCGCAGGGGCAGCCGATCAGCAGCAGCGCCAGAGCGCGGTAGATCCAGGTCGACCATTCGGCGCCGAGCAGGAGCGGTGGCACCAGCGCGACCAGCAGGGCGAGCCCGACGATCGCCGGCATGTACCAGCGCGAGAAACGGTCGATGAAGCGCTCGGTCGGGGCGCGGGCCTCCTGCGCCTCCTCGACGAGGCGGATGATGCGGGCAATGGTGTTGTCCTCGGCCGCCTTGTCGACTCGTACGCGCAGCGCCGCCTCGCGGTTGACCGAGCCGGCGAAGACGGGCTCGCCGATGCCCTTGGTCTTCGGCACGGATTCGCCCGTGACCGGGCTCTCGTCTATGCCGGAGATGCCGTTGGTGATCTCGCCGTCGGCCGGGATGCGGTCGCCCGGGCGGACGAGCACGATCTGGCCGATTTTCAGGCTGGCGGCATCGACCTGCCGGGTCGCGCCGTTCTCCTCGACGAGGGCGGTCTTGGGAACGAGATCGCCCAGTGCCCGGATCGAGGCGCGGGCGCGGTCGGCTGCGACGCCTTCGAGAACCTCGCCCACGGCGAAGAGGAAGACGACCAGCGCCGCTTCCTCGGCCGCGCCGATGAAGAGCGCGCCGACGGCGGCGATCGTCATCAGCATCTCGATGGTGAAGGGAATGCCGGCGCGGGCGGCCGCGAAGGCGCGCTTGGCGACCGGGAATACGCCGATGACGCAGGCCAGGATGAAGGCCCAGTGGCCGACATCGGCGGCAAGCAGGCGGATGGCGTATGCGGCGCCGAGAAGCAGGCCGGTGCCGAGGACGAGGCGTCCCTTGCCGGTCTGATACCAGCGTGCGCCGTCGGGCGTCACTTCATGGACATGGCCGGGAAGGCCGTGGCCATGGTCGCTCGCCGGCGCTGCCTTGGCGGGTTTCGGGTCATGGTCGTGTCCATCGTGGCAGTGAGCATGGTCCGAGCGGCAGGCTTCGCCATGCTCATGGCCGGCATGGCCATGCCCGTGCCTGCCGTGATTCTGCCCGCCATGATCATGCTCATGATGGTCGTGGCCGCAGCAACTGCCCTTCGCGGCAGGCTTCTCAGCCGGGGCCCTCGCCAGCGCCGCGGCGGTGTAGCCGAGCCCGTTGACGCGCTTCTCGATCGCCTCAGGCGTGGTCTGGCCCGCATCCAACGAGAGCGTCAGCGTCTCAGACATCACCGAAAGCTTGACGTCGCTGACGCCGGGGAGGCGCTCGACCGCGCCGCGAATCTTCGTCGCGCAGCTCGCGCAATCCATGCCGCCGACCTTCCAGGAGAGGGTCTTGGTTTCGGCTGGGGATGGGGCGGCCATATCTTCAGTCTCCGTCTGGCTTCGCTACGGGACTTCTTCTCTACAAGCTGTAGCCACTTCAGCTTCAAGGGAAAAATTCGGGTTCAGCGTGCCCGGCGCCATAAGACTGCAAGCAGAAGCCGGAGCGCGGAAAATCAGGCGTTTCCCGTTATGTGCCCAGTGCCTGCATGCAGTATGCGCAAGGCGATTGACGGGCCCGGGAAGACAACCGGATAGTTCGCTCCAGGGAGGAGCGAACGAAAAATGGCGCAGCCGAGACCATCTACAGCCCTTGCGGGGCTCCGCGTGCTGGATCTGACACGGGTGCGGGCGGGGCCGACCTGCGTGCGTGTCTTCGCCGATTTCGGCGCCGACGTGATCAAGGTGGAAAGCCCGCCGGGGCTCGATCCCAACGAGAACATGAGCGGCCCGCGCCTGGGCTACGACATGCAGAATCTGCATCGCAACAAGCGCTCGCTGGCGCTCAATCTGAAGACGCCGGAGGGCAAGGCGATTCTGATGAAGCTCGTCGACGATGCCGATCTGCTCGTCGAGAACTTCAGGCCCGATGTGAAGGAACGGCTCGGGCTCGATTTCGAGACACTGCACGCCCGCAATCCGCGGCTGATTCTGGTCTCGATCTCCGGCTTCGGCCAGTCCGGCCCATATCGGACGCGCGCGGGTTTCGACCAGATCGCACAGGGCATGGGCGGGATGATGTCAGTGACCGGCCTGCCGGGGCAGGGGCCGGTCCGGGCCGGCATCGCGCTCGCCGATTCCTCTGCCGGGCTCTACGGCGCTGTCGGCGCGCTGGTGGCGCTGCAGGAGCGCGCCACCTCAGGCAAGGGGCAGTGGGTGCAGACCTCGCTGCTCGAAGCCCAGATCGCGATGATGGACTTCCAGGCGGCGCGCTATCTCGTCGAGGGCTCCGTTCCGCCGCAGGCTGGCAACGACCACCCCTATCAGACGCCGATGGGCGTCTACCGCACGCGCGACGGCGCGATCAATCTCGGTGTCGGCGGCGAGGAGCAGTGGCGTTCGTTCTGTCGCGCGATCGGGCGGCCGGAATGGGGGGCGGATGCCCGTTACGACAGCACGGAGAAGCGCTTCGAGCGTCGTCCGGAACTGCGGGAGGCGATCGAGGAGCGGCTTGCCGAGGCTGACAGCGCCGCGTGGCTGGAGATCATGGAGCGTCACAGCGTGCCGGCCGGCCCGATCTACGCGGTCGACCAGATGTTCGAGGACCCGCAGGTGCGCCATCTTGGCATCGCCAGGCCGGTGAGCCACCCCGCGCTCGGCGATATCCGCCTTGTCGGCCAGCCGGTGACGCTCTCGCGCACGCCGGCTGATGTCGCGACGCCGACACCGACGGCCGGGCAGCATAATGACGAGATCCTCGCTGGGCTCGGCTATGACGAGGCAGGGCTCGCAAGACTGCGGGCCGAAGGCGTGATCTGATGGAGGCCGGCGTGAACGACGAAATCCTGTATGCAGTCGAGAATGGGGTGGGCACGATCACGCTCAACCGGCCACAGGCGCGCAACGCGCTGACCTTCGCCATGTATGAGCGCATCGCCGAGATCTGCCGTGATCCGGCTGATCATGGCGATCCGCGCGTGATCATCATGACCGGGGCCGGCGACAAGGCCTTCGCGGCCGGCACCGATATCGCCCAGTTCCGTGCCTTCAAGAGCGCCGAAGACGCGCTCGCCTATGAGGAGCGGATCGAGACCGTGATCGGCACGATCGAGCGCTGTGCGGTGCCTACACTCGCTGCGATTTCCGGTGCGGTGACGGGGGGCGGCGCGGCGATCGCGCTCGCCTGCGATCTCAGGATCGCGAGCATGACGGCGCGCTTCGGTTTCCCGATCGCGCGCACGCTCGGCAATTGCCTGTCGATGGAGAATTATGCGCGGCTTTACGCCATCCTCGGCCCGGCAAGGGTCAAGGACATCGTCTTCACCTCGCGGCTGGTCGAGGCGGAGGAGGGGCAGCGCATCGGTCTCTACAGCGAGTTACTGCCGGACCATGCTGCGTTGATGGCTCGCGCGGGCGAGCTTGCGCAGACCATTGCTGGCCATGCGCCGCTGACCATGCGCGCGACCAAGGAAGCGATGCGCCGCCTGACGGCCGCGACCGCCGAAGGGCTCGACGGCAGCGACCTCGTGACGCTCTGCTACACCAGCGCCGATTTCCGCGAGGGCATGGAAGCCTTCCTCGGCAAGCGCCCGCCGAACTGGACGGGGCGCTGATTCGAGCTGTGCCGCTATTCCGGGGCAGGCCGCGGGCCTGAGGCCGCACCCGTGGACTCCGCAATCGTCATGCTCGGGCTTGACCCGAGCATCTCGTGCCAAGCGTGCTTCGAGCGCCCCATCTTCGCGAGATTCTCAGGTCTCCCTTCGGTCGCCCGAGAATGACGGTGGTGAGCGGCCCCGCTCAGCCGTAGCTGCGCTCCAGCCTGCGGTCGATTGCCAGCGCCGCCAGCGTGCAGAGCGCGCCGGAGAGCAGATAGACGCCGACCCAGGCGAGGCCGAAGGTGCTCGATACGGTGAGCGCCACCAGCGGCGCGAAACCGGCGCCGATCAGCCAGGCGAAGTCGGAGGTCAGTGCCGCGCCGGTGTAGCGGTACTGCGTGCCGAAGCTCGAGGCGACCGCGCCTGCGGTCTGGCCGTAGGAGAGACCGAGCAGGCCGAAGCCGATGATGACGTAGATCGTCTGGCCCGCCTGGCTGTCGCCGAAGAGCAGCGGCGCGACGATGCTCGACAGGCTGAACAGGGCGATCATGGCGCCGGACAAGAGCAGAGTGTTGCGGCGGCCGATCTGGTCGGCGATCAGGCCGGAGGTGACGATCGCGCCCGCTCCGACGACGCCGCCAGCGCCCTGGACCAGCAGGAATTCCGAGACCGAGCGGTCGGTGAAGAGGTTGATCCAGCTCACCGGGAAGATGGTGACGAGGTGGAAGAGCGCGAAGCTTGCCAACGGCACGAAGGCGCCGAGGACGAGCGTGCGGCCATGAACCCGGATGAGTTCGGACACCGGCACCGGCATCAGCTCGCGCGTTTCCATCAGCTCGGCGAATTCATGGGTCGCGACCATGCGCAGCCGGGCGAAGAGCGCCACGACGTTGATTGTCAGGGCGACGAAGAAGGGGTAGCGCCAGCCCCAGCCGAGAAAATCCGCCTTCGAGAGCGCACCCTCGAAATAGGCGAACAGCCCGGCAGCGAGGATGAAGCCGAAGGGGGCACCGAGCTGCGGCAGCATGGCATACCAGCCGCGCCGATTGGGCGGCGCGTTGAGGGCGAGCAGCGAGGACAGGCCATCCCAGGCGCCGCCGAGCGCGATGCCCTGCAGCAGGCGGAAGCCGGCGAGGATGACGACGGACCAGATGCCGATCGTCTCGTAGCCCGGCAGGAAGGCGATGGCGGCCGTCGCGCCGCCGAGGAGAAACAGCGCCGCGGTGAGCTTGGTCGCCCGGCCGTAGCGCCGGTCGATCGCGAAGAACAGCACCGAGCCGAAGGGGCGCGTCACGAAAGCCAGCGCGAATATGCCGAAGGCGTAGAGCGTGCCGGTGAGCCGGTCGACGAAGGGGAAGACCAGTTCGGGGAAGACCAGCACGCAGCCGAGGCCGAAGACGAAGAAGTCGAAATATTCCGACGTCCGGCCGATAATGACGCCGAGCGCGATATCGGCGGGCGTCACATGGTCCCGCCCGTGCTCGTCCGTCAGATGCCCCGTTGAATGGCTCGCCGCGTCAGCGCTCATGACCGCGAATTCCTCGCTGGGGGGCTCACCGGAACAACCGGACTTGCCCGCACCTCATACAAATGGATACGGTGGATAGAAGCCACCCGTCAAACCGCCGCAATGGGACAGATTGTCCGATGTGCGGTGCGAAAGAATGGGAATAGAGAACGTCGGTTCCCGGAAGAGGGAGGTCTCGAGTCTCTTGCGCATCTTTCGTTTTTTAGCGGCTTTGCCGGTTTTTGCGCTGCTTGGCGGATGCCAGTGGGTCCTGCTGTCGCCGTCGGGCGATGTTGCGATGCAGCAGAGAAACCTCATGCTCGCCTCCACGGCGCTGATGTTGCTCATCATCATTCCGGTGATGGCGCTGACGATTTTCTTCGCCTGGCGCTACCGGGCCTCGGCCAATGCCAGCTATCATCCGGATTGGAACCATTCGCTGCCGCTTGAGGTGGTGATCTGGTCGGTGCCGCTGCTGATCATCATAGTGATCGGCGCGATGACCTGGATGGGCACGCATCTGCTCGATCCCTATCGGCCGCTCGACCGCATCAGCGCTTCCAAGCCGACCGTCGAGGCGAGAGCGGGTGGCAACGGGCCGACAAAGCAGCCGCTGGTGATCCAGGTCGTGGCGCTCGACTGGAAATGGCTGTTCCTCTACCCGGCGCAGGGCATCGCCTCGCTGAACGAGGTGGTGGCGCCTGTCGATCGGCCGATCGAGTTCCGCATCACCTCCTCCTCGGTGATGAACTCGCTCTTCATTCCCGCGCTCGCCGGCCAGATCTACGCAATGCCGGGCATGCAGACGAAGCTCAACGCCGTGATCAACCATCCCGGCGACTTCGAGGGCTTCTCGGCCAATTACAGCGGCGCCGGCTTCTCAGACATGCGCTTCCGCTTCCACGGCGTCGACGAGAAGAGTTTCGGCGAGTGGGTGCAGGGCGCGATCCGCAACGGCAACCCGCTCGGGCGCGAGGAGTATCTCGTGCTGGAGAAGCCGAGCGAGCGCGAGCCGGCGCGCCTGTTCCGCGACGTGCCCTCCGATCTCTTCGGTGCCATCCTGAATATGTGCGTCGACCGCGCGAAGATGTGCATGCGCGACATGATGGCGATGGACGCCAAGGGCGGCGGCGGCAAGGAGGGCATCCATATTGTCGCGCAGCTGGAATACGACAAGAGCGTACGCCGGGGTGGGCAGCCGATGCCGCCGCGCCCCTTCGTGACGGCGATCTGCACGCCGACCGATGTCTACGGCACCGCGGGCGTCACCGCCCGCGTCGCCAACTGAAGCGCTTTCGCTAGCGAGCCGAGTGAACAATGACCTCCTATCCCGACTGGTGGAAGCTGCTGTTCGGACGCTTCACCCTCGAGGCGATCCCCTATCACGAGCCGATCCTGATCGGGACGTTCGCCGCGGTCGCGCTCGGCGGCCTCGCGCTCATCGCGCTGATCACCCGCTTCAAGCTCTGGGGCTATCTCTGGCACGAGTGGTTCACCAGCGTGGACCACAAGAAGATCGGGATCATGTACATGATCCTGGGCGTCATCATGCTGCTGCGCGGCTTCGCCGACGCGCTGATGATGCGCGGCCAGCAGGCGATCGCCTTCGCCGGCAACGAGGGCTACCTGCCGCCGCACCATTACGACCAGATCTTCACTGCCCACGGCGTGATCATGATCTTCTTCGTGGCGATGCCCTTCGTCACGGGCCTGATGAACTATGTCATGCCGCTGCAGATCGGCGCGCGCGACGTCGCCTTCCCCTTCCTGAATAATTTCAGCTTCTGGATGACGGTGGGCGGCGCCGTGCTGGTGATGATGTCGCTCTTCGTCGGTGAATTCGCCAAGGTCGGCTGGCTCGCCTATCCGCCGCTCTCGGGGGCTGCCTACTCGCCCGGGGTCGGCATGGATTACTACCTGTGGGCGCTGCAGATTGCGGGCGTCGGCACGACCTTGTCGGGCGTCAACCTGATCGCGACCATCGTGAAGATGCGCGCTCCCGGCATGGACTTGATGAAGATGCCGGTCTTCAGCTGGACGGCGCTGTGCACCAACGTGCTGATCGTCGCGACCTTCCCGATCCTGGCGGCGACGCTCGCGCTGCTGACGCTCGACCGCTATGTCGGCACCAACTTCTTCACGAACGATCTCGGCGGCAATCCGATGATGTACGTGAACCTGATCTGGATCTGGGGCCACCCGGAAGTCTACATCCTGATCCTGCCGATTTTCGGCGTCTATTCGGAGGTGGCCTCGACCTTCTGCGGCAAGCGCCTCTTCGGCTATGCCTCGATGGTCTATGCGACGGTGGTCATCACCATCCTGTCCTATCTCGTCTGGCTGCATCACTTCTTCACGATGGGCTCGGGCGCCAGCGTGAACTCCTTCTTCGGCATCACGACGATGATCATCTCGATCCCGACGGGGGCGAAGATCTTCAACTGGCTGTTCACGATGTATCGCGGCCGCATCCGCTTCGAATTGCCGATGATGTGGCTCCTGGCGTTCATGCTGACCTTCGTCATCGGCGGCATGACCGGCGTCATGCTCGCGGTGCCGCCGGCCGACTTCGTGCTGCACAACAGCCTGTTCCTGATCGCCCATTTTCACAATGTCATCATCGGCGGCGTGGTCTTCGGCGTCTTCGCCGGCATCGCCTACTGGTTCCCCAAGGCCTTCGGCTTCAAGCTCGACCGGTTCTGGGGCCTGCTCTCCTTCTGGTTCTGGGTGATCGGCTTCTACGTCGCCTTCATGCCGCTCTATGTGCTCGGCCTGATGGGCGTGACGCGGCGCCTCAGCCGGTTTGAGGATCCCTCGCTGCAAATCTGGTTCGTGGTCGCGGCTGTGGGAGCGGTGCTGATCGCCCTGGGGATCCTCTGCTTCCTGATCCAGATCGGTGTCAGCATTATGCGCCGCGAGGAGTTGCGCGATACGACCGGCGACCCCTGGGACGGGCGCACGCTCGAATGGTCGACCTCGTCGCCGCCGCCGGCCTACAACTTCGCCTTCACGCCGATTGTCCACGACCTCGACGCCTGGGCCGATATGAAGAAGCGCGGCTACAAGCGTCCGCTCGGCGGCTTCCGGCCGATCCACATGCCGCGGAACACCAGTGCTGGTCTGATCATCGCCGGGCTCGCGACGATCTGCGGCTTCGCTTTGATCTGGTACATCTGGTGGCTGGCGGCGCTCAGCTTCGTCGGCGTCCTGGCGACGGCGATCGGGCATACCTTCAACTATAACCGCGACTTCCACATTCCGGCCGAAGCCGTTCTGCGCGAAGAGGATTCGCGCACCGAACTGCTCGGCCGGGCCTGAGGGGCGATGATGGCTAAGGCGATAGCGGAAGCGCAGGCTGCGAACGGCGTTCCGGCGTTCTACGTGACGGAGGACGAGCACGAGCACTCCGGCGGCTCGACCATGCTCGGCTTCTGGCTCTACATCATGAGCGACTGCCTGGTTTTTGCGGTCCTCTTCGCGACCTTCGGCGTGCTCGGGCGCAACTATGCGGCCGGGCCATCAGGCGCCGATCTGTTCGACCTCAGGCTGGTCGCGATCAACACGGCGATGCTGCTGTTCTCCTCGATCACCTATGGCTTTGCCATGCTGGCGATGGACAAGGGCCGGCAGGCGGCGATGCAGGGCTGGCTCGTCGTCACCGGCCTCTTCGGCCTCGCCTTCCTCGCGATCGAACTCTACGAATTCGCGCATCTCATCCACGAGGGCGCGACGCCGATGCGCAGCGCCTTCCTGTCCTCCTTCTTCACGCTGGTCGGCACGCACGGGCTGCACGTCACCTTCGGCCTGATCTGGCTGACAGTGCTGATGGTCCAGGTCAGGCGGCGCGGGCTGATCGAGGCCAACCGGCGCCGGCTGATGTGCCTGAGCATGTTCTGGCACTTCCTCGACGTCGTCTGGATCGGCGTCTTCACATTCGTTTATCTGATGGGCGTGCTGAAATGAGCGCTAGCCAGAACCACGCCGAACATCACGACGAGCATGGCGGCGACGGTCAGCCGCATGGCAGTCTGCGCGGCTATGTCACCGGCTTCCTGCTTTCGGTCGTCCTGACCGCGATCCCGTTCTGGCTGGTCATGAACGACGTGCTCAGCAATTCGATGCTGACCGCAATCGTGATCATGGGCTTTGCCGCCGTGCAGATCGTCGTCCACATGGTCTATTTCCTGCACATGAACAGCCGCTCCGAGAGCGGCTGGACGATGATGGCGCTGATCTTCACGATCGTCATCGTGGCGATTGCGCTCTCCGGCTCGTTGTGGGTGATGTACCACCTCAACACCAACATGATGCCGACCGAGCTGCACAAGATGTGAGGCGGCTCGTGCTCGCGGGCGCGACGGCCAAGCGGCGCGCAGGCGCCGGACGCCTCATCTTTGCTGCGGCGCTGACCCTCGTCACGCTGGTTTCCGCCGGCCTCTGCATCTGGCAGGTGCAGCGGCGGAGCTGGAAGCTCGACCTGATCGCCCGGGTCGAGGCGCGGGTTCACGCCGCGCCCGTGACTGCACCGGGCCCGCTGGAATGGCGGGCCATCGCGGCTGATACTGCCGAGTATCGCCGCGTCGCCCTGCAGGGCCGTTATCTTGAGACGCCTGAAACACTGACGATGGCGGTGACCGAACGCGGCCCGGGCTTCTGGGTGATCGCGCCATTCCGTGCCGATTCGGGTTTCACGGTCCTCGTCAACCGCGGTTTCGTGCCGGAGGATCGGCGCGGGGTTGAAGAGCGGCGCAAGGTGGCCGGCGAACAGGCGAGGGTGGTCGGGCTGTTGCGGCTCACCGAGCCGGGCGGCGGCTTCCTGCGCGCCAACGATCCCGCCGCGGGCCGCTGGTATTCTCGCGACGTTGCCGCGATCGCCTCGGCGCGAGGGCTTGGCGAGGTCGCGCCCTATTTCGTCGATGCCGACGCGGCGAGCGAGCCAGGGCCGTTGCCGCAGGGCGGCATGACCCAGGTCAGCTTCCGCAACACGCATCTGATCTATGCGCTGACCTGGTTCTGCCTTGCCCTGTTGAGCGCCGGAGGCCTCATCTTCGTGCTGAGAGGCAAGGCCGGCGAGGAAACGCCGGCCTCATAGTTCCAGCCGGCTCAGCCCTCGTCCTGCAACTGCCCGAGCTCGTGCAGCAGCGCCGCGCCCGTCCTGATGCCGCTCTGGAAACAATCCAGCGTCATATTCTCGTTCGGGGCGTGGTTGGCTTCGTCATGGTTGGCATAGGGCGTGACATAGGCGGGGATGCCGAGGATCTTGGTGAAGACGTAGTTCGGCAGGCTGCCGAAACCGGCCGGGATCAGCAGCGGCTCCTCGCCATGGGCGGCGACGAAGGCGCGGCGTAGCGGCACCGTATAGCGCGAGGCGATCTGCGTCTTCGAGGGCTGCATGCCGGTTTCCTCGACGATGAACTCGACCTCCGGCGCATGCTTGGCGACATGGGCCGCGACCTTGCGCAGGATGTCCTCCGGGTCCTGCGCCTCGACGAGGCGGATATCGCATTTCACCAATGCCTCGTTCGGCAGCACGGTCTTGGTGCCCGGCCCGCCGTAGCCGCCGTGGAAGCCGTTGATCGTCAGCGTCGGCTGGAAGCACAGGCGATCATAGAACGGCCGGTCGAGCGGCGCGTCGAGGCGCTTGAGGTCGAGCCCTTGCTTGAATGCGTCCAGATCGAGCGGCAGGCGCTCGATCGCCTCCAGATCCTCGGAGGTCGGCGGCAGGACGTCATCGTGCAGGCCCTCGATGGTAATCTCGCCATTGGCGTTCTTCATGGTGGCGAGCAGGTGGACCAGCGTCCAGATCGGGTTCGGCACGACACCGCCGAAATTGCCGGAATGGACGTCGCGGCTGGCATGGCGGCAGCGTAAATCGAAGGAGACGACGCCGCGCGAGCCGAACTTGATGGTCGGGGCGCCGCTGGCATGGCGCGGGCCGTCGGCGGTGACGGCGAGATCGGCCTTCAGCTTGTTCTGGTTGGCGCGCACGAAGCCGGCGATGCGCGGGCTACCGATCTCCTCCTCGCCCTCCAGCAGCAGGATGACATTGCAGGGCAGTTCGCCATGGACCCTGAGATGGGATTCGATCGCGAGGATCTGGGCGAAGTGCTGGCCCTTATTGTCGCCGACGCCGCGCGCATAGAGCCGGCCGTCTCGAATCGTGGGCTCGAAGGGCGGGGAAACCCATTTGTCGAGCGGGTCCGGTGGCTGCACGTCGTAATGGCCGTAGAGCAGTACAGTCGGCTTGCCCGGTGCCTTCTCCCAGCGGGCAAGGACCATGGGATGCCCTTCGGTCTGCACGAGGCTGGTCTCGAGCCCGATCTCCGTCAGTATCTCGACCAGCAGCGCCCCGACCTCGGCGATGCCGATATTCTCGGCGCTGATGCTGGGGTGGCGCAGATAGGCGATCAGCCGGTCGAGGAAGGCGCTGCGGTTGGCTTCGATATGATCGAAGACCGGAGCAAGGGCGTCAGAGGAAGCCATTTCGTTATAGGCCTTTGCAGAAGAACGTTGCGATTGTGAATCAAGGGCGGCCCCCCGCAGGTCGGGCCAGCTCCCGAGCGCGGCGCGGTCAGCCTAGAAGTTGATCCTGCACCTCTCAACCGGTGGGCCTCGCCATTCCTGCCACAGCAGCCATGCGGCAAGGACAGGCCGCGAAGTGGGCCGCCATACGCCCTGCGCCTGCGACGTCATGCTGATTTTCGAAAGCCGTCGTGGCGGCGACGCCGGTTTACGTTCGCGATCCGACGCGGCAGAACGGGCGGCAGCGGACCGTTTCAACACCTCGCGGCCGCTTCTGGGGATCATCAATGTTTAGAACGCCGGACTTCGACGAGCTGATCGACCGCCGCGGAACCCATTCCGCCAAATGGGATACGATGGAGAAGAATTATGGCGTGTCGGCTTCCGACGGTATCGCCATGTGGGTGGCGGACATGGATTTCCGGCCACCGGCCTGCGTCCAGCAAGCGGTCGAGCGCATGGCGAGCCATGGCGTCTACGGCTATTTCGGCGATGACCGCACGAACAACGACGCCATCCGCTGGTGGATGAAGGCCCGGCACGGCTGGGATGTCGCGCCGGAGGCGATCTTCACCACCCACGGCCTGGTCAATGGCACGGCGCTCTGCGTCGATGCCTTCACCGCGCCGGGCGACGGCGTCGTGCTGATGACGCCGGTCTACCACGCCTTTGCCCGCATCATCCGCTCCGCCGGGCGGCATGTCGTGGAGTGCCGGCTGGCGACAGAGGACGGGCGCTACGTCCTCGATATCGCTGGCTGGGATGCGCAGATGACCGGCCGTGAGCGGATGCTGATCCTGTGCTCGCCGCATAATCCCGGTGGGCGCGTCTGGACCGGCGACGAACTCCGCGAGATCGCCGCCTTCTGCAAGCGCCACGACCTGATCCTCGTTGCCGACGAGATCCACCACGATCTGGTCATGCCGGGATCCCGGCACACCGTCATGCCGCTGGCCGCTCCCGACATCCTCGATCGGCTCGTGATGATGACGGCGACCACCAAGACCTTCAACATCGCCGGCGCCCATATCGGCAATGTCATCATCCCCGACGAGGCTCTGCGCGAGCGGTTCCGCGCGCGGATTAACGCGCATGGCATCTCGCCCAACTCCTTCGGCATGGCGATGGCGACGGCCGCCTACAGCCCCGAAGGGGCGGCCTGGGTCGATCGGCTCGTGGCCTATATCGACGGCAATCGGAAGCTGTTCGACGACGGGGTGAATGCCATTCCCGGTCTGCGCTCGATGCCGCTTGAGTCGACCTATCTCGCCTGGGTAGATCTCGCGGGAACCGGCATGGAGCGGGCGGAGTTCACCGCCCGTGTCGAGAAGCAGGCGAAGATCGCAGTGAATCACGGACCGAGCTTCGGGGCCGGTGGCGACAGTTTCCTGCGCTTCAATCTTGCGACGCCGCGCGCCACCGTGATCGAGGTCGTCGAGCGGCTGCAGCAAGCGTTCCGCGATTTGCAGTAGCGCTGCTGGACGGGCGGCTACGCCCGGCCGGCAGAACGCGCATTGCGCCCGGTGCGGGACAGCGACCGCGTCCCGCATCCATCTCTCCGCTTTCCGTCGAGCCCGCTCCGGCTTATTGATGGGGCGGGAGACCTCATGAGACGCATCTCCGGATACCGTCGCCGCCGCCTCGCTGACATCGGATAGCCGATGACGGCCGACGCTCCCCACCACGTCGTCATCGTCGGGGCCGGCTTCGGCGGGCTGGAAGCGGCGCGCAACCTTGCCGCCGCGCCGGTCAGGATCACGGTGGTCGACCGGCGCAACCACCACCTCTTTCAACCGCTGCTCTATCAGGTCGCGACAGCGTCTTTGCCGACCTCGGAGATCGCGTGGCCGGCGCGCTCCCTGCTGCGGCGCTATCCGAACGTCACGACGTTGCTGGGCAGCGTCGTCGGCGTCGGTGCGGACGCAAAGACTGTGCTGATCGATGGCGAGCCAGCGCTCGCTTTCGATAGCTTGATCCTCGCGACCGGAGCGCGCCACGCCTATTTCGGCCATGACGAATGGGAGCCCTACGCGCCCGGCCTGAAGACGCTGGAAGACGCGACGAAGATCAGGCGCCGCATATTGTCCGCCTTCGAACAGGCGGAGTGGGAGACCGACGAGACCCGGCGTTCCGAGCTGTTGACCTTCGTCATCATTGGCGCGGGGCCGACCGGCGTCGAGCTCGCCGGGACGATCGCCGAGCTGGCGCATGACACGCTGCGCGCCGATTTTCGCAATTTCGATACGCGCAGCGCGCGGGTGGTTCTGGTCGAGGCGGGCCCGCGCATCCTGGCGGGCTTCACTGAAGACCTTTCGGCTTATGCCGAGCGGGCGCTGATCGGCCTCGGCGTCGAGGTCCGGACCGGGCACGCCGTGTCGCGCTGCACCGAGGACGGTATCGAGCTTGGCGATGCCTTCCTGCCGGCGAAGACGATTTTGTGGGCGGCGGGCGTTGCGGCCTCGCCGGCGGCTGAATGGCTGGGAGCGCCGGCCGACCGGGCAGGGCGGGTGATGGTCGAGCCCGATCTCTCCGTACCCGGCCACGCCGAGATCTTCGTGGTCGGGGATACGGCCCATGTCGTCTCGGCCGACGGCAAGCCCGTGCCAGGCGTCGCGCCCGCCGCGAAGCAGGAAGGGCGATACGTCGCCGGGGTGATCAAGGCCCGGCTGAAGGGCGCAGCCGCGCCGCCGCCCTTCGCCTACAGCAATGCCGGCAATCTCGCGACCATCGGCAAGCGCGCTGCCATCGTCGATTTCGGGTGGATCAAGCTGAAGGGGCGCATCGCCTGGTGGACCTGGGGCATCGCGCACATCTTCTTCCTGATCGGCCTGCGCAACCGCCTCGCGGTGGCGCTGAACTGGCTGTGGATCTATGTCAGCGGGCACCGCAGCGCCCGCCTGATCACGCAGGGACCTACGAAAGGCAGCGAAACCGGCGCTTCTCGCTGACGGGCTGCCTCGCACTCGTCAGGAGGGGAAATCCTCCGGCCTGAAGAAGGGCGTATCCTTCAATTCGGGCTCGTCGAAGGCTTCGAGATCGCGGCGGATCTCGGCGATGTCCTGCCGGAAGAATGCCGCGACGATAGCCTGCGCGACGCGCTCACCGGCGATAGCGACACCGGGGATGTCGCTCGCGATCGCGCCATGGCTGACGAGGGCGCCGTGGTTGACGAGGTGGATACGCGAGAGCTCGGCCGGCGCGCCGGCGTCACGCGGCTGCAATTCAAACCCCGGGCCGAGATAGGGCGCCCGCGCCAGTGCCGGGCGCGCAAGCGCGGCGGGCGGCACGTAGCGATCGCTCCAGCGTGCGATATGCGGGGTCAACTCTGCCAGTTCCGGGATGTTGGCCGCATCGACCTGGAAGCCCGTCGCGACGATGAGGAAGTCGTGCCGGCGTTCGAGCCAGCCTTCCGGCGTGTCGAGGTCGAGCACGACCTGCGCGCCCTTGCGCCGGACGGTCGCGACGCTGTGGCGGAAGCGAATATCGAGCCCGTCCGATTTCAGAGCACGCAGCACCGTTTCGTGTGGCGGCGGCGCCAGCATGTCATCGAGATAGGCTGAGAGCGCCCAGCGATCGGCATCGGGCAGGGCGCCCCAGCCATGGAAGTAGCCGGGATTGGCCGAGCCGCGGCCCTTGTTGATCTGCGGCAGATGTGGCCGGCGCAGATACATCTCGACGCGCGCTGCGCCTTGCTCCAGCGCCGTCGCGGCATTGTCCCAGGCCGAGGCGCTGCCGCCGATGACGCCGACCGATTTGCCGCGCAGCCCTGCGAAATCGATTGGGTCGTTGCCGTGGGCGGCGACGGTCGGCCTCAGCTCATGCGGCACGACATCCGGCCAGACATCGCCGCCCGCACCGCCACGCCCGGTGGCGAGGACGACATGGCGCGCGAAGACGGTCTTCGCTCCCTCGGCTGTCTGGATATCGAGGGCGAGCAGGCCGTCCTGCGGCCGCAGGTTCGTCAGCGCGCTGCGATGCTGCACCGGCAAGGCCAGCACCCGCCGGAGCCAGCTGAGATAGTCGACCCAGGCAGCGTTGGGGATCTTGTAGAGCGCGTCCCAAGCCGCTTCGCCGAAGCTCGCCATGTACCAGGCGGCGAAGGTCAGCGAGGGGACGCCGAGGGCTGGCCCGGTCAGGGTCTTGGGCGAGCGCAGCGTGTCCATGCGCGCATAGCGGTTCCACGGGCCTTCGCGGCCCGGCTCGTTGGCATCGAACAGGCGGATGTTGGCGATGCCCTTGGCGAGCAGAGCCGAGGCTGCGGCGATGCCGTTCATGCCGGCGCCGATGATGGCGACGTCGAGGACCGGTGCACCTGCTTCCGTTGTCCGCGGATGGAGCCAGGGCTTTGCCGGGAAGCCGAGCAAGGCGAGGTCGCGCCTCACCTGCGCTTCATGCCGGGCAAGGCCGTCGGCGATCGGGACCGGTGTGGCGATGCGCTTCATCATGGAACCTCTGCCGCTTCGCGGACGGCCCCCGCCGTGCCGAAGCTCTGGCCGGGGATCGAGGCGAGCAGGGCCTGCGTATAGGGGTGCTTGCGCTGGCCGAAGACCTCGGCCACCGTTCCGGCCTCCACGACTTCGCCGTTCTTCATCACCGCGACGAGATCGCAGACCTGTGCCGCCACGCGCAAATCGTGGGTGATGAAGACGATGGACAGCCCGAGCCGTTCGCGCAGACCGGCGAGAAGCTTCAGCACCTGCGCCTGCACGGAGACGTCGAGGGCCGAGACCGGTTCGTCGGCGACGAGAACGTCGGGTTCGAGCGCCAGCGCGCGCGCCAGCCCGATGCGCTGGCGCTGGCCGCCGGAGAACTCGTGCGGATAGCGGTCCGCCGCCGCCGGATCGAGACCGACGAGGCCGAACAGCTCGCGGGCGCGCTCCAGCGCCTGCTTGCGTGGCATGCCGTTGACGACGAGGCCCTGCGCGACGAGGTCCCCGACCTTGCGGCGCGGGTTGAGCGAGGCGAAGGGATCCTGGAACACCATCTGGATGAGGCGGCTGCGCGCCCGCATCTCGGCGCGGGAGAGTTTGGTCAGATCCTCGCCGTTCAGACGGATCGCGCCCGTGTCGGGATCGATCAGCCGGATGATGCAGCGCGCCAGTGTCGATTTGCCGGAGCCGGATTCACCGACGATGCCGAGCGTCGCGCCCTTCGGCAGGGTCAGCGATACGTCCTTCACGGCATGGGTGACGCGCTGGCCGCGGCCGAGGAAGCCGCCGGTGCGATAGGTCTTCGAGACGTTCTCTATCGTCAGGATCGCCTCGTCCGAAAGCGGGCGCGGCGGCGGCGGTTCGAGCGCCGGCACGGCCGCGATGAGCTGGCGGGTATAGGGGTGGCTGGGGCGCTTCAGGACGGCTTCGGGCTCGCCCTGTTCGACGACGAGACCGTGCTGCTTCACTACGACGCGGTCCGCGATCTCGGCGACGGCGCCGAAATCATGGGTGATGAAGAGCACGGCGGTGCCCTTGCGCGCCTGCAATTCGCGGATGAGCTTCAGGATCTGCGCCTGGGTGGTGACGTCGAGCGCCGTCGTCGGCTCGTCGGCGATCAGCACCTTCGGGTCGAGCGCCAGTGCCATCGCGATCATGGCGCGCTGGCGCTGCCCGCCCGAGAGCTCGTGCGGATAGGCCTTGGCCGCGCGCTCCGGCTCTGGGATCTGGACTTCCGTCAACAGGTCTTGGACACGGGCCGCGATCGCGCGTTTGCCGAGGTCGGTGTGGATGCTGAGCATCTCGCCGATCTGGTCGCCGATGCTGCGCAGCGGATTCAGCGCCGTCATCGGCTCCTGGAAGATCATGGCGATGCCGGCGCCGCGAATCCGGCGCATCTCGGCTTCGCCCAGCGCGGCGATGTCGCGGCCCTCGAAGAGGACGCGTCCGCGCTCGATCGCGACGCCGGTGGGAAGGAGGCGCATGATCGCATTGGCCGTCATCGACTTGCCGGAACCGGATTCGCCGACGACGCAGACGATCTCGCCCGCTTTCAGCTCCAGCGAGACGTCCTGCATCGCGTGAGCGCGATCGGCTCCCTCCGGCAGGGCGACGGTCAGTCCGTCGAGAGTGAGGATCGCGCTCATCGTCCCTTGAGCCTCGGGTTGAGAGCGTCGTTCAGCCCCTGGCCGACGAGCGAGACGCCGAGCACGGTCAGCACGATCGCGAAGCCGGGAATCGCCGAGACGTACCACTGCACGCGCAGCACGTCGCGGCCGAGCCCGATGAGGTTGCCCCAGGAGGCGACATTGGGATCGGAGAGCTTGAGGAAGGCGAGCGAGCTTTCGAGCAGGATCGCGACCGCCATGACGACGCTGGCGTAGACGATCACCGGCGGCAGGGCGTTCGGCAGGATCTCGCCGAAGATCAGCTTGAGGTCGGAGAGGCCGATGGTGCGTCCGGCCTGCACGAACTCGCGGTTGCGCAGCGAGAGGAACTCGGCGCGGGTGAGACGGGCCGGTGCCGGCCAGGAGACGATGCCGATCGCGACCATCACCGTCGGCAGCGTCGAGCCGAAGACGACGACGAGGACCAGCAGCAGCAGGAAGTTCGGCAGGGTCTGGAAGGCTTCGGTGATGCGCATCAGCACAGTGTCGACCTTGCCGCCGTAGAAGCCGGCGAGCGCGCCGATGACGATGCCGATCGCGACCGCGATGACCGTGGCGACGATGCCGATCAGCAATGAGATGCGCGCGCCGTAGAAGATCTGCGCGGCGATGTCGCGGCCGGAATTGTCGGTGCCGAGCAGGAAGCGCGGGTTGGCGAGGGGCCATTGCAGAGGCCGGCCGGCGAGCGCCAGCGGATCGCGCGGGAAGAGCCAGCCGGCGCTCGCCGCCATGGCGAGGACGAGCAGCAGAAGGAACAGGCCGATTACGGCTGGCGGGCTGCGGAAATAGCGCTTGAGGGCGTCCATCGCTCAACCCTCCGGTGCGATGCGCGGGTCGAGCCGCGCGTAGAGGAGATCGACGATAAAGTTCACGACGATGACCAGCAGCGCCGAGACGAAGACGATGCCGAGCAGCGTGTTGAGATCGCGCTGGATCACCGATTCATAGGCGAGGCGGCCGAGGCCCGGCAGCGAGAAGACACTCTCGACGACGACCGAGCCGCCGAGCATCGTGCCGGCCTGCAGGCCGATCAGCGTCACCATCGGCAGCAGCGCGTTGCGCAGGACGTGGCGGGTGATGACGCGGGTCTCGTCCAGGCCCTTCGAGCGGGCGGTACGGACGAAATCGAGGTTCAGCACCTCCAGCATCGCGCCGCGCATCAGCCTGAGATAGATGGCGAGGTAGATCAGACCCAGCGTCAATGTCGGCAAGATGAGATGGCGCGCGATGTCGAGCGTGCGGGCGAAGCCTGTCAGCCCGGCGCCGATATCCTCGAAATCGCCGGCCGGCAGCCATTGCAGATGCACGGAGAAGACGACGATCGCCATCAGCCCGAACCAGAAGGAGGGCGTGGCGTAGAAGATCAGGCCGAGCGTCGAGATCAGCGTGTCCTGCCAGCGATTGACGTCGCGCGCGGCGAGAACGCCGAACACGATCCCCGCGAAGAAGGCGAAGGAGAGCGCGGATGTCATCAGCAGCAGCGTTGCCGGCAGGCGCTCGACGATGACGCTGGCGACCGGCTTGCCGTAGATGGCGGAGTGGCCGAGGTCGAAGCGGACCAGCCGCCAGAGATACTGGCCGAGCCGCTCGGCGGTGGAGAGATCGAGCCCGTAGAAGCGGCGCAGCTCTTCGGCGAGTTTCGCGTCACCGCCGCCCATCTGCGCCATCATGGCATCGACGGTGTCGCCGGGTGCGAACTGCAACAGCAGGAAGATGCCGATCAGGATCAGCAACAGCGTGGGGATCGAGGCGACGAGCCGCCGCCCCGCAAGGGTGAGGATACGCATGGTCTACGCGCCGTGTTGCTGCGGGCCGGACGGGAAGGGCGGCCCGCTCTCCTGTTCTTACTCGGCCAACCAAAGGTCGTGCCAGCTCGACGAGCCCCAGCGCGGGGTGTTCGAGTGGTTGCGGGCCTTGGCGCTGATCGTGGTGACGAAGATCTGCTCGATCGGCATCCAGATCGGCAGCTCGGTGTTCACCTTGCGGACGAAATCGCCGTAGAGCGCCTTGCGCTTGGCGGGATCGACCTCGGTCGCGGCGTCGTCGATGATCTTGTCGACGGCATCGTCCTTCCAATCCCACTGGTTGGTCCAAGGTGCGCCCTTGGGTTGGCCGGAGCGGTACCAGACCGTCGTCGAGACGGCTGGGTCGTTGCGGTACTGGTGCCAGCCGGTGGCGAGGTCGAAGTCCCAATCGTTGTAAACGCTCTTCAGGAAGCCGCCGCCATCGACGCGCACGATATCGACCTTGATGCCGATTTGCGCCAGCGACTGCTGGATGAAGGTGGAGAACAGCGAGATGTCCTCGCCCCAGGGGGCGGGGGTGAGGCGCAGCGAGAAGCGCGTGCCGCCGGCGCCGGGCTTGTAGCCGGCCTCGTCGAGCAGCTTGATCGCCAGCGCCTTGTCGAACGGATACTGCGGGCCGTTGTCGGCCGGGTGGAAGTCGGTCGAGACCGAGGGGATCGGACCGGTGCCGCGCTTGGCGAAGTCGCCGAGGAAGTTCTCGATGAAGAAGGGGATGTCGAGCGCATGCGCGATGGCGCGGCGCACGCGGATGTCGGCGAGTTCCTTGCGGCGGAAGTTGAACTCGATCGTGTTGGTGCGGGCGTTGCCCTCATTGCCCTTGGTCGAGACGATGAAGCGCTTGTCCTGCGACAAGCGGGCCATGTCGGAGATCGTCAGGCCCGAGAACGGGCTGTAATGCAGCTGGCCGGCCTCGAGCTGTGCCGCGGCGGCCGAACGGTCGGTGATCACGCGCCAGATGATACGGTCGAGGTAGGGCGCGTTCTCGCGCCAGTAGTTCGGATTGCGATCGGCGATGATGTGCTGGCCGCGCTCATAGGTGACGAATTTGAACGGGCCGGTGCCGATCGGTGCGAGGTTGACCGGGTTGTTCCGGATGTCGCCCTTGCCCTCATAGAGATGGCGGGCCGAGACGTAGCCGAGGTCGGGCAGGGCGCGCAGCAGGAGGTTCAGCGGCATCGGCCGCTCGTAGCGGAAGATCGCTGTGTAAGGATCGGGCGTGTCGACGGCCGTGAGGAAGAGCTGCAGCGTCGTCCCGTAGTTCAGAATCTTCTTCCACATCTCCATCGCGGTGAACTGGACGTCCGCCGAGGTGAAGGGCTGGCCGTCATGCCAGGTCACACCCTTGCGCAGCTTGAAGGTGATGGTCTTGCCGTCGGGCGCCGCCTCCCAGCTTTCGGCGAGCACGCCGACCGGGTTGCCGTTTGCGTCGAGATCGACCAGCGCCTCCTGGATCTTGCCGCCGATGATGTAGACGCCGGTCGAGGCCTGGAGGCTCGGATTGAGCTGGCGCTGCTCGGCGCCGTAATGCACGCCGAAGACGCCGCCCTTGCGCGGCGTCTCCTGCGCGAAGGCCTTGAACGGGTTGACGACATTGGCCGCGATGGCGGCGGAGGTCATCAGGATTGAACGACGGGTGAAGTCCATGGAGGTCCTCGACGATCTGAGCTCGGAGGCTGAAAGGCGGAATGCAGGAGCCGTGCCGGTCAGGCCGGCACGAAGCTGAGCACGGAGCCGGAGGCGCGAGCGGCGGGGACGCTGGCTGCATCGCCGTGGCGGATCGCTCCGGAGGCCTTGGCGGCGGCGTCGAGATCGCGCGTCGCCAGCACCAGCGCAGCGACGCCCTTCGTCGCCGCGCCTTCCCGCACGGCGTCGGGATAGCGCTCGGCAAAGGTCTCGGCGGCATAGAACAGGATGTCGGCGCGCGAACGGCCGGAAGCGACGCGCCAGACCGTGCCTTCCTGCCGAACCGGCTCGTCGATCAGCCGCGAAAGATGTTCGGCGGCCGCCTGCGGATCGGCCGACAGGATCTCGATACGCCGGATGGCGACAGCGCCGTTGGCGTGCTTCTGCAGCACCGGCACCCAGACGTTCTCCCGCGTCAGATGCTGGCAGGCGAAGATGCGGATGCCGCCGGGCTGCTCCTCGAGCGGCCAGCGGAAGACATTGAACTTGGCGTCGGCCTCGCCGCCGCCGGGGAGTGGCACCGGCCGGCCGAAATGCACCGGGCCGGTCGCAGGAAAGCCTCGTGCGGTGATTTCGGCCGCGCCGGCCGCGGCGTCGTCGGTGGTGAAGGCGATGCGCTCAATGCCCTCGTGCTTCGCCAGGAAGTCGCGGGTGGGCTTGTTCTGGTCGGTCTCGGAGACGATCCCGAGCAGCTCGAGATAATCCTCCTGCAGCATGATCGTGTGATTGGCCGAGCCCATATGCGGCGAATGCAGGCCGAGAGGCGAAATCGTGAAGCCTAGCTCCTCCCAGGCCTTCGCCGAGAGAGCGAGATCGCGAACGGCGACGACGACATGGTCGACGCCGAGAACATGATTGAGAGACATCAAGCCGGTCCGATATGGTGCCGCTCGCGGCGGCTAGGGTGAAGAATTTCCTTCTTCGGACGGCAATCTAGTCGGGCGGTATGGGGAATGTCCTTATCGTTGTTTTCCGATTTTAGAGATGAATGATCTCCTTTTTGCCGTCGGCGCCATGGGGGCCGGCTGCGCTGGATACGCTGCGGCGCGGTGGTCGAATCGCGCTTGATTTTGCATCAAAGCGGGCATATACCCGCAACTATGTCCATCGCCTGTTACTGCACACGCCTCAAGACCGTGACCCGCAAGATTGCGGGGCTGTATGACGTCGCTTTGGCGCCGGTGGGGATCAACATTGCCCAGTTCGCGATCCTCAGGAACGTCCGGAGGCATCAGCCAGTCAGCCTGACGGAACTGGGCCGGCTTCTGGAACTCGATCGATCGACCATGGGGCGCAATATCCGCGTGGTCGAGAAGATGGGTCTGGTACAACTTGGGCGCGGCGAAGATCAACGGGAGCTGGTCGTGTCGCTGAGCGCGCAGGGGGAGGCGATTCTGGAAGAGGCATCTCCGCTCTGGGAGACGTGCCAGCAGGATATCACCGGGCGTCTTGGCGCAGAGCGTCTCAAGGCTCTCAACGAGCTGAGCGATCTTCTCTGATCGTTTAATCTTAAGCGGGTATATACCCATAAGTTGGATGCTCTCATGTCGCAGATAGCCATCTCCGCCGAGAACTCGGCATTACCCCGCTTCTTCGCCCGCCGGGGCATCCACTACGGCTGGGTGGTCGCGGCGGTCACCTTCCTGACCATGCTGGTGACGGCCGGGGCGGTCGGTGCGCCCGGTGTTCTGATCGGCCCGCTGCATCAGGAGTTCGGCTGGTCGACCGCGGAGATCTCGTCCGCCTTCGCGATCCGCCTGGTGCTGTTCGGGCTGATCGGGCCGTTCGCCGCCGCCTTCATGAACCGCTTCGGTGTCCGGCGCGTCGCGGCCGTCGCGCTGACGCTGATCGCCGCGGGTGTGCTGGGCTCCTTCGCCATGACGACGCTCTGGCAGCTCATGCTGTTCCTGGGCGTCGTGGTCGGCTTCGGCACGGGGCTGACCGCCATGGTGCTGGGGGCCACAGTCGCGACGCGCTGGTTCTCGGCCCGGCGCGGTCTCGTGATCGGCCTGCTCACAGCCAGCACGGCGACCGGCCAGCTCGTCTTCCTGCCCCTGCTCGCCTCGCTTACGGAAACGCTTGGCTGGCGCAGTGCGCTCGCCTTCGTGCTGGGCATGCTGCTGCTGGCCGCCGTCGCGGTGCTGGTGCTGATGCGTGACCGGCCCTCCGACCTCGGACTTGCGCCTTATGGCGCGACGCTGCCGGTGGCTGCGCCACCTGCGGCACCGGCGACGCTGGGCGCAATGCTGGCCTCGCCGCTCGTCGCGCTGAAGGACGCCTCTCGTTCTGGCATCTTCTGGGCGCTGTTCGGCACTTTCTTCGTCTGTGGCGCCAGCACGAACGGCCTGGTGCAGACCCATTTCGTCTCGCTATGCGGCGATTTCGGCATGGCGCCGGTCGCCGCGGCGGGCATGCTCGCGGTCATCGGCATCTTCGACTTCGCCGGCACGGTCGGCTCGGGCTGGCTGTCCGACCGCTTCGACAGCCGTAAGCTCTTGTTCTGGTATTATGGCCTGCGCGGGCTCTCGCTGATCTACCTGCCCTTCACCAGCTTCAGCTTCTACGAACTCTCGATCTTCGCGGTGTTCTACGGTCTCGACTGGGTGGCGACCGTGCCGCCGACGGTGAAGCTCGCGGCCGACCGCTTCGGCGAACGCGCCAACCTCGTCTTCGGCTGGATCTTCGCCGGCCACCAGCTCGGCGCCGCAACCGCCGCCTGGGGCGCGGGCTTCAGCCGCACGGTCTATGCGAGCTATCTGCCGGCCTTCTTCATCGCCGGTGTGCTCTGCCTGATCGCCGCGCTCGCCATCGTGTCGGTGCGCGAGCCGCGCGAACGGGAGCTCGTCCCGGCCGCCGCATGAAGGTTGACGTTGCCATGCCGGCTGGCGCGCATATCTACGGATGATGATCGCGATTCCGTTCGACAACTCCTATGCGCGCCTGCCGGAGCGGTTCTATGCCGCGGTGAACCCGACCGCGGTGGCCGCGCCTCGTCTGATCAAGCTCAACGAGGCCCTGGCCCGGCAGCTCGGCCTCGATCCGGACTGGCTGAAGGGGCCGGACGGCGTCGTGATGCTGGCCGGCAACAGCCTGATCGAAGGGGCGCTCCCGATCGCGACGGCCTATGCCGGGCATCAATTCGGCGGCTTCAGCCCGCAGCTCGGCGACGGCCGGGCGATCCTGCTTGGCGAAGTGGTGGACCGTGACGGCCGGCGCCGCGACATCCAGCTCAAGGGAGCCGGCCCGACGCCGTTCTCGCGGCGTGGCGACGGCCGGGCCGCGCTGGGGCCGGTGCTGCGCGAGTACGTCCTCAGCGAAGCCATGGCGGCGCTCGGCGTGCCGACGACGCGGGCACTCGCCGCGGTGCTGACGGGTGAAACCGTCCGGCGCGAGACGCTGCTGCCCGGCGCCATCCTGACCCGCATCGCCGCCAGCCATATCCGGATCGGAACATTTCAGTTCTTCGCCGCCCGGCGTGATGTCGAGGCGCTGCGCCTCCTCGCCGACCATGTCATCGCCCGGCACTACCCGCAGGTGGCGGATGGCAACGCACCTTATCTGGCTCTGCTTGAAGCGGTGGTTGCCGCGCAGGCCGACCTCGTCGCGCGCTGGATGCTGATCGGCTTCATCCATGGCGTGATGAACACCGACAACATGTCTATCGCCGGCGAGACGATCGACTACGGTCCCTGCGCCTTCATGGACAGCTACGACCCCGCCACGGTCTTCAGCTCGATCGACGAGCACGGCCGCTATGCCTATGGCAACCAGCCGCCGATCGCGCTGTGGAACCTGACGCGCTTGGCCGAGGCGCTGCTGCCGCTGCTGGCGGAGGACCAGGAGAATGCGGTCGCCGTCGCGCAGGAGGCGGTCAATCGTTTCAACGAGCTGTTCCAGGCCAGTTTGATCGCGGGCTTTCGCCAGAAACTCGGCCTTTTCACCGAAGCGCCGGATGACGTCCTGCTCATCAAGGCATTGCTCGAAACGATGCAGCGCGGCCATGCCGACTTCACTCTGACCTTCAGGCGGCTCAGCAATGACGCCGTTGGCAACGGGCAAAGCTGCCGCGAGCTCTTCACCAATCCCGCCGAGTTCGACGATTGGCATGGTCGCTGGCAACAGCGGCTGCAGCAGGAGAGCCTCTCCGCGGAAGAGCGGCAGCGCGCGATGCACAGCATCAATCCGCTGTTCATTCCGCGGAATCACCGCGTCGAGGCCGTGATCGAGGCGGCAACCGAGCGGGGCGATCTGGCGCCATTCGAGGAACTGCTCGCCGTCTTGGCGAAGCCCTATGACGAGCAGCCGGGCCGGGAGGAGTACGCTCGGCCGCCCGCCGTACATGAGCGCGTGTTGGCAACCTTCTGCGGTACCTAGCGTTTTTGCGCTTGCCGCTGGGGGGCCGGATCTGTGGGCCGCTGCCGGTTGGGCAGCGGCCGCGTCGTCAGTGCTGGCCGAGATAAAGTTCGGCCGCCTTGGGATCGTCGAGCAGGCTTTGGGCGAGGCCGGCGAGGGCGACCTTGCCGCCGTCGAGGATGCAGCCATTGTCGGAGATCGCGAGCGATTGGCGCGCGCGCTGCTCCACGACCAGAACCGAGACGCCGAGCGCGGGCAGGCGTTTGATCAGGGCGAAGGCTTCGGCAACCTTGGCGGGGGCCAGGGCCGCCGTCGGCTCGTCGAGGATCATCAGCCGCGGGCGCGTCATCAGCGCGCGGGCGAAGGCGAGTTGCTGGCGCTCGCCGCCGGAGAGCGACCCGGCGCGGGCACGCTTGCGCTCGCCCAGCAGCGGAAACGCCTCGAAGAGCTCGCGGATGCGCTGTGCCTGATCGCGCACGCCGACGACGACCTGCAGGTTCTCCAGGATGCTCATCGAGCCGAAGACGTTAGCGACCTGCGGGACGTAGCCGATGCCGGCGGCGATGCGATCCTCGGTCGTCAGGGGCAGCAGGTCGCGCCCCTCGAACTGGATTCCGCCGGAGACGCGTGGCAGCAGGCCGACGATCGCCTTCGCCAGCGTCGACTTGCCGGCGCCGTTGGTGCCGGCGACGGTCAGGATCTCGCCCTTCTGCAGCGACAGCGAGATGCCGTTGAGGATGTCGACCTCGCCGTAGCCGCCGCGGACATCCTTGATTTCAAGCAGCGTCACGACACGCCTCCGAGATAGGCTTCGCGCACGACGGGATCCTCGAGCACGGCGGCGGGCGCCCCCTCGGCCAGAACCTTGCCGCGATCCATGACTGCGAGCCGCGGCACGAGGCGCGTCAGCGCCTCCAGATCGTGCTCGATGATGACGAAGCCGATGCCACGTGCATTCAGCTCCTCGATTCGCTCCATGATCTCGCCGATCAGCACGGGATTGACGCCGGCGAAGGGCTCGTCGAGCAGGATGAGCTTCGGCTCGACCATCAGGGCGCGGCCGAGTTCGAGCAGCTTCTTCTGGCCGCCGGAGAGCTTGCCCGATGGCACGTCGGCGACCTTGCCGAGCTTGAGGAAGGCGATGGTGCGCTCCACCTTCTCGGCGATCGCGGCCTCCTCCTTGCGGACCTGACCGGGGCGGAAGAACAGGCCGAGCAGGCTCTCGCCGGTCTGATCCGGGGCGGAGGCCATCAGGTTTTCGCGGACGGTCAGATGCGAGAACTCGCGCGGAACCTGGAAGGTGCGGACCATGCCGGCGCGAGCGCGCTGCGGCGGGGAGAGGGCGTCGATCGGGTCGCCGTTGAGCCGGATCTCGCCCGCATCGGCCGGGACGAAGCCGGAGATGACAGAGAACAGCGTCGACTTGCCGGCGCCGTTCGGCCCGATGATGCCGAACAGGGCGTCGGTCTCGATCGTGAGGCGCACGCCGTCAAGGGCCTGGAAGCCGCCGAAGGACTTGGTGATGTCGCGGATTTCGAGGGTCATCGCTTGGTGTAGTCCCCCATGAGCCCCTGCGGCCGATAGATGATGAACAGGATCAGCAGCAGGCCGACGAGGCCGATCCGGACGGAGGCCATGTCGACCTCGGAGATGCCCGGCACGATATCGCGGATGAAGCGCGAGCCTTCGAGGAAGGCCATCAGGATCACCGAGCCGATCACCGCGCCGGAAACGCGGCCGACGCCGCCCATGATGATCGCCATCCAGACATAGAAGGTGACGAGCGGGATGTACTGCTCGGGCACGATATAGGTGATGTAGTGGGCGTAGAAGGCGCCGGCGATGCCCGCGAGCGCGGCGCCGACAACCAGCACCTGGATCTTGAAGCGCGGCGGGTCCTTGCCCAGCGCCTGCACGGCTTCCTCGTTGTCGCGGATGGCTTCGATGATGCGGCCGAAGGGCGAGCGCGCGATCCGGCGGATCATCCAGGCGGCGGCGATCGTGACGGCAAGGATGGTGGCGAAGGTGGCGATCTGGCCGGCCGCGCCGCCGAGGCCGGAGTAGAGCCGCGGAATGCCGGGAATGCCCTGCACGCCTTGGGTCAGCCAGCGCTCGCTGGTCAGGACGATGCGCACAACCTCCGAGAAGCCGAGCGTGACGATGGCGAAGTAATCGTCACGCAGGCGCAGCGAGACCAGCCCGATCGGCCAGGCCGCCACTGCCGCAAACAGGGCCGCGCCCGCGAAGCCCACGATGAACGGCGCGCCGTTGAGCACGAGCAGTGCGCTGGCATAGGCGCCGATCGCGAAGAAGCCGACATGGCCGAAATTGATCAGGCCCGTGAGCCCGTATTGCAGCGTCAGCCCGAGGCTGAGCAGGACATAGATCAGCGCGATGATGCCGATCGCGACGAGATAGGCTTCCATCAGCGGACTCCCTCGACGCGGCCGAACAATCCGCGCGGCCTGACCAGCAGGACAGCGAGCATGATCAGGAACGCGATCGCGATCTTGTAGGTGAAGCCGACGAAGGGGGTCGAAACCTCCTGCATCGCGCCGAGGATGAGCCCGGCGACGACGGCGCCGACCGGCGAGCCGATGCCGCCGAGGATCGCGGCGGTGAAGGCGGGCAGCAGCATCTCCCAGCCGAATTCGGGGGTCACGATCGTCTTCATGCCGAGCATCATGCCCGCGATGCCGGCGACGGCGCCGGCGAGCAGCCAGAGCGCGATCATCACGCGGCCCGGGCGGATGCCGGAGACACGGGCGAGATCGCGGTTGTCGGCGACGGCGCGCATCTGCCGCCCGATCGCCGTGAGATAGAGCAGGGCGAAGACCGCAATCAGCGTGACGAGCGCGACCAGCGCCATCTGCAGGTCGAGCGGCAGGATGCGCAGCCCGCCGAAGACGTAGGGGCGCGAGAGCGGCACCTGGAAGACCTGCTGGCCATGGCCGAAGGCGACGCCGAGCGCGGCCCGCAGCACGAAGGCGACGCCGATCGAGGCGACGAGAAGCGCGACGACGGAGCGGTTGGCGAGTTTCCGGAACACGCTCCAATAGGCGAGCAGCAGCACGATGCCGGTCGCGCCGGCCGCGCCGAGCCCGGCGAGGATGAAGGAGCCGCTGGCCTTGTGGGCCGCCAGCGCCGCATAGGCGCCGAGCGTCATGGAGTCACCGGTCGCGGCATTGGGGAAGCGCGCGATCCCGAAGACGAGCGTGATCGAGAGTGCCGCCAGGCCGATGACGAGGCCCTGGAATAGCCCGTTTATGAAAAGCTGAGCGTAGAACATGGAGCAACCTGGTCGGGCATCGCCGCGGCCGGAGCCTGCGGCCCCTGCAGGCGATGGCCTGCAGGGGCGATGCGTCAGATGTTGACGACGTAGCGCCGGTTGAGCTTGCCGCCTTCGATGAAGAAGACGCCGAAGGATGGGGAGACATCGCCATACTGGTCGAAATCCAGCACGGAGGACGCGCCCTCATAGTTGATCTTGCCCTTCTTCAGCGCTTCCTTGCCCTCGGCATAGCTGTAGACCTTCGTGCCACCGGGGTTCGAGACCTCGCGGATCTTGGCGTTGATCGCCGCCGTCTCGGTGGAGCCGGCCGCTTCGATCGCCAGGGCGAGCGCATTGACCATGTCCCAGGTCATGGCGCTGAAGATGTTCGACTGGCCGGACTGCCCCGTCGTCTTCTCGTAGACCTCGGCATAGGCCTTGAAGGACGGCGCCGTCTCGTTCGAGATCGAATCGACCGAGATCACGCCTTCGACGACCTCCGGGCCGGTCGCCTTGACCAGATCGGGGTTGGCGGCCCAGCCGGGGATGATCCACTTGACC
Organism: Allobosea sp. TAF32; assembly: GCF_052113585.1. Classification (NCBI taxonomy): domain Bacteria; kingdom Pseudomonadati; phylum Pseudomonadota; class Alphaproteobacteria; order Hyphomicrobiales; family Alloboseaceae; genus Allobosea; species Allobosea sp. TAF32. The sequence goes on along the minus strand of NZ_JBFRDM010000008.1, from coordinate 147,410 downwards.
GGCTGCCCGGTCTGGAACCACTCGCGCATGATAATCGTGGTGTCCGACAGATAGGAGCCGGTGACGATCACGTCCGGGTTGGCAGCGAGGATCTTCTGCAGCTCGGAGCGGTAGGACGCCTGGTTCGGCTCGTAGACGACGCTCTCGACGACCTTGTTGCCCTTCGCCTCCCAGGCCTTGCGGAAGCCCTCGGTGTTGCCGATGCCGGAGGCATTGTTGAAGGCCATGGTGGCCGGGCGCTTGAAGCCCTCCTTCACGCAGATCTCCGCGAAGGCCCGTCCGAAGCGGTCGTTCGTCGCCTGGAAGCGATAGGACAGGCCCTTGGCATTGGCCGGCGGAACCGAGAGCGCCGGCGCGCCGGAGGTGTTCATCAGGATGATGTTGGCGTCGTTCGTCAGCGGCACGACGGCGAGGGAAACGCCAGAGGACCAGGTGCCGAGGATGGCCTGGACCTTGTTGACGTCGATCAGCTTCTTGGCGGCGAGGACGCCGGCCTGCGGGCTGGTCTGCGTGTCTTCCGAGACGACCTCGATCTTGCGGCCGGCCGCGCCGCCGGCGGCGTTCACGATCTCGGCGGCGGCGATGATCATCTTCTGCATGCCGGAGCCGTAGGGCGCGCCGGCACCCGTCACCGGGCAGAGCGCGCCGATGCGGAAGAGGCCCTGCGACTGGGCGCGCAGGACGGAAGGCGCAGCGATCAGCGCCGAAGCGGCGCCGAGCGTGCCGATGAACTGACGACGGTTGGTGGTCATGGCCTGTTCCCTTTTTGGTTAGTTCAGTTCGTTCTTGATGAAGTCGCCGTTCTTCATGATGACCGGCATGTTGCGCCCCTGTCCCGTCAGGAGCGAAAGATCGGCCAGCGGATCGCCGTCGACCACGATGAAGTCGGCATAGGCATCGGGCTTGATGGTGCCGATCTTGCCGGGCATCCCGATCAACTCGGCCGCGTTGACGGTCGCCGAGCGGATGACCTCGATGGCAGGCAGAACGCGTCCGCGGATAACGAATTCCTCCGACTGGTGCCGGTGCATGGCGCCGAGCAGATCGGTGCCATAGGCCATGGTCACGCCGGCCTCGCGCATGATCTCGAGCGATTCTAGACCGCGCAAGCGGACATCGTCGATCTTGGCGACGGAGGAGGGGGGCAGGCCGTAGGAGGCGCCTTCGTTGTTCAGCGCCTCATAGGTGACGAGCGTCGGGCAGGCGATCGCGCCCCGCTCGCGCATCAGGCGGGCGGTCGCGGCCTGGACGAGGTTGGCGTGCTCGATCGAGCGTACGCCAAGCTTCACGGCGCGGGCGATGCCCTCGTCGGTGTAGAGATGCGCAGCGACATAGGTCTGGGCGTTGTGGGCTTCCTCGACGATCGCGGCGATCTCCGCGTCGCTGAAGCCGAGGAAGGCGATGGGATCGGTCGGCGAGGCGATACCGCCATTGGCCATGATCTTCACGAACTGGGCGCCCTGGCGGATCTCGTCGCGGGCCGCGGCGCGGCAGGCGTCGACACCGTCGCAGATGCGGCCGAGCGAACCGAGCTGGTGGGTCTGGTAATCCGGCCGGCGGTTGTCGTAGCGGCCGCGGAAATCGGCATGGCCGCCGGTCTGCGACAGGGCCTTGCCGCAGATGACGAGGCGCGGGCCGACATAGAGGCCCTGTTCCTGCGCCTCGACGAGGGCGTAGGTCGCCCCGCCGACGTCGCGAACGGTGGTGAAGCCGCGGTGCAGCATCTCGCCCATCAGCTTCGCGGCCTGCAGCGCGACGAGCGCATCCGGGAGAAGCGCGTTCTGGCCGAAATTCGCGGAGTTGGCGATGACGTGGACGTGGCAGTCGATCAGGCCGGGCATCAAGGTCCGGCCCTTGAGATCGATGCGACGCGCGCCGGCATCGACGATCGGGCGGTCGGAAACCTCGCGGATCAACCCGCCCTCGACGCGCACGAAGCGATCGTGCTCGCCTTCCGCGCTGGTGCCGTCGAGCAGCCTTGCGTTCTCGAAAATGATCGCCTGTGTCATTGGTGTACGCCTTGTTCTGTCAGATCGGAAAGGGCGCCTGCGCCTGCGCGGCCCTGCTGCGAATGCTCGGCAAGAACCGTCTTCCAGAAGCCGAGAAGGCGCGCATAGTAGGCGGCGTCGTCGCGCAGGATGGTCTGCAGGCTCATGCCGCGCATCAGGCAGAGCGTGGCATTGAAGACCGCCTCCACCTCGGGCTTCTGCAGGCCGGTTCCGTCGAAGAAATCCTGCCAGGTGCCGTCGAGCGCCGTATGAAACTCCCGCGTCACCGAGACCAGCTGCTCACGCAGATAGCGATTGTGCCGTGCGGCGGTCACATGCTCGAGCGTGACCAGGAACAGCTTGCCGGAGAACAGCTCCCACATCCGATCGACAAAGTCGGAGAGGGACAGGCTGCCGGCTTTGACCAGTTCGGCGACCTGCCGGATCTCGCCGATCCAGCTATGGAGCAGATGGCTCACGGACTGGACGATCAGATCGTCCTTGCCGGAAAAATGGTGGTTCAGCGCGCCGCGGGTGACACCGGCCCGCCCCGCAATCTCCGACGTCGTCGCGAGCGCGTAGCCTCGCTCGACCAGCAGATCGAGCGTCGCGTCGATCAGGCGCGCCCGCGTTTCCGTCGAGCGTTCCTCTTGCGTCCGGCGCTGTTTGTCGGCTGATGGCGGCATGCCCGAACTCTAGCAGTTGGAAACAAACAGACAAGCATGCATGTTTGTTTTTTCCGATGTTGCGCACAGCGGCATTGGGAGGACACAAAGATGCGGTCAGCGAACGGAGCCAAGACGATGCGGATTACAATCGGCCATGAGGAATTCGAGGTTCGCATCGACGGGGCCGACTCGGCGCCCGCGTTGCTGCTGTCCAATTCGCTCAGCTCGGACATGTCGATGTGGGACGACCAGATTCCGCTTTGGTCGCGGCATTTCCGGGTGATCCGCTACGATCAGCGCGGCCATGGCCGCAGCATCGTTTCGCCGGCTCCCTATACGATGGAGCAGTTGGGCCGGGACGCGCTCGGCGTGCTCGATGCGCTCGATATCGAACGCGCGCATTTCTGCGGGCTCTCGATGGGCGGCATGGTCGGCATGTGGCTGCTGACGCATGCGCCGGAGCGGATCCACCGGGCCGTCCTCGCCAACACCGCAGCCTATATGGGCCCGGCCGATCTCTGGAACGGACGGGTCGCGGCGGCGGAAGGCGGGGGCATGGAGGCGCTCGTCGATGCGACGATCGCGCGCTGGTTCCCGGAGCCCTTCCGCGCCGCCGCGCCCGCGACCATCGAGCGGATGCGGGCCATGATCCTGAGGACGCCGGTCGCGGGCTACCAGGGATCGTGCCTGGCGATTCGCGACATGGATCAGCGGGAGTCGATCAAGGCGATCCGCAATCCGGTGCTCGTCATCATCGGGTCGAAGGATCCGGCGACCAAGCCCGCCGATGGCGAGACCATCGTCGCAGCGATCCCGGGCGCGCGCAAATGCCTGCTCGATGCGGCGCATATCTCGAACATCGAGCAGGCCGAGCAATTCGCCGCGGAGGTCGATGCGTTTCTCCGCTGATGGGAGGCGGGCTGCCGCGTCCCCTGCCGGCCAAGGTGGAGATCCCGTCAGCCGCCATCTGGCCGCATAGGCTCGTCACGGGATTTGCGCGATCATATGTGAAAAGCTGTCGATGACGCTTGGCCGCAGCGGCCAGGATCGCTTCTGATGGCAGCATCGCAAACGGACATGGCCGACCGATGACGCTCGCCCTGATCAAGCGCCTGCTCGAGCCGGCCTCGACCACCGTGATCGCCGGCGTCGGCGAAACGGATGAGCTGGCGAAACAAATCCAGGCGGGCGCCTATCGGGGCAAGCTGGTCGTGCTCTCCGGGGAGGACGATCTGCCGTCCATGCCGCCTTCCGATCTCGTCATCGCCCCCAGCGCGGCTGCGGAACGGGCGCTGGCTGCAGCCAAGGACCGCGGCTGCGGCGGCGTGCTGGTGCCGGATGGGGACGCTGCCGACCGCGACCGACTGGGTGCGGCAGCCCGTGCCGCCGGGGTGAGATTGATCGGGCCGTCGTCTCTCGGGATCGCTGCCCCCCGCCTCGGCCTCAACGCGACCGCGGTGCCCGTGCAGCTTTCAGTCGGCACGCTGGCGCTGGCCGCGCAGTCCAACTCGGTGGCTGCCGGCATCCTGGCCTGGGCGGGGCGTCGCGAGATCGGTCTGTCGGGGGCCGTGGTGGTCGGCGAGGGGGCGGATGTCGACATCGCCGATTGCCTCGATCATTTCGCCGCCGATCCGCATACGAGGACCATTCTGCTGGCCATCGACGAGGTCACGGATGCCGCGCGCTTCCTCTCTTCGGCACGCGCCGCTGCACGGATCAAGCCCGTGCTGGTTCTGAAGCCGCCACGTCTCGACGACAGCCTGTCGGCCTTGACACATGCGGGGCTGATCGTGACCAGCGATGCTGCGCATGACGCGGGATTTCATCGCGCCGGATTGCTGCGCGTAAACGATCTCGACGAGCTCTTCGCCGCCGCCGAGACTCTCGGCCGGGCCCGGGCGGCCGATGCGGGCCGGCTCGCCATCGTCAGCAACGGGGAGGGGCTGGCCGCCTTGGCCGCCGGCCGGTTCCGACAGGCGGCAGGCTCCCAGCTACGGCGCCGGGAGCCAGAGATCGTCCGCAGCCCGCAGGATTATCGCGAAGCGGTCTCGCGCCTGCTGGCGGAGGAAACGGTCGATGCGGTGCTGGCGCTCAACGCGCCGGTTGCGCCATCCGATCCGTTGGATTGCGCCCGTGCGGTCGTCGACGCCCACCGCGACGCGCGGGCCAAGCCGGTTCTCGCAGCCTGGGTCGGAGCGGGAGAGAGCGCAGCGGCGATCTTCGCCGCCGCCGGGATTCCCTCTTTCGCTACGGAGCAAGAGGCGGTCCTAGGGTTCCAGCACCTCACCCGTCATGCCCGGCTGATCAAGGAGCTGATGGCGACGCCGCCATCGGTCGATGACGACGACCCGCCCGACGTCGCCGCCGCCGAGACAATCATCGAGCGGGCGCTCGGAGAGGGGCGCAGCTGGCTCGAGCCGGATGAGGTGACGCGTCTGCTCGCCTTGTTCCGGATCCCGACGCTCGATCTCGTCATCGCCCCCGATGCCGAGGCGGCGGTTGCGGCAGCCAGGGCGCAGTTCGAGGCAGGACGAACTGTCGCGCTCAAGATCGTCTCCCCCGACGTTCCGCATAAATCGGATGTCGGCGGCGTCGAGCTCGACCTTGGCAATGAAGGCGCTGTCCGCGCGGCCGCGGAGCAGATGGCGGAGCGCCTACGCCGGCAGCGTCCGCAGGCCCGTCTGACCGGCTTCATGGTGCAGCCGATGGCGCACCGTGCCAAGGCGCGGGAGCTGATCGCCGGATTCGCCACCGATTCCTGTTTCGGCCCGGTGATCGTGTTCGGCCGGGGTGGAATCGCGGCGGAGCTGATCGCCGATACGCATGTCGCGTTGCCGCCGCTCGATCTTGCTTCGGCGGAGAACCTGATCTCGCGAACCCGCGTCTCGCGTATCCTGGCGGCCTATCGCGATGTCCCGGCGGCGGACCGGCGTGCGATCGCCACGCTGCTGGTCGCGTTGGGCAAGATGGCGTCCGAGCTGCCGCAGATCCGCGAACTCGATCTCAATCCGATCCTCGCAGATTCGCGCGGTGCCGTGGTGGTAGATGCGCGCATCGCGCTGGAACCCGACCCCGCCCGCCGCCGGCGTCCGGCGATCCGCCCCTATCCCGGGGCCTGGACGAGGCGCCTGGAGCTGGGCGAGCGGCGCTTTTCGGTCCGCCCGATCAAGCCGGAGGACGAACTCCTGATCGGCGCGATGCTGAACAGGGTGACCCCGGAGGATTTGAGGTTGCGCTTCTTCGCGCCGCTCAAATCCTTCAGCCACAACTTCCTCGCGCGCCTTACCCAGCTCGACTACGCGCGGGAGATGGCCTTCATCGCGACCGAGGATGGGAGCGGCGACGCCGCCGGCGCGGTCCGGCTGCATGCCGACCCCGGACATGTCGAGGCCGAATACGCGATCCTGCTTCGCTCGGACCTGAAAGGCATGGGACTGGGCCGCGCTTTGATGGTCCTGATGATCGACTGGGCCAGGGCAGAGGGCATCCGCCGCGTCCATAGCCAGGTGCTGGCGGAGAACGGGCCTATGCTCGCTCTCTGTCACAGTCTCGGCTTCGCAATCGTTCTCGATCCCGACGATGTTTCGGTCAAGCGGGTCACGCTGCGCTTGGATGGGCCAGGCCTTTCGGAGGCGGCGGAGAGGCCCTGAACGCGGTTGAAGGGAATGAGCGGCCGCGTTTGCGGACGCTCAAACCTAGGGAGACGGACGAAGCGCCGCTCTCTACCAGGGGCGTCGCGGCCCGGTGTCGATGTGGATCAGCCCGTTCCAGTAGACATGGTGCCCGCCAACCTCCGGCAGGCTGCGCACCCATTCCAGGACGATGCGCGGGCGCACGCCCGGGACACGGAAGTCCATCGCCTGGCAGCCCTTGTGATAGGAGCCGCGCCGCGCGCGCCAAGGCGGCCGCCAGGTCGAGGTCACCTTCACCGCACCATAGCGATCGGCAATCTTGCCGAGGGTCTGCTTCAACTGGTCGGGCAGGCAGGTGATCGAGGTGCCGGGGTCGGTCGAGATGCCCGGACGCTCGGGCTTCTCGTTCGGGTCGAAGTCGGGCTCGGCGCCGGCCTTCTGGCCCGGCGTCAGCTTCGGCCACTCCACGCCTTCGTCGTCGTCCGGTTCGCCGGGGGCGGGCGGGGTGCCTTCGGCGGGCGGTGTCATGGAGGCCGGGGTATTCTCAGGCGTTTCGGGCGCGGGAGCCGCGGGAGGTGTGTCCTGCGCGGTGCTGCGGATTGACGGCGCCGTCACGGGTGCCGCTGGGGGCACGACGATATCGGGCAGTTTCGGCGTGCCCTCCAGATCGAGATCGAACGGCCGCTGCGGTGGCAAGGGCGCGCGGACGCGCTCGCCCTCCTGGGCCATGGCAGACGTCGCGGAAAGCAGAAGAACAAGCGCCGGGACGACTCCGGCGCGCAGGCAAGCGGGCTTCATCGCGCCGCACGAACCACTGCCGGATTCGACTCAAAGGCAGGCTGAAACGGCTTGGGCATCGAAGGCCTTTCGGGCGTGGCAGGCTTGCCGGCCGGGAACGATTCGGCACGGCGAACGGGCTTGTGCCCGTCACAGCGGCTGAAAATACGCGTTTCCGACGGAATTCCGCCCGGAATGGCGGAGAGAGTGTGCGGACGCAGACGAATTCTGCCCCATCCTGCGCTGCATTCAACCCGCTCGCGCGATTGTGCGGCGCGGCGGAGTCTTGCTTCATTCTAATCGAGGGTCTAAGCGACTGGGCAGCGAGCCGTTACGCGGCCGTCCGAAGTGAGTTCGACCATGCAAGCTCTCCCGGTTCAGTCTCTTCTGACCGACTATCTCCCGCTGGTGCTGTTCATCGGCGTCTCGGCGGTCATCGGCCTGGCCCTGCTGATCGCCCCCTTCGCGATCGCCTATTCGAAGCCGGATGCGGAAAAGCTTTCGGCCTACGAATGCGGCTTCAACGCCTTCGACGATGCCCGCATGAAGTTCGACGTCCGGTTCTACCTGGTCTCGATTCTCTTCATCATCTTCGATCTCGAGGTCGCGTTCCTGTTCCCCTGGGCCGTCGCCTTCGGCAAGCTCGGCTGGTATGGCTTCTGGTCGATGATGATCTTCCTCGGCGTGCTGACCGTGGGGTTCGTCTACGAGTGGCGCAAGGGCGCGCTGGAGTGGGACTGACTGCCGGATAGCGGGGCGGACTTCCGCTTCATATCTGGCAGGCAAAGGTTCACGAGGATTAGGTCATGGCAATCACAGCGATCGATCGCGGCGACCCGCTCGTCGCGCCGGCACCGCGGGGGCTTCTCGGCCCGGACGGCAAGCCGGTAGGCACGCGTGATCCGTTCTTCGTCGAGATCAACAACGAGCTGGCCGACAAGGGCTTTCTCGTCACCGCCACCGACGATCTGATCAACTGGGCCCGCACGGGCTCGCTGATGTGGATGACCTTCGGTCTGGCCTGCTGCGCCGTCGAGATGATGCAGCTCTCGATGCCGCGCTACGATGTCGAGCGCTTCGGCTTCGCGCCGCGCGCCTCACCGCGCCAGTCCGACGTCATGATCGTCGCGGGCACGCTGACCAACAAGATGGCTCCGGCCCTGCGCAAGGTCTACGACCAGATGCCGGAGCCGCGCTACGTCATCTCGATGGGGTCCTGCGCCAATGGCGGCGGGTACTACCACTACAGCTATTCGGTTGTGCGCGGCTGCGACCGCATCGTCCCGATCGACATCTACGTCCCGGGGTGCCCGCCGACGGCCGAGGCGCTGCTTTACGGCGTGCTGCTGCTGCAGAAGAAGATCCGGCGCACCGGCACGATCGAGCGCTGAGCGCTCCGTCGGTCGATGCTGCAGGCGATGAAGGTGAGACGATGAGCGAAGCGCTCGTAAAACTCGGCGAAGAGATCAAGGCCGCGCTGCCCGGCGCGGTGACGGAGGCGGTCGTCGCTTTCGAGGAGCTGACGGTTCATGCTGAGGCGGCTTCGATCGTCGAGGTGCTGCGGGTGCTCTATAGCGAGCCGCGCTTCCGCTTCGTCAATTTCACCGACCTCGCCGGGGCCGACTATCCCGGCCGCGAGAAGCGCTTCGACGTCGTCTATCATCTGCTCGCGCCGCATCATAACCGGCGCATCCGCGTGAAGGTGCAGACCGACGAGGCGACGCCCGTTCCCTCTGTCGTCGACGTCTTCCCGGCGGCAAACTGGTTCGAGCGCGAAGCCTACGATTTCTACGGCATCCTGTTTTCCGGCCACCCGGATTTGCGCCGCATCCTCACTGATTACGGCTTTGAGGGTTATCCGCTGCGCAAGGACTTCCCGCTAACCGGCTTCGTCGAGGTGCGCTACGACGACGAGCAGAAGCGTGTCGTCTACGAGCCGGTGAAGCTCAACCAGGAATTCCGCAATTTCGATTTCCTCTCGCCCTGGGAAGGCACGGATTACGTGCTGCCGGGCGACGAAAAGGCGAAGGGGGCGTGATGGCGGCCGGCGCGGAAAAACTGTCCGGCGGCTGCCTGTGCGGCGCGGTGCGGTTCAGCGCCGTGCCGACGAAGCGCGAGATGGACGTCTGCCATTGCGGCATGTGCCGGCGCTGGAGCGGCGGGGTCTTCATGGCCGTGCCCTGCGGCGAAGTGGCAATCGAGGACGAGAGCCAAGTCGGCAGCTATGTCTCTTCCGACTGGGCCATGCGCCAGTTCTGTCGCAATTGCGGTTCGAGCCTGTTCTGGCGGCTGCGCGAGGGCGGGGACCATGTCGCTGTGGCCTTCCAGAGCTTCGACGACACCAGCTCTTTCGCGTTTCTCGAAGAGATCTTCATCGACGAGAAGCCGGCGCTCTATGACTTCGCCGGCGAGCGCCCGCGGCTGACGGGCGCAGACGTGATGGCGCGCTTCCAGGCGCAGCAGGAAGGCCGGCAATGAGCGGGCGCAACCTCAGCAACCTGACCGTGGCGGCCTGTGCCCTGGTCGGTGTCGGCTTGTCGGCTTGCCAGCCTGCCAGCAGGATCGGGCCCAACCGCGATGCTTCGACCAGCGTCGGCCAGATCACGCTGCATGACGGCAGCAAGGCTCGCTTCACTCTGGGTGAGATTGGTGTCGAGGTTCCGGCTGCGCGCATTTGGGCCGCCGCCTGCCCGAAGGAACTGCGGCTGAGCTTCTTCCTCCAGTCGTCCTCGTTCCGCGATCTCGCCCTGGAAGGGCAGGAGGCCGCCGGCCCCGAGGCCGTCAAGAAGGCGGAAGCGGAAGCCGAGCGTTTGTCCAAGCGGCCCGGGGGCTGCGCCACGATGCGGCAGCGGATTGTCGCGGACCCTGCCGCCAACAAATTTCTCGACCCGAGACGGGGCTAAGAGATGTCCGAGCATAATATCCGCAACTTCTCGATCAACTTCGGTCCGCAGCACCCGGCGGCGCATGGCGTGCTGCGACTCGTGCTGGAACTCGACGGCGAGGTGGTCGAGCGCGTCGATCCGCATATCGGCCTGCTGCATCGCGGCACCGAGAAGCTGATCGAGGCCAAGACCTATCTGCAGGCGCTGCCCTATTTCGACCGGCTCGACTATGTCGCGCCGATGAATCAGGAGCATGCCTATTCGCTCGCGGTCGAGCGTCTCGCCGGCGTGACCGTGCCGCGCCGCGGCCAGCTCATCCGCGTGCTTTATTCCGAGATCGGCCGCATCCTCTCGCATCTGCTGAACGTCACCACGCAGGCGATGGACGTCGGCGCCCTCACGCCCCCGCTCTGGGGCTTCGAGGAGCGCGAGAAGCTGATGATCTTCTACGAGCGGGCCTGCGGCGCGCGTATGCACGCGGCCTATGTCCGCCCCGGCGGCGTGCACCAGGACATCCCGGTCTCGCTGATCCACGACATCGCCGAATGGTGCGATCCGTTCCTCAAGGTCTGCGATGACCTCGAAGGACTGCTCAGCGACAACCGCATCTTCAAGCAGCGCAACGTCGATATCGGCGTGGTCGATCTTGAGACCTGCTGGAAATGGGGCTTCTCTGGCGTGATGGTGCGCGGCTCCGGCGCGCCATGGGATCTGCGCAAGTCGCAGCCCTATGAGTGCTACGAGGAGATGGAATTCGAGGTTCCCGTCGGCAAGAACGGCGACTGCTACGACCGCTACCACATCCGCATGGAAGAGATGCGCCAGTCGGTGCGCATCATGAAGCAGTGCTGCGAGAAGCTGCTGGCAGCCGATGGCGGCGGCCCGGTCTCTTCGCTCGACGGCAAGATGGTGCCGCCCAAGCGCGGCGAGATGAAGCGTTCGATGGAAGCGCTGATCCACCACTTCAAGCTCTACACCGAGGGCTACAAGGTGCCGGCCGGCGAGGTCTATGCCGCCGTCGAGGCGCCGAAGGGCGAATTCGGCGTCTATCTGGTCTCGGACGGCACCAACAAGCCCTATCGCTGCAAGATCAAGGCCCCGGGCTTCGCCCATCTCCAGGCCATGGATTTCATGTGCCGCAAGCACATGCTCGCCGACGTCTCCGCGATCCTCGGCTCCCTTGATATCGTCTTTGGTGAGGTGGACCGCTAATGTCCGTCCGTCGTCTCGCGCCTGATCCTGTCCAACCGGCCTCCTTCGCCTTCACCGCGGCGAACGAGAACTGGATCGACCAGCAGATCGCCAAGTATCCGGCCGGCCGCCAGGCTTCCGCCGTCATCCCGCTTTTGTGGAAGGCACAGGAGCAGGAGGGCTGGGTCTCGCGCGCCGTGATCGAGACCGTCGCCAAGCGCTTGGGCATGGCGCCGATGCGGGTGCTGGAGGTCGCGACCTTCTACACCATGTTCAACCTGCAGCCGGTGGGCGAGTATTTCGTCCAGCTCTGCGGTACGACGCCTTGCGCGCTGCGCGGCGCCGAGGCGCTGAAGAAGGTTTGCGAGGACGTCATCGGCCCGCAATCGACGGTGACTGCCGACGGCAAGCTCTCCTGGCTCGAGGTCGAGTGCTTGGGCGCCTGCTGTAACGCGCCGATGGCGCAGATCAATATCGACTACTACGAGGACCTGACGCCGGCGAATTTCCGCCAGCTCCTCGACGATCTCCGCAATGGCCGCCCGACCAAGCCCGGCCCGCAGAATGGCCGCACCGGCTCCGAGCCGGAAGGTGGCCCGCAGACTCTGACCGACAAGGCCCTCTATGACGGCTCGATGATCGGCGCCGGCGACTGGCAGAAGCGCATTGGCGAGCAGCGCAAGGCTGCTGCCGAAGCCGCTGCCGCCAAGGCTGCCGCCGAGGCGGAAGCGAAGAAGGCTGCAGAAGCCGAGGCGAAGAAGGCCGAGGCCACGCCGGCCGCGGTTGCCGAAAAGCCCGCCAGCGAGACGGCCGCCGCAGCCCGGCCGAAGCCGTCCGAGCCGACCCAGCCTTCCAGCGCCGCCAACGACACGCCGGCCGCCAAGGGCAAGGTCGAGAAGAAGGATGTTGCCGAGGCTGCCAAGCCTGCCGTTGCGGCAAAGGCCGAGTCCGCCGTCGAGGAGAGCAAGCCCGAGCTGCTGACCGCTGCGCGCGGCGGCGAGGGCGACGATCTCGAACTGATCTGGGGCGTCGGGCCGAAGCTGGCCAAGATGCTCAACGAGATGGGGATCTGGCACTATGACCAGATCGCCAAATGGACACCGGCGGAGCTCGCCTGGGTCGATGCACGCCTGACCGGCTTCAAGGGCAGGGCGGTGCGCGACGACTGGATTGCTCAGTCGAAGAAGCTCGCGACGGGCTGGCGCCCGGAGTCGAAGCTTGGCGACAAGCCGGCAGAGTGAGGCACTAGGACATGCTCGCAGATCGCGATCGCATCTTCACCAATCTCTACGGCCTGCACGACCGTACCCTGAAGGGTGCGATCCAGCGCGGCGCCTGGGATGGCACCAAGTTCCTGCTGGAGCAGGGCCGGGACTGGATCATCGACGAGATGAAGAAGTCCGGCCTGCGCGGCCGCGGCGGCGCCGGCTTCCCGACCGGACTGAAATGGTCGTTCATGCCGAAGCAGAGCGACGGGCGCCCGCACTATCTCGTCGTCAACGCCGACGAGTCGGAGCCCGGCACCTGCAAGGACCGCGAGATCATGCGCAACGACCCGCATACGCTGGTCGAGGGCTGCCTGATCGCCTCCTTCGCCATGGGCGCGCATGCGGCCTACATCTATATCCGCGGCGAATATATCCGCGAGCGCGAGGCGCTGCAGCGCGCCGTCGACGAGGCCTATGAGGCCAAGCTCATCGGCAAGGACAACGTCCACGGCTATCCCTTTGATCTCTATGTGCATCATGGCGCCGGCGCCTATATCTGCGGCGAAGAGACGGCGCTGCTGGAGAGCCTCGAGGGCAAGAAGGGCATGCCGCGGCTGAAGCCGCCATTCCCCGCCAATATGGGCCTCTATGGCTGCCCGACCACGGTGAACAACGTCGAGTCGATCGCGGTCGCTCCGACCATCCTGCGCCGCGGCGCGAGCTGGTTCTCGTCGATCGGCACGCCGAACAATGTCGGCACCAAGCTCTTCTGCGTCTCCGGCCATGTGAACAAGCCCTGCAACGTCGAAGAGGCGATGGGCATTCCCTTCCGCGAGTTGATCGAAAAGCATTGCGGCGGCATCCGCGGCGGCTGGGACAATCTGAAGGCGGTCATCCCCGGCGGTTCCTCGGTGCGCATGGTGCCGGCCGAGCAGATCATCGACACGCCGATGGATTTCGACTCGCTTTCGAAGCTGCGCTCCGGCCTCGGCACGGCGGCGGTGATCGTGATGGACAAGTCGACCGACATCGTCCGCGCCATCGCCCGCATCAGCCATTTCTACAAGCATGAGAGCTGCGGCCAGTGCACGCCTTGCCGCGAAGGCACGGGCTGGATGTGGCGCGTCATGGAGCGCATGGCGGAAGGCCGCGCCCAGAAGCGCGAGATCGACATGCTGCTCGACGTCACCAAGCAGATCGAGGGCCACACGATCTGCGCGCTCGGCGATGCCGCGGCTTGGCCGATCCAGGGCCTGATCGCGCATTTCCGTCACGAAATCGAGCAGCGCATCGACGACTATGCCGCCAACCCGCACAGCGAGCCTGTGCGCCTGATGGCGGCGGAGTGAGACCATGACGAAACTCCTCATCGACGGCATCGAGGTCGACGTACCCGCCGAGTACACGGTGCTCCAGGCCTGCGAGGCGGCGGGCGTCGAGGTGCCGCGCTTCTGCTTCCACGAGCGGCTCTCGATCGCCGGCAACTGCCGCATGTGCCTCGTCGAGGTGAAGGGTGGCCCGCCGAAGCCGCAGGCCTCCTGCGCCATCGGCGTGCGCGATCTGCGCCCCGGCCCGAACGGCGAGCCGCCGGTCGTCTCGACCAAGTCGCCGATGGTCAAGAAGGCCCGCGAAGGGGTGATGGAGTTCCTGCTCATCAACCACCCGCTGGATTGCCCGATCTGCGACCAGGGCGGCGAGTGCGACCTGCAGGACCAGGCCATGGCCTATGGCGCGGATACCTCGCGCTTCGCCGAGAACAAGCGCGCGGTCGAGGACAAGTATATCGGCCCGCTGGTCAAGACGACGATGACGCGCTGCATCCAGTGCACGCGCTGCGTCCGCTTCACCACCGAGGTCGCCGGCGCCTCCGATCTCGGCGCCATCGGCCGCGGCGAGGACATGGAGATCACCACCTATCTCGAGCACGCGATGTCGTCGGAGTTGCAGAGCAACATCGTCGATCTCTGCCCGGTCGGCGCGCTGACATCCAAGCCCTACCAGAACAAGGCCCGGCCCTGGGAGCTCTCGAAGACCGAGAGCATCGATGTGATGGACGCCGTCGGCTCGGCGATCCGCGTCGACTCGCGCGGCAAGGAAGTGATGCGCATCCTGCCCCGCCTCAACGAGGCGGTGAACGAGGAGTGGATCTCCGACAAGACCCGCCATGTCGCCGACGGCCTCAAGACCCAGCGCCTCGACCGGCCTTATATCCGCGAGAACGGCCGTTTGCGTCCGGCAAGCTGGAACGAGGCCTTCGCCGCCATCGCCAGCAAGGTGAAGGCCGCGAGCCCTGAGAGGATCGGCGCCATCGCCGGCGACCTCGCCGCGGTCGAGGAGATGTTCGCGCTGAAGGCGCTGATCGCCTCGCTCGGCTCAGCCAATCTCGACGCGCGCCAGGACGGCACGAAGCTTCATCCGAAGTTCGGCCGCGCATCCTACGTCCTCAACGCCGGCATCGCCGGCATCGAAGATGCGACCTCGCTGCTGATCATCGGCTCGAACCCGCGCCGCGAGGCGCCGATCCTGAATGCCCGCATCCGCAAGCGCTGGCTGCGCGGCGACTTCAAGATCGGTGTCATCGGCGAAAAGGCTGACCTGACCTATTCCTACGACTATCTCGGCGCCGGCCCGGAGACGCTGGCTGATATCGTCAAGTCGGCCGCCGCCGGCGGCGGCAAGCCGATGGTGCTGATCGGGCAGGGGGCTCTTGTCCGCGCCGATGGCGAGGCCGTGCTCTCGCTCGCCGCCAAGGCGGCGCAGTCGCTGGGCGCGATGACCGAGGACTGGAACGGCTTCGGCGTGATCCACACCGCTGCCGCCCGCGCCGGTGCGCTCGATCTCGGCTTTGTGCCGGGCGAGGGGGGGGTGGATGCGGCCGCCATGGCCCAGCCGGGCGCGCTCGACGTGCTCTTCCTGCTCGGCGCCGACGAGATCGAGGTGCCGGAAGGCGCTTTCGTGGTCTACCAGGGTACCCATGGCGACAAGGGCGCTCACCGCGCCGACGTCATCCTGCCGGGCGCGGCCTATACCGAAAAGTCCGGCACCTATGTGAACACCGAAGGCCGGGTGCAGATGGCGGATCGTGCCACGTTCCCGCCGGGCGACGCCCGCGAGGACTGGGCGATCCTGCGTGCGCTCTCCGCGGCGCTCGGCAAGACGCTGCCCTTCGACTCCCTGTCGGGCCTGCGCAAGGCGCTCTACGAGGCGCACCCGCATTTCGCGGCGCTCGACGGCCTCCCGGCCAACGACGCGGCCGAGATCGGCAAGCTCGCCGGCCTCGGCGGCAAGACCGACAAGGCGGGCTTCACCCCGGCCGTCAGCGACTTCTATCAGACCAACCCGATCGCACGTGCCTCTGCCGTGATGGCGGAATGCTCGGCGCTGGCTTCGGGCCGGCACCAGCAGGCGGCGGAGTAACCGGCCATGAACTGGGACCTCGTCCTCGATATCGCGATCATCCTCGGCAAGAGCCTGCTGCTGCTGGTCTGCCTGCTGGTCTTCATCGCCTATATCCTGCTCGCCGACCGCAAGGTCTGGGCGGCGGTGCAGCTGCGCCGCGGCCCGAACGTGGTCGGTCCCTGGGGCCTGTTCCAGAGCTTCGCGGACCTGATCAAGTTCGCGCTCAAGGAGCCGATTATCCCGGCCGGCGCGAACAAGGGTCTCTTCCTGCTGGCACCATTCATCTCTTGCCTCTTGGCGCTCGGCGCCTGGGCGGTGATCCCGGTGGCAGAGGGTTGGGCGATCGCCGACATCAATGTCGGCGTGCTCTACATCCTCGCGATCTCCTCGCTCGGCGTCTACGGCATCATCATGGCCGGCTGGGCCTCGAACTCGAAATATCCGTTCATGAGCGCGCTGCGCTCGGCGGCGCAGATGGTGTCCTATGAGGTCTCGATCGGCTTCGTCATCATCACCGTGCTGCTCTGCGTCGGCTCGCTGAACCTCTCGGCCATCGTCGAAGCCCAGCAGAACCGCGGGCTCGCCCATGCGCTCGGCGTTCCCTGGCTCAGCATCCTGAACTGGTACTTCCTGCCGCTCTTCCCGATGTTCGTCGTCTTCTTCGTCTCGGCGTTGGCCGAGACGAACCGGCCGCCCTTCGATCTGGCCGAGGCGGAATCGGAGCTCGTGGCGGGCTTCATGGTCGAGTATTCCTCGACGCCGTACCTGCTGTTCATGCTCGGCGAATACGTGGCGATCATGACCATGTGCTCGCTGACGACGATCCTGTTCCTCGGTGGCTGGGCGCCGCCGGTCGCGCTGCCGCCCTTCACCTGGCTGCCCGGCGTGTTCTGGTTCGCGCTCAAGATCTGCCTGGTCTTCTTCATGTTCGCGCTGGTGAAGGCCTTCGTGCCGCGCTACCGCTACGATCAACTGATGCGCCTGGGCTGGAAGGTCTTCCTGCCGCTCTCGATCGCGAGCGTCGTTCTGGTGGCGCTGGTGCTGCAACTGACTGGCTGGGGGCCGGTCGGCGGATGAGTTTGGCTGCGATCTCCGGAATTGCATTCGGCATGATCGCAGCACTGGTTCTTTACGGCTCCGCGTGCTGGTGGGCGCGGCGAAGCCGGATCTTCGACGCGCTGGACGTGGCGCTCGGAGGGGCGGTGGCCGCCGCGGTCTTCGGTGGCTTCGGCGGATACAAGGCCGTTCAGTGGCTCGGGCTGCTGACGGCATGAATATGGCGGGTTGGCTCGGTGCCTTGATCGGCTTCGGGCTGGG
This sequence comes from Allobosea sp. TAF32, assembly GCF_052113585.1. Classification (NCBI taxonomy): domain Bacteria; kingdom Pseudomonadati; phylum Pseudomonadota; class Alphaproteobacteria; order Hyphomicrobiales; family Alloboseaceae; genus Allobosea; species Allobosea sp. TAF32. Next base: position 130,345 of record NZ_JBFRDM010000008.1, on the reverse strand, counting down.
TCTGCTAGAATACCGGCTGATGACGGCCGTGGTGATCGGGGCGCTCAGGCGCGCGGATCACTCCACGACCGAGGCCGAGAAGAATGATTATGAGCGCCGCATCCGCATCCTGCGGTGGGCGCTGATGGCAATCACGATCGGCTTCACGCCGATCCTGGGTTTCGTGATCGGCCGGACTTTGTTCGGCTGAGGATGGAAGGACGAAGGCGATGTCACTCGCGCAAGCCGCAAGGGGCCTGCTGCTGAAGGAGTTCGTCGGGGCGATCGGCCTGTCGATGCGCTACTTCTTCAAGCCGAAGGCGACGCTGAACTACCCGTTCGAGAAGGGCCAGCTCTCGCCACGTTTCCGTGGCGAGCACGCGCTGCGCCGCTATCCGAACGGCGAGGAGCGCTGCATCGCGTGCAAGCTCTGCGAGGCGATCTGCCCGGCGCAGGCCATCACCATCGAGGCCGGCCCGCGCCGCAACGACGGCACGCGCCGCACCACCCGTTACGACATCGACATGACGAAGTGCATCTATTGCGGCTTCTGCCAGGAGGCCTGCCCGGTCGATGCCATCGTCGAGGGGCCGAATTTCGAGTTCGCGACCGAGACCCGCGAGGAGCTGTTCTACGACAAGGACAAGCTGCTCGCGAACGGCGCGCGCTGGGAACGCGAGATTGCGCGCAACATCGCGATGGATGCGCCGTATCGGTAGCTGCCGTCATGCTCGGGCTTGACCCGAGCATCTCGTGCAGGAAGAGGCTCCGACGCCTCGTTCTGCCAGAGATTCTCGGGTCTGCGCTTCGCTTCGCCCGAGAATGACGTCCTAGAACGAGACCAGACCCGCCGCGCGGTTGTCGCGCCCGGCGGGCCTGATTATAGACGCTCCAAATTGCTCCGGGACCCCGAGTCCCGGCGCACGAACCAAACGAGGACCGCACCGAAAAGGGGCGGGAAGGGCTGGCCGAGATGAATGCCGCAGCGGCTTTCTTCTATCTCTTTGCAGGCGTTACCGTGGCATCTGCCTTCATGGTGGTAGCCTCGCGCAATCCCGTGCACTCGGTGCTGTTCCTGATCCTGGCCTTCGTCAACGCGGCCGGGCTGTTCATGCTGCTCGGCGCCGAGTTCCTCGCGATGCTGCTGGTCGTCGTCTATGTCGGCGCGGTCGCGGTGCTCTTCCTCTTCGTCGTGATGATGCTCGACGTCGATTTCGCCGAGTTCCGCCAGGGGTTCCTGAACTATCTACCGGTGGGGGCGCTGATCGGCTTCATCTTCGCCGTCGAACTGCTGCTGGTCGTCGGCGCCTGGGTGATCGACCCGCAGATCGTCAAGGCGCCGGTCGCCGCGATCCCCGCCGGCATGACCAATACCGAGGCGCTCGGCCGCGTGCTCTACACCCAGTATGTCTACTACTTCCAGGCGGCGGGTCTCGTGCTGCTGGTCGCCATGATCGGCGCGATCGTGCTGACGCTGCGCGAGCGCCACGGTATCAAGCGCCAGCACGTCCCGACCCAGAACGCCCGTACCAAGGACGCGGCGATGGAGGTCAAGCAGGTGCCCTCGCGCGCCGGCGTTCCCGAGGAGATGGCATGATGACGATCGGACTGGGCCATTATCTCGCCGTCAGCGCCATCCTGTTCACGCTCGGCGTGCTCGGCATCTTCATCAACCGCAAGAACGTCATCGTCATCCTGATGTCGGTCGAGCTCATCCTGCTCTCGGTCAACCTGAACTTCGTCGCCTTCTCGAGCTTCCTGAACGACATCGTCGGACAGGTCTTCGCGCTGCTGGTGCTCACGGTGGCGGCGGCTGAGGCCGCGATCGGCCTCGCCATTCTCGTCGTCTACTTCCGCAACCGCGGCACGATCGCGGTGGAAGACATCAACATGATGAAAGGCTGAGCGCTGCCTGGCGCCTGGACCTCACGACCATGTATCACCTGATCGTCTTCCTCCCCCTGATCGGCTTCCTGATCGCCGGCCTCTTCGGCCGGCTGATCGGCGCGCGCGGCTCCGAGATCGTCACGACCTCGCTGCTCATCGTCTCGGCAATCCTGTCCTGGGTTGCCCTCGTCCAGGTCGGCTTCGGCTCCGGCACGACGCGCATCCAGGTTGCGAGCTGGATTTCCTCCGGCAGCCTGCAGGTCGACTGGGCCTTCCGCGTGGACACGCTGACCGCCGTGATGCTGGTCGTCGTCAACACCGTGTCGTCGCTCGTGCACCTCTACTCGATCGGCTACATGCACGAGGATCCGCACCGGCCGCGCTTCTTCGCCTATCTCTCGCTGTTCACCTTCGCGATGCTGATGCTGGTGACGGCGGATAATCTCGTCCAGATGTTCTTCGGCTGGGAGGGCGTCGGTCTCGCCTCCTATCTGCTGATCGGCTTCTGGTACCAGAAGCCTTCGGCCAATGCCGCGGCGATGAAGGCCTTCATCGTCAACCGCGTCGGCGACTTCGGCTTCTCGCTGGGCATGTTCCTGGTCTTCGTGCTGTTCGGCTCGGTCGCCTTCGACGCGATCTTCCCGCGCGCCGGCGAGTTCGTGAACCAGGGCTTCCGCTTTCTCGGCTATGACTGGAACGCGCTGACCCTGACCTGCCTGCTGCTGTTCGTCGGCGCGATGGGCAAGTCGGCCCAGTTCCTGCTCCACACCTGGCTGCCGGACGCGATGGAAGGCCCGACCCCGGTCTCGGCCCTCATCCATGCCGCGACCATGGTCACTGCCGGTGTCTTCATGGTGGCGCGCCTGTCACCGCTCTTCGAGTATGCTCCCGTCGCGCTCACCGTCGTCGTCGTCATCGGCGCGACCACGGCCTTCTTCGCCGCGACGGTCGGCCTCGTGCAGAACGACATCAAGCGCGTCATCGCGTATTCGACCTGCTCGCAGCTCGGCTACATGTTCGTCGCGCTCGGCGTCGGCAATTACGGCGCCGGCATCTTCCACCTCTTCACCCACGCCTTCTTCAAGGCCTTGCTCTTCTTGGGCGCCGGCTCGGTCATCCACGCGATGCACCACGAGCAGGACATGCGCCGCATGGGCGGCCTGCGTAAGCACATCCCGCTGACCGCGGCGGCGATGACGATCGGCACCCTGGCGCTGACCGGCGTCGGTATCCCCGGGACGGTTTTCGGCTTCGCCGGCTTCTTCTCGAAGGATGCGATCATCGAGAGCGCCTATGCCTCGGTCGAGCATGGTGGCTTCGCCAGCTCCTATGCCTTCATCCTGCTGGTCGTCGCCGCCTGCATGACGTCCTTCTATTCCTGGCGGCTCTATTTCATGACCTTCGAGGGCGCACCGCGCTGGGGCCATGGCCATGACTCGCATGGTCACGATGACCATGCCCATGCCGCGCACGACCATGCGCACGGCCATGACGCTCACGGCCACGGCCATGATCACACGCCGCATGAGAGCCCTTGGGTGATGCTGCTGCCGCTCGCGCTGCTTTCGGTCGGCGCGATCTTCGCTGGCGTCGCCTTCAAGGAGTACTTCGTCGGGCACGACTTCGAGCATTTCTGGAAGTCGTCCCTGTTCATGGGCAAGGACAACCACATCCTGCATACCATGCACGAGGTGCCCAAGTGGGTCGTGGCATCGCCGTTCGTGGCGATGGTGATCGGCTTCGTGCTCGCCTACTGGATGTATGTCCGCCGGCCGGACATTCCGGGCAAGCTCGCGGCTGCGAACCCGGCGCTGTACCAGTTCCTGCTGAACAAGTGGTACTTCGACGAGCTCTACGACTTCCTGTTCGTGCGCCCGGCGAAATGGCTCGGCCGCTTCCTCTGGAAGAAGGGCGATGGCCTGGTCATCGACGGCCTCGGACCGGACGGCATCTCGGCACGCGTGGTCGATGTGACCAACCGGGTGGTCCGGCTGCAGACCGGCTATCTCTATCACTATGCCTTCGCGATGCTGATCGGCGTCGCCGGGCTGGTGACTTGGTATCTTGTGACCCGCGGGTGAGATGATGTCCTTCGGTTTCGGTATCCTCACCGGTCTTCTGGTCCTGCCGCTGGTCGGCGCTGCCTTCATCCTGGCGCAGCGCGGCGATCAGGCCTCGGTCGACTCCAACGCCCGCTGGGCGGCGCTGATCACGACGGTGCTGACCTTCGTGCTCGCCTGCGTCGCCTGGAGCCGCTTCGACACGGCCAACCCCGGCTTCCAGATGGTCGAGACCCATGGCTGGGTCTCCGACGCCATCAAGTTCAAGCTTGGCGTCGACGGCTTTTCCTTCCCCTTCATCGTGCTGACGGCCTTCCTGATGCCGTTCTGCATCCTCGCCTCCTGGACCTCGGTCGAGAAGCGGGTGGCAGAGTACATGGTCGCCTTCCTGATCCTGGAGACGCTGATGATCGGCGTCTTCGCGGCGCTCGACCTCGTGCTGTTCTACCTGTTCTTCGAAGCCGGCCTGATCCCGATGTTCCTGATCATCGGCATCTGGGGTGGCAAGCGGCGCGTCTACGCCTCCTACAAGTTCTTCCTCTACACGCTGCTCGGCTCGGTGCTGATGCTGCTGGCGGTGATGGCGATGTACTGGAACGCCGGTACGACCGACATTCCGGCGCTGCTCGCCCACAAATTCCCTGCCGGCATGCAGACATGGCTGTGGCTCGCCTTCTTCGCCTCCTTCGCGGTGAAGATGCCGATGTGGCCGGTCCATACTTGGCTGCCCGACGCGCACGTCGAGGCGCCGACGGCCGGTTCCGTCATCCTGGCGGCGATTCTGCTGAAGATGGGCGGCTACGGCTTCATCCGCTTCTCGATCCCGATGTTCCCGGAGGCGTCGCATTATTTCGCGCCGCTGGTCTTCGCGCTCTCCGTCATCGCCATCGTCTACACGTCGCTCGTGGCGCTGATGCAGGAGGATATCAAGAAGCTGATCGCCTACTCCTCGGTGGCGCATATGGGCTTCGTCACCATGGGGCTGTTCACCCTGACGCCGCAGGGCATCCAGGGCGCGATGTTCCAGATGATGAGCCATGGCCTCGTCTCCGGCGCGCTCTTCCTCTGCGTCGGCGTGATCTACGACCGCATGCACACCCGCGAGATCGCGGCCTATGGCGGGCTGGTGAACCGCATGCCGCTCTACGCGGTGGTGTTCATGGTCTTCACCATGGCCAATGTCGGCCTGCCGGGCACCGCCGGTTTCGTCGGCGAGTTTCTGACGCTGGTCGGCGCCTTCCGCGCCAATCCCTGGGTTGCCTTCTTCGCGACCTCAGGCGTCATTCTCTCGGCCGCCTATGCGCTCTGGCTCTACCGCCGGGTCGTCTTCGGCGAACTCGTCAAGCCGGAGCTCAAGGACATCAAGGACCTGAACGGCCGCGAGATCGCGATCCTGGTCCCGCTCGTCCTGCTGACGATCTGGTACGGCGTGCAACCGCACACGATCCTCGACGCCTTCGCGGCGCCGACTGAAGCGCTCATCAAGAACTATCAGGCTGCCCTCACTGTCGCGAAGACGGCAGTGGCGGCCGTGCAGTAAGGTCTCGTCATGGCTCTGCCCGCTCTCGGCCCGGCCCTGCCGGAAATCATCCTCGCCGTCGGCGCCATCGCGATGGTGCTGGTCGGCGCGATCCAGGGTGAGCGCGCGACGCGCCTGCTCGAAGGCCTCGCCCTCGTGCTGCTCGCGGTCGCCTTGGTGCTGGTCGTCTCGGCCGGCGGCAAGCTCCTGACCTTCAACAACGGCTTCATCGCCGACGGCTTCTCCCGCTTCATGAAGGTGCTGACGCTCATCGGCGCCGGCGCCACGATCCTTCTCTCCGCCGATACGCTGCGGCGCGAGGGGGCGATGCGCTTCGAATTCCCCATTCTCGTCGTGCTCGCGACCATCGGCATGATGATGATGATCTCGGCCAACGATCTCATCAGCCTCTATGTCGGACTCGAGCTGCAGTCGCTGGCGCTCTATGTCGTCGCGGCGTTCGACCGCGACAATGCGAAGTCGACCGAGGCGGGCCTGAAGTATTTCGTGCTCGGCGCGCTCTCCTCCGGCATGCTGCTCTATGGCGCCTCGCTGGTCTACGGCTTCACCGGCACCGTCACCTTCACCGGCATTGCCGCGGCGACGCAGGGCGGCCATGCCGGCATCGGCCTGATCTTCGGCATCGTCTTCATCGCCGCCGGCGTCGCCTTCAAGATCTCGGCCGTGCCGTTCCATATGTGGACGCCGGACGTCTATGAGGGCGCTCCGACCCCCGTCGCCGCCTTCTTCGCCTCGGCTCCCAAGATGGCCGCCATGGCGATGGTGGTCCGCATCTTCGTCGGCGCCTTCCCGGGCGCGATCCAGGACTGGCGCCAGATCATCGTCTTCATCTCGATCGCCTCGATGGCGCTCGGCGCCTTCGCCGCGATCGGCCAGCGCAATATCAAGCGCCTGCTCGCCTATTCTTCCATCGCGAACATGGGTTACGCGCTGGTCGGTCTCGCCGCCGGCACCCCTGGCGGCGTGCAGGGCGTGATGACCTATATGGCGATCTATCTCGCCACGACGCTCGCCGCCTTCGCCTGCGTGCTGATGATGCGCCGTGACGGAAAACTGGTCGAGGACATCTCGGAGCTTGCCGGCCTGTCCCGTACCAATCGCTGGATGGCGTTCGCGATGTCGATGATGATGTTCTCGCTCGCCGGCATCCCGCCGCTCGCCGGCTTCTGGGCGAAGTGGTACGTCTTCCTCGCCGCGATCGAGGCCAAGCTCTACGTTCTCGCCGTCGTCGGCGTAATCACCAGCGTCGTCGGCGCCTATTATTATCTGCGCCTCGTCAAGGTGATGTATTTCGACGATCCGAAGCCGGCCTTCGAGACCGCGGATTACGGCGTGCGCACCGTGCTGTTGTTCTCGACCATCTTCGTGCTGGTGCTTTCGTTGCTGCCGGCGCCGCTCTTCAATGCGGCCGAGGCGGCGGCGAAGTCGCTCTTCTGAGCCGACGGCGCGTGCTCGGCGAAGCCGCCCGCGCAGCGGGCTACCGGCTGATCATCCGCGACGAGGTCGCCTCGACCATGGAGGAGGCCCGCCGCGCGCTCGATCAGGGCGAGCCGGGCAAGCTCTGGATCGTCGCCCGCAGCCAGAATGCCGGCAGAGGCCGGCATGGCCGGCAATGGGGCTCGCCGCGCGGCAATCTCTATGCGAGCCTGCTGCTGACCGACCCGTGCGAGCCGGCGCTGGCACCGCAGCTCGGCTTCGTGGTGGGCCTTGCCCTGCACGATGCCGCGGCGAAGCTGCTCGGCCCGGCCGCGTCCGGGCTGAAGCTGAAATGGCCGAACGATCTGCTGCTCGATCGCGCCAAGACCTCGGGCCTGCTGCTCGAAGGCGAGAGCCGGGCAGGGCGGCTCAACGTCATCGTCGGCTGCGGCGTGAACATCGCTTCCTGCCCCTCCGACACACCTTACCCCGCGACCTTCCTCAAGGCGGCAGCGCCGCAGGCCAATGTCGAGACGATGCTGACGGGGCTGAGCGACGCCTTCGCCCAGCGCTTCGCCATCTGGTCCCAGCCCGGTGGCTTCGGGCCGATCCGTGCCGCCTGGCTCGAGCGCGCCGCCTTTCTCGGCGAGACCATCACCATCCGCCTGCCTGACGGTCCGCTGGCGGGGCGATTTGTCGGTCTCGACCCGACGGGGCGTCTCGAACTCGAAACGGAAGCCGGCCGGCGCGTCATCGATGCGGGCGATCTCTTCTTTGGAGCGGCCTGAGATGCGCGGGCGGCCATGCTGGCCTGCCGCGTCACGACCATGCTAGAGGAATTCGTCGGTTCCACGCGGTCATCCCGGGCGGCCGAAGGACGACCCGGGATCCATGCCGGAACGCGAGCCGGAATCGCGCCGGCATGCATCCCGGATCTCCGCTTCGCTTCGTCCGGGATGCACCGCGTATCCCGCAAGATCTCCCGGCAAGTCGGCATCGGCGCGCAATGATGCGCTGTTGGCGACTGCCATGCCTTCAGGATTGCCAGTGACCCGCTCCAGCGACCAGCTCGTTTTCGTTCCCCTCGGCGGCCTCGGCGAGATCGGCATGAACGCCGCCCTCTACGGCTTCGGGCCCGAGGGGAGACGCAAATGGATCCTGGTCGATTGCGGCCTGTCCTTCGCCGGCCCGGAAGCGCCGGGCGTCGATATCGTCCTGCCCGATCTGCGCTACATCATCGAGGAGCGGGCGAACCTCCTCGGCATCGTCATCACCCATGCCCATGAGGACCATATCGGCGCGCTCGCCGCGCTCTGGCCTTCGCTGCGGGCGCCGGTCTACTGCACGCGCTTCGCCGCAGGCCTCCTCGCGACGCGCCGGCTCTCCGAGCCCGGCGCGCCCAATGTCGAGATCAACGTCGTGGCGCAGGGCGGGCGCATCACGCTCGGGCCGTTCGACATCGAATATGTGCCGGTTGCGCATTCCATCCCCGAGTCGAATGCGCTCGCCATCCGCACCCCGGCCGGCCTCGTCGTCCACACCGGCGATTGGAAGATCGACCCGACGCCGCGCGTCGGCCTGCCCACCGACGAAAAGCGCCTGCGCGAACTCGGTGAGGAGGGCGTGCTGGCCCTGGTCTGCGACTCGACCAATGTCATGCGCGACGGCATCAGCCCGAGCGAGGCCGACGTCGCCGCCAAGCTGAAGGAGCTGGTGGCCTCCGCGCCCGGTCGTGTCGCCGTCACCACCTTCGCATCCAACGTGGCGCGGCTGCGTGCGGTAGCCGAGGCCGCCATGGCGAATGAGCGCGAGGTGGTGGTGGTCGGCCGCGCGATGGATCGCGTCATCGATGTGGCCCGCGAATGCGGCTATCTCGACGGCATCCCTGCCTTCCGTCCCGTCGATGCCTATGGCTACCTGCCGCGCGACAAGGTGGTGGCGCTGTTGACCGGTAGCCAGGGCGAGCCGCGCGCCGCGCTCTCGCGCATCGCCGCGGATGACCATCCCGAGATTGCGCTTTCCGCCGGAGACCGCGTGATCTTCTCGTCGCGCACCATTCCCGGCAACGAGAAATCGGTCGGCAACATCCTGAATGCGCTGGCCCGCGACAATATCGAGATCATCACCGACCGCACCCATCTCGTGCATGTCTCCGGCCATCCGCGTCGCGAGGAGATGGCGAGGCTCTATGGCTGGCTGAAGCCGCAGATCGCCATCCCAGCCCATGGCGAGGATCTGCATCTCGCCGAGCACGAGACCTTCGCCCGCAGTCTTGGCGTGAAGCATGTGATGCGCGCCGGCAATGGCGACGTCGTCGCGATTTCGGGTGAGGGCGCGAGGAAGGTCGACGAGGCCCCGCATGGCCGGCTCTACCAGGACGGCTCCTTGCTGGTGAACGCCCTTGAGAAGACGCTGCAGGAGCGACGGCGGCTCTCCTTCGCCGGCATCGTCTCAATCGCGGTTGCCGTCGACGAGAAGGGCGGCATCGCGGGCGAGCCGGAAATCGCGGTGCTCGGCCTGCCGCCACGCACCCGCGATGGTACGGATTTCGACGAGTACGTCGCCGATACCGTCAGTGAACTGCTCGACGGCATCCCCAAGGCCCGCCGCCGTGACCCCGAGGCCCTTCGCAACGCGCTGGAGCGCGGCGTGCGCAGCGCTGTCAACGAGGAGTGGGGCAAGAAGCCACTGGTGCATGCGCTGGTGGTCGAGGTGTAGAACAGGCGCAGCGCCGCCGGGCTGGAGAAGACGAAGATGATCGGACGCCTCAACCATGTCGCCATCGCGGTGAAGGATCTCGCGGCCTCGACGGCGCTCTATCGCGACACGCTGGGTGCGCGCGTCTCGCAGCCGCTGCCGCAGCCGGAACATGGCGTCACCGTGGTCTTCGTCGAGCTGCCCAATACCAAGGTGGAACTGCTGGAGCCGCTTGGCGCCGACTCGCCGATCGCGAAGTTCCTCGAGCGCAATGCCGATGGCGGCGTCCATCACATCTGCTACGAGGTCGACGATATCCTCGCCGCTCGCGACCGGCTGAAGGCGCAGGGCGCGCGGGTCCTCGGCTCCGGCGAGCCACGCATCGGCGCCCATGGCAAGCCCGTGCTCTTCTTGCATCCCAAGGATTTCCTCGGCACGCTGGTCGAACTGGAACAGGCCTGACAGTCATGACCGAGATCGCTTTCCTCGGCCAGCCGGAGCCCGGCTCGCCACGCCCCTTCAGCGCGGCGACCGTCGCTGGTGGGATGGTCTTCGTTTCCGGCCAGTCGGCGCCGCACGATCCCGCTCTCGGTATCTTCCGGGGCGACACGGCCGCGGAGCAAGTACGCAATGCCTTGCTTCGCATCGGGGAGATCCTGGAGGAGGCCGGCAGCTCGCTCGATCGCGTCGTGCAGATGACCATGCTGATCACCGATCCCGCCGACTACGCTGCCTGCAACGCGGAGTATGTCAGGCATTTTCCCAACGGCTTGCCGGCGCGCCATACCGCACGCTTCGGCGTGCCGACCGAGGCCCGGGTCGCTTTCGCCTGCATCGCCCTCGCGGGGAGCGGCGCATGAACATCGTTGGCGGGCTCGCGCTCTATTTCGTGATCTGGTGGATCACGCTCTTCGCCGTGCTGCCCTTCGGCATCCGCAGCCAGCACGAGACGGGTGACGTCGTCGAGGGAACCGAGCCGGGTGCGCCGATCCTGCCGGGGCTGCTCAAGAAAGCCGCGATCACCTCGGTCGTCGCCGCGGTGATTTTCGCCGGCGTCTGGTACGTCTGGGTGACCTACGACATCTGAAATGGCGCACTCGCAGGGCTCTGCCGGCAGGATAGGGATCGGAAGGCGCTGCCGTGTCCGGCAGACGCGCGCCATGCTAGGGCAGGACGCTTCCGATCGCTGTGGGATGAGGAAAAGCTTCGGCAGGTAGAGCGGCGGGGCAGCCGGCAAAGAAAAAGGCAAGGCCGATGCCTTGCCTTGGATAGTCTTTTTTTACCGCAGTATCGGCGCGCGTCTGGTTGCGTGCGACTCGGATACTAGGCGGGCGTTTGTCCTCCCGAGACCTGGTCCGCAGCGCCATGGCTAGCAAGGCGCTCCCAGCGGGAGATGACTTAGCTGATTGTGACGGCTCTGTCATCAGTTTAGACAAATGCAGCCTTAAATTTTTGCAAGTTTGATCTCCATTGCACTTGTGCAGTGCAGCAATGGTATTTTCTGCCGGTACCCGTGGCGGCGGCCGTTAGGGCAGGTGCCTTGTTCCGGTCAAAGGATATCGCTACCTACGGCCATCCGCCGGACTTGCCGGTGGCCATGGAGATTTTCATGCTGCGCAGCTCGCTCGCCGCCCTTGCCGTCGTCGCCTCGCTCGGTTTCGCCCAAGCCCAGAGCCCCAAGCCCGATCCCGAGAACACGGTCATTCTCGAGACCAAGGACGGCCCGGTGACGATCCGCCTGCGGCCGGACCTTGCGCCGAAGCATGTCGCCCAGATCAAGGCGCTGGTGAAGCGCGGCTTCTATGACGGCGTCGTGTTCCACCGCGTCATCGACGGCTTCATGGCCCAGACCGGCGACCCGACCGGCACCGGCACCGGCGGCTCGGACCTGCCGAACATTCCCGCCGAGTTCAGCCAGACGCCCTACAAGGTCGGCTCCGTCGGCATGGCGCGCTCCCAGTCGCCGAACTCCGCCAATTCGCAGTTCTTCATCTGCTATGAAGGCTGCGGCTCGCTGACCGGCAGCTACACGCTCTTCGGCGAGGTGGTCTCCGGCATGGATGCCGTGCGCAAGATCAAGAAGGGCGCCCAGGGCAGCGGTCAGGTCACCAATCCGGACAAGATCGTTCGCATGCGGATGGCTTCCGACGCCAAGTGAGATGAAGCCGGGGAGGGGCGGGACCATGTTGCGGACGATCCTCACCGGCACTCTCGCGGTGCTTTTGCTCGGCGGCGTGGCGCTCGCGCAGGATACGCGCGATCTCGGCCTGCCGCCTGCCTCCGGCTCGCAAAACCCTGTTCTGCCTCCGCCATCCGGCTCGCAGAACCCGATCCTGCCGCCGCAGAGCGGCCAGCGCTACAACCCCGGTATCGGCGGCCCCTTCGGCGGTGACAACGATATTCCTGGCATGCAGCAGCGCCGCATCGGCTCGCAGAGCCTGCTGCGCCGCAATGGCGAGATCGGCCTGATCGGTTCGGTTTCGCCGGAGACGCGGCCGGAGGAAGGGGAGACCGTCGCCACTCTGGCCGATATTGCGCCGGCGCTGCGGCGTTGCTGGACGCCTCCGCCGCTGCCGGGCGACCTGACCGGCGCGATGGTCTCGCTTCGCTTCAGCCTGCGCCGCGACGGCAGCCTCTTCGGGCAGCCGCGCGTGACTTGGGAGACGCGACGCGGCGATCCCGCGTTTCAGCGGCGCTTCAGCGATTCCGCTGTTGCCGCCATCCATTCCTGCACGCCGATGAGGTTGTCGAAGGGCCTCGGAGCGAGTATCGCGGGGCGACCCTTCATCATCCGTTTCCACGGCCGTGTGCCGCCTAACGAAAGGCAGAGCTAATGTCGCTCGATCCCGAAAACACCATCGTGATGGAAACCACCAAGGGCCGCGTGGTCATCAAGCTGCGCCCCGACCTCGCTCCCGGCCATGTCGAACGCATCAAGCTGCTCGCCCGCGAGGGCTTTTATGATGGCATCGTCTTCCATCGCGTCATCGACGGCTTCATGGCGCAGGTCGGCTGCCCGCACGGCACCGGCACCGGCGGCTCGAGCTACCCCGACCTGAAGCAGGAGTTCAATGCCGAGCCGCATGTGCGCGGCGTCTGCTCGATGGCCCGCGCCCAGAACCCGAACTCGGCCAACAGCCAGTTCTTCATCGTGTTCGACGACGCGCGCTTCCTGGACAAGCAGTACACCGTCTGGGGCGAGGTCGTGGAAGGCATGGACAATGTCGACAAGATCAAGCGCGGTGAGCCGGTGCGCGATCCCGACTCGATCGTCTCGCTGAAGGTGATGGCCGACGCGGCCTGAGGTTTTGAAGTAGGGCGAGCCCTCGTCCTGAGGAGCCGCGCCTGCGCGGCGTCTCGATGGGCGGTTCCAGCGGGCGCTGGAACATCCTTCGAGACACGAGCTTCGCTCGTTCCTCAGGATGAGGGCTCGCTGTTTTTGGACGAAACTCGCTCGCCATGGATGTCGGCCTCTTCGATTTCGAGCTGCCGGAAGACCGGATCGCGCTGAGGCCCGTCAGCCCGCGCGACGCCGCGCGGCTGCTCGTGGTGCGCCCCGACGCGCCCGAGCCGCTGGAGGATCGCGGCATCCGCGATCTCGTCTCGCTGCTCCGACCGGGCGACGCGCTCGTCCTCAACGACACGCGCGTCATTCCCTCCCGCCTGCGCGGGCGGCGCTATCGCGGCGCGGATTCAGCCCGCATCGAGATCATGCTGCACAAGCGCGAGAGCGACGATCGCTGGCTCGCCTTCGCCCGGCCGGCCAAGAAGCTGGCGCTGGGCGAGACCGTGGTCTTCGATTCCGAGGGGGCCAGCAATGCCTGCGAGCTCGGCCGCCTGCAGGCCGAGGTTGTTGGCAAAAGCGAGGGCGGCGAGGTCGAGCTGCGGTTCAGCCTGACCAGCGCCTATCTCGACGAGGCGATCGCGCGGCTCGGAGAATTGCCGCTGCCGCCCTACATCGCCGGCAAGCGCCCGACCGACAGCGCCGACACCACCGACTACCAGACCAATTTCGCCCGCAACGACGGCGCCGTGGCGGCGCCGACCGCGGGCCTGCATTTCACGCCGGAGCTCCTGGCCGAGCTGGAGGCACTCGGCGTCTCCCGCCATTTCGTGACGCTGCATGTCGGCGCCGGGACCTTCCTGCCGGTGAAGGCGGAGGATACCGACGAGCATCGCATGCATGCCGAATGGGGCACGGTCTCGGCTGAGACTGCGGCTGCCCTCAACGCCGTCAAGGCGAAGGGCGGGCGGATCGTCTGCGTCGGCACCACCTCGCTGCGCCTGATCGAGAGCGCGGCTGATGAGGACGGCACCATCCGCCCCTTCTCGGGCGACACCGCGATCTTCATCGCGCCGGGCTATCGCTTCCGGGCGGTCGACCTGCTGATGACGAATTTCCACCTGCCGCGCTCGACGCTGTTCATGCTCGTCTCCGCCTTCTGCGGGCTCGACATGATGAAACGAGCTTATGCCCATGCGATCGCGGCGAATTATCGCTTCTATTCCTACGGCGACGGCAGCCTGCTCTTCCGGGCGGGTCGATCGTAGAGCAAAGCACGCTGTCATTCCGGGGCGTGCCATAGGCGCGAACCCGGAACCCACAACCGGGCGAGCCCTTGCCCGATCGGATTGCCTAAACGTCGTGCCCGATTGTGGTTTCCGGGTTCTTCGGTTCGCGAAGCCTCGGAATGACAAGTTGGCCAACGCGCCTTTGTCATGGGCATGACGATCCATTCGCTGAACCGGCTCGCCTTCCCGGTCTGAAAATGCTACCGGGCTCCCAACAGGGATTTTGACAGTCAAATGGCCGATATTTTTCGCGAGATCGATGAGGAAGTCCGGCGCGATAAGGCGGCGGAGCTTTGGAAGAAATATGGCTGGCTCGTCACCGGCCTCGCGGTGCTGGCCGTCGTTGCGGTAGCGGGCTGGCAATTCTGGCAGCATCGCGAGATCCAGGCCTCGCAGGCCGTGGGCGCGCGCCTCGAAGCGGCCCTGAAATCCTCCCGCGACGGTGACAGCACACAGGCCGAGGCAATCCTGAAGGAGCTCGCCAGCAGCGCGCCCGCAGGCTATCGCCTCATCGCGCGTTTCCGCCTCGCCGCCGAAACCGCCAAGGGCGATGCTGCTGCCGGCATCGCCGCCTTCGATGCGCTCGCCAACGATGCTACGCTGGACGCGACCTACCGCGACCTCGCCAAGCTGCGTGCCGGCATCCTGCGCGTCGATCTTTCGCCCTATGCGGAGGTCAAGACGGCGCTGGAGCCGCTGGCGAGCCCGCAGGGTGTCTGGCGTCATTCGGCCCGCGAATTCCTAGGCATCTCCGCGCTGAAGGCCAATCAGTTCGACGAGGCCGGCCGCTGGTTCGATGCCGCGATCACCGATCCGCAGGCGCCGCAGGCCCTGCGCCAGCGCGTGGAACTGTATCTCGCCCTTGTCCGCGGCGGGCCCGTCACGGTGAAGAACTGAACCGGAGCCTGGCTCCCAACGCTTCCGTCACCCCGTTCCGGCCTTGCGGCCGGGCCGGAGTGACGATGGAATGTAAAGTCTGATGACAGCCATCGTCGCCCTCATCGGCCGGCCCAATGTCGGCAAGTCGACGCTGTTCAACCGGCTCGTCGGCAAGAAGCTCGCTCTGGTCGACGACCGGCCGGGCGTCACGCGCGATCGCCGCGAGGGCGACGCCACGCTTGGCCATCTGCGCTTCAAGGTGATCGACACCGCCGGTCTGGAAGAAGCGGACAAGGAATCGCTCGCCGGCCGCATGCGCGCCCAGACCGAGACGGCGATCGCTCAGGCGGATGTCGTGGTGTTCATGATTGATGCGCGCCTCGGCCTGACGCCGATGGACCAGCCCTTCGCCGATCTGGTGCGCCGCTCCGGTAAGCCCGTCATCCTGCTCGCCAACAAGGCGGAGGGAAAGAAGGGCACGGAGGGCATCATCGATTCCTATTCGCTCGGCCTTGGCGACCCCGTGCCGTTCTCGGCCGAGCATGGCGAGGGCACAGCCGATCTGCTTGAAGCGCTGGTGCCCTTCATCCCGGACGAGCCCGAGGAAGATGAGGACGACGCTTGGGAGGATGTTCCGGCGGCTGAGGCGGACGAGGACGACAATCCCGACCGGCCGCTGCGTGTCACCATCATCGGCCGTCCGAACGCCGGCAAGTCGACGCTGGTCAACCGCATCATCGGCGAGGAGCGTCTGCTGACCGGCCCCGAGGCCGGCATTACCCGCGACACCATCTCGGTCGATTGGGAATGGCGCGGCCGTAAGGTCAAGCTCTTCGACACGGCCGGCATGCGCAAGCGTGCCCGCATCGAGGAGAAGCTGGAGAAGCTCTCCGTCGCGGATTCGCTGCGTGCCATCCGCTTCGCCGAGGTCGTGGTCGTGCTGCTCGACGCCACCATCCCCTTCGAGAAGCAGGACCTGACGCTGGTCGACCTGACCGAACGCGAGGGACGGGCCGTGGTGATCGGCCTCAACAAATGGGACCTCGTCGCCGACAAGCAGGGCCTGCTTGCGGAGCTCAAGGAGAAAGCCAACCATCTGCTGGCGCAGGTGCGCGGCGTGCCGATCGTGCCGCTGTCCGGTCTCGCCGGTGAGGGCATCGACCGGCTGATGCAGGCGGTGTTCTCGGCCTATGAGGTCTGGAACCGCCGCGTCTCGACAGCGCGGATCAATCGCTGGCTGGAAGGCGTGCTCTCGGCTCATCCGCCGCCGGCCGTGGCTGGGCGGCGCATCAAGATCCGCTACATGACGCAGGCCAAGGCGCGCCCGCCGACCTTCGCGCTGTTCGGCAACCAGCTCGAGCATCTGCCGATCTCCTATGTCCGCTATCTCGTGAACAACCTGCGGGAAGGCTTCGATCTGCCGGGCACGCCGATCCGGCTGCACCGGCGCGGCGGCCAGAATCCCTATGACAAGGAGCGCAAGGGCTGATGCGGATCGCGGTCGTCGGCGCCGGAATCGCCGGGCTTTCCACCGCCTGGTCGCTTAACAAGCGCGGGCATGACGTCACGCTCTTCGAGCAGGCGCCGCAGATCCCCAACCCCTACGCTGCCTCCGGCGATCAGCATCGCATCATCCGCCGTGCCTATGCCGGCGCAGACGGCTATGCCCGCACCATCAGCGAGGCGTTCGAGGCGTGGGAGGAGCTTTGGGCCGATCTGGGCACGAGCCATTACGCACCCTGCGGCACGCTTGGCGTCTCGCAGACGCCGGATGACGAAGGCGACGCCTATCTGCAGGGGTTCGACCGAGTCGGCTCACCCTACGAGCTCTATGAGCCGGCTGAAGCATCCCGGCGCTACCCCTTCCTCGACGCCGCTGCGATCCGCTACGCCTACATCAACCGGGAGGGCGGCGCGCTGTTTCCGGCCCGCATCGCGGCCGGGCTGGTGCGCCTGCTGCGCGAGCGCGGAGTTGCGATTCGTGAGGGCGTGGAGGTTGCCGCCATCGACCCGGAGGCCGGCAGGCTCACCCTGGCCGATGGCGAGCAGGCGAGCTTCGACCGCGTCGTGGTGTCGGCCGGGGCCTGGGTACTGAAACTTCTGCCCGACCTCGCCCAGACCCTGACCACCTATCGCACCGCGGTGGTCTATCTCGATCCGCCGGAGGATCTCAAGGCAGCCTGGCAGGCGGCGCCGGTCATCGTCGATGTCGGCGGCACGATCGACGGCTACGTCCTGCCGCCGGTCGATGGCACCGGTCTCAAGTTCGGCGCCGGCATCCACAAGCGCCCGCGCCAGCCGGCCGAGGAGCGCGAGCCGCGCCTGGGCGAGGGCGAGATGCTGCGCGACTATTTCTCTCCGCCCTTCGCGCGCATCGCCGAGTACCGGGTCGATCGCGTCGTGACCTGCGCCTATACCTTCACCACGGACCGCAAGTTCCTCTCGCGGCAGATCGGCCGGGTGACGGCCGTCTCGGCCTGCTCCGGCCATGGCTACAAATTCGGAGCCTCAGTGGGCCGGCGCGTCGCGGCGGCGGTCGAGAGCGGCGATCAGGCCGGGCTGCTGCGCTGGCTCAGGGCCGAGTGAGCACAGCGGGGCGCGCATGCTCGAAACCGTGAGCGCGCTCTTCGTCGACCGGGACCGGAAGGTGCTGCTTGGGCTGCGCGCCGTCTGGAAGCAGGCCTGGCCCGGCCATTGGGATGCGATCGGCGGGCGCGTGGAGCCCGGAGAGGCGCTGGAGCGCGCTTTGATCCGCGAGTGTCGCGAGGAGGTCGGGCTGACGCCGACCCGCTATGAACTCGTGCTGTCGGAAGCGGAGCGCTTTCCCGCGCGCAACGGCGCGGCGCTGCACCACATTTACGTCGTCAGCGCCTGGGAGGGCGGCGAGGCTGCCAATCTCGTCGACGAGCATGACGAGATCCGCTGGTTCAGCCTGGAGGAAATGGCGGCTCTCCCGAACCTGACCATTCCCGACCTGATCACGCTCGCGCGGGCCTCGGAGGGCTGACGCAGCCGGCTCAGGCCGGCAGCTGCGGGCTCAGCACCTTGCCCTGCGGGAAGTCGAAGATCTTGCCGCTCTCGGTCCAGTCCGGCGAAGCGAGCCGGACCAGATGCGGCGCCAGATCCTCCGGCGTCCTCAGCGTCATCGGGTCCTCGCCCGGCATCGCCTCGGCGCGCATGCGGGTGCGCAGCGGCCCCGGATTGACCAGCATGACCTTGACCGGCGTCGTCGCCGTTTCGGCTGCGTAGGTGCGCCCCAGCGCCTCCACGGCGGCCTTGGAGATCGAGTACGGCCCCCAATAGGCGGTGCATTTATGGGCGGCGCCGGAGGACATCAGCAGGGCGCGGCCCGCATCCGAAGCGCGGAGCGCGGGATCGAGCGATTTGATCAGCCGCCAATTGGCGGTGACGTTGATGTCCAGCACCTTCGCCCACTCCTTCTCGGTCTCATGGCTGAGCGGCGTGAGGGAGCCGAGGATGCCGGCATTTGCCAGCAGGATGTCGAGCTTGCCCCAGCGCTCCAGCACGGCCGGGCCGAGCTTTTCGATGCCGCCGGCATCGCTGAGGTCGAGCGGCACCAGTGTCGCATTGCCGCCGATCGCGCGGATCTCGTCGTCGAGCTCCTCCAGCGCGCCGGCGGTGCGGGCCAGCGCCACCACATGGGCGCCGGCGCGGGCGAAGGCGAGCGCGGCGGCGCGGCCAATGCCGCGCGAGGCGCCGGTGACGAGGGCAAGGCGCCCCTCGAGAGGCTTGGTCATTGTTGCTTCCGGTTGCTCAGCCGGCTTCGGCCAGCAGGGAGATCCGCTGTTTGGCGCTCTCGCCGATCACGTCGGTCAGCGAGGTCGGGTAGTCGCCGGTGAAGCAGTGGTCGGTGAATTGCGGCCGGGCGGGATCGCGCCCTTCATGGCCCATGGCCCGGTAGAGCCCGTCCACCGAGATGAACGCCAGCGAGTCGGCGCCGACGAACTGCCGCATCTCCTCCAGCGAATGCGTGGCGGCGAGCAGCTTCTCGCGGTCGGGCGTGTCGATGCCGTAATAGTCCGGATGAGTGATCGGCGGCGAGGAGATGCGGAAATGCACCTCCCGGGCGCCGGCTTCGCGCATCATCTTCACGATCTTGAAGGAGGTGGTGCCGCGCACAATCGAATCGTCGACCAGCACGACGCGCTTGCCCTCGACTACCGAGCGGTTGGCCGAATGCTTCAGCTTGACGCCGAGCTCGCGCACCTTCTGCGTCGGCTCGATGAAGGTGCGGCCGACATAATGGTTGCGGATGATGCCGAGTTCGAAGGGGATGCCGCTTGCCTGCGCGTAGCCGAGCGCGGCCGGCACGCCGGAATCCGGCACGGGCACGACGACGTCGGCATCGGCCGGCGATTCCTGCGCCAGAACCGCGCCCATGGCCTTGCGGCGCTCATAGATGCTGCGGCCCTTCACGATGGAATCGGGGCGGGCGAAGTAGATGTACTCGAAGATGCAGGGCCGCTCGGGCACCGGCGGGAAGGGCTTGTGGCTCTCGATGCCGCTCTCGGAGACGATCACGACCTCGCCGTTCTCGACCTCGCGGATGAACTTGGCGCCGATGATGTCGAGCGCGCAGGTCTCCGAGGTCAGGATCGGGCAGCCGTCGAGCTCGCCCAGCACGAGCGGGCGGATGCCGAGTGGATCGCGCGCGCCGATCAGCTTCTTGTTGGTGATGCCGACGAAGGCATAGGCACCCTCGATCTGGCGGATCGCCTCGATGAAGCGGTCGACGAATTGCTGCTTGCGGCTGCGGGCGACGAGATGGAGCAGGACCTCGGTGTCGGAGGTCGACTGATAGATCGCGCCGTCGCGGACGAGATTACGCCGCAGCGTCAGGCCGTTGGTGAGGTTGCCGTTATGCGCCACCGCGAAACCGCCGCCATGCAGCTCGGAGAAGAGCGGCTGCACGTTGCGCAGGATGGTCTCGCCCGTCGTCGAGTAGCGGACGTGGCCGATGGCCTGCTTGCCCTTCAGCTTGTCGATGACACTCGCTTCCGAGAAGGCGTCGCCGACGAGGCCGAGGCGCCGCTCCGAATGGAAGCGGTTGCCGTCGAAGGAGACGATGCCCGCCGCCTCCTGGCCGCGATGCTGGAGTGCGTGCAGGCCAAGCGCCGTCAGCGCCGCCGCGTCGGCGTGGCCGTAAATGCCGAAGACGCCGCATTCCTCCCGCAGCCGGTCGGCATTGGGGTCGAAGGCGGTCTCAGTCTCGGTCTGCGAGATCATGGCGAGCTCCACGCGTGGGGAGGTGACTCTACGCGTCAATTAGGGACGGGTTGGGGCGGGCGCAACCGGTGCCGGCGTCGCCGGGCTACGCGGTTCCTCCGCCGGGGCCTCGGTGGCTTCCTCCGGCTTCTGCTTTTTCAGCAGATTCTTGATGAAATCGGCATTCACATCCTGCGGCAGCATCGCGAGCAGCGAGCGCCCGGTCTCCTCCAGCACAGGCTTGGCCTTGGCGTCCTTGGCCCAGGTCGGCATCTTCTCGTTGCCGACCAGACCGGTGAAGAACAGGTAGCCGATCACCGCCAGCAGCAGGCCGCGCGCGGCGCCGAAGACGAAACCGAGCGTGCGGTCGAGCGCGCCGATGCGCGAGTCGAGCACGAAGTCGGAAATCTTGGCCGTCACGATCGAGACCACGATCAGTGTGGCGAGAAACAGCGCGGCGATCGAGGCGACGAGGGCGATCGTGTCCTGCGCCGAGCTTGCCGGGATGTATTGCTTGACGAAGGGCAAGAGCTGCGGGTGGAACACCCAGGCGACCGCGGCGGCGGCGACCCAGGAGGCGATCGCAAGCACTTCGCGCGTAAAGCCGCGGACGGCAGCGAGCAAAGCCGAGATCAGAACCACGCCGATGACGACGAGATCGAGAATGGTTACAGGCATGGGAGGGCCGCTTTGCTGTGGTCTGGTGCCGGCCGGCCGCAAATAGGGTGACCGTTTCGGCTTTGCTATACGCGTTCCCGCCGTCTGCGTCACCCTTTCGGGGAAGTCATTTCACATCTCTGCGAGGCGCGCGCGCGGCAATATCGGCAACGAGTTCCGTGACATGGCCGAAACGGCGCAGATTGAGTCCGCCGCCATCGCCGTGATCCGCTCCGCCGGCAGGCATCAGCGCGGCCTCGAAACCGAGCTTGGCGGCCTCCCGCAGGCGGGCCGGCGTCACCGAAACCGGCCGAATCGCGCCTGAGAGCGCGATCTCGCCGAAGTACACGCCGTGCGGCGGCAAGGTCGCGCCGCTGAGCGAGGACACCAGCGCGGCCGCGACCGCGACATCGGCCGCCGGCTCGTTGACGCGCAGGCCACCAGCGACATTGAGATAGACGTCGTGCTGCCCGAGTCGCAGGCCGCCATGCGTTTCGAGCACGGCGAGCACCATGGCAAGACGGCTGTTCTCCCAGCCGACCACGGCGCGGCGCGGCGTGCCGAGCGCCGTCGGCGCGACCAGCGCCTGGATCTCGACCAGGACCGGCCGAGTGCCTTCGATGCCAGCGAAGACCGCCGCGCCCGGCGCCGGCTGGTCACGTCCCGCGAGGAAGAGCGCCGAGGGATTGGTGACCTCCGACAGCCCCTTGCCGGTCATCTCGAAGACGCCGATCTCGTCGGTGGCGCCGAAGCGGTTCTTCTGGCCGCGCAGGATGCGGAAGGCATGGGCCCCTTCGCCCTCGAAGGAGAGCACCGCATCGACCATGTGCTCGACCACGCGCGGGCCGGCGATCTGTCCGTCCTTGGTGACGTGGCCGACGAGGATCAGGCAGACGCCGCTGGTCTTGGCATAGCGGATCAGCGCCTGCGCCGAGCCGCGCACCTGCGTCACCGTGCCCGGCGCGCTCTCGACCTCGCCCGACCACATGGTCTGGATCGAGTCGATGACGACGAGGGCAGGGCGCGCGCCCTGGCCGAGCGTCGCGATGATGTCCTCGACATTGGTCTCGGCCGCAAGATCGACCGGCGCCTCCGCCAGCCCCATGCGCTCGGCGCGCAGCCTGACCTGCCCGGTGGATTCCTCGCCCGAGACATAGACGACGCGCCGGCCGGAATTGGCGAGCGCGGCGCAGGCCTGCATCAGCAGCGTCGACTTGCCAATGCCGGGATCGCCGCCGATCAGCAGCACCGAACCCGGCACGAAGCCGCCGCCGGTGACGCGGTCGAGCTCGCCGATGCCTGAGACGATGCGCGGGGCATCCTGCGTCTCGCCCTTCAGCGTCTCCAGCGCGAAGACGCGGCCGCGCGCCCGCCCGTTCGAGGACGGCCTGCCCCCGCCCGGGACGGGCGCAACCTGCGCGTCCTCGACCAGAGAGGACCATGTCCCGCAGGCGTCGCACTTGCCCTGCCAGCGGTGATAGACCGCGCCGCAGGCCTGGCAGCGATAGGTTGGGCCCCGCTTTGCCATCAGCCGCCGATATAGCGGCGCTCGTAGCGCCGTCCGAGGCTGGTCAGGACCTCGTAGCCGATCGTCTTGGCGCCGGCGCCGACCGCTTCGAGGTCGAGCCGATCGCCGATCAGCGTCACGCTTGCCCCGCGCTGGGCGGCGTCTGCCGGAGCATCGGTCACGTCGATGATGATCAGGTCCATCGAGACGGTGCCAACGAAGGGGCAGAGGACGCCGTCCAGCAGGGCCGAGCCGCCGGTCGTGGCATCGGTCCAGCTGCCGTTGCGCGGATAGCCATCGGCATAGCCCAGGTTGATCGTCGCGAGCTTGCGCTTGCCCTTGGCGGTCCAGCGGCCGTTATAGCCGACCTGAGTGCCGCCCTCGACGTCACGGACCTGGATGATCCGCGCTTCCAGCCCGATGACGGGCTGCATCGGATTCGGCCTGCCAGGCGTCGGGTTGCCGCCATAGAGCGCATAGCCCGGCCGGGTGAGCTGGTAGGACGGGCAATCCTCAAGAAAATGGCCCGAAGAGTTCTTCAGCGACGCCGGAAGACCGGGGAGAGCCGCCACGATCTCGGCGAAGGCCGCGATCTGGCGGGCATTGGCCGGATCGGTCTTGTCCTCCGACGACGCGAAATGGCTCATCACCAGACCGATATCGGCCGCTGCGATCACGCCGGATTTCTCGCGGGCGAGATTGAGCCCTTCGCCGGGCCAGAGCCCGAGCCGGTTCATCGCGGTGTCGACATGCAATGCGGCAGGGCGCGTCCTGGCGCCGCTCTGCCGGAACGAGGCCCATTCCAGCAATTCCTCATGCGAGCCGAGGACGGGCGAGAGCGCATGCTCGGCATAGGCGCCGCAGGTGCCGGGCAAGAGCCCGTTCAGCACATAGATCGCCGCTCCGGGCGCGGCCTTGCGAGCGCGAATGCCCTCCGAGACATGCGCGACGAAGAAGCTCTTGCAGCCGGCCTTCGCCAGCGCCGTCACGACCGGCTCGATGCCCAGCCCATAGGCATCGGCCTTGACGACGGCGCCTGCCTCGGCACCGGCCCGCTTGCCGAGAAGGCGCCAGTTCGCCACCAGCGCGTCGAGGTCGATCGTCAGCGTCGCGCCAAAGGCGCCGGTATCAAGTTGTCCTGCAGACATCATTCACGGTCCGGGAGGCGGAGGTCGTCGGCGCGGTCGGAGAAGCGCGTCACATCGGCGTCGAACTGCAAGGCCACGGCCCCGGTCGGGCCATGGCGCTGCTTGCCGATGATCAGCTCGGCGACGCCGTGCATGGCCTCCATCTCGATCTGCCACTTGTTGTGTTCTTCGGTGCCGGGGCGCGGCTCCTTGCCCTTGAGGTAATATTCCTCGCGGTAGACGAACATCACAACGTCGGCGTCCTGCTCGATAGAGCCGGATTCGCGCAGGTCCGAGAGCTGCGGGCGCTTGTCGTCGCGGCTCTCGACCTGACGCGAGAGCTGGGAAAGGGCGATGATCGGGACGTTCAGTTCCTTTGCCAGCGCCTTCAGGCTCGTCGTGATCTCGGTCAGCTCCTGCACGCGGTTCTGTCCCGCCTTGGACGAGCCGGAGAGAAGCTGGAGATAGTCGATGAAGAGGACGTCGAGCCCCTTCTGGCGCTTGAGGCGGCGGGCTCGCGCCATCAACTGTGCGATCGAAATGCCGCCGGTCTGGTCGATATAGAGGGGCAGTTTCTCGATTTGCGCGGCGACGTCGGTCAGCCGGGCGAAATCGCCCTCGGTGATGCGGCCCTGCCTGATCTTGTAGGAGGAGATGCTGGATTGCTCGGCGACGATACGGGTCGCGAGCTGATCCGCCGACATTTCGAGCGAGAAGAAGCCGACGATGCCACCGTCGACGCTCTTGATCGTGCCGTCTTCCTGCCGCTCGCCGCGCCAGGCCTTGGCGATGTTGAAGGCGATGTTGGTGGCAAGCGAGGTCTTGCCCATGGCGGGGCGGCCGGCAAGCACGAGCAGGTCGGAGCGCTGCAGCCCGCCCATGCGCTGGTCGACGTCGCGCAGGCCGGTGGAGATGCCGGAGAGGCCGCCGGCGCGCTGATAGGCGCTTGCCGCCATATCGATGGCGAGGCGAAGCGCCCCGTCGAATTTCTGGAAGCCGCCTTCGTAGCGGCCCTTTTCCGCCAATTCGTAGAGCTTGCGCTCGGCTTCCTCGATCTGCTCGCGCGGCGGCATCTCGACGGGCGCGTCATAGGCGACGTTGACGAGATCCTCGCCGACGCCGATGAGCTGCCGGCGCACTGCCAGGTCATAGATCGTGCGGCCATAGTCGCCGGCATTGATGACGGTCGTCGCCTCGGCGGCGAGGCGGGCGAGATACTGGCTCGGCGTGATCTCGCCGAGATCGAGATCGTTGACGAAGGTCTTGAGCGTGATAGGCGTCGCGATCTTGCCGGCCCGGATCAGGCTCGCCACCAGCTCGAAGACGCGCTGGTGGATCGGCTCGAAGAAGTGGTCCGGCAGCAGGAAGTCGGAGACGCGATAGAAGGCGTCGTTGTTGACCAGGATCGCGCCCAGCAGCGCCTGCTCGGCCTCGATGTTGTGAGGCTGGACGCGATAGTCCGGCTCACGGTTTTCGAGGCGGGTGACGAGGGCTGTCGCGGAGGCCATGGCTGCCTTGATAGGTAGGGGCGGGCTTACGTCTCAAGCCGACATTCGGCCGCGGTACACGGAACGCAAGGCGGCTGCTGAGTCGGAAGACATCTAGCTTAGCATCCCGACAACACCTGCCAGTAGGACGGCGCGCGATCCACGCCTTTGCACAGGCGACAGAACGAAAAAGGCGCCGTGTTGCCACGGCGCCCTTGACTCGTTTGGGGAGCTGTAAGGCTCAGCGATCGTCGTCGCCGGCCTCGGCCAGCGCCGCGCCGACCTCGAGGCCGAGATCGTCGAGATCGAACTTCTCCTGGGCCGTGACGTTCTCGCCGGCAGCCTGACGGTCGGCTTCCTGGGCCGAGCGGGCGATGTTGACGGTGATCGTGACCGAGACTTCCGGATGCAGCACGACCGGGACGGTGTGCAGGCCGAGGGTCTTGATCGGGGTGTTCAGCGTCACCTGGCCGCGCGAGACGTGGAAGCCGTCCTTGGTCAGCGCCTCGGCGATGTCACGGGTCGAGACCGAACCGTACAGCACGCCGGACTCGCCGGACTGGCGCAGGATGGTGACGCTCTGGCCGTTCAGGCGCTCGGCGACCGAATCGGCCTCCGACTTAAGCTCGAGGTTGCGGGTCTCTAGCTCGAGCTTCTGGCTCTCGAAGCGCTTCTTGTTGTCCTCGGTGGCGCGCAGCGCCTTGCCGCGAGCGAGCAGGTAGTTGCGGCCGAAGCCGTCGCGGACGCGGACGATGTCGCCCATCTGGCCAAGCTTGGCGACGCGCTCGAGCAGGATCACTTCCATGGGTCTTCTCCTTGATGTCTTAGGTCTGGGTTTCAGGAATGGGTAGGCGGAGGCGGCAGCGCGACCCGCTTGCGCAGGCCGAAAAGCGTATCGGCGAGGCCGGCGAGCGCCAGCAGCGGCGTCAGCACGGCCTGCATCACGATGAGCGCGACATAGACCGAGACCAGCATCGGCAGCCGCCAGGAGCGGCCGCGCGAGATGTCGTGCAACAGGCAGAGCCCGCTGAACATGAAGGCGGCGAACAGCGCGCCGACCATGGCGGTCGCGGCGACGCCGATGAAGCCGCCCATCGCCGCAACCACGGCAGCGGCGGCGAGGAGCAGCAGCGCCTGGCGCGGCAGGGAGGCCGACGGAATGAAGGGCCAGGGCCGCGGCAGGCGGTCGGACATCTTCACGGTCCGCGCCGCGAGCCAGAGATTGGCGGTGATGGTGGTGACGAAGGAGGCGCCGATGCCGAGCGGCACGGCCGGCGCGAGGCTCTGCGCGAGCTCCTTCACCTGGACGTCGGCAGGCAGCGCGACCAGCTTGCCGCGCACCATCTCGTTCAGCAGGTTCTCGATCATGCGCGCAATCACCGAACGATAGGTCTCGTAGTCGGTGGTCATCACCAGCGCGCTGCCGACGGTGGCGATCGCGGCAGTGGCGGCGATCCAGAGCAGAAGATTGCCGAGCGGATACCACTCGATTCCGCCCTGGGCGTTGCCGCGGGCGAGCAAGGCGAGATAGGCGATCCACCAGGCCGGCAGGCCGATGATCAGGGCGAAGGCGATGCCGCCTGTCGGGGCCAGCGCCACCGCAACGGCGAGCGCGCCGGCAGCCGTGGCGAACAGCCCGGAACGGTGGTTCCAGCCGAGCGAGGCAATGAAGATCGGGAGGGGAGCGGCAGAATACAGCAAAGCTGCCAGCGGCGATCCGGTGATCACCACTGAGAAGAGCAGGGCCGAAACGAGGCCCGCGCCGATGCCGACTATCGGAATCATACGTCCGTCCTGCTGTCCCGCTGCTCGCAAGCCTTCCGGCTCGGCAGGGTGAGAGGCGCTTGGGCCTCAACGAACCCGGTGGAGTTTCACCGCCAGGCGACTGGTTGATCTTGAAAGCGAGAACCGGAGGCGCGGGAGGCGCCTCCGGGCATTATCGATATCCGGAACCGATCGAACGGATCAGCGGATGACGTAGGGCAGCAGGCCGAGGAAGCGGGCGCGCTTGATCGCCTGGGCGAGCTCGCGCTGCTTCTTGGCGGAGACCGCCGTGATGCGGGACGGAACGATCTTGCCGCGCTCGGAGATGTAGCGCGAGAGCAGACGCACGTCCTTGTAGTCGATCTTCGGGGCGCCTTCGCCCGAGAAGGGGCAGGATTTGCGGCGGCGGAAGAAGGGGCGGCGGGCGCCAGCGGATGCAGTCGACATGGATCAGGCCTCCGCTTCGGCGGTTTCGGTCGCTTCGTCTTCACGACGCGGACGATCACGGCGCGGGCCGCGCTCGAAACGGTCGCCGCCGCGCTCCGGACGGTCGTCGCGGTCACGCTTCTGGAGCATGGCCGACGGAGCTTCCTCCAGTTCCTCGACGCGGACGGTCAGGAAGCGCAGGATGTCTTCGTTGATGCGCATCTGGCGCTCCATCTCCAGCACGGCGGCGGAGGGAGCCTCGATGTTCAGCAGCGTGTAGTGAGCCTTGCGGTTCTTCTTGATGCGGTAGCCGAGGGACTTGACGCCCCAGTACTCGACCTTGCGGATGGCGCCGCCATTCGCTTCGATCACGCCCTTGAACTGCTCGACAAGAGCTTCGACCTGCTGCGCGCTGACATCCTGCCGCGCGAGCAGCACATGCTCGTATAATGCCATATGTGGCCTTCCTTGTTTCACCCTGCTTCGCCCGGCGCGGAGCCCTCCGAGCCCTGGATAAGGCCCGACAGGATTTCTTCGAAGGCGGAGACACGGGATGACGACTCCATCGGAGCCTGCGCTGAACCCTTGCGGGCGTGCGCCATCCGTTCAGCCTCCGGCCGAACAAGCAGGAGGCGGTCGTTACAGCGTTCGCGGCATCATGGCAATCGGAATCTCGCCCAAACGGCCTGGCATATGCGGAAAACTTGGCCTCCGCGCTTGACTTGGCGGCAGAACCGATGTGACAGCCGCGTCATATAAGACGAATGGTGAAGACCGGGGCGTTTCACAGCATGACGACAGCGTTCATCTTTCCGGGCCAGGGCTCGCAGGCGGTCGGCATGGGCAAGAGCCTGGCCGAGAACTTTCCCGTCGCGAAGTCGGTCTTCGACGAGGTCGATGCGGCGCTGTCGCAGAAGCTCTCTGCGGTGATGTGGGAAGGCCCCTCGGAGGAGCTGACCCTTACCGCCAACGCCCAGCCGGCGCTGATGGCGGTCAGCCTCGCGGTGGTGCGCGTGCTCGAGGCCGAAGCCGGACTCGATCTGAAGCGCGACGCTGCTTTCGTCGCCGGCCATTCGCTCGGCGAGTATTCGGCGCTTGCCGCTGCCGGCACCTTCTCCATCGCGGACGCCGCCCGGCTGCTGCGCATCCGCGGCGACGCCATGCAGAAGGCGGTTCCAGCCGGGCAGGGCGCGATGGCGGCCCTTCTCGGGGCCGAGCTGGACCAGGCCCGTGCGATCGCCGCCGATGCGGCGCAGGGCGAGGTCTGCGAGGCTGCGAACGACAATGGCGGCGGCCAGGTGGTCCTGTCCGGTGCGAAGGCGGCGGTCGAGCGGGCGATCGCGCTCGCGGGCGAGCGCGGCGTTAAGCGCGCCATGCTGCTGCCGGTCTCCGCTCCGTTCCATTGCGCCCTGATGCAGCCGGCTGCCGATGCGATGCGCGAGGCGCTGGCGAAGGTTACGATGCAGGCCCCGGTCGTGCCGGTGATGGCCAATGTCGGCGCCGCGCCCCTCAGCGCTCCGGAGGCGATCCGGGGTTCGCTCGTGGCACAGGTCACCGGTACCGTGCGCTGGCGCGAATGCGTCCAGGCGATGGCGGCCGCCGGCGTCACCGATTTCGTCGAACTCGGCAGCGGCAAGGTGCTCGCCGGCCTGGTCAAGCGTATCGTCGCCGGTTCGTCGCCGGTGTCGATCGGCACGGCAGAGGATATCGCCGCCTACAAGGCCCGCGGCGCCTGACGGCGCGGGCCCGGAGCGGGCAAGAACGGCAGAACGCCGAAAAGGGAGCGAACATGTTTGATCTGACCGGCCGCAAGGCCCTGGTCACCGGCGCGACCGGCGGCCTTGGCGGAGCCATCGCACGGACCCTGCATGCGCAGGGCGCGAGTGTCGCGATCTCCGGCACGCGGGCCGAGGCGCTGGAGGCGCTCGCGGCCGAACTCGGCGAGCGCGTCGTCGTGGCGCCCTGCAACCTGTCGGACAAGGAATCGGTCGAGGCGCTGGTGCCGGCGGCCGAGGACAAGCTCGGTGGACTCGACATCCTCGTGAACAATGCCGGCATCACCCGCGACAACCTGTTCATTCGCCTGAAGGACGAGGATTGGGACAACGTTCTCGCCGTCAACCTGACGGCCGCCTTCCGCCTCTCGCGCGCGGCCGTGAAGTCGATGATGCGCAAGCGTTACGGTCGAATCGTCTCGATCGGCTCCGTCGTCGGCACGATGGGCAATCCGGGGCAGGGCAACTACGCCGCCGCCAAGGCCGGCCTGATCGGCATGTCGAAGGCGCTCGCCGCCGAGGTCGCCAGCCGGAATATCACGGTCAATGTGGTCGCTCCCGGATTCATCGAGTCGCCGATGACGCAAGCCCTGAACGAGAAGCAGCGCGAGAGCATTCTCTCCGATGTGCCGATGGGCCGGCTGGGTGCGGGCGCCGACATTGCCGCCGCCGTCGCCTTTCTCGCTAGCGCCGAGGCGGGTTATGTCACCGGCCAGACGCTGCACGTGAACGGCGGAATGGCAATGATCTAAGGGCGTTAGCGCCATTTCCAGTTTGGTTTTGATAACGTCGCGGCGCTCTCGCCAGCCTTGAAAGGTTATGTTAACTAGCGCCGTCGCGCTGCTGGCGAGCGAGCCGAGGGGACTTGACGAAACCTCGGTTGTTGCGTTTTTGCAGGCTTCGAGCTTTCCGGATCGCGGACATCGTCACGATGGCGCGGCGGCTCGGAATGAAAGTCCATAACGCGCGTCGCGCTCTGCGATGCGTTTTCAGTTTCTAAGGAAGAGACTCATGAGCGATGTCGCCGAGCGCGTGAAGAAGATCGTGGTCGAGCACCTCGGCGTCGAGCCCGAGAAGGTTGTCGATGGCGCCAACTTCATCGAAGACCTGGGTGCGGACAGCCTCGACACCGTCGAGCTCGTGATGGCCTTCGAGGAAGAGTTCGGCGTCGAGATCCCGGACGATGCGGCCGAGACGATCGTGACGGTCGGCGACGCCGTGAAGTTCCTCTCGGCGAAGAGCGCGTGATCGGCCTTTCAGGCTGATCGACACAGAAAACATCATGGCTTCTCGCAGTTTTCCGATGCGGCGCGTTGTCGTGACCGGGCTCGGCATGGTGACGCCGCTCGCTTGCGGCGTCGAGCCGACCTGGGCGCGTCTTCTGGCCGGAGCCAGCGGCGCCGGCCCCATCACCAGCTTCGATGCCAGCGACCTGCCGGCGCAGATCGCCTGCAACATCCCGCGGGGTGACGGCAGCGACGGGACATATAATCCCGATGACTGGATGGAGCCGAAGGAACAGCGCAAGGTCGACGAATTCATCGTCTTTGCGATGGCCGCGGCCACCCAGGCGCTGAAGGACGCCGGCTGGAAGCCGGAAAGCTATGAGGACCAGATCCGGACCGGTGTCGCCATCGGGTCCGGCATCGGCGGGCTGGGAGGCATCTACGAAGCCTCCCTCCTGCTCAAGGAGCGGGGGCCGCGCCGGCTCTCGCCCTTCTTCATTCCCGGGCGCCTCATCAATCTGGCTTCCGGCTATGTCTCGATCGAGCATGGACTCAAGGGCCCGAACCACGCGGCTGTGACGGCCTGCTCGACCGGTGCGCATGCCATCGGCGACGCCTCGCGCATGATCGCGCTGGGCGATGCGGACGTCATGGTTGCGGGCGGCGCCGAATCTGCCGTCAACCGCATCGGTATTGCCGGCTTCTGCGCCTGCCGGGCGCTGTCTACCGGTTTCAACGATACGCCGGAGAAAGCGTCGCGTCCTTACGACAAGGACCGTGACGGCTTCGTCATGGGCGAGGGCGCCGGGGTCGTCGTGCTCGAGGAACTCGAGCACGCGCTGGCCCGTGGCGCGCACATCTATGCCGAGATCCTCGGCTACGGCATGTCCGGCGACGCCTATCACATTACCTCGCCGGCCGAGGATGGCGATGGCGCCTATCGCTGCATGCAGGCCGCGCTCGGACGGGCCGGTATCGCGGCGGCGGATCTCGACTACATCAACGCGCACGGCACCTCGACGCCTCTCGGCGACGAGATCGAGCTGCGCGCCGTCGAGCGCCTGCTCGCCAACGCTCCGAAGCGACCCTCGATGTCCTCGACCAAATCGGCGACCGGCCATCTGCTGGGCGCAGCCGGAGCGATCGAGGCGATCTTCACGGTGCTGGCGATCCGCGATCAGATCGCTCCGCCGACCATCAATCTCGACAACCCCTCCGTCGAGACTGATATCGATCTCGTCCCGCATGTCGCGCGCAAGCGCGAGATCGACTACGCCCTGTCCAACTCCTTCGGCTTCGGCGGCACCAACGCTTCGCTGGTCCTGCGGCGCTATCACCCCGGCAATTGATCCGGAAGGGTCAGCGCCGTTTTGCCATAATGTTGGGTAGAGTTTGGCGCCAGCGTTGGCGAATGCATGATTCCGCGTTCACAGCCATAGGGAAACCGGCTCTAATGGGGCGATTTCAAATTTGATGCGCCTCAGGCCGGAAGCGCCCCGGCGCCCGGCCGTACCGAGACATTCTATTTTATGCTGCGAGCGTCTTGATCGTGAATGATACGCCCCGCGTCGCCCCGAAGAGTCCGAGCGAGGCCCTCAAGCCCGTAGCGCCCCCGGCGCCGCCGCCGAAGGCGCGTCGCCGTCGCCGCAGTCCCTTCCTGTCGATGCTGAGCGGTCTTTTCACGATCGCGCTCGTCGGCGCCGGCGTCGTCGGCGCGGGAATCGCCGTGGTCTCCAGCCAGAGCAAGTCGCCGGGCCCGCTTGCGAGTGACCGCGTCCTGATCATTCCGAAGGAAAGCGGGCTGACAGAGATCGCGGAGCTGCTGCAGCGCGAGGGGCTGGTCGAGCATCCGCTGAGCTTCCGCATCGCGGCGATCGTCGGCGGCGACTGGCACAAGCTTCAGGCCGGCGAATACCTGTTCAAGGCGCGCGTCAGCCCGAAGGAGATTCTCGACATCATTTCCAGCGGCAAGGTGGTCGAGCATTCGATCACCGTACCGGAAGGGCTGACGAGCGAGCAGATCGTCGAGCGGCTGCGCAACAACGAGCTTTTGACCGGCGAGATCGCCCAGGCGCCAAAGGAAGGCTCGATCCTGCCGGACACCTATCGGTTCCCGCGTGGCTTCTCGCGGCAGGCGATCATCGATCGCATGGCGCGCGATCAGCGCGTGATTCTTGCGCGGATCTGGGAGCGTCGTCCTGCCGACCTGCCGGTCAAGACGCCGCAGGAACTCGTGATCCTCGCCTCGATCGTGGAGAAGGAGACCGGCCGCGCGGATGAGCGCCCGCGCGTCGCCGGCGTCTTCATCAACCGCCTGAACCAGAAGATGAAGCTGCAGTCCGACCCGACGATCGTCTACGGCCTCGTCGGCGGCAAGGGCACGCTCGGCCGCCCGATCCAGCGCAACGAGATCACGCAGGCGACGCCCTACAACACCTATGTCATCACCGGCCTGCCCCCGGGGCCGATCGCCAACCCCGGCCGCGCCGCGATGGAGGCCGTGGTCAATCATTCGCGGACGAAGGAACTCTACTTCGTCGCCGATGGCAGCGGCGGTCATGCCTTCGCCGAGACGCTCGATCAGCACAACCGCAATGTCGGCCGTTGGCGCCAGATCGAGACGACGCGCAGCCAGCAGCAGGGCGGAAAGCCCTCAGGCGACGTGGTTGACAAGATCGAGCCTCCGGCAGGCCCAGACAACCGGACCGAAGCTCCGGCCACCGACAACAACGGCGTGCCCGTGGCCCAGCCGGCCGGCACTGTGGCGGGCACCCGCGCCCGCGCATTCGATGCCTCGGAAGGGACAGCGCGCGATCCGCTGCTCAACAAGACCTTCGATCTGAACTCGCCCAAGCAGGTTCCGCAGCTCAAGCCCTGAGCGGCTGCCCATCGCCGCGCGGGTCATCCCCATTTTCCGCTGTTGCGGCGCTTGCCGCGGCCGGAGCGCGCCACTACGGTCCCGCCGCATCACTAGATCGCCGCGCGTCCTTTCGGATGCGAAGTGGCGATCTAGCTGTTTGTTTCAGCATCGGATTGGTC
Source organism: Allobosea sp. TAF32 (assembly GCF_052113585.1). NCBI lineage: Bacteria > Pseudomonadati > Pseudomonadota > Alphaproteobacteria > Hyphomicrobiales > Alloboseaceae > Allobosea > Allobosea sp. TAF32. Next base: position 97,081 of record NZ_JBFRDM010000008.1, on the reverse strand, counting down.
CGAAAAGTGGATTCCACTTTTCGGTCCGATGCTTCAGAGGAGCGGCAGGGCCATGGCCATCGAAAGCATGACGGGCTTTGCCCGCGCCGCGGGAACCGCCGGCATCCATGGCTGGGCGTGGGAGATTCGCAGCGTCAACGGACGCGGGCTCGATCTGCGCGTCCGGGTGCCCCCCGGCTTCGAGGCGCTCGCCGAAGCCGCGCGCAAGCATCTGGCCGGGGCCTTCGCCCGCGGCACACTGCACGTCAATCTGGCCGTCACTAGTGACGCCGGCCCGCCGCGTCCGCGCATCAACGAGGCCGTTCTTGTTGCCTTGCTGCAGGCGGTCGAGCGGCTGCCCCCAGCGGCAGGGATCAACCCGCCATCCTATGATGGCTTGCTCGGCATTCGCGGCGTCGTCGAATTCGCTGACGAAGCGCAGGACATCCTGGGCGCTGTGGAGGCTCCGGCGCTCGCTGGCCTGGAGGCAGCGGCTCTCGCTCTCAAGGAGGCCCGTTCCGCCGAGGGGCGCGCTTTGGCGGCGATCCTTCTCGGCCACCTTGAAACCATTGCGCGGCTCGCCGGCGAAGCTGAGCAGCATCCGGCGCGCAGCAGCGAGGCCATCCGGGCGCGCATTGCCGCGCAGGTCGAGACCCTGCTCGGCGCCAATAACGGTTTCGATCCGCAGCGCCTGCATCAGGAGGCGGCGCTGCTTGCGGTGCGTGCCGATATCCGCGAGGAGATCGACCGGCTGCAGGCCCATGTCGGCGCGCTGCGCGAGCTCCTGGCCAAAGGTGGGCCGATCGGCCGCAAGCTCGATTTTCTGGCGCAGGAGTTCGGGCGCGAGGCCTCGACGCTCTGCGCCAAGGCCAATGATCCCGGCCTGTCGCGCATCGGACTGGAACTTCGCACTGTCGTCGACCAGTTGCGCGAGCAAGTTCAGAACGTGGAGTGAGCCTTGATGGCCGAAACGACCCGTCCGGCCCGGCGCGGCCTGATGCTGATCCTGTCTTCGCCGTCAGGTGCCGGCAAATCGACGCTGACGCGCAATCTCTGCCAGCGCGAAACCAATATCGACCTGTCCGTCTCGGTCACCACCCGGGAGCGGCGGGCCTCGGAGATCGACGGCGTCCATTACCGCTTCATCGATCGCGACACCTTCGAGGCGCTGCGCGATCATGACGATTTGCTCGAATGGGCCGAAGTTCATGGCAATTGCTATGGCACGCCGCGCAAGCCGGTCGAGGCGGCGCTGGCGCGTGGGCGCGACGTGCTGTTCGACATCGACTGGCAGGGCACGATGCAGATCGTCGAGAAGGCGCGCGAGGATGTCGTGACGATCTTCATCCTGCCGCCCTCGATGGCGGAGCTGCGCTCGCGGCTGGTGCGCCGCGCCGAGGACGCGCAGGAGGTCATCGCCAAGCGACTCGCAAACGCTCGTTCCGAGATCGCACGCTGGGAAAAATACGATTACGTCATCGTCAATGACGATCTGAACGACGCTTATGACTCGATCAAGGCCATCCTCACCGCCGAGCGGCTCAAGCGCAGCCGTGCGATCGGCCTCGCCGATTTCGTCGAGACTCTGCTCGACGAGCCGACGCCCTGAACGCGGCGCAGTCGGCCTGGCGGCCGGCTGACCCAGATCGCTCTACCGCCTGGCGCCGAGCGCGTTGGCCAGCGCGACGAAGCCGGAAACCGAGATTTCTTCGGCTCGTGCCGTCTCGAGAAGGCCGGCATCGGCGATGATCGGCGCAGGGTCCGACAGCACCGCCTTCAGGCTCTGCCGCAGCATCTTGCGCCGCTGTCCGAAGGCCGCGAGCGTCACCCGTTCGAGCAGGCGTCGATCGCAGGGTTCCGGCTGCTCGCGCGGGACGAGCTGGACGACCGAGGAGGTGATCTTCGGCGGCGGCACAAACGCGCTGCGCGGCACGTCGAACAAGATCCGCGTCTCGCAGCGCCAGTTCGACAGCACGGCGAGCCGGCCGTAATCCGCGCGTTGTTCCGGCGTCGCGACGATCCGCTCGGCCACCTCGCGCTGGAACATCAGTGTTAGTGAGCTCCACCAGGACGGCCAGGGTTCGAGGCTGAGCCAGCCGACCAGCAGCGGCGTGCCGATATTGTACGGCAGGTTGGCGACGATCTTCGCACGCTCGCCCTTGAGATGGGGGGACAAATCCACGGCGAGCGCATCGCCGTCGATGATTTCCAATCGCCCGGGATAATGTGCCGCGATCTCAGCCAGCGCGGGCAGGCAGCGCCGGTCGCGCTCGATCGCAATCACCCTCCCGGCACCGTTGGCGAGCAGGGCCCGCGTCAATCCGCCGGGGCCCGGACCAATTTCCACGATTGTCTCGCCTTCGAGAGGGCCGGCGGCTCTCGCGATGCGGCTGGTCAGGTTGAGGTCGAACAGGAAATTCTGGCCGAGCGCTTTCTGTGCCATCAGGCCATGGCGTTCGACCACCTCGCGCAGCGGCGGCAGATCGTCGATCTGACTCATAATGCGGCCACCTGCATCGGACCCTCGGCCATGCGTGCCGCAAGCTTCAGCGCGGCGCAGAGGCTATCGGGCCGCGCGATGCCCTTGCCGGCGATGTCGAAGGCCGTGCCATGGTCCGGAGAAGTCCGAATGAAGGGCAGGCCGAGCGTAACGTTGACGCCTTCGTCGAAGGCGATGGTTTTGATCGGGATCAGCGCCTGATCATGATACATCGCCAGCGCCACGTCGTATCCAGCCCGCGCCCGGGCGTGGAACATCGTGTCCGCCGGATAGGGACCGCGCGCATCGATGCCTTCCGACTGCAGCGCGGCGATCGCGGGGGCAATGACCGCCATCTCCTCGCCGCCCATTGCGCCACTTTCGCCGGCATGGGGATTGAGGCCGCTGAAGGCGAGGCGCGGCGCGGCGATGCCGAAGCGGGCTTTCAGCTCGGCTGCGACGATGCGCGCGGTGTCCACGATGAGATCGGTCGTCAACAGCTCCGGCACCCGGCGCAGCGGCTCATGGATCGTGATCGGCACGACCGCGAGCTCGTCGCACCATAGCATCATCACCGGTCGCGGCGCGTTCCCGCCGGCCGCGGAGAGATGGGCAAGGTACTCGGTGTGGCCGGGATGCCGGAAGCCGGACTGGTAGAGCACCGATTTCGCGATCGGGTTGGTCACGACGGCGGCTGCCCTGCCAGCCATGACGGCGGCCACCGCCGTGTCGATCGCAGCGATTGTCGAGGGCGCAGTGGCCGGGTTGGGCCGGCCGGGTTCGGCTTTGGCGGCAGCTGCGAGGGCGATGCAGGGCAAGGCTTCCGGAAATGCATTCTCGACCTCGCCCCAGTCGCAGATGCGTAGCGGGACGTGCCATCCCAATCGGTTCGCCAACCCGGCAAGATCGCCGGGGCTCGCGATGCAGGCGAAGGCCGGCAGATCGCGCTCCCGGCGCTCGAGCCAAGCGCGCAAAGCGAGCTCGGGGCCGATACCAGCCGGATCGCCCTGTGTCAGCGCAAGCGGCAATAGCGGCAAGGCAGAACTCCGCGTCGAAAAGGAAACGGGCCGCCTCGGCGGCCCGGATATCGTCACTGACTGACGCCGTCAGCCGATGAGCCGCTGCCGCCAAGATTCTGCGAATAGGCAAGTTCGCCCAACGTGCGCAGTTCGAGACGGAACATGACCGTGCGGGTATCCTTGGTCGCGCCCGACTGGCGGTCGGCATTGCTTTGCGAATAGCTGATGTCGAAAATCGTGCACTCGTCGGTATAGTTGACGCCGAACGAGGTCGAGGCGGTCTGGAACGGACCCGTGTTGGGATAGACGGGGACCGCCGTGACCGCAGGTGCCGCGAGATAGGCGGCATAAGCGTTGCGATAGAGCTCGCGGTCGTACTTGTATTTGTCGAGATCGAACAGCACGCCGGCCCGCAGGCGCCAGTTGTCGGCAACGCGCAGCGAACCGTTGAGCGACAGGCCTTCTCGCCGGCGCGAGATGCCGAGTTCGGGCTGCGGCTCGTAGCGACCGTAGCCGACCGAGGCCGTGATAACGCTGTTCGCATAGGTCGCGGCCGCGTCGATCCGCTGCGCTTCGAAGGTCGTCGAGTTCAGACGCGCGGCCCCGGTCAGGAAGAAACCCTTGAACGGCGAAAGCTGCGCACGGGTGACGATGTCCGAGCTGTTCGTGTCGAGGCCGGAGTTGAGGCCGGTATTGACAAGGTCGCCGGTGGCAAAGGAGTTGCGCCCGCCGAGCTGGAAGGACTGGCCGACGAGGAGATTGGCGAAAGCCTCCTTGCCGAACCGGCCGGTATAGAGCGCGCCGACATTGGCGCGGGTGCCGCCCTCGACGCGGTCATAGCCTGAGAACTTGCCGCTCCATTCGAACAGGTTCGTGGCGTCGAAGACGAGGCTCTGGGCGTCCTCGTTGGCGAGACGCACGCTGTGCGTCTCGTTCGGCCGCGCCACGATCTGCGCAACCGGCTCGATGATATGGGTGCCCCAGTCGGTCTTCGCGACGAAGGGGTAGCGATACATGAGGCCGATGGCCGGCATCACCCGGCCGAAGACCTCGTCGGAGGTGTCCGCGATCGTCGAGACGCGCGAGTTGATGACGCTGCTAGTGTCGGGGTTGACCGAGAAGACGTCCGCGCGAACCGAAGCGTAGGGCGTCCACATCTGTCCGAGCGGATCGATGAAGTTGCGCCGCCAGGAAACCTCGGCCGTCGCGCGCGAGACATTGCCGGCGAGGCCGCGCACCAGGCAGGTGCTCTTCTGGTAGACCGCGCAGCCATCATAGAGGGAGTAGGTCGGGCTCGTGATCAGGAAGGTCTTCTGCTGCGGCAATTCCGTGAATGCGGCGGTGTCGCGATGCAGGCTGGTGACGTTGACGGTGAATTCTAGCTCACCACCGAGGAAGGACGGCTTGTGGACGCGCTTGTCGTAATCCAGCACAGGCAGCACCATCGGCTGCTGCTTCTGCCAGTCCTGGTAGTTCAGCGGCTGGAAATAATAGCCGCGCAGATCGAACCAGGCGGTCGCGCTCTGGCCGTTCAGATAGGCTGTCGAGATCGATTCCTGCAGATAGGTCGTGGTGCTGAAGGCCTCGTTCTTGATGCGGTAGTTCTTGTAGAACCAGCGGTCCGTCGACATCGAGGCGTTCCAGCCGAACGACCAGTTCTGATTGATGTAGAACTTGCCGTTTGTCTCGACCGAGCCGCGGAACTCCTTGTCACGCGGGCCGAGCGGGCTCGCGAGGAAGGCCTCCTGGTCTTGCTGAAAGATGCCCGACGCGCGGATGGTGTAGGAGCCGTTGACCAGTCGATGACGCCACTCGGCCTGCCCGAGCACGCCCTGACGGGTGAGGAAGGTCGGGGTTAGCGTCAGGTCGTAATTCGGCGCCAGATTGAGGAAATACGGCAGGCCGACACCGAAACCCAGCGCCGAGGTGTTGATGAATCGCGGCGAGAGGAAACCGGATTTCCGCTTCACCGTCGAATCCGGGCCCGACATGTACGGCAGGTAGGCCATCGGGATGCCGGCGAATTCCAGCCGGGCGTCCTCGTAGTAGATCGTTTGCTCGGATTTCTTGTGGATGATCCGGGCCGCGCGAACCTGCCAGAGCGGCGGCTTCTCGGGGTTGTCCTTGCAGGGCTCGCAGGCGGTGTAGATGCCCTTGTCGAAAATGAACGTTTCGCCGTCGGTCCGCTCTGCGCGCGGGGCGGAGAAACGCGTGCGGTCCGGGTTCACGACGCGCAGGGAATCGATGAAGCCGTCGCGGAAATCATCGGTAAGGTTGAACCTGTCGCCGGTGATGACCGTGCCGTTGGTTTCTGTGATGCGGGCGTTGCCGATGGCGGTGACCCGCTTGTTGGCCTGGTCGTAGATGACGCGATCGGCCTCGATCGTCCGACCCTGATAGAGAATCTGGACGTCACCGACGGCCGCGACCGTCTTCTTGTCGTTGTCGTAAACGAGTTCGCGCGCATCGACGACCATCCGCTCCTGCGGCTTGGCGGCGGCAGCGGCGGGCGCAGGCTTAGAGCCGGCCGCCCGATTCTGGGCATAGGCCGGCCCGGCCAGCAGGTAGGCCAAGCTGGAGGCGAGAGCGGTCGCCGCAGCAAAGCGAGCCGCGCGAGTCACGCCCGAAACCATCCGTTAAACCCAAAATTAACCATAGGCACAGTACGATTCACCCGTCTTCCTGATGGAGAAGGGCAAGGGTGCCCAGCATCGTCCCCAATGCTGCGGGCAACCACGCCGCGACGATCGGATTGACGATTCCCGACGATCCGAGTTCCTCCGACAGCTGCGTCGCAACATAGAGCACGAACCCGGCCGCGACGCCACCTATCACCAACTTAGTCACACCACCAAAGCGGAAAAATCTTAAGGAAACCGATGCTGCTACCAGCACCATGGCGATGAGCAGCAGCGGCCGCGCCATAAGTGCTTGATATCGCAGCTCATAAGGTGTCGTATCGAGGCCGGCACGCTGCGTCCGATCGATGACTGTGGGCATGGACCAGAACCCCACCGCATCAGGCGGGGTGAAGCTCTGTCGCATCTGTTCCGGCTCCAGGGTCGTCGCGACCATGTAGCTTGCGAAACTCTGTGGCTCTTGCGTGGCGGAGGTGATGCGCGCCTCGGCGAGCTCCCAGTTTCCCGGGAGCAGCACAGCCTGCTTCGCATCGACGCGTTCCTTGAAGGATCCGTCGTGGTTGAACATGAAGAACGTCACCTGAGACAGGCCATCCTCGTCCGGCAGGGCGCCGGCGGCGCGGATGATCGCCTGACCATCGACGCTGCGCTGCCTCAACCAGATATCTTGCGCGGCTCCCGTCTTGCCGCTCGCGCGGACGAACAGCCGGGTTTCGAGCGCGGTGGCCTTGCGTTTCAGATCAGCCGCGAGCGGGTTGTAGACCATGATCGAGATCAGGCCGATGACGCCTGCGACGGCTGCTGCGGGCTGAAGGAACTGCCAGGCGGAAACGCCGACCGAGCGCGCGACCACCAGCTCCAGCTTTCGACTTAGCGTCAGCAGCGCGAACATGCCGCCGAAGAGTGCGGCGAAGGGGAAGATCTGTTCGGCCACGGCCGGTGCCCGGAAGAGCGCGAGCTGCACGATCCGCGGGGTCGTCGCGATCGGGGAATCGCCGGCCCGGCGCATCAGCTCGACGAAATCGAGCGTGCCGATGAGGAAGAAGAAGGTGCTGAAGACGCTGAGGATCGCGCGGGCGAAGCGCTTGGTCAGATAGCGCCCGAAGGTCGAGAACAGGAGCATCAGGCGCGCCGGAAACGGGCCGCAAGATTGGCGAGCGGCATGGTCAGAGGGGCAGTGAACCGCGCCACGACGGGGCGCAGGCGCTCACCGTAGAAGATGAGGGCGAGCGCCAGCGTTATGGCCGTGATCGGCAGGATATAGAGCAGGGCGGCGGCGAAGGGCGAGCGGACGCTCGCCGTCCAGGCCGCATAGGCGGCGATGCGGGTTGCGCCGACGATCATGATTGCGGCCTGAATTGCCAGAGCCCGGCCCTGGCGGGTGGTTCGGGCTTCGCCGATCGCCGCGAAGGCGATCAGCATGAAGGCGAAGGGGTAGAGCGGCGCCGACAGCCGGTTGTGCAGCTCGGCGCGGAAGCGGCCTTCCTGAATCTTGTAGTAGCTCTCGTTCGGGTCCTGGTTGATGAGCTGCCAGGTCGAACGTTCGCGCGGCTTGTAGACCACCTTGTCGCCGTCGCCTTCGCCGGGGCCGCCGCTCGAATCGCCGGTCAGTGCGGAGAGATTGAGCGCGTACCGCTCGAACGAGATGATCGAGGTCGTGGTGGTGTTTTTGGCCTCGCGCTGGATGGTGCCCTTCTCGAGCATCAGGAAGCTCTGGCCTTCCGCTTCTACCGTTCGCCCGCGCTCGGCAAGATAGATCGATGGCTGCGCCGGGTCGCGGCGATCCTGCATGAAGATGCCGACCAGCGAATCGCCGGCCTTCTCGCGGTAGTGGAAGGTCACGCCGGAATCTAGCGAGACGAACTGCCCCTCCTTCACGACGTTGGCAACGAAATCGGCGCGGATCAGCGTGATGAGATCGCGCAGCATGCGGAAGCTCGCGGGCATCACCGAGATCGTCATCCACGCCACAACGACCGCGGTGATGGCGGTCAGGGCGAAGAAGGGCCGGACGATCCGGTGCGGCGCCACGCCGGCCGCGTTCATCACGATCAGCTCGGAATCGCCGTTGAGCTTGTTGAGGGTGTAGAGTGTCGACATGAACAGCGCGACCGGCGCGATGCCCGCGATCAGCGCCGGCAGCGACAGCAACGTGACGGTCAGGAAGATCAGGACCGTCTGGCCCTTGCCGGTGATGAGATCGACCTCGCGCAGGGCCTGCGTGACCCAGATGACCCCCGTAAGCCCCAACAGCAGCACGATCGCCGCACCCGCCGCGATCTTCAGGATGTATCGGTCGAGGCGGTTGAACAGCACGCAGCGCTTCCGGCAGTCGAGAACCGAAGATTCCCGAGGTGGTTCGTCGGACACCCCATATGGTATAGGCGCGTTCGCGGCGCAAACGGGAATCGTTTTTCGCCGGCCAACCCTGTGTCCTTCCCCGGCACTTGTCGCAAGATTGTGAGCGGATCATGTCCCAGCGCCTGAAGCTCGAGGTCAAAGCCCTGAATGCCGCGGAAGGGCAGGATCTCGTGATCCTGGTTTCGGACCGGCTCGCATTGCCGTCTGCAGCCGAGAATGCGGCGGGGCGCTCTGCGCAGGCGCTGCTGGCGCGAGCCGCCGCTGCCGAGCGCTACAAGGGCAAGGCCTATGCCGGGCTGACCTTGCCCGCTCCCGAGGCGGCCTCGTACGAGCGTCTGATCGTCGTCGGGATCGGGGATGCGGACAAGATTGACGAGCTTGATTTCGTCAAGCTCGGTGGCGCCATCGCCGGCCGGCTCGGTGCGGGGCGCACTGCGGACATCATCCTGGCGCTGCCGACGGGACCGATCGCGGCCGAGCATGGCGCCGAACTGGCGCTGGGCCTGAAGCTGCGCAGCTATGCCTTCGATCGCTACAAGACGAAGAGCAAGGACAAGGATGAGGCCGGACCGATCGCGGTGACGTTGCGCTCGGACGATCCTGCCGGCCTGAAGAAGGCACTGAAAGCGGCCGATGCCGTCGCCGCCGGCGTCGTGCTGGCGCGCGACCTCGTCAACGAGCCGCCGAACGTTCTTTATCCGGAGGAATTCGCCGATCGGGCCGCCAAGCTGAAGAAGCTCGACGTCGAGATCGAGATCCTCGACGAGAAGGATCTGAAGAAGATCGGCATGCGCGCGTTGCTCGGCGTGGGCCAGGGCTCGCGGCGCGAGAGCCGCGTCGCCATCATGCGCTGGAACGGCGCCGGCAAGGACGAGCAGCCCGTCGCCTTCGTCGGCAAGGGCGTGACCTTCGATACCGGCGGCATCTCGCTGAAGCCGGGCGCCGGCATGGAGGATATGAAGGGCGACATGGCCGGCGCCGCCTGCGTCGTCGGCCTGATGCATGCGCTTGCCGCCCGCAAGGCCAAGGTCAATGCGATCGGCGTCATCGGGCTGGTCGAGAACATGCCGGATGGGAACGCCCAGCGCCCCGGCGACATCGTCACCTCGCTGTCGGGCCAGACCATCGAGATCATCAACACGGACGCCGAAGGGCGGCTCGTTCTCGCCGATGTGCTCTGGTACACGCAGGAGCGCTTCAAGCCGCGCTTCATGATCAATCTTGCGACCTTGACCGGCGCGATCCTGGTGGCACTGGCTCAGGAGAATGCCGGCCTCTTCACCAACAGCGACGAGCTGGCGCATCGACTGACGGCTGCCGGCCTCGCGACCGGCGAGACGGTCTGGCGCATGCCGCTCGGCAAGGCCTATGACAAGATGATCGATTCGAAGTTCGCCGACATGAAGAACTCGGCCGGGCGCTATGCCGGCTCGATCACCGCCGCGCAGTTCCTGCAGCGTCATGTCAACGACACGCCCTGGGCGCATCTCGACATTGCCGGCACCGGCATGGGCGCCAAGGACAGCGAGATCAACCGCTCCTGGGGCCCCGGCTGGGGCGTGCGCCTGCTCGACCGGCTGGTGGCCGATCATTACGAGAGCTAAAGCGATCTCTGCAGAACGAACGGCAATGGTTTAGGAGAAAAGGGTTTCGATGGCCGAGATCCTGTTCTTCCATCTGCAGTCCCGCCCGCTGGAGCAGGTCCTGCCGACGATTCTCGACCGGGCGCTGTCGCGCGGCCAGAAGGTCGTCGTCGAGGTCTCGAGCCAGGAGCGCCTGAGCGTGATCGACGATCACCTGTGGGCCTATGCGGATGAGAGCTTCCTGCCGCATGTCACGGCGATGGAGGCGGACGCCGCGCAGAACCCGGTGGTCATCACGACCGAGGGCCACAATCCGAACGCCGCTCAGGTCCGGATCTGCGCCGACGGGGTTCGCATTCCCGACGCAATGCAGGACTACGAGCGCGTCGTCCTGATATTCGATGGAGACGATCCCGAGGCACTTGCCGCCGCCCGCGAGGATTGGAAGAAGGCCAGGGCCTCGGGCCATGCCGCCAGCTACTGGCAGCAGGACGATGCCGGCCGTTGGGAGAAGAAAGCGTGAGACTGCCTGTTCTGTTGCTCTGCACCGCGGCCCTTGCCGGCTGTTCGGTCGATATGGGCGGCTTCGCCTTCCAGTCCGAAACCAAGGGCGGCGTCACCACGACGCGGACGAGCAGTGCCAGCGCCGGAGTCTCGACGCAGGAGCCAGTGCTCACGCCTGAGGGCGATTGCAGCGTTGGCGCGTCGCTCGATCCCTCGACGCGCCCGCTGCCGAGCGAGATCGCTCCCGGCATCACCGAGTGCGAGCTGGTCAAGCTCAAGGGCGCGCGGCCGACCGATGTGCTGATCGGCGAGAGCGGCAAGGGCCAACGCGAGGTGCAGGTGCTCTACGCAGAGCCCGGCGGGCGCGAGATCTACATGTTCACCGACAACCGCCTGAGCCGGATCATCAAGCCGGGGCAGGGGTGAACGGCACATATCCGCATGTTCGGCCGGAGCTTCGGGCTTCGCCGTCTTTTTGACGCATGCTGTCGCGCCGCGAGCCGCAAAGAACATCCAGTGGCCCCGCCGTTGCGTTGGACTAAGATTTTCTCGGACGTCCAAAGCTGATGTCGCGTGGCGGAATCAGAAGGCCGATTCGAGGTTCAGGCCGATGTCTGGCTGCTCTCTCGATGTGCGGCGTGCTCAGGTAGCCAGGTCGCCAATGCGCTGCGACCTGTCTCGGTCAGCGCGTAGACGCCGCGGGCGGAGCGTTCGAACCAGCCATAGACGTTCCGGCGCAGGATCTTCTGGGCATCGGGGAGCGATGGCTTGAGATCGCGCGGGCGTTGCGGTGCCGATGCCATCGCTGCGGCACAGGCGAGCGCCTGCTGGCGATAGGCTGTCATGATGGGCTTGCGCGTGCCTCCGCCGGCGACGGGGTCACCCCGGCGCCGCTTGTGCTCCTCCACCAATCTCGAGCGCCGGCGGGGATCCCTCCGCGGCGTAGGCGCGGTCGGAGAGACCAGGATATCGACATGGCCGGATTTGGAGACGCCGAGCAGACCGAATCCGAGGCGCCGGCAGAGATTGCGATATCTCGGATCGCTTTCGCGGCCCTTGCCCTTGGCTGAGAGCTGGGCCGCCAGCCAGATTTCATCGCCGAGGCTCATTCGCTCCACGCCCTGCAGAATGAGCTCCAGATTGAACGTCAGCTTCAGCTCGCCGATCACCACGACAGCCGGATCATCATCCCGAAGCCCGACGAGATCGCAATGTCCGATCTCCCCTTTGACGGAATAGCCCAAGCCCTCGAGGAAGCGCTTGACGGGCAGATAAAGAGAGGTTTCCACACCGCATCTCCGGACAACGCGTCGAGCATGCCCTCACAGTCGTTTCAGAGAGGCAAACGCCGTCCTGAGCAGGGCGCGGCGCCTCCACCGGCAGAGCCCGCGGGCGCGCCGGCAGACGGGCTCGATCCCTGATCCGGATAGCGCTTGGGCCGTGCCCTACGCGCTCTCCAACTCCTCGCCGAGCAGCAGCCATTCCTCCTCGGCGGCGGTCAGCGCCTCCGCCAGCTCGGCGCGCTGGCGCGAGATCTGCAGCGCCTTCTCGGGCTCGCGGGAGAAGGCGCCGTTGGCGAGAGCCGCGTCGACCTTCTCGATCAGCCCGGTCAGCTTGGCGATGCGCGCTTCCGCAAGGTTGAGCTTTTGCCTGAGCGGCCCCTGCGCCGCCCGCTTCGTGGCGGCCTCCTTGCGCTCGTCCGTCTTCGGCTTGGCGGCTCCCGCTTCAGCGGCGGGCTTGCCGCGCCGTTCGGCCTTGGCGCTGTCGAGCACGAAGGCACGGTAGTCCTCCATGTCGCCGTCGAAGTTCTTCACCGTGCCGTTCGCCACCAGCCAGAGCCGGTCGGCGCAGGCCTCGATCAGGAAGCGGTCGTGGCTGACGAGAATGACGGCGCCGGGATAGTCGTTGATTGCCGTCATCAGCGCGGTGCGGCTGTCGATGTCGAGATGGTTCGTCGGCTCGTCGAGGATCAGCAGATGCGGGCCGTGGAAGGTGGCGAGACCCAGCATCAATCGGGCCTTCTCGCCACCCGAGAGCAGCTTGACCGGCGTATCCGCCTTGCTGGCGGGAAAGCCGATCTGCGCCGCCTTGGAGCGGACCTTGGCCTCCGGTGCATCCGGCATCAGGTCGCGCAGATGGCCGACCGGCGTATCCTCCAGCCGCAGCTCGTCAAGCTGGTGCTGGGCGAAATAAGCGGTTTCGAGCTTGCTCGACTTCTTCATCTCGCCTGAGAGCGGGGCGAGCCTTCCGCCGATCAGCTTGCAGAAGGTCGATTTGCCGTTGCCGTTGGAGCCGAGCAGGGCGATCCGGTCGTCCGGGGCGAGGTTGAGCTTGAGCCGCGACAGAACCTTGCGCTCGCCATAGCCGGCGCTGGCGTCGTCCAGAACGATCATCGGCGGCGAGAGCGGTTTCTCCGGCCCGGGGAAAACGAAAGGCTGGACGTCGCGGTCGACGATCGCGGCGATGGTCTCCATCTTCTCCAGCCGCTTCACGCGCGACTGCGCCTGGCGCGCCTTCGTGGCCTTGGCCTTGAAGCGATCCACGAAGGCCTGGAGATGCTTGCGCTCGGCGTCCTGCTTCTCCTTCGCGCGGGCGAGCTGCATCTGCTTCTCGGCGCGCTGCTTCTCGAAGGAGGAATAGCCGCCGCGATAGAGCGAGAGCTTGCCCTGGTCGAGATGCAGGATGTGGTCGACGCTGGTATCGAGCAATTCGCGATCGTGGCTGATGACCAGAACGGTGTGCGGATAGCGCTCCAGATAATCGTAGAGCCAGAGCGTGCCTTCAAGATCGAGATAGTTGGTCGGCTCGTCGAGCAGCAGCAGGTCGGGTTCCGAGAACAGCACGGCCGCGAGCGCGACGCGCATGCGCCAGCCGCCCGAGAAATCGGAGCAGGGGCGCTGCTGCGCCTCCTCGTTGAAGCCGAGGCCGTGCAGCACCATCGCGGCGCGCGCCGGCGCGGAATGGGCGCCGATATCGGCGAGCCGTGTTCCGATCTCGGCGATGCGGTGCGGGTCGGTCGCGGTCTCGGCTTCCTGCATCAACGCAGTGCGTTCGGTGTCGGCGGCGAGCACGACCTCGATCAGTGATTCCGGGCCGCCGGGCGCTTCTTGCGCCACGCCGCCGATGCGCCGGCCCTTCGGCAGGCTGATATTGCCGCTCTCGGTGCCGAGATCGCCGGTGATGATCTTGAACAGGGTGGTCTTGCCGGTGCCGTTGCGGCCGACGAAGCCGACACGTGCGCCGTCCGGGATCGCGGCGCCGGTATGGTCGAGCAGCAGGCGCTCGCCGAGGCGATAGGTAATGTCGTTGATCGTCAGCATGGCCGCCGGTTTAGGCGGTTTGCGCATGAAAACGCAATGCACGGCCGGAATATCAGGCCTGACGTCACTGTTTCGTCACAATCTTGCCACGGGACGGCCCGCACTCGCCTTCACCCAACGGAACCGGAAGTCGTTTCCGATTCGCGAGGCTGTCTTCGATGCATGCCTACCCGTTCGATGTCGCGTCCCGCCACGTTTCCTCACTGGCGTCCCTGATGATCTGCCTGTCCATCATCCTCTGCAGCGCCGCCGCGCTCACAGCGATCGTCCCGTTTTCCTGACGTTGCGTCGGCTTGCCTTGGGGCAGGGCGAGCCTGGCCGGGGGTCGGGGATGCGGCTTGTCGCGCCGCGGGTGAGCCGCTAACGCTGGCATCATGGCACGCATCGCTTTCTACACCGGCTCCTTCGACCCCGTGACCAACGGCCATGCCGACGTGATCGCCGCGGCGGCCGGGCTCTGCGACAAGCTGGTCGTCGCCATCGGCGTCCATCCCGGCAAGACGCCGCTTCTCTCCGTCGAGCAGCGCGCCGAACTGGTGCGTATTGTCGCGACGCCGCTGCTGGCGGCGAAGGGGGCTGTGCTCGATGTCGTGACCTTCGACGATCTCGCCGTCGATGCGGCACGCCGCGCGGGGGCCTCGCTCATCATCCGCGGGCTGCGCGACGGCAGCGATCTCGACTACGAGATGCAGATGGCGGGCATGAACGGGACGATGGCGCCCGAAGTGCAGACGGTGTTCCTGCCGGCCTCGCCCGGTGTGCGCTACATCACTGCGACACTGGTGCGCCAGATCGCGGCGATGGGCGGGGATGTCTCGCCCTTCGTGCCCGCGCCGGTACTTTCCGCGTTGAAGGCGCGCTTCGCCAAAAACTGAAGCAGCACTCTTGGCCGGCGGCCAAATAGATCGAGGCGAAGGGCACACAACTTCGCCACGTTCCGTGGCTTTCTGCTGATTTTGGTTTGCATTTTGCCGAGAGCGATGGTGTCTCTCAGATGAAGCGACTCGTCGTGCAAGTTCTTGCGCGACGCCCTCCGACAGGTTTTCCGATGCGTCTCTCCCGCTATTTCCTGCCCCTCCTGCGCGATACGCCCAAGGAGGCGGAGATCGTCTCGCACCGGCTGATGCTGCGTGCCGGCATGATCCGCCAACAGTCGGCCGGCATCTACTCCTGGTTGCCGCTGGGCCTGCGGGTGCTCAACAAGATCAATGCGGTGATCCGCGAGGAGCAGAATCGCTCGGGCGCCATCGAGATCCTGATGCCGACCATCCAATCGGCCGATCTCTGGCGCGAGAGCGGGCGCTACGACGCCTATGGCAAGGAGATGCTGCGCATCAAGGACCGCCATGACCGCGAGATGCTCTACGGCCCGACCAATGAGGAAATGGTCACCGACATCTTCCGGAGTTACGTCAAGTCCTACAAGGACTTGCCGCTCAATCTCTATCACATCCAGTGGAAGTTCCGCGATGAGGTGCGCCCGCGCTTCGGCGTGATGCGCGGCCGCGAATTCCTGATGAAGGACGCTTATTCCTTCGACATCGACAAGGACGCTGCCCGCCACGCCTATAACCGCATGTTCACGGCCTATCTGCGCACCTTCGCGCGGCTCGGCCTCAAGGCGATCCCGATGCGCGCCGATACCGGCCCGATCGGTGGCGATCTCTCGCACGAGTTCATCGTGCTCGCCTCGACCGGCGAGAGCGAGGTCTTCTGCCATAGCGACTACCTGACATTCGATACGCCGGCGGCCGACACCGATTTCGACAGCGTTTCCGGACTGCAGGGCGTCGTCGACAAGTGGACGAGCCTCTATGCCGCCACCGAGGAGATGCACGACAAGCCGGCCTTCGAGGCGATCCCCGAGGGCAAGCGCCTTTCGGCGCGCGGCATCGAGGTCGGCCACATCTTCTATTTCGGCACCAAATATTCCGATCCGATGGGCGCGACCGTGACCGGTCCGGACGGCCAGCCGGTGCCGGTCCATATGGGCTCCTACGGCATCGGCCCGAGCCGCCTCGTCGCGGCGCTGATCGAAGCCGGCCATGACGATGGCGGCATCGTCTGGCCCGACGAGATCGCGCCCTTCGATGTTTCCGTCATCAACCTCAAGGTCGGCGACGCGGCGACCGACGGCGCGGCCGAGCAGATCTACAAGCACCTGCTCGCCAAGGGCTACGATGCTGCGCTGGACGATACTGACGACCGGCCGGGCGCCAAATTCGCCACTGCCGACCTTATCGGTGTGCCCTGGCAGATCATCGTCGGGCCGAAGGGCCTGGCCGAGGGCAAGGTCGAGCTGAAGCGCCGTGCGGGCGGCGAGCGCGAGCTCGTCTCGCTCGAAGCCGCGCTCGACCGCTTCAAGGGCCGGACGGCGTGACGGAGCGCCGCGCCAAAGGTCCTCGCATGGTCAGAGCCGCTTCATGAGCGCTGTCGCCGAGAATGCCGCCATTCCGACTGGAACGAAGCCCTTCGCCGGCTTCGAATGGCTGCTGGCCGGGCGCTATCTGCGCACGCGCCGGCGCGAGGGCTTCGTCTCGGTCATCGCCGGATTCTCGTTCCTCGGCATCCTGCTCGGCGTCGCCACGCTGATCATCGTGATGTCGGTGATGAACGGCTTCCGCAAGGAACTGCTGGAGAAGATCGTCGGCGTGAACGGGCATATCTTCGCCACGCCGATCGACCGGCCGCTCGACGATTACGACAGCGTCGCGCTGAAGCTCTCCAAGATCCCCGGCGTCAAGCTTGCGATCCCGCTGGTCGAAGGCCAGGCACTGGCCTCCTCGCAGACCGGCAATAACGGCGTACTGGTCCGCGGCGTACGCGAGGTCGACATCAAGGCGATCCCCTTCATCGGCGGCAATATCAAGTCGGGCACGCTCGACGGCTTCGACAGCGGGACGCCGGGCGTCGCGATCGGCCGGCGCCTCGCCAATGCGCTGGGCATCCAGGTCGGCGATACGATGACGCTGGTCTCGCCGCAGGGGGCCTCGACGCCTTTCGGCACGGCGCCGCGCATCAAGGCTTATCCGGTCAAGGCGATCTTCGAGATCGGCATGACCGAGTTCGACAGCACCTTCGTCTACATGCCGCTGGTCGAGAGCCAAGCCTATTTCAACCGCGACGGCGACGTGAACGTCATCGAGATATTCGTCGACAATCCCGACCGGACCCAGTCCGTCCGCGATGCGATCGAGGCCGATGCGCCGCGCCCGCTCGTGCTTTCGGACTGGCGTCAGAGGAATCGCAGCTTCTTCAACGCGCTCGAAGTCGAGCGGAACGTGATGTTCATCATCCTGACGCTGATCGTGCTGGTGGCGGCGCTGAACATCGTCTCCGGCCTGATCATGCTGGTGAAGGACAAGACCGCCGACATCGCGATCATGCGGACGATGGGGGCGACGCGCGGTACGGTGCTGCGCGTCTTCCTGATCACCGGCGCGGCGATCGGCGTCATCGGCACGGTCGCCGGCCTCATCCTCGGCGTGCTCTTCGCCAACAACATCAAGTCGATCATGGCGGCGCTGAACTGGATCACCGGCGCCAATCTCTGGGACCCGACGGTGCGCTTCCTCAGCGACATCCCCTCGGTCATCGACTGGCGGGAGGTGGTGAGCGTCGTGCTGATGGCGCTGACGCTGTCGCTGCTGGCGACGCTCTATCCGGCCTGGAAGGCGGCGCGCCTCGATCCGGTCGAAGCGCTGAGGATGGGCTGATGGCGCAGGAGATGCCCGCGCTCTTCCTCTCGCAGGTCGAACGCTTCTATCCGCAGAGCGACGCGCCGCTCGAAGTGCTGCGCCGGGCCGATTTCGCGCTCTGGCCGGGCGAGGTCGTCGCGCTGGTCGCGCCGAGCGGCACCGGAAAGTCGACGCTGCTGCATGTCGCCGGCCTGCTGGAGAAGCCCGATGCCGGCGAGGTCTTCGTCGGCGGGCTCGCCACGACCAAGCTCGACGATGCCGGGCGCACGCGCCTGCGCCGCACCGAGATCGGCTTCGTCTATCAGTTCCACCATCTCCTGCCGGAGTTTACCGCGCTGGAGAACGTCGTTCTGCCGCAGCGCATCCGCGGCCTGCCGCGCGATGAGGCGGAGGAGCGGGCATCGGAGCTTCTGACCTTCCTGGGTCTGGGCGAGCGGCTGGATCATCTGCCGGGTGAGCTCTCGGGAGGCGAGCAGCAGCGCGTCGCCATCGGCCGCGCCGTCGCCAACGGGCCGCGTCTGCTGCTGGCTGACGAGCCGACCGGCAATCTCGATCCGCATACCTCGCAGCATGTGTTCGGCACGCTGATGGCGCTGGCCCGGGCTTCGGGGCTCGCGGCGCTGATCGCGACGCATAATCTGCAGCTGGCGAGCCAGATGGACCGGCAGGTCACGATCCGCGACGGGCTCGTCGTACCGCTGGATTGAAGGCGCTGCCGTCTTCCTGGGAGATGGCAGGCTCGCGCGTCCAACGAAGGAGACGATGCGGAAGCGCATCGTCGTTCCCCGGCTTGGCCCGAAATCCATCGCTGAGCGCGGAACCTTACGATGGATGTCGGATCGGCGCTGCCGGAGGTGGCTTGTCCGGAATGACGGCGCGGTTGCCGCGCTCTCCCGATCTTAACGCGCCCACCCAGATCTTAACGGGCCCACATTGCCGTTAGGCAGCCGTTAACCGCCCCGGCGGCGAGCGTGTCCCACGCCGGCAGCTTCGATTGACGAGAACAAAACATGAACTAAAATGAACTTATCAAGAACAACGGAGGTTCTCATGACTGCAGCGCGTAAATTCGCCGCCGGCCTTGCCGAGATCGCCTCGCTCGGCGTCTTCCTCGGCATGATCTGGCTCTGGGCCGCGATCTTCTCCGGCCCGCATGTCTGATCGCGGCAGGAGCCATCCACAGCACCGCGAAGGAATCCTCGACGCCGGCTGCGCCGAGGTTTCATAAGGGGAACGGACAAGACGAGTCGCGCGGCGGCGACGATGGGAGAAGGACATGGGTCGGGAAGCTGGCGAGGCGCGCATCCTCTCGGACATCGGCTTCGTCCATCTTCATGTCCATTCGAGCTATTCGCTGCTCGAAGGCGCGATGACCGTCACGACGCTCTCGAAGCTCGCGGCCGCCGATGGACAGCCGGCGCTGGCTCTCACCGACAGCGACAATCTCTTCGGCGCGCTCGAATTCTCGGAGAAGCTGGCGGGCGCCGGCTTGCAGCCTATCGTCGGCGTGCAGCTTTCGGTCGATTTTGCCGATGACGGCGACGGGAGCCGCAAGCCGGTTCAGCCGCAGCGCCTGCCGCATATCGTTCTGCTTGCCATGAACGAGGCCGGCTATGGCAACCTGATGAAGCTCGTCAGCGAGGCCGCTCTGGCAACCGGCGGGGCAGGTCAGCCGGTCACGACGGTCGCACGGCTCTCCGCCTTCAATACCGGACTCATCGCCCTCACCGGCGGCCATGGCGGGCCGATCGATACGGCGCTGCGCAGCGGCCAGCTCCCGCAGGCGACGGCCCGTCTCGCCACGCTCGCCGAGATCTATGGCGACCGGCTCTATGTCGAGATCCAGCGCCATGGCGGCGACGCGGAGGCGGGGCTGGAGGCTCATCTCCTGCGCCTTGCCTATGACGCCGATCTGCCGATCGTCGCGACCAACGAGCCCTTCTTCGCCAAGCCTGCCGATTTCGACGCGCATGATGCGCTGCTGGCGGTGGCGGAAGGGCGGCTCGTTTCGGACGGCACGCGCCGGCGCGTCTCGCCCGAGCATTATTTCGCTTCGCGCGCCGAGATGCAGAAGCGTTTCGCCGATCTGCCGGAGGCGCTGGCGAGCACAGTCGAGATCGCGATGCGCTGCCACTGGCGTGTCACGACCCGCAAGCCGATTCTGCCGCGCTTCGGCGAGGAAGGGCGGGACGAGGCGGAGGAGCTGCAGGAACAGGCCCGTGCCGGCCTTGCCGCGCGGCTGGCCAAGCACGGCCCGGCCGAGGGCTTCAGCGTCGAGGATTACGATAAGCGGCTCGATTTCGAGCTCTCGATCATCACCCGGATGAAGTTCCCGGGCTACTTCCTGATCGTCTCGGACTTCATCAAATGGGCCAAGAACCAGGACATCCCGGTCGGGCCCGGCCGCGGTTCGGGCGCGGGCTCGCTCGTCGCCTATGCGCTGACCATCACCGACGTCGATCCGCTGCGCTTCGGCCTGCTGTTCGAGCGCTTCCTCAACCCGGATCGCGTCTCGATGCCGGACTTCGACATCGACTTCTGCCAGAACCGGCGTGAAGAGGTGATCGAATACGTCAAGCACCATTACGGGCAGGAGCGCGTCGCGCAGATCATCACCTTCGGCACGCTGCTGGCGCGCGGCGTGCTGCGCGATGTCGGCCGCGTGCTGGAGATGCCCTACGGCCAGGTCGACAAGCTGACCAAGCTGGTGCCGCAGAATCCGGCCAAGCCGATCTCGCTGAAGGATGCGATCGAGGGCGAGCCGAAGCTGCAGCAGGCGGCAGAGGAGGAGCCGATCGTCGCGCGGCTGCTCGAAATTGGCCAGAAGCTGGAAGGCCTTCACCGCCATGCTTCGACCCACGCCGCAGGCGTGGTGATCGGCGACCGGCCGCTGGAGCAGCTCGTCGCGCTCTCCGTCGATCCGCGCACTGGCATGCGCGTCACCCAGTTCAACATGAAATGGGTCGAGCAGGCCGGGCTGGTGAAGTTCGACTTCCTCGGCCTGAAGACGCTGACGACACTGACCACGGCGGTGAAGCTCATCGCCCAGCGCGATATCCATATCGATCTGGCGCAGTTGCCCTTCGACGATCCGACGACCTACGCCATGCTCGCCCGCGGCGAGACGGTCGGCGTGTTCCAGGTGGAATCGGTCGGCATGCGCAAGGCGCTGGTCGAAATGAAGGCCGACCGCATCGAGGACCTGATCGCGCTGGTGGCGCTCTACCGGCCGGGCCCGATGGACAACATCCCGACCTATTGCCGCCGCAAGCTCGGGCTGGAGGATCCGACCTATCTCCATCCCGGCATGGAGCCGTATCTGCGCGAGACCCACGGCATCATCGTCTACCAGGAACAGGTGATGCAGGTCGCGCAGGCGCTCTCGGGCTATTCGCTCGGCGAAGCCGACCTGCTGCGCCGCGCCATGGGCAAGAAGATCAAGGCCGAGATGGACGCCCAGCGCGACCGTTTCGTGAAGGGCGCCATCGAGGGCGGCATCAAGAAGGATACCGCTTCCGAGATCTTCGATCTGCTCGCCAAATTCGCCGACTATGGCTTCAACAAGAGCCACGCGGCGGCCTATGCGGTGGTCGCCTTCCAGACCGCTTTTCTCAAGGCGAATTACCCGGTCGAATTCCTCGCCGCGTCGATGACGCTCGACATGGGCAACACCGACAAGCTCTCGGAATTCCGGCGCGATGCGGAGCGTCTGGGAATCAAGGTCGAGCGTCCCGCGATCAACCACTCAGGCGTCGAGTTCGACGTGGCCGAGGGCAAGATCTTCTACGCGCTCGGCGCCATCAAAGGCGTCGGACGGTCGGCGGTGGAATCGGTGGTGACGGCGCGGGCAGCAGGTGGTCCCTTCCGCGATCTCGCCGATCTCGCGCGCCGCATCGACACGAAGCTTGTCAACCGCCGTACGCTCGAAGCGCTGATCGCGGCCGGCGCGCTCGACGAGCTCGAAGAGGATCGCGCCCGCGCCATGGCGGCGATCGACGGCATGCTGGCGCTTTCGAACCGCATTCGTGACGAGGCGGCTGCCGGCCAGTTCGATCTCCTGGGCGGCGGGGTGGTCCAGGAAGCCTTCCGGATTCCGCAGGTCGAACCCTGGGCGCCAGCCGAGAAACTCAAGCGCGAGCACGAGGCCGTCGGCTTCTTCCTCTCCGGCCACCCGCTCGACGACTACGAGCATGTGCTGAAGCGGCTGCGCGTGCAGCGCTACACCGATTTCGCCCAGACGGTGCGCGCCAACGGCACGGGCGTCGGCAAGGTCGCAGTCTCGGTCATCGACAAGTCGGAACGCCGCACCAAATCGGGCTCGAAGATGGGCATCGTCAACCTGTCCGACCCGAGCGGGCAGTTCGAGGCGGTGCTGTTTTCGGAAGGGCTGATGCGTTTCCGTGACCTGCTCGAGCCGGGCAGGGCGCTGGTGCTGCGTCTCTCCGCCGTGCTCGACGGCGAGGAGGTGCGCCCGCGCATCGAGGATGTCGAGGTGCTTGATGACCTCGCCTCGCGGCAGAAGCAGGATTTGCTGATCTATCTGCGCGACGAGAAAGCAGTCGCTTCCATCGCCGAGCGCATCCACCCGCGCGAAGCCGTGCGGGCTGAAGGCAAGGTCTCAATTGTCATGATCCTCGACGAAGGCGCGCAGGAGGTCGAGATAGAGCTGCCCGGCAAATTCCCGATCAACCAGCAGATCGCCAATGCGGTGCGCGCCGCGCCGGGCGTCGTCAGCGTCGAACTGCGTTAGGCGTTCATCGCGGGCACGGTTGCCGCCTTGCCGCGGGCGTGCCGCTGGCGCAGGTTAATGTCGGTGGGAGGCGGGCCATGACGGATCGGGGCGGGATCGACAGGCGCGGGTTGATCGCGGGAGCGACGATCCTGACCGCGGCGGCGGCGGCGCGCGCCAGCAAGGCACAGGAGCAACCCGTGATCGACGAGCGGACCGTCCTCATCGTCGTCGACGTCCAGAACGATTTCTGCCCCGGCGGCAGCCTCGCCGTCGCCAGGGGTGATGAAGTCGTCCCGGTCATCAACGCGCTGGCAAAGCGCTTCTCCAACATCGTGTTGACGCAGGATTGGCATCCGCCCGGCCATTCGTCTTTCGCGTCGAGCCATACGGGGAAGAAGCCGTTCGATACGGTCCAGATGTCCTATGGCCCGCAGGTGCTCTGGCCGGATCACTGCGTACAGGGCACGAAGGGGGCCGAATTCCGCGCCGAACTCGATCTGACGCGGGCTCAGACCATCATCCGCAAGGGCTTTCGCCGCGAGATCGACAGCTATTCGGGTTTCGTCGAGGCGGATCGCCGGACGCCGACGGGCCTGACCGGCTATCTTCGGGAGCGCGGCATCCTGCGGGCCGTCGTGGCGGGCCTGGCGACCGATTTCTGCGTGAGTTGGACGGCGCAAGATGCGGCCCGAGCCGGCTTCGACACCTATGTCGTCGAAGATGCCTGCCGCGCCATCGATCTCGAAGGCTCGCTCGCCAAAGCTTGGGCAGAGATGGCAGAGCTCGACGTGACGCGGATCAAGGCCAGCGATCTACCGGGCTGAGGTTCAGGCCGATGTCGCGCGCGCAGCGCCTGCTCGACCTAGTCCAGGTGCTGCGCCGACACCGCCGCCCGGTTTCGGGGCGCAAACTTGCCGCCGAGCTCGGTGTCAGCATCCGCACGCTCTATCGCGACATCGTCACCTTGCAGGGGCAGGGGGCGCCGATCGAAGGCGAACCCGGGCTCGGCTATGTGCTGAAGCCGGGCTTCATGCTGCCTCCGCTGATGTTCAGCGAAGAGGAGATCGAAGCGCTGGTGCTCGGCTCGCGCTGGGTGGCGGACCGCGCGGACGGCGCGCTGGCGCTGGCGGCGCGCGACGCCATGGCCAAGATCGTCGCCGTTCTGCCGGTCGATATGGCCGGTCGCGTCGAGGAGGCGGCGTTGATCCTTGGCCCTGGGCGAAAGGCCGTCGATGCGCCCGAGATCGATCTCGCTGCGATCCGTCAGGCCATCCGCGCCGGGCGCAAGGCCGCGATTGGCTATAGCGACGAGAAGGGCCGTGTCAGCGAGCGCGTGGTCTGGCCAATCGCACTCTCTTTCTTCGATCATGTCCGCGTGCTCGTCGCCTGGTGCGAGCTGAGGCAGGATTTCCGGCATTTTCGAACGGACAGGCTCACGCGGTTCGAGACGCAGGAGAACCGCTATCCGCATCGCCGGCAGGCGCTGCTCAAGATCTGGCGCGAGAAGGAGGGAATTGCCGCATCGGTGTGATCGACGCTGCCGGAAATTGGCAGCATCCGATTCTAGTCTTCCGCTATCTCGAGACCTTGGGAGGCCATCATGTTCGACGCCCACTTCATCCTGCTTCATGTCGATAGCCCTGCAGCGAGCGCCCGCTTCTATGCGGAATTGCTCGGCAGCGAGCCGCTCGAACAGTCGCCGACCTTCGCGATGTTCGCGCTTCCCTCGGGAACGAAACTCGGCCTGTGGTCGCGCCATACGGTCGAGCCGGCAACGACCGGATCCGGCGGAGCGGCCGAGATCGCCATGGTGGTCCCGAGTCCCGAGGCTGTCGATGCAGCCTGTTCGGATTGGCGCGAACGCGGCATCGCCATCCTGCAGGAGCCGACGGATCTCGATTTCGGCCGCACCTTCACCGCGCAGGACCCGGACGGCCACCGGTTGCGGGTGTTCCATCCCTTTCGAGATTCCGAGCAGGGGTGAGACCGCCGCGTTCGGGCGCTCAGGCCTCAAGCGGCCTGAGCTGCGCCTGAACGCGATCGCGGCCGAGGCGCTTGGCCCGGTAGAGCGCTTCGTCGGCCTCCGCCAGCAACTGATCAAGGCCCCGGGAGCGCAGATCGCTTTCGGCGACGCCGATGCTGAGCGTCGGCGGGCCCGCCAGATCATGGAATTCGGCGAGCGCATCCTTGAAGACACCGCGAATGCGCTCGGCCACGCGGACGGCCTCGCGCACACCGACGCCGGGGAGCACGACCGCGAACTCGTCGCCGCCCTGCCGGGCAAGGATGTCGCCGCCGCGCAACTGCCCCTGTACGGCATGCGCGAAGACCCGCAGGATCTCGTCGCCAGCCGCGTGACCGCGCGTGTCGTTCAGGGTCTTGAAGTGGTCGATGTCCACGAGAAGGATAGAGACGCGCATTTCTCCCCGTTGCCCGCCCCGGACCTGCTGGTCGAGCCATTGCTCGAGCCCGGAGCGGTTCATCGCGCCGGTCAGCGGGTCGCGCCGGGCGAGTGTCGCCAGCATGCGGTTTGAGCGTTCGGCGGCGAGCAGGAGCAAGGCCTGCCCGCGCAGGATGATGAAGGCGACGCCGGTCGCCGCGAGCCAGGCATTCGCTCCGGCATCACGCGGGAGAAGCGTCGTGCCGACGCGATCGAACGCCGCGAGCCCCATGCGGCCAACATAGATCACGACTGTCGGGGCAAACAGCGCCGCGAGCAGCCATGCCGAGCGCAGCCGCTCCTCCAATCCGAGGCGAATGGCTTCCCTCACGATCGCGGCGTCGCAGAGGGCCATCACGACCGCAACGATCATGACCCGCGTCGCATAGCCCTGCTCACCCGGCGAGAGCGAGAGCAGGATCCAGACTGCAAGCAGGACGACTCCGAGGCCGAACCAGTGCAATTCGCGCCCGCCGAAGTGGCGGATCCCGAACAGCAGCAGCAGGCAGCCGGCCAGCATCGCCGTATTCGCGAATTCGATCGAGATCAGGTCCGGAATAACGTCGCGGAACGCTGCGGCGAGGAGGCCCGCCCCGATGCACAGGCTGCTCGTTCCCCACCATATCGGGCTGCGGGTGAAGCGCCCCGTCGCGAAGGTCATCAACTGCATCAGGCCAATGATGAAGCAGGTCAGCGCGCCGGTGACGAAGATCGTCCTGAGGTCGAGAATCATGCTCGCGCCGGCCCGTCTCGCCGCGGCGGAGCGGGCGCGACAGGCGTCTTTGCGCGCCGGGAACGACCGCCGTCCACGTCCTGCCCGGCCTGCATCGTCCTGGGTTGAGGAGCGGGCATGCAAGGGCTAGTCAGAATGCGGATGGGGGCGAGCATGGTTGCATGCTTGGGATCATGATAGCCCGAGGATATCCAGCATGAACTTTTATAAGTCGTTGATCGCCGCGTCAGCCGTCGCTGTTCTGGCCTCCACCGTTCCGTCCTTTGCCCAGACGCAGGCAGACCAGTTGAAGGTCGCCTATCAGGCCGCTCGCAACCAGCTCGGCATTCTCGGCTATTGCGCCGAAAAGGGCCATACCGATGCTTCCGCCGTGGATGCGCAGAAGAAGCTGATCGCGCTCATTCCCGCGCCGGCCGATGCCAGCGGCGGCGACGCGGCGGAGGCCGCCGGCCGCAAGGGCTCGATCTCGGCCATGGGCATGGAGCAAAATCTCGAGGTGATCGCCAAGGCGCAGGGCGGCACGCCCGCCGCCTATTGCAAGCAGATCGGCGATCTCGTGAAGCAGGTGGGCGCCAAGCTGCCGTAGCGGCGAAGGGCGGTTTCCCGCCCGCATCGGAGTGATCGACGAAGCGTCCCGCGCGTGTTGTCGGGCGGGGTTGCCACGAGCCGAGCCGGATTTTCTTGGTCGCTCCAGCTTGCAATGCGGCGCCATCCCTAGTAAGGCGCAAGCCATCCCACATGGAGCGTATCGCCTCTTTACCTACGAGGCGTTCCGGTGACGCGGCAGCTCATGCCTTGTTCATTCGCGCTCCAGAGGCTCAACCGGAAGGACTAGAACACCATGGCTCTGCCTGATTTCTCCATGCGCCAGCTCCTCGAGGCCGGTGCCCATTTCGGCCACCAGTCGCACCGCTGGAACCCCAAGATGTCCCCGTACATCTTCGGCGTCCGCAACAACATCCACATCCTCGACCTGTCGCAGTCGGTGCCGATGCTGCATCGTGCCCTGCAGGCTGTCTCGGACACCGTCGCGCGCGGCGGCCGCGTCCTCTTCGTCGGCACCAAGCGCCAGGCGCAGGACGCCATCGCCGATGCGGCCAAGCGTTCGGCCCAGTATTACGTCAACTCCCGCTGGCTCGGCGGCATGCTGACGAACTGGAAGACCATCTCGGCTTCGATCCAGCGCCTGCGCAAGGTCGACGAGCTGCTCAACGGCGGCGGCTCCGGCCTGACCAAGAAGGAGCGCCTGATGCTGTCGCGTGAGCGCGACAAGCTCGAGAAGGCTCTGGGCGGCATCAAGGACATGGGCGGCACGCCGGACATGATCTTCGTGATCGACACCAACAAGGAAGCGCTCGCGATCAAGGAGGCCCAGCGCCTCGGCATCCCGGTTGCCGCTATCGTCGACTCGAACTCGGACCCGGACGGCATCACCTTCCCGGTTCCGGCCAATGACGACGCCGGCCGCGCCATCCAGTTCTATTGCGACCTGATCGCCCGTTCGGCGATCGACGGCATCGGCCGCGCCTCGGGCGACCAGGGCATCGATGTCGGCGCCGCCGAGGCGCCGGTCGTCGAGGAGGTTCTGGAGCCGGTGGCTGCCGAAGGCCAGGTCTTCGAGACGCTGACCACCCCGCGCGGCGCTCCGGACGATCTGACCAAGCTCTCGGGCATGGGCCCCGACGCGGTCCAGAAGCTGAACGACGGCGGCATCTACCACTTCTGGCAGATTGCGGCGATGTCGCCGGCCGACGTGACCAAGGTCGACCACGACCTGAAGCTCGGCGGCAAGATCGAGCGCGAGGGCTGGGTCGCCCAGGCTCGCGAACTCGCAGACGCCTGATACAGACTGCATGATGGCGGCGCGTCATCGGCGCGTCGCAATCAGGCTTTCGATTTGACGCCGGCTTTTAGAAGTTGAGAGGACGCGCCGACGGCCGGAAACGGAGCGTCGGCGTTTCCCCATGCAGGCGTCCGCTTAAATCCGATCCGCGGCCGGTCCTTGGGGCCTGCGCCGCACCGACAGCAAGGACAAGACAGATGGCAGCGATCACCGCCGCGATGGTGAAGGAACTCCGCGACAAGACCGGCGCGGGCATGATGGACTGCAAGACCGCCCTTTCGGCGACCGACGGCAACATGGAAGCCGCCGTCGACTGGCTGCGTGCCAAGGGCCTGTCGAAGGCCGCCAAGAAGGCCGGCCGCGTCGCCGCCGAGGGCCTCGTCGCCGTCGCGGTGCAGGGCAACGAGGGCGTCGTCGTCGAGGTCAACTCCGAGACCGACTTCGTCGCGCGCAATCCTGAATTCCAGGCGCTCGCCAAGACCATCGCCGATGTCGCGCTGGAGCGTGGCGGCGATGTCGAGGCGCTGCTCGGCCATCACTATCCGGGCGGCGGCTCGGTCCAGGACGCCATCGCCAACGCCATCGCCACCATCGGCGAGAACATGACCTTGCGCCGCGTTTCCTCGCTCAAGGTCTCCTCGGGCGTGATCGGCTCCTATGTCCATGGCGCGATCGCCGACGGCCTCGGCAAGATCGGCGTCATCGTCGCGCTCGAGTCGACCGGCAAGGCCGATGAGCTCGCTGCGCTCGGCCGCCAGCTCGCCATGCACGTCGCTGCGACCAACCCCGTCGCGCTCGACCTTGCTTCGGTCGCCCCGGACGTCCTGGAGCGCGAGAAGGCGATCCTGGCCGAGAAGAACGCGGGCAAGCCCGAGCATGTCCTTGCCAAGATCACCGAGAGCGGCCTGAAGAGCTACGCCAAGGAATACTGCCTGCTGGAGCAGGCCTATATCCATGACGGCTCGAAGTCGGTCTCGCAGATCCTCAAGGAGATCGAGGGCAAGGTCGGCGCTCCGGTCAAGCTCACCGGCTTCGCGCGCTTCGCGCTCGGCGAGGGCATCGAGAAGGAAGAGCAGGATTTTGCGGCCGAGGTCGCTGCCGCCGGCGGCACCACGGGCTGACAATTCCGCGGATGAATGACAGAAAGGCCGCGCATCGCGCGGCCTTTTTTGTAGGAAGACAGGCCCGCTCCGATTCGAGGCGGGCCGCAACACGGACGGAGAGACATCGATGAGACCCCAACGCGTTCTCGTGAAGCTCTCCGGCGAAGCTCTTGCGGGGCCTGTCGGAAACGGGCTCGACGGCGGCACCCTGACCGCGCTGGCCGCCGATATCGCCCATGCCTCGCGCGAAGGCGTCGAGATCGGCATCGTCGTCGGCGGCGGCAATTTCTTCCGCGGCGTGCAGGGCCTCAACAAGGGGCTCGACCGGACGACCGCCGATTCGATCGGCATGCTCGGCACTGTCATGAACGCGCTGGCTCTGGAACACGCCATCGAAGCCGCGGGCGCGCCGGCCCGTGCGATGTCGGCAGTGCCGATGCCGTCGCTCTGCGAGAGCTACGCCCGCAAGCGCGCCCTCGACCATCTCAGCAACGGCAAGGTCGTCATTCTCGGCGGCGGTACCGGCAATCCCTACTTTACTACCGATACCGGAGCGGCGCTCCGCGCGGCCGAACTCGGCTGCAGCCATCTGCTCAAGGCG
Source organism: Allobosea sp. TAF32 (assembly GCF_052113585.1). Lineage (NCBI taxonomy): Bacteria > Pseudomonadati > Pseudomonadota > Alphaproteobacteria > Hyphomicrobiales > Alloboseaceae > Allobosea > Allobosea sp. TAF32. The sequence continues at coordinate 68,047 of NZ_JBFRDM010000008.1, read as the reverse complement.
ACGCAGGTCGACGGCGTCTACAGCGCCGATCCGAAGGAGGATCCGACTGCCACCCGCTACGACACGCTCACGCATGAGGATGCGATCAAGCGGGATCTCAAGGTGATGGATACCGCGGCCTTCGCGCTTGCCCGCGATGCGAGCCTGACCATCGTGGTCTTCTCGATCGCCGAGCCCGGCATGCTCGCCGCCGTCCTGCGGGGCGAGGGCAGGGCGACCTATGTGACGCCCTGAGGGGACTTCAGTAGGTCCGCCAGAGGCCGGGCGTGACCAGTTCGAGCATGTGCCCATCCGGGTCGCGGAAATAGAGGCTCTTGCTCCCGCGATCCCACTGCATGCGGCCCTCGACGGGGATGCCAAGCTGATCCAGCTTGGCCTCCCAGGCCGCCAGATCAGCCGCATCGACGGCAAAGGCGATGTGCAGCGAGCCGCTGCCGTCATGCGGCGGAATGCTTCCATGGTCGAAACGCTGGGTCTGCAACGATGCGCCGCGCAGGAACAGCAGCAGCACGCTCGCGCCACCGACGTCATAGGCGAAAAGGGTCTTGGTCTTGAGCAGGGGTGCGAGGCCGAGCTTCGCTTCGTAGAAGTCGCGGGCGCGGTCGAGATCGTCGACATAGAGGGCAGTCTCGACGATGCGGTTCAGGCGGGGCACGTTTTTCTCCGTGTTTCTTTGCCGGCGGTGCTGGCTTGCCGGGTTGCAAGCCTCTAGACTGATCTATGCATCCCGAGGCGGCGGACCAACCTGTCTGCCACGTCGTGGAGATTCAGCTCGATCCGCCGCTTCCCCCTTGCCCGGCCTGGGGGAACATGCTGTTCGAGCATGTAATTCTTGACCCTGGGCGGCCTCGCCGCCATGGTCGCGCCGATTTTGGATTATCTGCAAGGTCCTGATTGAAATGGCCCAGACGACGTTCGACCTCGCCGACCTCAAGCGCCGCATGGCCGGCGCGGTGCAGTCCTTCAAGGGCGACCTCGCCTCGCTGCGCTCCGGCCGCGCCTCGGCCAACATGCTGGACCCGATCCAGGTCGAGGCCTATGGCGCCCGCACGCCGCTCAGCCAGCTTGCTACCGTGAGCGTGCCGGAGCCGCGCCTGCTCAGCGTCCAGGTCTGGGATCGCAGCATGGTCAACGCCGTCGACAAGGCGATCCGCGAATCCGATCTCGGCCTCAATCCCCAGACCGAGGGTCAGGTGCTGCGCATCCGCATCCCCGAGCTGAACGAGCAGCGCCGCAAGGAGATGGTCAAGGTCGCGCATAAATATGCCGAGGAGGCCAAGGTCTCGGTGCGCCATGTCCGTCGCGACGGCATCGACGTCGTCAAGAAGCTCGAAAAGGACGGCGACATGACCAAGGACGATGCCGCGCGCAATTCCGATCTGGTTCAGAAGGCGACCGACCAGCACATCGCGGAGATCGACCAGGCGCTCGCGGCGAAGGAAAAGGAAATCCTGCACGTCTGATCCCAGCGCGGGATCGGTCCTGCGCCCTTCCGGTCGAGCGAGGCTCATCCGCATGTCATCCGGTCAGAGCGAGGCAGATGTGCCCAACCCGGCCCATGTCGCCATCATCATGGACGGCAACGGCCGCTGGGCGCAGATGCGCGGCCTGCCCCGGCAGGAAGGTCATCGCCGTGGGCTGGAGGCCTTGCGCCGCACCGTTCGCAATGCCAGCGATCTCGGGCTTTCGGTTCTGACCCTCTACAGCTTCTCGACAGAGAACTGGCGCCGCCCCTATGCGGAAGTCACCTTCCTCATGGGGCTGCTCAAGCATTTCGTCGAAAAGGATCTGGCCGAGCTATCGGCGGCCAATGTCAGGGTCCGCATCATCGGCAATCGCGAGAACCTTGCCGCCGATCTGCGCCGCCTCGTCGAACATGCCGAGGCCAGCACCCGCGCCAATACCGGCCTCGTGCTGGTGATTGCCTTCAACTACGGCTCGCGGGACGAGATCGTGCGCGCGGCGCAGCGCCTTGCCGCCGATGCGGTGGCGGGGCGCATCGACCCGGCCGCCATCGACGAAGCTGCGATCGCCGGCCGTCTCGATACCCACGACCTGCCTGATCCCGAGCTGGTGATCCGCACCTCCGGCGAGACGCGCATCTCCAATTTCCTGCTGTGGCAAGCCGCCTATGCCGAGTTCGTCTTCGTGCCGGTGATGTGGCCGGATTTCGATCGCGCCGTCTTCGAAGATGCTCTGGCGCAATATCGGCAGCGCGAGCGCCGCTTCGGCGGCGTGTCCACTTCCGCTGACCGCAGCGTGGGCGTCGCGTGAATGAACCCGTCCCAACTGCGCCGCGACCGGGCCCGGGCGAGCTGAAGCTCCGGGTCGTCTCGGCGCTCGTCCTCGCCGCGCTGATCCTGCTCGCGACGATCTGGGGTGGCTGGCCCTTCCGCCTGATCTGGATTCTGGTGGCCGGCATCGTGGCCTATGAATGGCTCGCCATCGTCAGCCGGGCCAACGCGATTCCGGCCGGCATCGGGGTGGTCGTCGCAGGCGTGGCCCTGACCTTCTCCCCGGCGAGCCCGGCCGCGCTGGCCGGCACGGCGGCCGCGGCGGCGCTGCTGGGCGCGCTGGCCACCCCTTTCGTGCGCTCTCGCCTCGCGCTTGAACTCTGTGGCGTCGGCTACGCACTCGCCTTTGCGCTGGTCACGCCGGCCATGCGCGATCTGCCGGGCATCGGGCTGATTCTCATCCTCTGGAGCTTTGCGGTGGTCTGGTTCACGGACATCGCCGCTTATTTCACGGGTCGCAGCCTCGGCGGCCCCAAGCTGATGCCGAGCGTCAGCCCGAAGAAGACGTGGTCCGGCGCGATCGGCGGCGCCGTGGCCGGGACGGTTGGCGGCTATCTGGTCTGGCGGCTGTCGCCGGCGTTCGAAGGGCTGACCGCGGCCGGCCCGGTCATTGCCGCGTCGCTGGCCGGATCGATTGTCAGCCAGGCAGGCGATCTGTTCGAATCCGCGCTGAAGCGCCGCTTCGACACCAAGGATTCAAGCAAGCTGATCCCGGGGCATGGCGGCTTTCTGGACCGGCTCGATGGCTACTGGGCCGTTCTCGTCCTGGCCGGGCTTGCGCTTTTCGCGATCCATCTCAACATCTGAGCCGATGCCGCTTCGTATTGTGACCCTTCTCGGAGCCACCGGCTCCGTCGGACGTTCGGTCCGCGACATCGTCGCGGAAAACCCGGAACGGATGGCGATCCGAACGGTTGTCGGCGGACAGGATGCGGCGGCGCTCGCGCAAGTCGCGATCGAAACGGGGGCTTCCTTCGCCGCCTTGGCGAACGAGGCCGGCGGTCCGGCGTTGCGGGAGGCGCTGGCGGGTACCGGCATCGCGAGCGGGGCAGGGCGGACGGCCGTGCTGGAGGCAGTGGCACGCCCCGCCGATATCGTCGTCAGCGCGATTTCAGGCGCTGCGGGGCTGGAGGCGACTTTCGCCGCGCTCCTGCCCGGCCGAACGATCGCCCTCGCCAACAAGGAGAGTCTGGTTTGTGCCGGCGAGGCGGTCATGACCCGGGCCGCGCGGGTCGGTTCGCGGCTGCTGCCGCTCGATTCCGAGCATAACGCGCTGTTCCAGGTTCTGGGCGCGGAGCCACTCTGCGCCATCCGCAGCATGACACTGACTGCGTCCGGCGGTCCTTTCCGGACCTGGAGCGCGGAGCGTATCGCCGCGGCCGGACCGGAGGAGGCGCTCAAGCATCCGAACTATGCGATGGGTGCCAAGATCACCGTCGATTCGGCGAGCATGATGAACAAGGGGCTCGAGCTAATCGAGGCCCGCTTCCTGTTCGGGCTGGAAGCGGATCAGCTCGACGTGCTCGTTCATCCCCAGCAGATCGTCCACGGGCTGGTCACTTTCCGGGATGGTTCGGTGAGTGCGGGCATGGCCCTGCCGGACATGCGGGTTGCTGCGGCCCATTGTCTCGGCATCGATGGCCGCCTCGATGCGCCGCCGACGCGGTTCCTCGATTTGGCGGCTGCGGCGCCGCTTAGTTTCGAGAGACCGGATCTCGACCGGTTTCCTGCGCTCGGCCTTGCGATAGCCGCGTTGCGCGAAGGGGGCGCCATGCCCGCCGTGCTCAACGCCGCAAATGAAGTGGCCGTTGCGGCGTTTCTGGCCGGGCGGCTGCGCTTTGCGGGAATTCCGGCGCTTGTCGAGGCGGTCTGCGCTGCCATGCCTGCGGCTGGAGAAGCGCCACTCGATGTCGCGGCCGCGCTGGCCGTTGACCAAGATTCCAGACGCCGCGCCGCCTCGCTCTTGTCGCAAGCGCCGTTCACTGCCACCTAAGGACGAGGAACGGGAGAGTTCGATGGAATTTGCGGCGTCACTCTGGAATGCCGGGCATTTTGCGCTCGGCTATCTGCTGCCGTTCCTGTTCGTTCTCACGCTTGTCGTCTTCGTTCACGAACTCGGGCATTTTCTGGTCGGCCGCTGGTGCGGCGTCGACGTGCAGACTTTCTCGATCGGCTTCGGCCGGGAGCTGTTCGGTTTTAATGACCGACATGGCACGCGCTGGCGCTTCGCGCTCATCCCACTTGGCGGATATGTGAAATTCTCGGGCGATGCGGATGCGGCGAGCGCCCCCGATGACGCGGCTGTCCGGCGAATGACGCCGGAGGAGCGCGCCCGTTCGCTTCCGGCGCAGTCGATAGCCGAACGCGCGGCCATCGTCGCCGCCGGCCCGATCGCCAATTTCCTGCTGGCGATTCTGATCTTCGCGGGCACGACCTTCTTGTTCGGCAAGCAGGTGCTGATTCCGCGCGTTGATGCCGTCGTGGCCGGGAGCGCTGCGGAAACCGCCGGGCTCAAGGCTGGCGACATCGTCATTGCGATCGACGGGCACAAGATCGACAGCTTCTCCGAGATGCAGCGCATCATCTCGACCAGGCCGGAGGAGCGCCTGACCGTCACCGTGGATCGCAGCGGCCGCGCGCTGGATCTGCCGGTCACGCCGGCGCTCTCGGAGCAGAAGACGCCGGTCGGGACGCAGCGCATCGGCGTCATCGGCGTCAGGGCTTCGCCGAAGCCCGAGGACTGGACGACCCAGCGCTTCGGCGCGATCGATTCACTGCGGATGGGCGTCACCGAGACCTGGTTCGTCGTCACCCGCACCTATGACTATATCGCGAAGCTGGTGAGCGGGCGCGAATCCACCGACCAACTCTCCGGGCCGATTCGGATCGCCCAGGTTTCCGGCCTCGTTGCTTCCAGTGGCGGCTTGCTCGGGCTGATCAATCTCGCGGCAATCCTGTCCGTTTCGATCGGGCTGATGAATCTCCTCCCGGTGCCGATGCTCGATGGCGGCCACCTCATGTTTTACCTCTATGAGGCGCTGCGCGGCCGTCCGCTGAGCCCGCGGGCGCAGGAAATCGGCTTCCGGCTGGGGCTTGCCCTTGTGCTCATGCTGATGCTGTTCGTGACCTGGAACGACATCGTCCACGTGCGTGGAATGCTCTGAAATCCGGCTGGCGCGGCACTTTGGGGCAAAATCGCGGCAGGCCGCGTGGCCTGTCCGCAACGAGGTCGTTAAAAATCTTTTGTTAACGATGATCCCGGTTTGCACCCTGCTGGAAACTTTGTAGAAGCGATTGAACCGCAATGTCCCCGTGCTGCCGTCGTCTGACGGCGGTCCCCGCTTGGGGGTGGTGACCAGAGATATGGAATAGGCGACCCGATGACGTCGACCCAACAGAGCCGGCCGACCAAACTGCGGCTCTCTCGATCGATCGGACTTTCGGCTTTGATGCTGGCCGTGAGTGGTGGTGTGGCGTTCGCGCAGGCTGTTGTCGTTCACGGCAACCGGCGCGTCGATGCGGAGACCATCCGCTCCTATGCGGCCGGGCGCGAGAACCCTCAGGAGATTCGCGAGAGCCTTCTCGCCACGGGCCTGTTCAGCAATGTCCAGGTCACGCGCCGCGGCTCGCAGACCGTCGTGACGGTCCAGGAGCAGAACGGCACGGTAAACCGCGTCGCTTTCGAGGGTAACCGTCGCCTGAAGAGCGATCAGCTCGCGCCGTTGGTGCAGTCGCGCGCCGGTGGTCCGCTCAGCCAGGCGCTCATCGATTCCGACATCCAGCGCCTGCGCGAGGCCTATCGCCGCGCCGGCTATGGCCTCTCCTCGGTCACCGGCCGCATCGCGCCGTTGCCGAATGGCCGCCAGGACGTGGTCTTCACGATCAACGAGAGCGGCAAGACCGGCATCAAGTCGATCAATTTCACTGGCAACGAGGCTTACTCGGCGAGCCGGCTGCGCGGCTTGATGAGCTCGACCGAGTCGAACTTCCTGAGCTGGATCAAGACCTCCGACGTTTACGATCCGGACCGGATCAGCTCCGACCTCGACCTCATCCGGCGTTTCTACCTGAAGAACGGCTTTGCCGATTTCCAGGTCGTCAATAACACCGCTCGCTTCGACGACGCGGCCGGCGGTTGGGTCGTCGACATCCAGATCGAGGAAGGTCCGCAATACAAGGTCGGCAACGTCGCCGTCGATTCCGCGTTGCGCGATGTCGATCAGGCGGCGCTTCAGCGCTATGTCGCGACGTCGGCGGGCGATACCTACAACGCCGAAGCGGTGGAGAAGTCGCTGGTTGCGCTGACGACCGAGGTTGCGCGTCGCGGCCATGCCTTCGCCCAGGTTCGTCCGCGCGGCGATCGCGATGCGTCCGGCCGTACGATCGGCATCACCTATGTCGTCGACGAAGGTCCGCGGGTCTATGTCGAGCGCATCAATGTGCGCGGCAACACCCGTACCCGCGACTATGTGGTTCGCCGCGAGCTCGATCTCGGCGAGGGTGATGCCTACAACAAGGTGATGATCGACCGCGCCGAGCGCCGTCTCAACAATCTCGGCTTCTTCAACAAGGTCCGGATCACCAACGAGCCCGGCTCGGCACCGGATCGCGTCATTCTCAATATCGACGTCGAGGACAAGGCGACCGGTTCGTTCTCCATCGCCGGTGGCTATTCGACCTCGGACGGTGTCATCGGCGAAGTCTCGCTGTCGGAGTCGAACTTCCTCGGTCGCGGTCAGTTCGTCCGCATCGCGGGCACGCTCGGCCAACGCACGCAGGGCATCGATTTCTCGTTCACCGAGCCCTATTTCCTGGGCTATCGCGTGGCGGCCGGTATCGACCTGTTCTCGAAGTACAACGACAACTACAACACCGGCCGTTTCGAGAGCCGTGTGAATGGCGGTCAGCTGCGCTTCACCTTCCCGATCACGGAAGAGTTCTCGATCACGCCGCGCTACTCGCTCTACCAGACCAACATCACCATTCCGAACGACGTCAATCGTCCCTATAACGATTGTACCTTTCCGATCCCCGGCATTACGCCGACGGGCGGCCCCACCGATATCTACAACTGTGTGACCAACGGCGAAGCGACGGTGGCGGTCAAGGAAGCGCAGGGCGACACCCTGACTTCACTCGTCGGCCTGAACTTCAACTACAATTCGCTCGATAGCGTGCAGAGCCCGCGCAACGGCTTCATCGCGGAGCTGAAGCCGGAATTCGCCGGCCTCGGTGGCGACTCCAAGTTCCTCCGTGTCGCGGCCGACGCGCGCTACTACCGCGAGATCTTCGACGACGTCGTCGGCTTCGTCCGCGTACAGGGCGGCCACGTTCAGGCGACCAGCGGCAACCTGCGCATGGTCGACCACTACTTCCTCGGACCGACACTGGTTCGCGGTTTCGCGCCGTCCGGCATCGGGCCGCGCGACGTGCTGAACGACCCGACCGCGAACGCCGTGGGTGGCACCACCTATTTCGGCGGCACCGTCGAGGTGCAGTTCCCGATCTGGGGCCTGCCGCGGGATATCGGTCTGCGGGGCGCAGTCTTCGCCGACGCCGGCACGCTGTTCAATTACGACGGCGGTTCGAAGTCGGTCATCTTCAACTGCCCGGCTGGTTCGGAGGCGCGTCAGTTCAACGTCGTCACCGGCGGCGCGCAGAGCAACGTCGCTTGTATTCGCGACAAGAACATCCTGCGTTCGTCGGTCGGCGTCAGCTTGCTCTGGCAGTCGCCGCTCGGTCCGATCCGGTTCGATTACGCCTATGCTCTGACCAAGGACGACGGTCAGTACGGCGTCAACCCGACCACCGGTCTGGCCGGAAAATACGGCGGCGACCGTCTCCAGGCCTTCCGCTTCTCGGGCGGCACCCGCTTCTGACGCGGCGGGGCCACGCGCCCCGCTCCGGACCCAGTCATGGCAGATCCCATTTTCTTTCCTTTCGCGACCTCGCTCGATTTCGGCGAGGTCGCAAGCATTTCGGGCTCGCAATTGCCCGCAGGCGCCGACGCGGCGCGTCGCGTCGAAGGGGCGGCGGCCCTGGAAATGGCCGGCCCGTCCGACGTCGCCTATATGGACAATCCCAAATACACCGAGGCGCTGGCGGCGACGAAAGCGGGCCTGTGCCTGGTTTCGCCGCGCTTCGCCGACCGCGTTCCTGCGGGCACGGTCGCGCTGGTCTCGCCTGCGCCGTATCACGCCTTCGCCAAGGTTCTGGCGCGATGCTTTCCCTCGGCGCTGCGGCCTGAATCCGTGTTCGCTTCCCAAGGCGTGGCGCCTGGCGCCATCGTTCATGCCACTGCGGTTATCGAGCCCGGCGTGACGGTCGACCCGGGGGCCGTCATCGGCCCCGGCGCGGAAGTCGGGGCAGGCACCGTTGTTGCATCGCATGCGGTGATCGGTCCGCAGGTTCGGATTGGGCGCAATTGCTCGATCGGGGCAGGGAGCACGATCCAATCCGCACTGATCGGCAACCGCGTCATCATCCATCCGGGCGCCCGCATCGGGCAGGATGGCTTTGGTTTCGCGATGAGCCCGAAAGGGCACATGAAGGTGCCGCAGGTCGGTCGCGTCATCATCCAGGATGACGTCGAGATCGGCGCAAACAGCTGTATCGACCGTGGCGCCAGCCGCGACACGGTGATCGGCGAGGGTACGAAGATCGATAACCTCGTCCAGATCGGCCACAACTGCGTCATCGGCCGCCACTGCGTGATCTGTGCTCAGACCGGCCTCGCCGGCTCCTCGACCCTCGAGGATTTCGTCGTGCTCGGTGGGCAGGTCGGCCTGGCAGGGCATCTCACGATCGGGGCCGGTGCCCAGATCGCCGCTCAGAGCGGGGTCGCCGGCGACGTTCCGCGTGGCTCGCGATATGGCGGCTATCCGGCCCAGCCGGCGCTGGCATGGGCGCGGGAGAGCGCCTTGCTCAAGACGCTGGTTGCGAAGCGCGGCCGGAAATCAGACTCGTCCGCGGACTGAAGCGGGCCTGCCGGAAAGTGAGAACACGCTGCCGGACCTTTCTGTCGCAGTGCCGACAGATTTAGGTTGCCGAAGCTGCCCTGTTTCCGGCAAACGGGCGGAACGCTTTGGAATTGCTGCCGATTGCGGAAGCGGTTTTCGCAGTCGCCCATGTTGAAGAGAATGCGAGCCGCCGCTCAGGGACGGGGCCCAGGAGAAGACAGACGATGAGCGAGGCGACGACGACGCTGGGTGTGATCGACATCCAGAAGATCATGGCCAGCATCCCCCACCGCTATCCATTCCTGCTGGTCGACCGCGTTGTCGAGATCAACGGCGACGAATCCGGCGTGGGGATCAAGAACGTCACCGTCAACGAACCGCAGTTCACCGGCCATTTCCCAGAGCGCCCGGTTTTTCCGGGCGTGCTGATGATCGAGGCGATGGCGCAGACCGCCGGCGTGCTGGTTGTCAACGCACGGGCTGCGGGTGAGCAGGAGGTCAAGACGGTTCTGTTCACGACGATCGACAAGGCCAAATTCCGCAAGCCGGTCATCCCGGGCGATACGCTGCGCTTCCATCTCACGAAGCTCGCCCGCAAGCGCAACATCTGGTTCTATCGCGGCGAGGCGCGGGTGGAAGGGGTGCTCGTGGCCGAGGCCGAAATTTCGGCGATGGTCGTTTGAGGCCACGGTGTTGCGAGATCAGGACCAGCTCCCGATGAGCCCCTCCATCCATCCGATGTCGGTGATCGATCCCAAGGCGCAGCTCGGCGCGGGGGTCACGATCGGCCCATTCTGCGCCGTCGGTCCCGATGTCGTGCTGGGAGAGGGCGTCGAGCTCGTCAGCCATGTGGTCGTCGCCGGTCGGACCACGATCGGCCCGCGCACCAAGATCTATCCCTTCGCCTCGATCGGCCACCCGCCGCAGGATGTGAAGTACCGGGGTGAACCCTCGACGCTCACCATCGGCGCGGATTGCCAGATCCGCGAGGGTGTTACGATGAATCCGGGCACGGAAGGCGGGGGCATGGTGACGTCCGTCGGCGACCGCTGCTTCTTTCTCGCCAACTCCCATGTCGGCCATGACAGCCGTCTCGGCAGCAACGTCATCTTCTCGAACAACGTGATGTGCGCCGGTCATGTCACGATCGGCAACTTCGTCATCGTCGGCGGCGGCGCCGGCTTGCAGCAATTCATCCGTATCGGCGACCACGCCTTCATCGGCGGCGGCGCCGGGGTTTTGAGCGATGTCATTCCCTTCGGCACCATCCGCGACAACCCCGCCCACCTCGTCGGGTTGAACCTCATCGGCCTCAAGCGCCGCGGCTTCACGCGCGAGCAGATCCACGAGCTGCGCCGCGCCTACCGCCTGCTCTTCGCCGACGAAGGGACGTTGACCGAGCGGGTCGAGGATGTCGCGGCCGAGTTCGCTTCGCATCCGCTGGTCCACGAGATCCTGGATTTCATCAGGGAAGGTGGCGACAAGGCGCTCTGCATGCCGCACGACGTCGCTCCGACGGAGCGGTGAGCTCCGCGGGAATCGCGCGCGGCCCGCTCGTGCTGATCGCGGGAGCAGGCGAGTACCCGCTCCGATTGGCTCGAAATCTCGCCGACCATGGCGAGCGCCCCTTCGTCGCGGCACTGGAGGGCGCAGCCGACCCTGCTGCTTTCGGCGATGCCGATGTGCAGAGTTACCGTCTCGGGCAGCTCGGCAGCCTGCTCGGCGAGCTGCGCCGACGCAGCATCGTCGATATCGTCATGCTGGGCAGCCTGCCGCGGCCCAGCTTCGGGGCGCTGCGGCCCGAAGCCTCGACCTTGAAATATCTGCCTTACTTCGCTCGCGCCTTCCAGGGCGGCGACGACCATCTCTTGCGTGGTGTCGTCCGCTTCTTCGAGGAGCAGGGCTTCCGCGTCCACGGCCCGGCAGATATCGCGCCGGAGCTGACCGCGCCTCAGGGGCCGCTCGGCCGCAAGCAGGCGGGGGCAGGACAGAAAGCCGTGCTTGAGCGCGGGTTTTCGCTGCTGGCGGCGCTGTCGCCATTCGATGTCGGTCAGGCGGCTGTCATCGCCGATCACAGGGTCATCGCGATCGAAGCTGCCGAGGGTACCGACGCCATGATCAGGCGCGTGGCGGATCTCGTCGCGCGGGGGCGCCTCAAGATCGGCAAGGGCGATGGCGTTCTCGTGAAGGCCCCTAAGATGGGGCAGGATCTGCGCGTCGACATGCCGGCCATCGGCCCGGACACCCTGCGCAATATCGCCGAGGCTGGCCTGTCGGGCATCGGCCTCAAGGCGGGCCAGGTGCTGGTCGGCGACCGCGCGGCGCTTGGACGGCAGGCGGACCAACTTGGCTTGTTCATCGAAGGCGTCGCCTGATGCGACCCTTCAAGCTCGCCATCATCGCGGGCGAGGCCTCTGGCGACGCGCTCGCCCTGCGCTTTCTTGCAGCCCTGCGCGAGCGATTGGGTGATCGCCCCATAGAGCTGCGCGGTGTCGGCGATCACGGACTGCCGCAAGCGGGGCTGCTCCCGTTCTTTCCGCAAGCCGATATCGCGGTGATGGGCTTCGGCCCGGTGATCGCGCGCCTGCCGCTTCTGCTGCGACGGATGGAGGATGCGGCACGCGGGATTGCCGATTTTCAGCCCGATCTGCTGCTGACCATCGACAGCCCGGATTTTTGCCTGCGGGTGGCGAAGAAGGTGCGGGCGCGAGCGCCCCATATCCCGATCGTGCACTGGGTTTGCCCAAGCGTCTGGGCCTGGCGCTCCGGCCGGGCACGCCGCATGGCGCCGCATGTCGACCGCATTCTGGCGCTGCTGCCTTTCGAACCAGCTGCTCTCGCGCGGCTGCGCGGTCCTGAGACGATCTATGTCGGCCATCCGTTGATGGAACGCCTCGGCGAGTTCAGGCCGGGCCCGGCCGAGCAAGCTGTCCGGGACGATGCGGCGCGGCCGCTGGTGCTGGTTTTGCCCGGCAGCCGGCGCTCCGAAATCCATCATTTGATGCCGGTTTTTGGCGAGGCGGTCGCACGGGTGGCGGCGGCTGTTCCGGGCGCGCGCTTTGTTCTACCGGCCGTCGCCCGGCTCCAGCCGATGATCGCCGAGGCCGCGGCGCGTTGGTCGGTCACGCCGGAGATCGTCGGCGGCGAGGCGGCCAAGCTCGCCGCCTTCCGCGGGGCCCGCGCGGCCCTGGCCGCCTCCGGCACCGTGACGCTCGAATTGGCCTTGTCGGGCGTGCCGACGGTTGCCGCCTATCGCGGGGCAGACTGGGAGGCAGTGCTGGCCCGGCGGCTCATCAAGCTGCCGAGCGTGATCCTGCCGAACCTGATTCTGGGCCGGAACGTCGTCCCGGAGTTCATCCAGGACGATGCGACGGCGGAGGCCCTGGGCCGGCATTTGCTGGCGGCGCTCGCCGAGGGGCCTGATCGGCAGGCGCAGCTCGACGGCTTCGCCGAGGTCGAGACCATTATGCGCTCGGGGGGGCCCAGTCCGGCCGCCAACGCCGTCGAAGCGGCGTTGGCGTTGGTCACCTCGCGGGCTCGCCGCGAGGCTTGAGTTTGTAAGCCGGCTTATTCGACGACCGCGCCGGACGCCTTGGCGATCGGCGCCCATTTGGCGAGTTCGGTCCTGACGTGCTCGCCGAGCTGCTCGGGCGTCGAGCCGACGATGTCGGCGCTGACGTCGTTGAGTTTTTTCTTCACGCCCTCGTCCTTGAGCGCTTGGTTGGCGGCCTGATTGATCTTCTCGACGACAGGGCGGGGCATGTTGGCCGGGCCGAACAGCGCGTTCCACGTATAGGTCTCATAGCCCGGCAGGCCTCTCTCGGCGATGGTCGGCACATCCGGGAAGGACGCGACGCGCTCCTTCGCGGATGAAGCCGGCCGAGGGGAGGTTGTCGAACATGATCGGCACCGCGCTAGAGACGACGTCGTTCAGCGCCGGGCCGGCGCCGCGATAGGGCGCATGGTTCATCTGGACGCCGCCGAGCGATTTGAACAGCTCGCCGGAGAGATGCAGCGGCGCGCCGACACCGGAGGAGGCATAAGAATACTTGCCCGGGTCCTTCAGCACCTTCCCCGACGCGCTCGCGGATCATCCATATGGCTTTGATCAATCTTCCGAAACAATAAGGGCGCGGTGGAGACCACCGCGCCCTTGCTGGCGTTCGTGCTGCGCTGGGATCAGCGGCGGCMGATCGGCGTATAGTCGCGCTGCGGCGAGCCGGTGTAGAGCTGGCGCGGGCGGCCGATCTTCTGGGAGGGATCCTCGATCATCTCCTTCCACTGCGCGATCCAGCCGACCGTGCGGGCGACGGCGAAGAGCACGGTGAACATCGACGTCGGGAAGCCCATCGCCTTCAGCGTGATGCCCGAATAGAAGTCGATATTCGGGTAGAGCTTCTTCTCGATGAAGTACTCGTCGTGCAGCGCGATGCGCTCCAGCTCGACAGCGACGTCCAGCAGCGGGTCGTCCTTGATGCCGAGCTCGTTCAGCACTTCATGCGTGGTCTTCTGCATGATCTTGGCGCGCGGGTCGTAGTTCTTGTAGACCCGGTGGCCGAAGCCCATCAGGCGGAACGGATCGTTCTTGTCCTTGGCCTTGGCGATGTATTTCGGGATGTTGTCGACGGTCCCGATCTCCTCAAGCATCTTGAGCGCCGCCTCGTTGGCGCCGCCATGGGCGGGCCCCCACAGGCAGGCCGTGCCGGCCGCGATGCAGGCGAAGGGGTTGGCGCCCGACGAGCCGGCCAGGCGCACGGTCGAGGTCGAGGCGTTCTGCTCGTGGTCGGCATGCAGGATGAAGATGCGGTCGAGCGCGCGCGACAGCACCGGGTTGACCTTGTACTCCTCGGCCGGGACCGCGAAGCACATGCGCAGGAAGTTCGAGGTGTAGTCCAGCGAGTTCAGCGGATAAACGAAGGGCTGGCCGACGGTGTATTTGAACGCCATCGCCGCCAGGGTCGGCACCTTCGCGATCATGCGCATCGAGGCGATCATGCGCTGATGCGGGTCCGAGATGTCGGTGGAGTCGTGATAGAAGGCGGACATCGCGCCGATCGAGCCGACCATGACGGCCATCGGGTGCGCGTCGCGGCGGAAGCCCTGGAAGAAGCGGGCCATCTGCTCATGCACCATGGTGTGGCGCGTGACGCGATAGTCGAAATCCGCTTTCTGCGCGGCGGTCGGCAGCTCGCCGTACAGCAGGAGATAGCAGGTCTCGAGGAAGTCGCCATGTTCGGCGAGCTGCTCGATCGGGTAGCCGCGATAGAGCAGCACGCCCTGGTCGCCGTCGATATAGGTGATCTGCGACTCGCAGCTCGCGGTCGAGGTGAAGCCGGGGTCGTAGGTGAACATGCCCGTCTGGGCATAGAGCTTGCCGATGTCGATGACGGCAGGGCCGACCGACCCTTGCTTGATCGCCATGTCGACGGTCTTGTCGCCGACCTGGAGCTGGCTCGTGTTTCCGCTCATCGATACCGATCCTTTCAAGGCTCGCTGCTGTTCAGCCCCTGTTTCGCCTGTCCGCCGGCACTTCCGCGCCAGCCTTTTCCCATCCGCGGCCCGCGATGTGACGGGCTGATGCCGGGAGGGGAGGTGGAAGGAGACCCATGTGACTGATTTACAAGCAATATTCGTGCCCCGCCACGGGGTGGCCGCGCAACGCACTTGCGCGTCACTAGACCATTTGCCCAGTGCATTCAACCGAGCCTAAAGGCGATTGGAACCGCGTCCGGATCATATCTGCGCGAGCAGCGGCAACGCCGCCATCGCGAGGCGGCATGCGCGAGCATGAAAGCTGAAAGTGGGGCACCGCTCGGCAGCGGCGATGCCCCATGACGACAGCTCAGGCCTGGTCGGCGAGCCGCGCCAGCGTCTCGTCGCGGCCGAGCACGGCCATCACGTCGAACAGGCCGGGCGACATGGCGCGGCCGGTCAGCGCGGCGCGCAGCGGCTGCGCCGCCTGGCCGAGCTTGATGCCGGTCTCCTCGACATAGGCCCGCACGGCTGCTTCGAGCGGAGCCGGCGACCAGTCGCTGACCGCGGCGAGCTTCTCCGCGATCTGCGGCAGGCGCTGGCGCGCGGCTTCGTCGAGCAGGCTCTTGGCCTTGTCGTCAAGCTGCAGCGGGCGTGGGGCATAGAGATAGAAGGCGCTGTCGAGCAGCTCGACCAGCGTCTTGGCGCGCTCCTTGAGGCCGGGCATCGCTGCGAGGAAACGCGCTTCGAGCGCGGGCGACAGCGTTGGGCCGAGCCCGCGGGCAGGGCCGATCTCCGGCAGGATGACCTTCAGCGCGTCGAGCAGTTCCTGGTCGCTCGACTGGCGCATGTAGAGCCCGTTGAGGTTCTCGAGCTTGGCATAGTCGAAGCGGGCCGGCGAACGGCCGATCGAGGAGAGATTGAAGGCGTCAATCATCTCCTGCGTGGAGAAGACCTCCTGGTCGCCATGGCTCCAGCCCAGCCGCACGAGATAGTTGCGCAGTGCCGCCGGCAGATAGCCCATCGAGCGATAGGCATCGATGCCGAGCGCGCCGTGGCGCTTCGAGAGCTTGGCGCCGTCGGGACCGTGGATCAGCGGGATATGCGACATGCTCGGCACGTCCCAGCCGAGCGCATCGTAGATCTGCGTCTGGCGGGCGGCATTGGTGAGATGGTCGTCGCCGCGGATGACATGGGTCACGCCCATGTCGTGGTCGTCGACCACGACGGCGAGCATATAGGTCGGCGTGCCGTCCGAGCGCAGCAGCACGAGGTCATCGAGATTCTCGTTCTGCCAGACGACGCGGCCCTGGACCTCGTCATTGACTACGGTCTCGCCGGTCTGCGGCGCCTTGAGGCGGATCACCGGCTTCACGCCTTCCGGCGCGGTCGACGGATCGCGATCACGCCAGCGCCCGTCATAGCGCAGCGGCTTGCCCTCGGCGCGCGCCTTCTCGCGCATCTCCTCGAGCTCGGCCGGGCTGGCATAGCAGTAATAGGCCCTGCCGGCGGCGAGCATCTGCTCGGCGACCTCCCGGTGGCGCGCCGCGCGCTGGAACTGATAGACGGTCTGGCCGTCCCAATCGAGGCCGAGCCATTCCAGCCCGTCGAGAATCGCGGCGATGGCTGCGTCGGTCGAGCGTTCGCGGTCGGTGTCCTCGATGCGCAGCAGCATCTTGCCGCCTTGCCGGCGGGCATAGAGCCAGTTGAACAGCGCCGTGCGGGCTCCGCCGATATGCAGGAAACCGGTGGGCGAGGGCGCAAAGCGCGTGACGACGGCATTGCTCATGGAAGGCAACTCCGGCCGGGCGGCACGAGCCGCCCGGGGCAAGACAGGGAAATGGCGCAGGTCATGACATGACAACCGGCGCGCGCCCTGTAACATGGCTTGGCCGGAAAGGTTAAGCGGTCAAATTGCTGCGCCGGCGGGGGAGGGGCGGAGAATGCAGCCGGGGCCGCCGGGGCAGGACATGCCGCGCGGCGCGCGAGCCGAGGCCTTGCCTTTGCGCCTGCTCGCGCCCTGGCTGATCTCCGTTCGCTTCAAAGCCTGGTTCAACCACTGGCAGGCCCGGTTCGGTCAGGCGCTCGAATTGGAGGCGGAGCGTCGCCGCCCGTTCCTATGGCTGCCTGTGGCGACGGGCGTCGGCATCCTACTTTATTTCGCGGCAGATCGTGAGCCGGCTTTGTGGGCGCCTCTGACCGGCTTCGCGCTCAGCGCGATCTTCGCGTTCGCGCTGCGAACCCGTCGGTTCGCCTCGATGGCCTGTCTGGCGGTGGCCGCCGCCTTCGCGGGTTTTGCCGCCGGCGTCTGGCGGACGGCCGATATCGCCGCGCCGATGCTGGAACGGCCGCGAATCGGCAAGGTGACGGGTTTCGTCGAGAGCGTGGAGGCACGCGACAACGGCGCCCGCATTGTCCTGCTGTTAACGGAATTCGCCGGAATGCCGGCCGCGGAGCGTCCAAGGCGCGTGCGCGTCAATATCCGCGCCGGCTCGGTCGCTCCGGGGGATCATATCGCGGCGACGGCGCGGCTCCTGCCTCCACCGGGGCCAGCTCGGGCGGGCGGTTACGATTTCGGGCGCGATGCCTTCTTCCGCGGCATCGGCGCAGTCGGCAGTATCGCAGGCAAGATCGCGTCGGCGCCCGCGCCGCATCCAATGCCGACGCGCCTTGCCGTCGATGTCACGATCGACCGGGCCCGCAACGCGTTGACCCGGCGCATCGCCGAAGTGGGCGGCGGGCAGGGCGGGGCGGTCGCTGCAGCCCTTGTCACGGGGAAGCGCGGCCTGATCACCGAGGCGACGAACAATGACCTGCGCGCGGCCGGGATCTACCACATCGTCTCGATCTCAGGCCTGCACATGGTTCTCGCGGCCGGGACGATTTTCTGGCTGGTGCGCGCCCTGCTGGCGCTCTCCCAGACTGCCGCGCTGCGCTGGCCGATCAAGAAGATCGCGGCCGTCGCGGCGATGCTCGGCGCGACCGCCTACTGCATCTTTTCAGGCAGTGACGTCGCGACCGAACGCTCGCTGATCATGACGCTGGTGATGCTCGGCGCGATCCTCGTCGATCGTGCTGCACTGAGCATGCGCAATCTCTCTCTCGCCGCCATGATCGTGCTGCTGCGCGAGCCGGAGGCGCTGCTCGGACCGAGCTTCCAGATGTCATTCGGCGCGGTTGCGGCCCTGATCGCCTTTGCCGAACGCTGGGAGAGCCGAAAATGCACGGAGCCGCCCCCGAGCCTGCCATGGCCGCTCGGGCCGGTCTGGGCAGCGGCGCTCGGCATCATCGTCACCACCTTGCTGGCGACGGCCGCAACAGCGCCTTTCGGGGCCTATCACTTCCAGACCTTCAATCCTTTCGGCCTGCTCGGCAACGCGATGGCGCTGCCCTTCGTCTCGCTCTTCGTCATGCCGGCGGCGGTGTTCGGCGTGCTGGCCTATCCCTTCGGGCTGGACTGGCCCGCCTGGGCGCTGATGGGGCTGGCGTCCGACGTCGTGCTCAAGGTGGCGCACTGGGTGGCAAGCATCGACCATTCCACCGTGATGATCGCCGCCTTCAGCCCGGTCGTGCTGACCTGCTTCGTGCTGGCGTTGCTTTGGCTGACGCTTTGGACCACGGCCTGGCGCTGGCTGGCGGCGGTCCCCATCGTGCTCGGCGTCGCCATCGCCGGAAAGCCGGAGCGGCCGGAAATCCTGATCGAACGCGACGGCTCGGGGCTTGCTGTGCGGGCCCCCGATGGACGCCTTGCGGTCGCCGGCAAGCCCAGCCGCTTCGTGCTGCAGCAATGGCTGGGTGCCGATGGCGACAGCCGCTCGCCGGACGATCCGACGCTGCGCGCCGGCATCGCTTGCGATCAGCTGGGTTGTGTTGCGCAAACGGCTGACAAGCGCACGGTTTCCTACACGCGCGACCGGTTGGCGATCATCGAGGACTGCCTGCGGGCCGACCTCGTCGTCACCGCCATTCCCTGGAGCGGCGCCTGCAAGGCGCGGCTGATCGAGCGAATGGGACTGTCACGCGACGGCGCGACCTCGCTCTACCGCACGGCGTCGGGATGGAGCAGCCGCATCTCAGAGCCCAGCGCAGCCGATCGGCCGTGGAGCCGCCGACGCGAACCGCGTCTGGCGGCGCCCGCTGCAACGAGCATCAGCATTCCGCCAGCATCCGCCGATGGCGAAGCCGAGGTCGAGCGGCTTCAGTAACGCCGCATCAGATTGACGAGGCGGCCCTGAATCTTGACCCGGTCCGGCCCAAGCACACGCGTCTCATAGGCGGGATTGGCGGCTTCGAGCGCGATCGAGGAGCCGCGTTTGCGCAGCCGCTTGAGTGTCGCCTCCTCGTCGTCGATCAGTGCCACGACGATATCGCCGGTATTGGCCGAGTCCTGCTTGCGGATGATGACGGTGTCGCCGTCGAGGATGCCGGCTTCGACCATCGAGTCACCGCGCACTTCGAGCGCGTAATGCTCGCCGGAGCCGAGCATGTCGGGCGGCAACGAGACGGTGTGGCTGCGGTTCTGAATGGCCGAAATCGGTGTGCCGGCGGCGATGCGGCCCATGACCGGGATCGCGATGGAGGAACGGCTGTCCTCATCGGCGGTGGGGCGGGGTTTGCCGAGATTGGGCTGCGTGCCGAGCCCGCCCTGGACGACCGCAGGGCTGAAACGCGGCCGCTGCTGCGGCGTACCGAGTCCATCGGGCATCTTGATGACTTCGAGCGCACGCGCCCGGTTGGGCAGGCGGCGGATGAAGCCGCGCTCCTCCAGCGCCATGATCAGCCGGTGGATGCCGGATTTCGAGCGCAGATCGAGCGCGTCCTTCATCTCGTCGAAGGAGGGCGGCACCCCGCTCTCACGCAAGCGTTCCTGGATGAAGCGCAGGAGTTCGTGTTGCTTGCGTGTCAGCATGATCCCGCCGGCCCCGGAAAAGCGTAGATTCGAAACAAATCACGAACACCATAACTGTTCGCCTTGTGTTCCGCAACCCGTTCGCGCGAGGGCGCCTGTCTACAGCAGCGGCAGGATACGGCAGAGGTCGCCTATCCTGGCCGGCGCAGCATGGGCCGGGCGGATCGTCAGCGCCTGCGCCCGCGCCAATGTGCCGAGCATGGAGGAATCCTGCCGGTCGAAAGGCGTTGCAACCCAACCATCGGGCGTCAGCGCCAGCTCCGAGCGCAGATAATCCTCACGCTCGTCATTGCCCGGCAGGTCGCGGCCGAGGCGGGCGGGGATGCTGCGATCGCGATCCGCATCGGCCAGGCCGAGCAGGGCTTCGATCAGCGGCAGCACGAAGAGGTGGCCGCAGACGATCGAGGAGACCGGGTTTCCGGGAAGCCCGACCACGACCATCCGGCCGAGCCGGCCGGTCATCATCGGCTTGCCCGGTCGCATCGCGATCTTCCAGAAGCCAAGCGACATCCCGGCCCGCGTCAGCGCTTCCTGTACGAGATCGTGGGCACCCACCGAGGCGCCGCCGAGCGTGATCAGCACGTTGGCGTCGGCGTCGCGCGCCTGAGCGATCTTGGCCGCGAGGTCGGCATGGTCGTCGCGGGCGATGCCGAGATCGAGCACTGCGCCGCCGGCCTTCTCGACCAGCGCGGCAAGGGCGAAGGAGTTCGAGGCGACGATCTGGTCGCGCCCGACCGGATCGCCCGGCGCCACCAGTTCGTCGCCGGTGGCGAGAATCGCGACCAACGGCTTGCGCCGGACTGGCAGCGTCGGATGTCCCATCGCGGCGGCTAGCCCGAGCGCTGCGCTGTCGAGCACGCGCCCGGCCTTCAGCAGGACGTCGCCTTCGTGGAAATCGAGGCCCGCTGCGCGCAGGAATTTGCCCTTGGCCGGCGACACCCGCACGCGGATCTCCGGGCTACCGACGCCGTCTGCGTCTTCCTGCATTAGGATCGTGTCGGCGCCCTCCGGCATCGGCGCGCCGGTGAAGATGCGCACGGCCTGTCCCGGTCCAACCGTGCCCTCATAGGCCCGGCCGGCGGCGGATTCGCCGATCACGGCAAGCGTCGCACCTTCGGCCATGTCGTCGGCACGCACGGCATAGCCATCCATGGCGGAGTTGGCGAAGGGCGGCTGAGTTCTGAGCGCCTTCAGATCGGCTGCGAGCACCCGCCAGGCGCATTGCGCGAGCGGCAGGGTTTCCGCCCCGATCGGCCCCGGAACGCTGTCGAGCAGCGCCTTGCGCGCGACGGGGACCGGGGTGAGCGCCATCAGCGGGCTTTCGCCTCGTAGTCGCCGGACTGGCCGCCGGATTTGTGAAGCAACCGGATATTCTCGATCCGCATCGCCCGGTCGACCGCCTTGACCATGTCGTAGACTGTGAGACAGGCGACGGAGACGGCGGTGAGCGCCTCCATCTCGACGCCGGTCTGGCCCTTCATCTTCACCTCGGCGCGCACGCGCACGCCCGGCAAGGCCTCGTCCAGTTCGAGATCGACGGCGATCTTGCTGAGCAGCAGTGGGTGGCAGAGCGGAATCAGCTCATGCGTGCGCTTGGCGGCCATGATGCCGGCGAGGCGCGCCGTGCCGAGCACGTCGCCCTTCTTGGCGTTGCCGTCGCGCACGATCGCGATCGTCTCCGGCGCCATCACGACGCTGCCCTCGGCTATTGCCGTGCGGGTCGTCTCGGCCTTGTCGCCGACATCGACCATATGCGCCTGGCCTTGGGCGTCGAGATGGCTGAGCCGGCTCACGCCGCGTTCTCTTGAGCCTGGCCGGTCAGCAGGGTCCGCGTCGCCGCTGTGACGTCCGCCTGCCGCATCAGGCTCTCGCCGACGAGGAAGCTGTTGACGCCGGCCTTGTTGAGACGGGCGATGTCGGCATGGGCAAAGATGCCGCTCTCGCCGATGATGATGCGGTCGGCCGGGACGCGCGGCGCCAGCCGCTCGGTCACGGCGAGGTCGACGTGGAAGCTGCGGAGGTCGCGGTTGTTGATGCCGAGCAGCCGGCTTTCGAGCTTGAGCGCGCGGTCGAGCTCGGCGTCGTCATGCACTTCGACGAGCACGTCCATGCCGAGATCGCGAGCGGTTTCGTTCAGCGCCCGGGCGGTGTCGTCGTCTACGCCGGCCATGATGATCAGGACGCAGTCGGCGCCCCAACTGCGGGCTTCGTAGACCTGATAGGGCTCGTAGAGGAAATCCTTGCGCAGCGCCGGCAGGCCGGAGGCCTCGCGCGCCTGTGTCAGGAATTCCGGCTGGCCCTGGAAGGAGGGCGCGTCGGTGAGTACCGAAAGACAGGCGGCGCCGCCGGCGGCATAGGCGCGGGCGAGCGAAGGCGGGTCGAAATCGGCGCGGATCAGCCCCTTGGACGGGCTGGCCTTCTTGATCTCGGCGATCAGGGCCGGCTTGCCGT
The DNA here is from genome assembly GCF_052113585.1 of Allobosea sp. TAF32. NCBI lineage: Bacteria > Pseudomonadati > Pseudomonadota > Alphaproteobacteria > Hyphomicrobiales > Alloboseaceae > Allobosea > Allobosea sp. TAF32. The sequence continues at coordinate 45,962 of NZ_JBFRDM010000008.1, read as the reverse complement.
CCGCGAGCTTGGCGGCGAGCGCATCGGCGAAGCCGCGCGGTTTGGCGGCCGCGCGGGCACGGCGTTCGATCTCGGCCTGCGGCACCGCGGCCTTGGCGGCCGCGATCTCCTGGCGCTTATAGGCTTCGATCTTGGCGAGGATGTCGGTCATGCCGCCCTCACGCGTTCGAGGCTTTGATCAGGGCGTCGAGCGTCGCCTTGGCCTTGCCGGAATCGAGGGCCGCCGTCGCCTGGGCGAAGCCGTCCTTCAGGTTCGCGGCCTTGCCGGCGACCAGTAGCGCCGCCGCCGCATTGAAGGCAGCGATGTCGCGGAAGCCGGTTCTCTCGCCGGCCAGCACGGCGTTCAGCGCAGCCGCGTTCTGCTCGGGCGTGCCGCCGCGCAGCACCTCCGGCCTGGCCGGCTCAAGGCCGACATCGGCGGGGCTGATCGTGAAGCTCTCGATCCTGCCGCTATCGAGCGAGACGACGCGGGTCGGGCCGGTGGTGGTGATCTCGTCGAGCCCGTCGGAGCCGTGCACGGCCCAGACGCGGGTCGAGCCGAGCGAGGCCAGCACCTTGACCATCGGCTCGAGCCAGGTCTCGGAGAAGGCGCCGATCAACTGGCGCTTGACGCCGGCCGGGTTGGAGAGCGGGCCGAGCAGGTTGAAGATCGTGCGCGTGCCGAGTTCGGTGCGCACGGGCGCGACATGGCGCATCGAGGCGTGATGCGTCGGCGCGAACATGAAGCCGACCCCGGCCTCGGCAATGCAGCGCTCCGTGCCGGCCGAATCCAGCCCCACCCTGACGCCGAGCGCGGTCAGCACGTCCGCGGCACCCGAGCGCGAGGAGGCCGCGCGGTTGCCATGCTTGGCGACGGGCACGCCGCAGGCGGCGGTGATGATCGAGGCCAGCGTCGAGACATTGTAGGAGCCGGAGGAATCGCCACCGGTGCCGACGATGTCGATCGCCTCGGCCGGCGCCTTCACCGGCAGCATCTTGCCGCGCATTGCGCCGACCGCGCCGGCGATCTCCTCAATCGTCTCGCCGCGCACGCGCAGCGCCATCAGGAAGGCGGCGGACTGCGCATTGGTGACCTCGCCCGAGAGGATCGTGTCGAAGGCGTCCCGCGCCTCCTCGCGCGAGAGCGTCGCTCCGGTCGCGACCTTGGCGATGAAGGGTTTGAAGTCGTCCATGGAATCTCTGCGGAATTCAGGCTGATGGGGTCAGGGCGGCGGCTTCGTGCTCGCTGCGCCATCGCTGGGCGAGATCGAGGAAATTCCGCAGGATCGTCGCGCCATGCTCGGAGGCGATGCTCTCCGGGTGGAACTGGACGCCGTGGACCGGCAGCTCCCGGTGCGAGAGCGCCATGATCAGGCCGTCATCGGTCTCGGCCTCGATGTCGAAGACGGTTGGGCAGGAATCGCGGTCGACCACGAGGGAGTGGTAGCGCGTCGCCTGCAGCGGCCCGTTGATGCCGCGGAACAGGCCGCGTGATTTGTGCCGGATCGGCGAAACCTTGCCGTGCATCGGCACGGGCGCCCGCACGACGTCACCGCCGAAGGCCTGCCCCATCGCCTGCAGGCCGAGGCAGACGCCGAAGATCGGCTTGCGGCCGGCACCCTGCCGGACCACGTCGAGGCAGATTCCGGCCTCGTTGGGTGTGCAGGGACCGGGCGAGAGCACGATCGCATCATGCTCGCTGCCCAGCGCTTCCTCGACCGACAGCGCGTCGTTGCGCCAGACATCGACCTCGGCCCCCAGGCCACCGATGAGGTGGACCAGGTTCCAGGTGAAGCTGTCGTAGTTGTCGATCAACAGAACGCGCATGGCCGGACCTGTGAATACGGCTTGAGGTCATGCACGTTCGGAGGCGGGGTGGTCAAGTTTTGCGCGGGCCGCGCTCGACTTTAGACCGCCGGTGGATTGAGGCGAGCGAAGGCCTCCTGCCGCCGATAGGGGAAATAGGGGTAGGGCGCCGTGCGGACGCTCGCGGCATCGAGCCGCGCGACCTGCTCGGTCGTCAGGTTCCAGCCGACGGCGCCGAGATTGTCGCGCAATTGCTGTTCGTCGCGGGCGCCGATGATGACGGAGGAGACCGTCGGGCGCTGCAGCAGCCAGTTGATCGCGACCTGCGGCACGCTCTTGCCGGTCTCCTGTGCGATGGCATCGAGCACGTCGACGATAGCGTAGAGCTGCTCGTCCTCGACCGGTGGGCCGAATTCGGCGGTTTCATGCAGGCGGCTGCCGGCGGGCAGCGGCTGGCCGCGCCTGATCTTGCCGGTGAGGCGGCCCCAGCCGAGCGGGCTCCAGACCAACGCGCCGACCCCCTGATCGAGGCCGAGCGGCATCAGCTCCCATTCGTAATCGCGCCCGACGAGCGAGTAATAGACCTGATGCGCGACATAGCGCGGCCAGCCATGGCGCTCGGCGGCAGCCAGCGACTTCATCAGCTGCCAGCCCGAAAAGTTGGAGACGCCGACATGGCGAAGCTTCCCGGCCCTGACGAGCGCGTCGAGGGTCGAGAGAACCTCTTCGACCGGCGTGCCGGCATCGAAGGCATGCAGCTGCAGCAGGTCGATATAGTCGGTGCCGAGCCGGCGCAGCGCGTCCTCGGTCGCCTTGATCAGGCGGCTGCGCGACGAGCCGGCATCGTTCGGGCCGTCGCCCATAGGCAAGGTGGTTTTGGTCGAGATCAGCACCTTGTCGCGCCGTCCCTTGATCGCCTCGCCGAGGACCTCCTCGGAGGCGCCGCTCGAATAGACGTCCGCCGTGTCGAAGAGGTTCAACCCTGCTTCAAGGCAGATGTCGACGAGGCGGCGCGCCTCCCGAGCGTCGGTATTGCCCCAGGCACTGAAGAGCGGCCCCTGTCCGCCGAAGGTGCCCGCGCCGAAACTCAGGGCGGGAACCTTGAGCCCCGAATGGCCTAAACGCCGGTATTCCATGATCCAGATCTCCTGTGGTGGCGGGAACATGGCGGCTCGAAGCGAATGCGATTAGTGCGCCGAGCGGAACAGCATTCGTGAGTTGAAGTCATCGTGCCGAAAGGCGGGGCGCCGAAGCTAGTGAACTTCAGAAGAAGGAGCGTGTCATCCCGGACGCGGCGAAGCGGAGGTCCAGGGTCCATGCCTCAAGCTGCGCCGGACGCGCTCCGGCATCGATCCCGGGTCAAGCCCGGGATGACGGCGCGGTTCGGGAGATAGACGAGATACGTTTAGCCGCGGGCGCTGCGCGGCATCCCGGCCGTCCGCGGCTGCGCCTGACCCGGTGCGGTCTCGACGCCCAGCGCGGGGAGGGCGAGCGTTCGCAGGCCGCGGAAATCGACATGGCAGACGATCAGGCCGCGCTCTTCGATGTAGCCGAGCAGGCGCCGCGCCCGGCTGGGCGAATGGCTGCCATAGACTTCGGCGAGCTCGGCATCGCTGGGGCAGGGCCTGCCTTCGATCGCGGTGCGGGCGATGTAGAGGAAGAGCCCCTGCAGGTCCTCGGGCAGCGTGCCCGAGGCAGCCACTGCCGCCTGCCAGCCCTCGCTGGTCGCGACGCTGTCGCTGACACCGGCCCGCGCTACGGCGAGCCTGCGGCGGAACTCTTCGAGGCTCAGATTCGTCCGACCCAGCCGGCGCATGCGGCAGCGCACGGTGAAATCCTGATAGAGCACCGCGACCTGTCGCGAGCGGGCCTCCGGGTCGGCCATCAGTTCGCGCAGGATCTCGACCATGGTCGCCTCGCGCTCTTCCGGCTCGAGCTCGATCTCCGGCTCGGGTTCCGGCTGGGGGGCCGGGCGGTAGGTCTCGATCCGGCGCAGCACCTCGTTCGGGTCCGGGCGCGGGCGCGGTGCTGGGCGCACCGGCCTTGCCATCGGCGGCGGCTCGTCCGCGCCGGGCGTGAAGATCAGCTTGCCGGCCTCTTCCGGCGCCTGCTCGGGCAGCGGCATCAGCCCCGGTGCGCCTCCGCGATCGACAGAAGACACCGCGCCGATCCTGAGCGGCAGCGGGCGCTTCGACAGGGCGGGGCCCAGCGCCACGAATTGCCCGCGCTCCAGGTCGCGGAACATCTCGGCCTGGCGGCGGTCCATGCCGAGCAAATCGGCGGCGCGGGCCATGTCGATATCGAGGAAGGTGCGACCCATCAGGAAGTTGGAGGCTTCCGCGGCGACGTTCTTGGCGAGCTTGGCGAGGCGCTGCGTCGCGATGACGCCCGCGAGACCGCGCTTGCGGCCCCGGCACATCAGATTGGTCATGGCGCCGAGCGACAGCCTACGCGCTTCGTCCGAAGCCTCGCCTGCCATCACGGGGGCGAAGAGCTGGGCTTCGTCGACGACGATCAGCATCGGGAACCAGAGCGAGCGGTCGACGTCGAAGAGCCCACCGAGGAAGGCGGCGGTGGCGCGCAGCTGCTCGTCGGCCTCGAGATTTTCGAGGTTGAGCACCACCGAGACGCGGTGCTGGCGCACGCGCAGCGCGACGCGCTGCAATTCTGCCTCGCCGCATTCGGCATCGACCACCACATGGCCGAACTGGTCGGCCAGCGAGACGAAATCGCCTTCGGGATCGATGATTGCCTGCTGGACGAGCGGCGCGCTCTGCTCCAGCAGGCGGCGCAGCAGATGCGACTTGCCCGAGCCGGAATTGCCCTGGACGAGCAGGCGCGTCGCCAGCAATTCGGCGAGATCGATCAGACCGGGCTCGCCGGTCCTTGTCGTTCCCATCTCGATCGCTGTCGTCATACCGGTCTTGAATCGCCTTGTTTGGTCGGGCGCAGGCGCGCGACCGGGGCTTCTAGCATGGCCTCGCTCGCGCTGGACGCAGGGCAGCCCTGCCTTCCACAGACAATCGCTGTCAGCGACCTTTGAGTCAGCGCGGGCAGCGTAACGACCGCTCCTGCCGAACGATGTCGGCAATCAAGCGGCGGTCATTGGCCGAGAGCGGCACGTCCTCGATCGCGTCGTACTGGCAGCCGGCATTGCCGAAGGCCGCGGTCGCACGCTGGGTGCGGAAGCAGTAGCCTTGCGCCTTGTAGATCTCGTTGCGGGCGGTCCAGAGATTCGCGCAGGTCTCGGGGTTGGCAAAGGCCGGTGCTGTTGCTCCGGCTGCCAGCATGAGGATTACGGAAAGCGGGAGATAAAGGCCGCGCATATTGGTCTTCCCCGGAATGAGCGCGCGAGCTTTGCGGAAGTGGCGGCTGCAAGGCAAGCCGGCATGCGACATGAAGCTGTCGCAACAGCTGGCTTCGGTGGGAGCGATCAAGGGGCGGATCGATGCAGTTCGGCTATTGCGAAAGACTCGATGCGAGCTTTTGGGCCGAGCCCGTCAACGCCGTGACAAATGGCGCCTTTCTTCTGGCGGCGCTGATGGCTTTCCGGCTCTGGCGCCGGCAGGGCCGTCGCGACGGTATCGTGCTCGCATTCATCCTTCTCGTCTTCGCGATCGGGATCGGCTCTTTCCTGTTTCACACCATGCCGAACCGCTGGACGGTGCTGGCCGATGTCTTGCCGATCCAACTGTTCGCCTTCGGTTATTTCGCCTTCGCTCTTGCACGGTTCCTCGGAGCGCCCGGGTGGGTAACGGCCATCGGCACGCTGGCCTTCTTCGGCCTCGCCCTCGGTCTCTCTTGGGCGGGGCGGGCAATTCTGCCAGCGACGGTGGCAGGCTCTGCCGGTTATGCGGCGTTTCTGCTGGGGCTCGTCGGCGTCGCTTCGGCCATGCCGCGTGTTGCTGCGCTCTCGCGACAGCGGAGCCCATTGGCGATCGCCGGCGCGGCTTTCGCAGCCTCGTTGGCGTTGCGCAGCATGGACGGCCCGCTGTGCGGCGCCCTGCCGCTCGGAACGCATTGGCTTTGGCACTTGCTCAATGCGTCGGTGCTCTACCTGTTGCTGCGCGCCGCGATGCTCCCCGGCGGCACGTCTATTTCTTCGTCAGTTCCAGGCAGGTGATGAGCTGGACATAGCTCGGCGGGCCGCCAAGGCTCGCGCCCTCGGTGCAGGTTGTCCGGGCTCGGGCCGGGTATTCCGACCAGCGGGCTTCCAGTGCGTTGCGGGCCTTTTCCTCATCGTCGCGGCAGGCACTGGCGGGGCGGCCGATACCCGTGGCCGATTTGTCGGCGCTGCCGCAGGAGGCGTTGATGTCAAAGCGCGGCACCGAGTCGGCGACGGGAAGAGTCGGGCTCGCCGAGAGAGAGAGCAGAACAAGACCGACGGAAAACATGGTGAACACTCCCCAGAATTCGCCCCGTCATCGTCCCGGCGCGTTCTAACTCCTGGGCGTCTGGCGCCTCGCGACGGTGATGTCCGAAGCACTATGCGCCGCGATATCGACGATGGCGAGATCGGGGCGATCAATTGCCGGATAGGCGAGCCCGCCGCCGGTCCGCTGCACGAAAACGAGGCTGGCGAGCGCCGGGTGCCCCGCCAGGCGCGAATGGGCGAGCGCCGGCTCCATATTGCCCGGCAGCACGAGATGAACGGAGCGGCCGCCTTCGATGCAGGCCTGTAGATCGCCGAGGTGGAAGAGGCCGAGGGGCAGCAATTCGACGCCGGTGAGCATCGCCATGCCCGGGCCGCTTGCGAGCGCCGCGAGATCACCGCCGACAAGTGTGCTGACGATCCGCGAGGAGGTCATCGGCTTCAGTGCCCGCGAGATCTCGAGCGCCTTTCCGAGAATCTCCCGCTCCGAGATACGCTGCGGACCCTGGAGCGAGATGGCATCGGCAACCTGCAGCCAGGGCCGCTCGACCGGACCGGGCAGGGGATGCAGGCTCGCATTGGCCAGGAGCGCGTCGAGCGGCGCGACGCCATCTGGCACGTCCGGGCCAAAGCCGCCGACGAAGCGGGTGCTGAAGGCGCGCATCGCGAGATTGCGCAGCGTCAACAGCGGTCGCAAGGGTCCAACGCGGCTGACGCCGAGAGCCATGACCGCGCCTGAAGATTCAATGAGGCGCAGTAGCTCAAGCTCGTTGCCGTGCAGCGGCAGCATCAGCGGGGAGAGGCCGGCACGCAGGCAGGCGAGCAAGGAAACGACCGCTTCGGGTCCCAGCGGAGCCAGGATCGCCACGCTCGCGCCCGGCTGTCCCTTGTTGGCGGCAAGAAGCCTTGCAAGCTGGTCGATCCGTTGATCGAGTTGCAGGAAATTGATCGAGGCCGGGCTTACGTCGCTCCAGCCGCGCCGCCCCGGCGGATCGCGCAGGGCTGCCTCGTAGCCGCGCCTGCGCGTCAGGGCCTTGAGCAGCGTGTCGATATCGAGCCCATCGAGCAGGGCGGAAGCCTCGTCCTGTTCTGCTCGCATCGACGGCCCTTCAATTCGCCGGAGCCGGCGTGGCCGGGAGGCGCGCCAGCGTTTCAGTGGAGAGAAAATAGGCCGGCTGGCGCCCTGCCATCACTACGTCGCGCGCAAGGGCGAGCCAGGTGTCGGGCAGGTAGTAGAGCGGCACGACGTAGAAGCCCGAGAGCAGCAGCCGGTCGAGCGCGCGCACGGCGGCGACGAAATCCTCGCGTTCGCGGGCGCCGAGCAGGGCCTGCAGCACCGCATCGATGGCGGGCGATCGCACCCCGGCGTAGTTGAGAGAGCCCCTGCGCTCGGCATTCGCCGCGCCCCAGCGCCCGATCTGCTCGTTGCCGGGCGAAGCGGAGGCCGGCCAGGTCCACTGGACCATGTCGAAATCGAAGGCCGAAAGCCGGCGCCAATACTGGACGTCGTCGATCAGCCGGACATTTGCGGCGATGCCGAGGCGGCCGAGCGACTGCGCAAAGTTCAGCGCCAGCCGCTCCTGCGGACGGCTGGTCACGGTGATCTCGAAGGCGAAGGGTTCGCTCTTGCCGTTGCGCAATACGCCGTCCTGCAGCGCATAGCCGGCGGCCTGGAGCAGGTCGAGCGCCCTGCGCGCCTGCTCGCGGTCGCGGCCAGAGCCATCGGTTTCGGAGGGTTTCCAAGTGCCTGAAAGGATATCCTCGCGCACCGCATCAGGAAAGGCGGCGAGCAATGCCTTCTCGCGCGTGTCGGCGGCGACGCCGAGGGCGGACAGAGGGGAATCGGAAAAGAAGCTGCCGGCGCGTCGATAGACGCCGTGGAACAGGTTGCGGTTGACCCATTCGAAATCGAACAACAGGCCGAGCGCCTCGCGCACCCGGACGGCGGAGAACACCGGCCGGCGCGTGTTGAAGACGAGCCCCGTCATGCCCTTGGGCGTGTCGAAATGCAGGGTCTGTCTGATGATGCGCCCGTCACGCACCGCGGGGATGTCGTAGCCGGTCATCCAGCGCGTCGGATCACCCTCGAGCCGGACGTCGTAGAGCCCCGCCTTGAACGCCTCGAACAAGGCGTTGGAATCCCGGTAGAAATCGTAGCGAATCTCGTCGGCATTGAAGAGCCCGCGGGTCAGTGGATGGTCCTCTGCCCAGAAATCCTTCCGCCGCTTCAGCGTCAGCGATTCGCCGGGCCGGACCTCGCTGACCGCATAGGGGCCCGAGCCGAGCGCCGGCTTGAAGCTCGTATCGCCGAAGGTCTCGGCATTGGTCGCGTGCCTGGCGAAGATCGGCAGCGCGCCGATCACCAACGGCAATTCGCGGTTGGAGCCGTCGCCGAGCTCGAACTCGACGCGCCTCGGTGAGGGCGCCGATGCCTTGGTGATGCGGGCGAGGCTCGAACGGTGGAAGGGCTTGCCCTTCGTCTTCAGCATCTCGACGGTGAAGAGCACGTCCGCCGCGGTGACGGGCGCGCCGTCCGCGAAGGTTGCGCGAGGGTCGATCTCGAAGGCGAGCTTTCTGCGATCGGCGTCGAGTTCCACCTGCGAAGCCAGCAGGCCATAGCTGGTGAAAGGCTCGTCGGCCGAGCGGAAGAGCAGGCTCTGCTGCACATATCTCGGCACGGCGTCCGGCGCGACGCCGAGAACGACCAGCGGATTCAAGCTGTCGAAGGTGCCCTGGACGCCGAAGACGATGCGCCCGCCGCGCGGAGCCTTGGGGTCGGCATAGGGCAGATGGGCGAAACCGGGGGGTAGGGCAGGCTGGCCGTGCATCGCGATGGCGTGCTGCACGGAGGCCGAATCAGCCAAGGCCGAGCCGCCGCGCGCCAACAGGGCGAGCGGGCTCAAGGCGAGCATCGTGTTGACCCTGCGGCGGCTCATCGCCAAGGGCGATCGACTAAAATCCATCGTAAGACCTGATTCCCTACGTAAGAATAGCATGGGCTGACGGCCGTCACGCAGCTATTCGGGCTGGAATCCCGCGCGCGAAGTCGCTAAAGCCGAGTCCGGGTGTCATTCAAACGCCTCAATCACCCTTGATGTGCACGGCTTGCTATGGCCGGCGCCGTCATGCGATTGGGCCGTCGGTGGTGACGCGCGGCTTGCGAAGTCGTGATCCCCGAATTCGCCTGATAAGGAAAGACAGAGAATGTCCGCTTCGTTTCGCCTGTCATCGTCTGCTCTAGGGCTGGTTCTCAGCGCGGCGGTCGGCTTCGCGCCCGTCGCGGCTTTCGCGCAGGCCCAGCGCCCCGCCGCTCCGGCCCAGCGTCCCGCGGCCCCTGCCCAGCAGCCGGCCCCGGCGCAGCAGCCCGGCGCCGCTCCGGCCGGCCCGACTGTCGTCCAGGTCAAGCCCGAGCCGTCCCAGACGAGCTGGACCAAGGTCTGCGGCAAGGACCAGGCCGCCAACAAGGAAATCTGCTACACCACCCGCGACTTCGTCTCGGATCAGGGCCAGCCGGTGCTGGCGGCTGCCGTCTATGACGTGAAGGGCGATCCGAACAAGATCGTCCGCTTCCTCATGCCGCTCGGCCTGATGCTGCAGCCGGGCATCCGCTTCGGCGTCGACAACGCCCAGCCGACCGGCGGCCGCTACGCGATCTGCTTCCCCAATGGCTGCTTCGCCGAGGCGCAGGTCAAGGAGGACTTCATCAACGCGATGAAGAAGGGCACGACGCTCAACATCAGCGTCCAGAACCAGGGCGCCCGCGAGGTGACCTTCGCCATTCCGCTCGCTGATTTCGCCAAGGGCTTCGACGGCGCGCCGATCGATCCGAAGGTGCTCGAGGACCAGCAGAAGCAGCTTCAGGACGAGCTGGCCAAGCGCCAGGAAGAGCTGCGTCAGCGCCTTGGCGCAGGCGGCGCCAATGCGGCTCCGGGTGCCGCGCCGGCTCCGGGCGCTGCTCCGGCGACCCCGCCCAAGCCCTGATCGGCTGAACGCGAACCAAATGAAAAAGGGCCGGCTCAATGGAGCCGGCCCTTTTCATTGATCGTTGTTACGGCCGGCGCGTCCGGGCGCAGGCCCTCGCAGCCTCAGTGCAGGTCGGTATGGTCGATCCGGTAGCGCCCCTTCCGGTCGCGCCGGAAGAATTCCTTGGCGCGAGGATGGCGGATGGGCGCGCCGGAATCGTCGCTGACGAGGTTCTGCTCCGAAACATAGGCGACGTATTCCGTCTCCTCGTTCTCGGCGAAGAGATGATAGAACGGCTGATCCTTCGACGGGCGCATGTTCTCCGGGATCGCCTCCCACCATTCCTCGGTGTTGGAGAAGACCGGGTCGACGTCGAAGATCACGCCGCGGAACGGGTAGATGCGGTGCTTGACCACTTGCCCGATCCGGAATTTGGCCGAACGCGCTTCCATGACTCATCCATACTGAGCCGGCTGATCCGCCGCCAGCTTACGTTCTCGCCGCCCTTGCGAGAGGAATGCGTCGTAAATGCGTCGAAATCAATCGACCTCGCCGTATTGTCCCATCACATTCCGTAGCGCTCTGCGAGATCGGGGTCGCGGGCCGCGACCTGGCGGGCGAGATCGACGATCACCTTGGCCTGCTTCCAGGTGGCATCGTCCTGCATCTTGCCGTCGATCATCACGGCGCCGGAGCCGTCCGGCATCGCATCCAGAATGCGATTGGCGAAGGCCACTTCGGCCGGGTCAGGGCTGAAGACGCGCTTGGCGATGTCGATCTGCGAGGGATGCAGCGTCCAGGCGCCGGCGCAGCCGAGCAGGAAGGCGTTGCGGAATTGCGCCTCGCAGGCAGCACCATCGGCGAAATCGCCGAAGGGGCCGTAGAACGGCTTGATCCCGGCCGCGGCGCAGGCGTCGACCATCTTGGCGAGCGTGTAGTGCCAGAGATCCTGCTGCGCGACGGCACGCGGCCCGCCATCGGGGGAGGGGTCCGCGATCACCTTGTATTCCGGGTGCCCGCCGCCGACTCGCGTGGTCTTCATGGCGCGCGAGGCGGCAAGGTCGGCCGGGCCGAGGCTCATGCCGTGCATGCGCGGCGAGGCAGTCGCGATCGCATCGACATTTTTCACGCCCTCAGCCGTTTCCAGGATCGCGTGGATCAGGATCGGCTTGCGCAGGGCATGGCGCGCCTCGAACTGCGCGAGGAGCTGATCGACATAGTGGATGTCCCAGGGGCCTTCGACCTTCGGCACCATCAGCACGTCGAGCTTGCCGCCGATCTCGGCCATGATCGCTGTGATATCGTCGAGGAACCAGGGCGAGTTCAGCGCATTGACCCGGGCCCACAGGCCGGTCTTGCCGAAGTCGACCGCCTTGCCCATGGCGATGAAGCCGTCGCGGGCGGCCTGCTTGGCGTCGACCGGGATCGCGTCCTCCAGATTGCCGAGCACGATGTCGACCTGGCCCGCCAGCTCGCCGATCTTGGCGCGGACCTTTTCCAGATGCGGCGGCACGAAATGGATCATGCGCTCGAGCCTGAGCGGAAGCTCCCGATAGGGTTCCGGCGCGCCGATCGCGAGCGGACGAAAGAACTGGCGCGGCGTTTTTGTCGTCATCGGGCGCTCCATGCTGCGATGCAGCGAATGTGGAGGAGCATGAAGGCAGCGTCCATGGCTCTTTCGATGAAATTCGTCGATTATGGGTATATTTTCTTATATTGATTTATAGGTATTAATGCCTAGGCTCAAAATCCTCCCATTGCATCTGGGGAAGATCGCCTCGGTTCGAATGACCTTGCCCGCCCTGCATCATGCGCTAGATGCAGATGTCAACGTCTCGGTTCCGGGGCGAGTGCCCCTGGATCGAATGCGCCGATGGCCGACCTTCTCAATATCTTCAATCTGGTCGCGCCGTTCTTCGGGCTGATCCTGCTCGGTTTCGCCATCGGCCGCTACAAGCAGTTGCCGGAGGCGGGGCTCGCCTGGCTGCAGTTCTTCCTGATCTATGTCGCGCTGCCGCCGCTGTTCTACCGGCTCATCGCGGACAAGCCGCTGAGCGAGCTGGCCAACTGGAAATTCATCGCCGGCACGACCACGGCGACCTTCTGCGCATTCTGCCTGTCCTTCGCGCTTGGGCTGAAGCACAACAAGGGCGACATGCCGCAGGCGGTGATGCAGGGCGTTGCCGGGGCCTATTCCAATATCGGCTATATGGGCCCGCCGCTGATCCTGGCGGCGCTCGGCCCCAGCGCGAGCGCCCCGGTCGTCCTGATCTTCGTCTTCGACAACATCCTGCTGTTCTCGCTGGTGCCCTTCCTGATGGCGCTGGCGGGCGTGGAGAAGAAGAGCGTGCTCGCCACCACGCGCGAGGTGATCTGGCGGGTGCTGACGCATCCTTTCAACATCGCGACTTTGGCCGGCGTGGCGGCGAGCTATTTCAAGCTGGAACTGCCCGTCGCGGTCGACCGGATGGTGCTGTGGCTCTCCCAGGCGGCCGCGCCCTGTGCGCTCTTCCTGCTCGGCGTCACGGTGGCGCTCAGGCCGATGAAGACGATGCCCGCCGAGGTTTCGGGACTGGTCGTGATCAAGCTCCTGTTGCACCCGCTCCTGGTCTGGGTGCTGCTGTCGGCGCTCGGCGGGATCCCGACGCATTGGATCTACGCCGCGATCATCATGGCGGCGCTGCCGCCGGCTCTGAACATCTTCGTGATCTCGACCCAGTATCGTGTCGGCGTCGAGCGGGCCTCGGCCTGCATCCTCGTCGGCACCATCGTCTCGATGATCACGCTGCCGGGCTTCCTGTGGCTGGTGAAGACGGGCAGGATAACGGCCGACCTGTTCCATTGAGGGTGCCGGATGCTGCCGCTGGACGATCTGCTGGTCCTCGATTTCTCAACGCTGCTGCCCGGCCCGCTGGCGAGCCTCTTCCTGTCCGAGGCCGGGGCGCGCGTGATCAAGATCGAGCGGCCGGGCGGTGAGGATATGCGCGGCTTCCCGCCACGCTTCGGCGAGACGGCGGCGCCCTTCGCGGTACTCAACCGCGGCAAGGAAAGCGTCGAGATCGACATGAAGGCGCCCGAGGCGCTCGCGCGGCTCACGCCGCTGATCGCGAAGGCCGACATTCTGATCGAGCAGTTCCGACCGGGCGTGATGGAACGGCTCGGCTTCGGCTATGAAGCGCTGAAGGCCCATAATCCGCGGCTGATCTACTGCTCGATCAGCGGTTATGGCCAGCACGGCCCGCGCGCCCAGGAAGCCGGGCACGACATCAACTACCAGGCGCTCGGCGGCCTGCTCGGCCAGTCGCTGAAGCGCGGCGAGGCGCCGCCCCTGCCGCCGCCGCTCGTCGCCGATATCGCAGGCGGCACCATGCCGGCGGTGCTCAACATCCTGCTGGCGCTCAGGCAGCGTGAGCGCAGCGGCGAGGGCTGCCATCTCGACATCGCCATGGCCGATGCCATGCCGACTTTCGCCTGGTACGGGCTGGCCCAGGGGCAGGTGACCGGCTCGTTTCCGGATGGCGGCGAGGGTCTCCTGACCGGGGCGAGCCCGCGCTACGGGCTCTACGCCACTGCCGATGGCTGGTTCCTCGCGGTCGGGGCGCTTGAGCCCAAATTCTGGCAGAGTTTCTGCGAGGGCATCGGTCTCGATGAGCGGCTGCGCGACGACCGCCGCGATCCGGAGGCGACCCGCGCCGCGATTGCAGAGATCATCGCGCGGGAAAGCGCCGACTACTGGCGTGCTGTGGTAGAGCCGTTGGATTGCTGCTGCACCGTGGTGCGCACACTGGAAGAGGCGGTGTCCGATCCGCAGATGACGGTCCGCGGTCTGCTCGATGCGCAGGTCGAGGAGCCGGGCGGCCGGCGTATCGTCGCGACGCCGTTGCCGCTGGCGCCGGTGTTCCGGGAACAGGCGGCGGTGTTGCGCAAGGTCGCGGCGAGCGGTGCCGATACGCAGAAAATCATCGGCTGAGGAATAACACGCCCCGTCATTCCGGGGCTTCGCGTCAGCGAAGAGCCCGGAACCCATGAACACTGTACCGATGAGGGAGGCTGCCTCGTTGCAACTCCCTTTGGGGTTCTGTGTTCATGGGTTCCGGGCTCAGGCCTGCGGCCTGCCCCGGAATGACGGCGTGGGTTAGGAGGCGGTTGCGCCGCCCGCTAACCCCTGCCGCATCACGAAGCGCCGCAGAGGCCCGATCCGCGACAGTGCCAGCAGCCCCGCGCCGCGCATCAGGTCGGCCGGCAGCAGGTCGGTCAGCAGCGTGCGGTTGAGCACGTCGACCGCGCCGGTCCGCAGCCGGACATCGGTCTGCCGGGCGGCGTCATAGGCCGCGATCACCGCATCGCTGCCGGGATCCGAGGCGCCTTCGAGCGCATCGCGCAGCGCAGCGACGTCGCGCAGCCCGAGATTGAGCCCCTGCGCGCCGATCGGCGGGAAGACATGCGCGGCTTCGCCGATCAGCGCCATGCGGTCGGCGCCGAAGCGATCGACCGAAAGCCCGCCCATCGGCACCTTGCCGCGCGGGCCTTTCACCGTCATGGCGCCGAGCAGCGACTGCACCTGCTTTTCGACCCGCATGGCGAAGGCCGCATCGTCGAGCGCGGCGATGCTGTCGGCTTCCTCGGGATCGACGAGCCAGACCAGCGAGGAGCGGCGCCCGGGCAGGGGCACGAGCGTGCAGGGCCCCTGGCGCGTGTGGAATTCGGTCGAGACCTCGCGATGGTCGCGGCGGTGCTCGAAGATCGCCGTCAGCGCCACCTGCGGATAGCGCCAGTCCCGGCTTTCGATGCCCGCTGCGACGCGCACCTGCGAGTTGCGCCCGTCAGCGCCGATCACGAGCCGGGCCTGCAGGGCAAAATCATCACCCGAGAGGCGGATTCCGCCGGCCTCCGGTTCGATGGCGCGGACGAAGCCGGGGATCATCCGCAGACCGGGGAGGTCGTTGGCCTTCTCGGCCAGGATCGTGGTCAGGTCGGCATTCTCGATGTTCCAGCCGAAGGCTTCGAGCCCGATCTCTGAGGCGCGGAACTCGACCGGCGGCTGGCGGAACAGGCTGCCGCTGTCGTCGACGAGGCGCATCACCGTGAGCGGAGCGGCCTTGGCGACCAGGGCATCCCGCACGCCGAGTTCGGCCAGCAGGCGCCAGGAGCCGTCGAGCAGGGCGACGGTGCGTCCGTCGCGCGGCGTCGCGACCGGGCCGAGCAGGGCTACGCTGCGTCCCTCCTGGCTCAGCGCCAAAGCGGCCGCGAGGCCGACGGCGCCGGCGCCCACGACGGCGATATCGACCGGATCGGCAGTGTGCGTGCTCATGGCTCTTCGCTATCCGATGAGCGGCGGTTTGGCCACGGTCCGCAAAGTCGCAAGGTGCGTTCTGCGTTCGGCAAGGATGCTGCTTTCCCGCGTGATGAACTATGGTCGGCCATCCATCCGAGGGAGATGAATTTCATGGTCAAAGCCATCCGCGCACACAAGACCGGCGGTCCGGAAGTCCTTCAGTTCGAAGAGATCACCTTGCCGCAGCCGGGCCCCGGCGAAATCCTGATCCGGAACCGGGCGATCGGCCTCAACTTCATCGACACCTATTTCCGCTCGGGCCTCTATCCCGCGCCGCAACTGCCCTTCGTGCTCGGCAATGAAAGTGCTGGCGACGTGCTCGCCGTCGGCCCGAACGTCGCCGAGTTCAAGGTTGGGGATCGTGTCGCGGTCGTATCGGCGCTCGGCGCCTATGCCGAGGAGCGCATCGTGCCGGCGGCTTCCGTCGTCGCGCTGCCGGAGGGCATCTCCTATGAGGCGGCCGCCAGCATGATGCTGAAGGGCCTGACCGCCGAGTATCTGCTGCACCGGACCTATAAGGTGAAGCCGGGCGATACGATCCTGGTCCATGCCGCGGCGGGCGCGACCGGCCTCATCCTCTGCCAATGGGGCAAGGCGCTCGGCGCGACCGTGATCGGCACCGTCGGTTCGAAGGAGAAGGCGGAGCTCGCAAAGGCCCACGGCGCCGACCACGTCATCAACTATCGTGAGGAGGATTTCGCGGCGCGGGTGAAGGAGATCACCGGCGGCAAGCTTTGCGACGTGGTCTATGACGGCGTCGGCAAGGACACCTTCATGAAGTCGCTGGACACGCTGAAGCCCTTCGGCCTGCTGGCGAGCTTCGGCAACGCATCGGGCGCGGTGGAGGCCTTCAATCTCGGCATCCTCGCCGCCAAGGGCTCGCTTTACGTCACCCGCCCGACGCTCAACACCCACACCGCGAAGCGCGAAACCATGATCGCGATGGCGCAGAATCTGTTCGAGGCGGTGACGAGCGGCAAGGTCAAGGTGCCGGTCAACGCGACCTTCCCGCTGAAGGATGCGGCCGACGCTCACCGCCTGCTGGAATCGCGCGGCACCACGGGCTCGACGGTGCTGATCCCCTGATCCAGAAGGAATCGGCGTCGTCTCGCGTCATTCCCGGGCTTGCCCCGGGAATCTCGTGACCAGAGAGAACTGGTTTCCCAGATGTCCGGGTCAAGCCCGGGCATGACGGCAAAAAAACAACGTGCGCCCAGGGCCTCCGGGCGCATTTTTTGACCGAGCGTGAACCCACGCCTGAAGTGCCGCGACGAATGGGGGCCAGCGCATGCTGGCGACCATTCAGGACCCGGCGTTCATGTCGTCCAAGTTTCGGACCACCGTTTTCCTCTTCGGCATTCTGGCCCTTTCGGGCGTCGCGCTGGCGCAGCAGGCCCGAGGAACCGGCGGGCAATCCGCAAAGCACACCGACGCGATGCTGCAGGGCGCGGACCAGGGACGCGTCCGCATTCCCGGCGCAGCCCGCCAGCGCTATGCCGAGACAACCGGCTGCGCGAGCGGCATCTGCTCCGAGCCGCCGAAGTCCGGGCAGGTTGATGCGGCCCCGGTCGGAGACGCCTGCAGCAGCCTCGGCACGGCGCGCGACCGCACCGGCCGCACCATCCGCCGCCTCTGCGCGTTCAACTGAGAGCGCTATGTCTCAGACCGCGATGCCGTGCAGGTCGTAGGCGTCGGCGCGCTCGATCTTCACCGTGACGATGTCGCCGGGCCTGAGCGGCCGGCGGCTGGCGACATAGACATTGCCGTCGATCTCGGGCGCATCCCATTTCGAGCGGCCCTTGGCGACGGTCGGCCCGGCCTCGTCGATGATGACCGGGATGCGCTTGCCGACGCGTCCCTTGACGATGCGGGCGGAAATCTCCGCCTGCGCCTTCATGAAGCGGTGCCAGCGGGCTTCCTTCACCTCCTCCGGCACCAGGGCAAGGCCGAGATCGTTGGCGGGCGCGCCCTTCACGGGCTCGTATTTGAAGCAGCCGACGCGCTCCAGCTTCGCTTCCTTGAGCCAGTCGACGAGGATGTCCATGTCTTCCTCGGTCTCGCCGGGGAAGCCGACGATGAAGGTCGAGCGAATGGCGAGGTCCGGGCAGATGTCGCGCCATTTCCGGATGCGGTCGAGCGTGCGGTCTTGATGGGCCGGTCGCTTCATCGCCTTCAGGACATTCGGCGAGGCGTGCTGGAAGGGGATGTCGAGATAGGGCAGGACGAGCCCTTCCTGCATCAGCGGGATGACCTCGTCGACATGCGGATAGGGATAGACGTAGTGCAGGCGCACCCACATCCCCATTTGCCCGAGCTCGCGGGCTAGCTCGAAGAAGCGCGTGCGGATCTCGCGGTCCTTCCACATCGACGGCGCATACTTGATGTCGAGGCCATAGGCACTGGTGTCCTGCGAGATCACCAGCAGTTCCTTGACGCCGGCCTTGGCCAGCTTCTCGGCCTCGCGCAGCACGTCGCCGATCGGCCGCGAAACGAGGTCGCCGCGCAGCTTCGGGATGATGCAGAAGGTGCAGCGATTGTTGCAACCCTCTGAGATCTTGAGATAGGCGTAGTGTCGCGGCGTCAGCTTGATGCCCTGGTCGGGCACGAGATCGACGAAGGGGTCGTGCTTCGGCGGCACCGCCTGATGGACGGCCGAGACGACGCTCTCATAGGCTTGCGGGCCGGTGATCGCGAGCACGTTTGGGAAGACGTCGCGGATCTGCTCGGGCTCGGCGCCCATACAGCCGGTGACGATGACCTTGCCGTTCTCGGCCATGGCCGAACCGATCGCCTCGAGCGATTCCGCCTTGGCGGAATCGAGGAAGCCGCAGGTGTTGACGATGACGAGGTCGGCCCCGGCATGGCTCTTGGAGAGCTCGTAGCCCTCCGAGCGCAGCGAGGTGATGATCCGCTCGGAATCGACGAGCGCCTTGGGGCAGCCCAGCGAAACGAAGGAGATTTTCGGCGCGACGGCGTTCATCGGCTGATGGCTCGGTCCAATATGTCAGGAAGCGCCGCGCCTAGGCGCGATCGGCGCTTCCTTTGAACCTTTTCAGCCTGATTTGCAATCGAAAGCGGTTCAGGCCGCCTTGCCGGTCGCGACCGGGCGCTCCGGGTCCTGCGTCCAGTCGGTCATCGAGCCGTCGTAGAGCGCCACCTCGTCGCGGCCGAGAAGCTCCGACAGCACGAACCAGTTCGCGGCGGCGGAATGGCCGGTGTTGCAGTAGGAGACGACTGGCCCCTGCGGCACGGCGGAGAACAGCTTCTCCAACTCGGTCGGCGCCTTGAGCTTGCCGCTGCCGGGCTCGAAGGCGCCGGCATAGTCGCGTTGGATCGCGCCGGGGATATGGCCGGCGCGCGTCGCTTCGGCCGACTTCTCACGCCCTTCGAAGAAGCTCGGCCCGCGTGCATCGACGAGACTCGCCTGCTTGCTGCGCGAGGCGACGAGGGTGGCGTCGGTCGTGCTGCGCAGGCGCTGCTGCGCCACGACTGGATAAGCGCCTGCACTCTTGGGCGCGGAAGGGCCGCGCTCGACCGGCCGCTCTGGATCGGCGGTCCAGCCCTTGAAGCCGCCATCGAGGATCGCCTGCTGGCCGTGGCCGATGAACTTCAGCGTCCAGTAGACCCGGGCCGCCGCGGCGAAGTCGGTCGCGGCTGTGCCGGCCGGGACGATGACGACGTCGTCGTGCGGCTCGATGCCGAGCCGCCCCGCGAGCGTCGCGAGATGGTCGAGCGAGGGCAGCATGCCCGGCGCATTGCCGATCTTCGCCCGCCAGCCATCGGCCGCGTAGTCGGAATGGACCGCTCCCGGGATATGCCCGGCCTCGAAGGCGTCCCTGCCGCCATCGGCGGCGGTGCGGATGTCGATGACGACCAGCTTCTCGTGGCCGAGCCGCGCGGCCAGCGCTTCCGGCGAGATCAGCCCAGCGAATTCAGCCCGGCTCATTCAGCGGCCTCCTTGTGCAGCTCGTCGATCACCTCGAGGCTGTAGGTCATCTCGGCCGTCGCCCCGAGCATGATCGAAGCCGAACAGTATTTTTCCTTCGACAATGTGACGGCGCGCTCCGCCTTGGCGTGGGACAGGCCCTTGCCGGTGATGCGGTAGGCGAGGTGGATCTTGGTGAAGACCTTCGGATCGGTGGTCGCACGCTCCGCCTCTACCTCGACCTCGCAGCCGGTGACGGCCTCGCGGCCCTTCTTGAGGATGCTGACGACGTCGAAGCCGGTGCAACCGGCAAGCCCGATCAGCAGCATCTCCATCGGCCGGATGCCGATATTGCGGCCGCCATATTCAGGCGCGCCATCCATCATCACGGCGTGGCCGCTGCCGGCCTCGCCCATGAAGGCCATGCCTTCCACCCATTTCGCGCGTGCTTTCATCGCGATCTCCTGTCCGGATCGAGGACCGTCGGCGAAGCGCCGGCGGGATTCGTCGGGGAGGCTATGGCATCGGGTCGAAAAATGGAAACCGGTTTTCGGCACCGTCCGATGTCGACAAATGCCTGGTCAGGCGGCGGCGAACAGGTTGCCGTGCGTGATGCGCAGGCGGACCCGCTCGCCGATCGCCGGCGCGACCTGGCTGGCGAGGTCGACATCGAGGCGCTTCTTCAGCCCCTCGATCGCCACCTCAGCCCGGCGCAGCGGCCCGTTGCGGCGCAGATGCTCGACCACGCCGGGCAGCGCCAGCGGCGTCTCGTCGACGATACGCAGATGCTGCGGCCGGACATAGAGCGAGGCGGGGCCACCCTGGTTCTGCGTCAGCCCACCCAGCACCGGCCGGTCGCCGAAGAAGGCCTGGCTGCCGACGACCTTGACCGGCAGCTTGTTCACCTCGCCGAGGAATTCGCAGATGAAGGGCGTCGCCGGGTGGTCGTAGACGTCGTCGGCCGAGCCGACCTGCTCGATGCGCCCGTCATTGAGGATGGCGACCCGGTCGGCGAGCTCCAGCGCTTCCTCCTGATCATGCGTCACGAAGACGGTGGTGTGGCCGGTGCGGCCATGCAGCTCCCGCAGCCAGGCGCGCAGGTCCTTGCGTACCTTGGCGTCGAGAGCGCCGAAGGGTTCGTCGAGCAGCAGCACCCGCGGCTCGATGGCGAGCGCACGCGCCAGCGCCACGCGCTGGCGCTGGCCGCCGGAAAGCTGGCTCGGATAGCGCTTTTCCAGGCCCGGTAACTGAACGAGTTCCAGCAAGACACTGACCCGCCTGCGAATTTCATCGTTGCTCGGGCGCTCGTGGCGCGGCCGGGACTTCAACCCGAAGGCGATGTTCTCGGCGACGTTCATCGTCTTGAACAGCGCATATTGCTGGAAGACGAAGCCGATGCGGCGGTCGCGCAGGGACAGATCGCGCGTATCCGTCTCGCCGAAGAGGACGCGGCCGCGATCGGCCTGCTCCAGCCCGGCGATCAGGCGCAGCAGCGTGGTCTTGCCCGATCCGGACGGGCCGAGCAGCGCGACGAGCTCTCCCGGCTGGATATCGAGCGAGACGCCGCGTAGCGCCGGGAAGTTCTCGAAGCGCTTCTCGATGGTCTCGATGGTGACGGCGACCGACATGGCCCAGCTCCTTCGTTCGCGGGGTCAGTGGCGGCGGCTGGCGGCGATCGCATCGCCGTAGCGCCATTCCAGCAGGGTCTTGAGCACGAGGGTGACGAGGGCCAGCCCCGCCAGCAGCGAGGCCACCGCAAAGGCGGCGGCTCCCATATACTCATTGTAGAGGATTTCGATGTGCAGCGGCATGGTATTGGTCATGCCCCGGATCTTGCCCGAGACGACGGCGACCGCGCCGAATTCGCCCATCGCACGGGCGTTGCAGAGCAGGACGCCGTAGAACAGGCTCCACTTCACGTTCGGCAGCGTCACCGCGAAGAACACGCGCCACGGGGAGGCGCCGAGCGTCAACGCCGCCTCCTCATCGGCCGAACCGAGCGATTGCATATGCGGGATCAGCTCGCGCGCCACGAAGGGGAAGGTGACGAAGACCGTCGCCAGGATCAGGCCGGGCAGCGCGAAGACGATCTTGATGTCGTGGGCCTGCAGCCACGGCCCGAAATAGCCCTGCGCGCCGAACAGCAGCACGAAGACGAGGCCGGAGATCACGGGCGAGACCGAGAAGGGCAGGTCGATCAGGCTGATCAGCAGATTCTTGCCGCGGAACTCGAATTTGGCGATGGCCCAGGCCGCCGCGATGCCGACCACGACGTTGAACGGCACAGCTATCGCCGCAACAAGCAGGGTCAGCCGGATCGCCGAAAGCGCATCGGGCTCGGTGATCGCGGCGCGATAGGCTTCCCAGCCCTTGGCGCCGGCCTCGATGAAGACGGTGACGAGCGGCAGCAGCAGGAAGAGCAGCAGGAAGGCGAGCGAGATCGCGATCAGTGCGATCTGCACGCCGAGGCTCTCGCCGCGCGCGCGGCCGGGGCTGCGCGGCGCCTGCGCCGCGACGGCCGGGGTCAGGGTGGCGTCAGACATCGCCGAACCTCCTGCGGGCGCGGGCCTGGATCAGGTTGCCTATGAGGATCAAGGCGAAGGAGATCAGCAGCATCGTCGTCGCCACCACTGCCGCGCCGGCGTAGTCGAACTGCTCGAGCCGGATCACGATCAGGAGCGGCGCGATTTCAGAGACCATCGGCACGTTGCCGGCGATGAAGATCACCGAGCCGTATTCGCCGACGGCCCGGGCGAAGGAGAGCACGAAGCCGGTCAGCAGCGCCGGCGCGACCTGCGGCAGGATCACCCGGAAGATCGTCAGGAAGCGGCTGGCGCCGAGCAGCGCCGCGGCCTCCTCGACATCGCTCTGCAGCTCTTCCAGCACCGGTTGCACGGTGCGCACCACGAAGGGCAGGCCGATGAAGATCAGCGCCACCATCACGCCGAGCGGCGTATAGGCGACCTTGCCATCGAAGCCGAAGGAGAGATCGGTGAAGGGGATGGCGACCCGGAAGGCCAGCGGCGCCAGCAGCGACCCGACCCAGCCGTTCGGCGCATAGATGGCCGCCAGCGAGATGCCGGCCACCGCGGTCGGCAGGGCGAAGGGCAGGTCGACCGCGGCATCGATCAGGCGCCGGCCCGGAAATTCGTAGCGCACCAGCACCCAGGCGAGGATCAGGCCGAACACGGCGTTGACCAGCGCCGCGAACAGCGCCGCCGTGAAGGAGAGCTTGAGCGCCGCCAGGGTCCGCGGGGAGGTCGCGACCGCCCAGATGTCGGCGGGGCCGGCGCTGGCGGCCTTCAGGAAGAGCGCCGCCAGCGGGATCAGCACGATCAGCGACAACGCCGTGACGGTGACGCCGAGCGCCAGCCCGAAGCCGGGCAGGATGCTGGGCTCGCGCCAGCGGAAGGTCGTCGTCGCCGCGGCCATGGCGTCAGCGTGCCGGCTTGTAGAGCTGGTCGAAGGTGCCGCCATCGCCGAAATGGGTCGGCTGCGCCTTTTTCCATCCGCCGAAGGCGCCATCGATGGTCACCAGCTCGATTTTCGGGAAATTGGCGACGTCCTTGCCGTCGGCGGCCTCCGGATTGCGCGGGCGATAGAAGTTCCTGGCGATGATCGCCTGCGCCTTCGGCGTGTAGAGGAATTCGAGATAGGCCTGCGCCTGCGCGCGGGTCTTCTTGGCGTCGACATTGGCGTCGACCAGCGCGACCGGCGGCTCCGCGAGGATCGAGAGGCTCGGCACCACGATGTCGAACTTGTCGGCACCGAACTCCTTGAGGGCGAGGAAAGCTTCGTTCTCCCAGGACAGGAAGACGTCGCCGATGCCGCGCTGGGTGAAGGTCGTGGTCGCGCCGCGCGCGCCGGTGTCGAGCACCGGGACATTGGCGAGGAGCTTGGCGATATAGTCGCGCACCTTCGCCTCGTCCTTGTTGAAGGCCTTCTCCGCATAGGCCCAGGCGGCGAGATAGTTCCAGCGCGCCCCGCCCGAGGTCTTCGGGTTCGGCGTGATGATCTGCACGCCCGGCTTCACCAGATCGCCCCAGTCCTTGATCGCCTTCGGATTGCCCTTGCGGACGAGGAAGACGATCGTCGAGGTGTAGGGCGAGGAGTTGTGCGGCAGGCGCGTCTGCCAGTCGAGCGGCAGCTTCTTGGAGCGCTCGGCGATGGCGTCGATGTCGCCGGCGAGCGCCAGCGTCACGACATCGGCATCGAGCCCGTCGATGACGGTGCGGGCCTGTGCGCCGGAGCCGCCATGCGACTGGCGGATCGTGCTGATCTTCTTGTCGGGGTTCTTCGCGTTCCACTCGGCGATGAAGGCCGCGTTGATGTCGCGATACAGCTCGCGGGTGGGGTCGTAGGAAACGTTCAGGAGCTCGGTCTGGGCGCGGGCTCCGGCAACGACGCCGAAGCAGAGCGTGAAAGCTCCCAGAACGAGCCCGGCCCGGAAAAGGCGGCGAAACACGGGTCGCGTCATGTCAGGGCTCCGTTGCATTCACGGCGAGGCTCGGTTCAAACCTCGGTCCGTTCTAAAAAACAAACGAAACGTACTGAATTGCCGGTCTTTTCTCAATGGCCTGGCGCAATCGGCGCTTTCCAAACTTGGCCGCCGGAGGAGAAAACGCTTCTCTGGCGGTGGCGTTCCGCCTTGGCGGCGAGGCCGGGCCGCCGTCAGGCACGGCGGCGGTCCTGCGCCGGATTCGCGTCTGCCAGAGCCGGGCCGAAGGCGTGGCCGAGCAAGACGAGGACCGGCCCGCTTGCCGGCAGTTCGCCTAGCCGTTCCGGCAGGGTCGCAATGGTGGCGGCGACGCGGATTTCGTCGGGGCGCGTGGCGGAGAGCACGGCGACGGCCGGCGTTTCCGGATTGAGGCCGGCAGCGATGGCATGCTCGCGGAAACCGGGCAGGGTGGCGCGCGCCATGTAGATCACGGTCGAGGCCGCCGGGTCGGCCATCGCGCGCCAGTCGAGATCATCAGGCAACTCGCCCTTGCGCGAATGGCCGGTGACGAATTGCAGGCGTCGCGCATGGTCGCGATGGGTCAGCGAGACACCAAGCGACGCGGCCGCGCCTTGCGCGGCCGAGATGCCGGGTACGATCGCGACGGGAATGCCGGCGGTCTGGCAAGCCTCGATCTCCTCGCCGGCGCGGCCGAAGATGCCGGGGTCGCCGCCCTTCAGCCGCACGACATGCTTTCCCTGCGACGCCAGCGAGACGATCAGCGCGTTGATGTCGCCCTGCTTGACCGAGGGGCCGTAGCCGGTCTTGCCGACGAGCATGCGCTTGGCCTCGCGGCGCGCCAACTCGAGCACGCCCGGGGAGACGAGATCGTCATAGAGGATGATGTCGGCGCTCTGCAGGGCGCGGATCGCCTTCAAGGTAAGCAGCTCCGGGTCACCCGGGCCGGCGCCGACCAGCGTCACACGGCCCTTGCCGTCATGCGCGGCCTCGATCTGGACGAGACGCGCGAAGAGCTCCGCCTTGTCCTGCGGGCCGGGAGCGCGCTCGGGCTCGGCCATCGCCCTGCTGGCGAAGAGTTCCCAGAAGGCGCGCCGCAGCGCGAAGGGCAGATCGCGGGACTGGACCGACGGGCGCCAATCGGCCGCGGCCTGCGCCCAATTCTTCAGCCCGGCCGGCAGCAGCGCCTCGATCTTTGTGCGGATCGCCTGGCCGAAGACCGGCGCTGCGCCATCCGTGGACACGGCGACGATCAACGGCGAACGGTTGACCAACGCGCCGAAGGCGAAATCGCAGTATTCCGGCTTGTCGACGATGTTGACCGGGGCGCCTGCCTGCCGGGCGGCGGCGACGAAGGCATGGACCTCCTCGGCATCGTCGAGGTCGGCCACGGCGATGGACGCGTCAGTGAGGTCGCCGGCCTGCCAGCCCCGATCGTGGACATGCATGCGACCGCCGGATTCGCCTTGCGAAAGTCCCGCGAACAGCCCAGCCTCGCCGTCGGCGAAGACATGAAGCTCCGCCCCGGTGGCCGCCAGCAGCTCTGCCTTCCACAGCGCGGCCTCGGAGCCGCCGGCGAGCACAACCTTGCGTCCGTCCAGCTTGTGGAAGAGCGGCAGCGTCGCCAGCGGCTCGATGCGCGCTGCGGTCGTTTCGGGCTGTCTCTCGGTCATTGCGTGGTCGCTACGGCCTTCTCATCTGCCGCACTGTGCTCGCCGCCCGCCGGTGGAGTCAGCAGCCACAACGCGGCCAGTGCCAGGATGATAAGGCGAAAGCAAAGATCGAACCAGCGCCCGCGTGCCTCGCTCGCGGGCTCGCGCGGAAGCATGGCCTCGAACTCGGCGTTCAGGCTGTCTTCGCCGCCATCTCTGACGGCGCCGGGGCCCTCGACGTGGCTGTGCATGGCTGTCGAGATCGTCATGCTCACTCCGCTGCGGTGGGGGCCGTGCCTCTCGCCGCCCGGCGCCGGTCGAGGATGTTGCGCGCGCTCTCGCCATAGCCGCGCTGATAGGTGGTGCTGAACGATTCCCGCGCATGCAGCCATTGCGGGGCCGGCTGGCGGGCGGCGCTCGCCTCCGGCAGCTCGATCGTGTCGAAGCCGCAGGAGAGGGCGTAGGCGAACTGGTCGGCGATCAGCGGGCCGGTGGCGCGGATCTCACGGTAGAAGCCGGAGCGCCGGATCTGGCGCGCGAGGCTGAAGCCGCGCCCGTCCGAATAGGAGGGGAAGGCGATAGCGACGAGCGCGAGCCGCGGCAGGAACGGCGCGAGTGAGGCGAAAGGCACGGAGTTGGGCAGAATCACGCCGATCTGCTGATCGGGAGCCTGCGCCTCAAGCGCCTCCGCCAGAGCCTCCCACGGCACCAGCGCGGCGGGGATATTGCCGATCGCGGCGCCCTCGCTGCGGGTCCAGCGCTCCTCGGCGTCTCCGTCCTGGTCAAGCAGCGGCACGGGCGGTCTCCTGAAACGCGGCCTTGAATGGCCCAAGGCCGATACGGCGGACATTGTCGATGAAGCTTTCGCCCTCGCTCCGCTCGGCCAGATAGACGGCGACGATCCGCTCGATCGCATCCGGGACCTCCTCGGCGGCAAGGCCGGGACCGAGGATCTCGCCGATCGCGGCATTCTCGGTGGCGTCGCCGCCGAGCGTGATCTGGTAGGATTCGATGCCCCGCTTCTCCAAGCCGAGAATGCCGATATGGCCGACATGGTGGTGGCCGCAGGCGTTGATGCAGCCGGAGATCTTGATGCCGAGCGGCCCGATCTCGCGCTGGCGCGCTTCATCGGCGAAACGCTGCTGGATCGCTTGGGCGATCGGGATCGAGCGTGCCGTCGCCAATGCGCAGTAATCGAGGCCGGGGCAGGAGATGATATCGGTGACGAGGCCGATATTGGCCTCGGCCAGCCCCGCTTCTCCGAGTCGCTGCCAAATTGCGGGAAGGTCACGCTGGCGCACATGCGGCAGCACGAGGTTCTGCGCATGGGTGACGCGCAGCTCGTCGAAGGAATAGTGCTCGGCCAGATCGGCGACGAGGCGCATCTGGTCGCTGCTCGCATCGCCTGGGGCCTGGCCGAGCGGCTTCAGCGAGATCGTCAACGCGGTGTATCCGGGCGCCTTGTGCTCGTGGGTGTTGACCTCGACCCAGCGGGCGAAGGCCGGGTTCGCGGCCTTAGCCGCCTCCAGCGTGTTGTTGACGGCCGGCAGCACCTCATAGCGCGGCGGTGCGAAATAGGCGGCGATGCGCGCGACCTCTTCCGCGTCGGCATTGATCGAGGGGCCGTCGAGCAGAGCAAATTCGGCCTCGACGCGGCGAGTGAATTCCTCGGCGCCGATCTCGTGGACGAGGATCTTGACGCGCGCCTTGTACTTGTTGTCGCGCCGGCCCTCGAGATTATAGACCCGCATGATCGCCTCGAGATAGGCTAGCAGGTCCTTCTTCGGCAGGTAGTCGCGCACGACCTTGCCGATCATCGGCGTGCGGCCGAGCCCGCCGCCGACGCTGATCTCGTAGCAGGTCTCATGCGTGTCGGGGTGGCGGCGCAGGCGCAGCCCGATATCGTGAGCCTTGATCACGGCACGATCGTGCTCGGCGCCTGTCACCGCGATCTTGAACTTGCGCGGCAGGTAGCTGAACTCGGGATGGGCCGAGGACCATTGCCGGATCAGCTCGGCCGTCGGGCGCGGATCCTCGATCTCGTCCTGCGCGACGCCGGCGAAGTGGTCGGCGGTGACGTTGCGGATGCAGTTGCCGGAGGTCTGGATGCAATGCATCTCGACATCGGCGAGCAGGCCGAGGATGGCGGGGATATCGCGCAGTTTCGGCCAGTTGAACTGCAGGTTCTGGCGTGTGGTGAAATGGCCATAGCCGCGGTCGTAGCGCTCGCCGATCAGGGCGAGCTGGCGAAGCTGCCGGGAATTCAGCGTGCCATAGGGCACGGCGATCCGCAGCATATAGGCGTGGAGCTGGAGATAGACGCCGTTCTTGAGCCGCAGCGGCTTGAACTCATCCTCGGTGAGGGAGCCGTCGAGCCGGCGCGCGACCTGATCGGTGAACTGCGCCACCCTCTCCCGGACGAAACGCTCGTCGAATTCGTCGTAGCGATACATGGATCAGCCCTTCGGCGCGGAGGCGATGCCTTCACCGGCCTGCTTGCCGAGATCGGGACGGTTGCTGGGGCCGAGCGTCTTGAAGCGCTCGCGGAAATGGCGCGGAACCGGGCCGCCAGCCTCGATGGTCACATCGACGAGATAGGCGTCGACGACCTTGTTGCCACGCAGCTCGGTGGTGGCGAAGGCTTCGAGCCGCTCGGCGGCCGCGTCATCATTGGCGACAAGGGCGGGCGCCGGATCGCGCGTCCAGGCGAGGGTGCCGGCATCATTGGCGGTCGCGAAGACGACATCGCCGTCGAGCAGGTCGTTGGCGAGCAGGATCGCGGGCAGGGGGACGCGTTTCGAGGCAGTGGCCATCACGCGGCCTTCCGCTTGTCGCTGAGGCCCCGCCGATCGATGACGTTCAAAATCGCCACAGCAATACCCATTCCTGTTCGGTCTTTCGAACAGCGATTTTACGCTACGAGCGGGCGATAGCTCAATTCACATCCGATAGGGTGTTTTTCTGTATTCTCAGGGGTAGGGAGTAAAATCATCTCGCAAGGCGCATTTCGGGCCCTCTCAGCGCAAATTTGTGCCAGTTGTGGCGGCGCCCGGTTGAGCCCGGGGGCGCCGCCACGGCCAGATGGATGCGTCAGGCGCTCTTCAGGATCGTTTCGACGATTTCCTGCACATCGAACGCTTCGCGCAGCGTAGCAAGGTGGTGCGACTCGCCCCGCGTCAGCTTCGCCACGCCCTCGAGCTGGCGGCGCAGTGCCAGCGGACGCGCCTCGTTCTGGGAGAGTGCCTCCGGGTCGCGCTCCCAGCTGCCATCTGGACGGCGGCGCTCGGCATGCGACCAGTCGCAGAGCCGCACCGCGCCCTTATCGCCCTCGAACGTCCAGACGTTGTGGTCGTCCTTGGCGGTGGTGCCGACGCTGCCGGTCAGGGTGACGGGCAGGGCGCCCGCCGTCAGCGTCGCCTCGATACTGCGCTCGCTCTTGCCGGCTTCGGGGAAGCTGGCCTTGGCGGCGAGGCCGGTGAAGGGGCCGGCGATACGGCGGGTCAGGAACAGGAAATGCGAGACGACCTCGCGTGTGAAGCCGCCCTGCGCCGGCCCGTCCAGCCAGCCGGCCGCATCGACCTGCCAGGAGCGCGGCCAGGTCGCGAAGGCGACCTCGATCGAGACGCGCTGGGGCGTGCCGACCGCGCCGGAGCCTATCCAGTCCCGCAGCCGTGCCACGGCGGGCGAGGAGGCGAAGGGAAAGTTCACGGCGCCGCGATCGCCGGCTTCGGTGACGAAGGCGCGCGCATCGGCGAGGTCGACCGCCAGCGGCTTCTCGCAGAACACCGCCTTGCCGGCGGCGAGCGCTGCGCGGGCATGGGCGAGATGGGAGGAGGGCGGCGAGGCGATGTAGACGCAGTCGCTTGCGGCGATAAGGGCGGCGGCGTCCGGCTGGCGTGGCACTGCGGGCAGCGCCGTACCAATGCGCTCCATGGCTTCGGCCGAAGGATCCCAGATGCCGGAGACGCTGAGCGCCGTCGCCGGCTGGTCGAGCGCCGCGCGCAGCATGCGCTCGCCCATGATGCCGGCGCCGATCAGGCCGAAGGAGATAGGAGTCTGGGACATGGTGGAATCTCGGGCAGGCAGTGAAGGGCAGAAACGCTGCTCCCTGCATCGCATGCCGGGACGGTCGGGCGGAAGCCGTTTCAGCGCGGTCCCGGCCGGCGTCGAGACGGCTCGTATCCGCGCCGTGAGCGAGAGTCTCATGAGGCCAGCGCGAACCGGACCCAAGGGGGGGCAGCACGGTTGAGGATGAAGGTTTCGCGACCGTCAGTGCGCCGAGCTTTGCGCGACGGCGGCGTTCCGCTTCTGCCGCACGTTCATTATGGAGGCTCTAGCAACAAGGGCTCCTTCAGGAGCCCTTGCGCAGTCTCTTGCTTCTCCTGGGGAGATGCCCGCTCAGACGAAGCGGAAATCGTCGGCGCGCAGCGAACCGAGCTGCGCGTCCGCCAGGGTGAGCGAAGTGTCGGCGTCGACCGTGAACACCACGTCCGAGCCCACCTGTGCGGCGTGGGCCATGGCAGCATCAAAATCGGCGAAGAGGGCGCTCGCAAACGCGACGACGTCCTCATGCCCGCCAGCGAAATCGGTGACGGTGTCACGACCGAAGCCGGGCGTGAACACGAAGACGTCGTTGCCCGACCCGCCGGTCAGGGTGTCGTCGCCGGCGCCGCCTTCGAGACGATCGTCGCCTGAACCGCCGCTCAGCGCATCGTTGCCGAGGCCGCCAAGCAGGATGTCGTCGCCCGAGCCGCCGGAGAGGTTGTCGTCACCCGTGCCGCCGTCGAGAAGGTCGTCCCCGGAGCCGCCCTTCAGTGCGTCATTGCCGAGGCCGCCGAGCAGGTTGTCGTCGCCCGCGCCGCCGTTGAGCGTGTCGTTGCCCGCGCCGCCGTCGAAGCTGTCGTCGCCATTGCCGCCGGTGACGACATTGTCGCCGTCACCGAAGGACAGGTTCTCGATGTTGACGAAGGACTGGGCGCCGATGCCGGCGCCGGCGATGCGACCGGAGGCCATGTCGACATAGAGCGCGCCACTCGCGGCCGAGAGGTCGAGCGTATCGTAGCCGTCGCCGCCGTCGATGGTGTCGTTGCCGGGGCCGGCCTTAATCACGTCATCGCCCGTGCCGGCGTCGATGATGTCGTCACCGGCGCCGCCGTTGATGATGTCGTTGCCCGCGCCGCCATGGATCGTGTCGTTGCCGGCCTCGCCGTAGAGCGCGTCATCGCCCTCGCCGCCATCGATGAAATCATTGCCGCCGCCGGCATAGATGACGTCGTTGCCGATGCCGCCATGGACGCTGTCGTTGCCGTCGCCAAGATAGACCTGGTCGTCGCCTTCCTCGCCGTCGATGTCGAAGTCGCTCCAGGAGGTGGCGGTGACGAGGTCATTGCCTTCGCCGAGCAGGATCTTGCCGATGACCGAGGCGCCGACAAAGAGATTCAGGTGGTCGTCGCCCGCACCCATGTCGATCGCCGAGCCTCCGGTCGCCTGGATCAGGCCGGAATTGCCGAGCTTGTCGTTGCCGCCGCCCATCGAGACGCCGCCGATGATGCGGCCGGTGCTGGTGTTGATGATCTCGTCGGCATAGTTGCCGACCAGATTGATCGCCTCGTTGCCGCGCAGATCGAAGCGGGCGGCGTCTGCCGGCGCGACGTTCTCCGGCCCGTGGCCATCGCCCTGGATCAGGCCGCGATTGACGACGAGCGTGGCGCCGAGCGCATTCTGGTTGCTGGAGTTGTCGACCTGGATGGCCCGGCCATAGCCGTAGATCTTGCCGGTGCTGTCGTTGATGATGGTGCCGCCGCCGATGGCGATGCCTTCGGAAACGTTCGGCTCGCCATCATGATATCCGTTGGCGCCGAGGCCCTCGACCGTACCGGTGTTGTTGAGGAAGAGCAGGCCGTCGACGTCGATCGCGTCGCCGTCGCTGTCGGCGAGGCCGGCCGACCGGCCCTGCATGGTACCGCGGTTGGTGATGCTGACGAGGTCGGCTTCCGAGCCGTTGCTGTCGATGTTAACCGCCGAGCCGTTGCGGCCGATGATGGTGCCGTCATTCACGACGGCGACGCCGCGGTCGCCGGTGATCGCGTGCTTGGCGCCCTCGAGCAGGCCGCCGGCGTAGTTGTTGACCTTGCCGCCCGCATCGCTCTGGAAATCGATCAGGTCGCCGTCGGCAGCGAAGCCCTGGCCGGTGATGATCGTGCCCCAGTTGTTGACCGTGCCGTTCTGGCCGGGGCGGATTACATCGGTGTTGGTGCCGTACTGGCGGATGGTGCCGCCGGCGAGGTTGTTGATCGTGGCGCTGGCGCCGTTGTTGTCGAAGCTGCGGAAGTCGAGCACGCGGCCATCGGCCTCGACCAGACCGGCATTGTTGATAACGATGCGGGCTGTCGCCGCACCGGCCTGGCTCGGGTTGAGCGCGCCGCGCAGGACGCCCATCGCCTGGTTGTCGATAGTGAGCGAACCGGTCGCGCCGGCGGTGGTCTGGAGCAGACGGCTGGTCGCTCCGACTTCGATCAGGCCTGCATTGGTGAGCACGGCATTGCCGCCGCCGGCCCAGGTCACCGCATTGCTCGAAACCGTGAGCTTGCCGCCCGCATCGATGTCGACCTTGTCGTCCTTGTCGATAACGAGGCCGGAGGTGACGGTGCCTCCGTTGCGGATGGCGATCTCGTCGTAGCCGGCGCTACCGGCGACCGACCAGCCACCGCTCTGGACCTCCAGACGCTCGACGCCCGTGGGGGCGGCTAGGGAGCCAGTGCCCGTTCCGAGCAGCTTTACGGTGTCGCGGCCCGTGCCGCCGTCGATGCTGGCGGCTGCGCCTGCACCGGCCTTGACCTCGATGACGTCGTCACCGGCGCCGCCGAGCACCGTGTCGCCTGCACCGGCGACGATGCGGTCATTGCCGGCGCCGCCGTCGAGGATATTGGCCAGGTCGTTGCCGATCAGAACGTCGTTGCCGGCGCCCCCGATGACATTCTCGATGCCGGTCAGCGTGTCGCGGCCGATGCCTTCGCCATTGGCCTTGCCCGCGGCGAGATCGACGGTGACGCCGGTGGTGTCGGCCGCATAGTCGGCGGTGTCGATGCCGTCGCCGCCGTCAAGCAGATCATTGCCTTCGCCGCCGATGAGCCTGTCGTCGCCAGCACCGCCGAACAGAAAGTCATCGCCCGCTCCGCCGATCAGGCGATCGTTGCCATCGCCACCCTGGAGAACGTCGTCGCCCGCGCCGCCGTCGAGCTGATCGTCGCCCGCGCCGCCGCGGATGAGATCGTCGCCCGCGCCCGCCAGCACGATGTCGTCACCCGCCCCGGCATCGACGACAAGATCGTCCTCAAGGTCGCTCGCCGTCAGCTTGTCGTTCCCGGCGCCGAGACGGATTTCGCCGTAGAGCTTCGAACCCGCGAGGAGCCTGACTTCGTCGTTGCCATCGCCCATATCGACGACAATGCCGTCCTGGCTGATGATGGTGCCGGAATTGACCAGGGTGTCATCGCCGCCGAGCATCGAGACGCCGTTGAACAGCACGTCGTCATTTGTCAGGGTGTCATTGCCGTCGCTGAATGCGGACGCGGCGACGGCCGGGGCCTCGGCATTGCCCGACGCTGCCGCAGCCGGAACGTCCTGCTGCGTGGCAAGGGGCAGGCTCGATGTCGTGAACTTGCGCGCTCCTTGCCCGCCGCCGGACGGGGCCGTATCGACCGGACCGGCCGAGCGTGTCGGCGCCGTGCCGCCGGCTGCGACATCGAGGTCGATCGAGGGGCTGATGAAACCGGCTGGCGTGACGGATGATCCCAATAGGCTCGGATCCGTCGAGCTGCCCTGGGCGATGCGGGCACCCTTGATGCTGCCGGTGACATCGACATCCGTTTCCGTCCCGAGCTGAACCGAAACCGCCTCGGAGCCGAGACCGCTGATCGTGACCGTCGCCCCGACCGGAAGGTCGCGATCGACCGTCCAGTTCCAGCTCGCGCCCTTTTCGGCGCCCGACATATCGGAAATGTCATAGGGAATGGCGATCACGCTGCCCGCGAGGACGGGTTCGATGACCTTGAAGACAATGCCGTTTCCGGCGTCGGGGCTATAGCCGACGAAGCTGATCGAACCGACGGGGCGCGTCATGGTTTGCAAATCCTTTAGCCAATGCATCGTGAGCCCCGTCCGCCGCCAGCAGGGGACAGCCCGCATCCGGCGAGCTGAGGCGCGTTAATGAATTGGTAAGGATGACGATTGTTTAACAATCCGATCAATAGTGAAATAATTTTTGATATTTTGCCGACTAAAGCAATTTAATAAAGTGCTATTTCGGCTTATTCTGGCGCCGCACACACGAAGTGAATTTCGTCGATCTCAGCAATGTCCGAGTTTCAGACGTAGATCATCGGAATCTTTATTCTGGAGATTGAAATATCGGTCTTCGAAAACGATCGAAGACATCCAGAATCGGCTCTCCGTGTGGCGGAGAACAAGGGGCATCGATAACCGATCGCCGTTCATGATGGGCCGCGAAGCCCATGTCCGGATCTCAGGCTAAGGCAGGGCGGGGGGGCGCGCGAATCCAATTCCTCGATAGGGGGTATGGGCATTTTCGATGGCCTGCCGCCCCGGTGGTTTCACCGAGCTGTCATCTCGTCCTCCTATCGCTGCGGCCGATCGTCGAGCGCAGGCTCGGTTGGTGGGCAGGCGGGCTCGCCGACATACGGTTTCGGGGGCTGCGGCGGATTCTGCCCGCAAGCGGCTCTTCCGGTTGCTTTGCGTCAGGGAAACTCGCCGTTGCTCCCAAAATCATCCAAGAATGCTGCCAGCGAGGCTTTGGCCTCGTGCCGTTCCGCTTTCCTCGCGGTGGCGTTGTTTTCCGCCCTCGTCAACGTGCTGATGCTGACGGGCTCGCTCTACATGTTGCAGGTCTATGACCGGGTGCTGCCTTCGCGCAGCGTGCCGACGCTTGTTGCCCTCTCACTGATCGTCGCTGCGCTCTACATCCTGCTCGGTGTGTTCGACTGGCTGCGCCAGCGCATTCTGAGCCGTGTCGGTGTCGAGCTAGACCGTCAGCTCGGCGGACCGGTGCTCGGCGCCATCCTTGGCGGACAGCTGCGGGGCGCTCCGGGCGGCAGCCAGCTGTCGCGCGATCTCGACAGCGTCCGTGGCTTTCTGTCCGGGCTGGGGCCGACCACGCTGTTCGATCTGCCCTGGATCCCGCTCTACGGCGCGCTGTGCTTCGTGCTGCATGCCTATCTCGGCTGGACGCTGGTGGCCGGCGCGGCGATCCTGGTCGTGCTCGCGCTTCTGACCGAAGTGCTGTCGCGGCGGCCGAGCGCCGACGTCGCCCGCTCGTCCGGGGAGCGCGCCGCCCTGATCGAGGCCGCGCGCCGCAATGCGGAGGCAGTGACGGCGCTGGGGATGAACGGGCGGATCGGCCGGCTGTTCGAGCGGACCAATGACCGGCACGTCGCGGCCAGCCTCAGGGCTTCCGATATCACGAGTGGGCTCGGCGGCATCTCGAAGGTCATTCGCTACATGCTGCAATCCGCCATGCTCGGCGTCGGCGCCTGGCTGGTGATGCACGATCAGGCCTCGTCCGGCGTGATGATCGCCTCCTCGGTGCTGAGCAGCCGTGCGCTGGCGCCGATCGAGCTCGCGATCGGCAGCTGGCGACCCTTCATCGGTGCGCGCCAGGCCTGGCGTCGGCTTCATTCGGCGCTCGGCGAGGCGCCTGTGGCGCTCACGGTCTCGCCCGAGCGTCCGACGCAGCGGGTCACGCTGGAGCAGGTCTTTGTAGCGCCTCCCGGCAGCCCGACACCGACCGTCAAGGAGATCGGTCTCACGCTGCAGGCGGGACAGGGGTTGGCCGTGATCGGCCCGTCCGCCTCCGGAAAGTCCACGCTCGCGCGGGCGCTGGTCGGCGTCTGGCCGGTGCTGCGCGGATCCTTGCGCCTCGACGGCGCGACGCTCGACCAGTGGCCGGAGGAGGAGCGCGGCGCGATCATCGGCTATGTGCCGCAGGATGTGCAGCTCTTCGCGGGGACCATTGCGGAGAATATCGCCCGCTTCGACCCGGCGATGACGGAAGAGGCCGTCCGCAGCGCGGCCAGGGCCGCCGGCGCCTATGACCTCATCCTCGGACTACCGAAAGGTTTCGAGACACCGATCGGCGAGGCCGGCGGCGTCCTGTCCGGCGGTCAGCGGCAACGCATCGCGCTTGCTCGCGCGCTGTATCGCGATCCCTTCCTCGTCGTGCTCGACGAGCCCAATGCCAGCCTCGATGCGGATGGCGATGCCGCCCTCACGGCCGCGATCGCCGGCGTGCGCGCCCGCGGAGGCATCGTGGTCGTCATAGCTCATCGCCCCTCGGCGCTGGCGGGCATCGACCTCGTCCTGATCCTGGCAGACGGCCAGGTGCAGGCCTTCGGGCCGAAGGAGGAGGTGCTGCGCAAGAGCCTTGCGGCGAAACCGGGCTCGGCCGGGCCGAACCCGCCCCATCCCCGAATTGCAGTGGCGGCCGATGCGCGCGGTTAACGAGAACAGGTCCGGCGGGCAGCCGTCTTCGAGCATGGCCGGCGCCGAGGGGCGCCGTGCCGATCCTCGCCGCGACATCCGGCGTGCGACGTTGTTCGGGGTCGCGACCATCGCCGTGCTGCTGGGCACTGTCGGGCTGTGGGCGGCGACCGCGCCGCTTTCGGGCGCAGTGATCGCCTCGGGCAAGGTCGTCGTCGAGAGCAATGTCCGGCGCGTGCAGCACCCATCCGGAGGCGTCGTCGCGGAGATCCGGGTCAAGGATGGCGACCGCGTCAAGGCCGGCGACGTGCTGGTGCGGCTGGACGAAACCAATGCCAGGGCGAGCCTCGCGCTGATCGAGATCGAACTCATCCGTTTCCAGGCGCGCAAGGCGCGGCTGGAGGCCGAGCGCGAGGGCCACTCCGATTTGGTGCTGGTTCAGGAGTTGCGTGACAGGGCGGGCGATCCGGGCGTGATCCGGGCGGTCGCTGGCGAGCTGAGGCTTTTCCGCACCCGCCGCGCCGCGGCCGATGTCCAGCGCTCCCAGCTGCGCGAGCGGATCGCGCAGTCGCATGAGGAAATCAAGGGCTTGTCGTCCCAGATCGAAGCCCGGCGGGCGCAGGCCATGCTGATCGAGCAGGAACTCGAGGGCGTGCAGAAGCTGTACGACCAGAACCTCGTCGCGCTCTCGCGCCTGACCTCGCTTCAGCGTGAAGCCTCGCGCCTCATCGGCGAGCGGGGCAGCCTCACCTCCGACACGGCACGGGTCAAAGGCCGCATTGCCGAGATCGAATTGCAGATCGTCCAGATCGACGAGGATCTGCGCCGCGAGGTCACGACCGAACTGCGCGATGTCGACGGCAAGATCGCCGATCTGTCGGAGCGCCGGGTCGCCGCGCGCGATCAGCTCGAGCGGATCGAGATGCGCGCGCCGCAAGATGGTGTCGTCCATCAGCAGACCGTGCACACGATCGGCGGCGTCATCGGCCCAGCCGAACAGGTCATGCTGATCGTGCCGGAGGCCGACGGCCTGATCGTCGAGGCGCGGGTCGAGCCGGCATTGATCGATCGGCTGCGGATAGGGCAGGCGGCGATGCTGCGCTTTCCGGCCTTCGACAGCGCCACCACGCCGGACCTCAAGGGGCGGCTGATCCATGTCTCGGCCGATGCGAGCACGGACCAGCAATCCGGCGTGTCGTTCTATACGGCGCGCGTCGCGCTCGATCGCCCGGAGATCGACCGCCTCGGCGGCAAGAGCCTGCTGCCCGGCATGCCGGTGGAGACCTTTATTCAGACCGGTTCGCGCACTGCGCTCGCCTATATCGTCAAGCCGATCGAGGATCAGCTCGCGCGGGCCTTCCGCTACGATTGAGGTCCGCGGAGACGCACCGCGCCCGCGTTGGCGCGGTCGTCAGGCGGCCTCGGGACTCAACCGTCCTGATGGCTGTTCGAACGCGTCGCCAGCGCAGCGGAAGAACTCGGCGATCATCGGAGCGCGCCGGCGCTCTTCGAGGCAGACGACGTATTCGTTGATCGCGATGCACGGGTCGCGCAGCGGCAGGAAATGCAGCCGCGTGTCGAAGCCGAATTCGAGATCGGCGATCGCGCCCATGCCGAAGCCGGCGGCGACCGTTTCGCGCACGCCGTCTCGCGTCGACACCTCGATGAGGTCGCCGAGCGTGACGCCGCAGGCAACCAGATTCTGCTCGAAGACCTCGCGCGTACGCGAGCCACGCTCCCGCAGCACGAAGGGGAGACCCTGCAGATCCCTGATGGAAACCGATTCCCGCTGAGCCCAGGAATGGCTCTTCGGCAGGAACACTCCGAGCTTCATCGTGGCCAGCGGCCGAACATGGAAGCGGCTATCCGTCGGCATCTGCCCGGTGACGCCGACATCGGCGCGGTATTGCGTGATCTGCTCGATCACGCCGTCGGAGTTGTGAAGCTGAATCGAGAAGACGAGCTTGGGCCGGCGCCGACGTAGCGCACCCAGGATCGGCAGCAAGTGGACGGTGCCGTCCGAGGCCAGACGCAGGCGTCCGCCGTCGGCCTTGCGGCTCTTGAGCATTCGCCCGGCCTCCGTGAAGGCCGAAAACAGGCGAGACGTGACTTCATAGAGCGCCTCGCCATCGGCCGTCAGCGTGGCGCCGCGCGGCCCGCGCTCGAACAATACGACGCCGGAGATCGCCTCCAGCTGCCGCACCTGACCGGACAAGGTGGATTGGCTGACCGCCATTTCCCGCGCGGCCTGCGAATAGCCGCCCGCCGTCGCGACGAAGTGGAATGCGCGAAGCTGAGTGACCGATGCCATGGCTTTCAACGTGCCGGAAGGGGCCCGGGGGCTCCAGGCGCGCGATCGCGGCTTCCGGAAACAAAAGCGATGCGCGCGGACGTCCTATCGGCGCGATGCTGCACGAATGTGACGCATATTCCAGAAATCTAAAGAATAAAATGGAATAATCGATGAGCCGAAATATAGTGTGCTGGCAAATCTAAAGTAGGTTGCCGGTTCGTGGTATCGTTATTTTCGCGCCGGCGCTGCCATTATCGGCTGTGTTCGTACGACACATGCATCGCGGAGAGCGCCAGCAGCAGCGGCGTGACCTGAGGTGTCGGCCGCACCTTGGTCATGGCTGTCGGCTTCAGGAGGGGCATCGGCATCCTCGCGTCCGGTTCAAGCGCCGATGCGCGGGTGCTTTCGGCCGGCGTTATCCGCGTTGCGCGGCGGGGAGGAGCGCGGCCAGCGGATCAGCGCCGACGCTGTTCTCAGTTCGACGCCGGCAACATGCGCTATCTCTACGGCACCGAGCCCGCGAGCCTCTCCCGGGCACGATCTCCGGTTCGTCTGAGTGAGAAACACGCACCAGGGAGGACACCCGCGGGCGCCGCCTTTCGCTATTGCGCCCCCAATTGACGTTTCTTTCTGGTCATCGTACTGG
The DNA here is from genome assembly GCF_052113585.1 of Allobosea sp. TAF32. Classification (NCBI taxonomy): domain Bacteria; kingdom Pseudomonadati; phylum Pseudomonadota; class Alphaproteobacteria; order Hyphomicrobiales; family Alloboseaceae; genus Allobosea; species Allobosea sp. TAF32. The sequence goes on along the minus strand of NZ_JBFRDM010000008.1, from coordinate 7,041 downwards.
TCTTACCAGAAAGAAGAAGAATGGTTTCAGGGATGGATGCTCAAGATGCCGACAGCGCGTCGGGGTTCGAGCGCGTCTTCGCCTATCTGCGGGAGCGGCTGCTCGACGGCACGCTGAAGCAGGGCGAACGGCTCATGGCCGAACGCGAACTGGCCACGCAGCTCGGCGTGAGCCGGCCGATCGTGCGCGAGGCGCTGCGAGCGCTGCACATGCTCGGCATCGTCGAGATCCGCGAGCGCGTCGGTACCATCGTGAAGCGGCCGGATGCCTCGATGCTGAAGGACTTCTTCACGCTGGCCCTAGCCCAGCAGGCCGACCTCATCGACGACGTGATGGAGGCGCGCATCGCGATCGAGTGCCAGGCCGTGCGGCTGGCCTGCGAGCGCGCCACGATCGCCGATTTCGAGCGGCTGCAGCGCGCGCTGGTCCGGATCGGCGAGACGATCGACGATGCCGATGCGGGCGGCGCTGCCGATTTCGAGTTCCATCGCGCCATCGTGCTGGCGTCGCGGTCGCCGACGCTCGCTGTGCTCCATGAATCCATGTCGACGCTGCTCGCGCGCTCGCATCGCAGCCGCCGCGAGCTCGTCCAGCGCTTTAGCTCGATGAAGAGTTACCTGATCGACGACCACAAGCGCGTCTTCGACACCATCGTCGGGCGCGATCCCGACCGCGCCGAGGTGACGCTGCGGCGCCATTTCGCAATCGGCGACGAATACCGGCGCCGCGCCGTTACCGGCGAGGGCGACAGGCCGGAGACGCTAAGCGCGCAGGGAGCCTGAAGGCTCCGCATTCACCAGAGAAGATGCCGAGAGAACAGAGCATGGCAGGGAACGAAAAAGGCAGCGTCGGCTTCATCGGCCTCGGCACAATGGGGCGCGAGATGGCGCGCAACCTCATGAAGGCGGGGCACCCGGTGACCGTTTTCGACATCATCGGCGATGCGGTCGCCATGTTAGTGGCGGAGGGCGCGAAGCCGGCGAAGAGCCCGGCCGATGCGGCAGCCGCCGCCGATATCGCGATTACCATGCTTCCCGACACGCCCCAGGTCGAGGACGTCATCTATGGCGAAGGGGGGCTCCTGGCTTCGCCGCCGCGCGGGCGCCTGATCGTTGATATGAGCACAATATCGCCGGTGGCTGTCCGCCGAATGCATGCTGATCTCAAGGCTGCCGGCGCCGATTTCATCGACGCGCCGGTTTCGGGCGGTCCACTCGGCGCCAAGAACGCGTCGCTCACCATCATGGCCGGCGGCGAGGCTGAGGCCTTCACCAGGGCCGAGCCGTTCTTCCGGGCCATGGGCACGACCATCACCCATGTCGGCGCGCCCGGCGCCGGCCAGGCGGTCAAGCTCTGCAACCAGTTGATCTGCGGCATCAACATCCAGGCGGTCTGCGAGGCGATCGCGCTCGGCCGTGCCTCCGGCGTCGATCTGGAGCAGATGCGCACCGTGCTGCTCGGCGGCTCGGCCGCGTCCTGGATGCTCGACAAGCTCGGCCCCGCGATGATCGCGGGCGATGCCGGGGCGGGCTTCCGCATCGACCTGATGCTGAAGGATCTGCGCCTCGTGCAGGAGCAGGCGCAGGCGCTCAGCGTGCCGCTGCCTGGCACCGCGCTGGTCACCAGCCAGTACATCGAGGCGCGCGCCCATGGCGAGGGCGGCAACGGCAACCAGGCGTTGTTCAAGGTCTATGACCGCATGACGAACCGGGCCTGACGGCGGCGATGGCTCTCAACCTCGACTTCTCCGTCGTTCTGGAGCGCTGGCCGCTCTTCCTCGACGGCGCGGCGATGACGCTGAAGCTCGCCTTCATCGCGATCCTGACCGGCGGCGCGATCGGCACGTTCTGCGCCATCGGCCGCGGCAGCAGCAACCGCTTCATCGCCGGGCTCTGCGCCGGTTATGTCGAGACGATCCGCAACACGCCGCTGCTGGTCCAGATCTTCCTGGTCTATTTCGGCCTCGCCAGCATCGGCTTCAAATTCTCGGCCTTCTCCGTCGCGGCGGCGGCGCTCGCCATCAATGTCGGCGCCTATACGGCCGAGATCATGCGGGCCGGCTTCGAGGCGATCCCGCCCGGCCAGATCGAGGCTGCCGAAGGGCTCGCGCTGTCACGCTTCCAGATCTACTGGCACGTCATCCTGCTGCCGGCGATCGAGAAGGTCTATCCGTCGCTGACCAGCCAGTTCGTGCTGCTGATGCTGGCTTCCTCGGTCACCTCGCAGATTTCGGCCGAGGAACTGACGGCCGTCGCCAACTACGTCCAGTCCGACACCTATCGCGCCTTCGAGACCTATATCCTCGTGGCGCTGGGCTACATCGCGCTCTCGCTTGTCCTGCGCGCCGCCTTCTGGGCGCTGGGGCTCGTGCTCTTCCCGCGCCGCCGGCGCCTCGGCACGTCGCTCTAGAGGTCGATGATGGGCGGCTCCCTCAACGCGAACCACCTCCTCTTCCTCGGCCAGGGCGCGCTCTGGACGATCGGGCTGTCGGCGATCGCGTTGGTCGGCGGCGGCCTCGTCGGCTTCCTGATCGCGCTCGCCCGGGTCTCGCCGAGCAAGGCCGTCCGTCTGTTCAGCGGCGCCTATGTCCAGCTCATCCAGGGCACGCCGCTGCTGGTGATCATGTTCCTCGGTTATTTCGGGCTTTCGGCGCTCGGCTTCCGGATCACGCCGCTCTGGGCCGCCGGCGCCTCGCTGACCATCTATGTCGGCGCCTATTTCGGCGAGATCTGGCGCGGCTGTATCCAGGCGGTGCCGCGCCCGCAATGGGAGGCGGCCGAGGGGTTGGGCCTGAGCCGCACCCAGCGGATGCTCAAGGTCATTCTGCCCCAGGCCATGCGGATCGCGACGCCGCCGACCGTCGGCTTCATGGTGCAGATCATCAAGAACACCTCGCTGGCCTCGGTCGTCGGCTTCGTCGAGCTCGCCCGCTCCGGCCAGATCATCAACAACTCGCTGTTCGAACCCTTCCTGATCTACGCGATCATCGCCCTGATCTATTTCGCGCTCTGCTTCCCGATCTCGCTCCTCAGCCGGCGTCTCGAACGCCGCATGGGCGTCGGCCGCGCGAAGCTGATGCCGGCCTGACGAGATTTGAAAGCCATGAGCCAGGAACGACTTCTCATCGCCGAACGCATCATCGTCGATCGCCCCATCGTCGCCCTCGACAAGGTCCATAAGAGCTTCGGCGCGCTCAAGGTACTGGACGGGGTTAGCTTCACCGTCGAACGGGGCGAAGTGCTGGTTCTGATCGGCCGCTCCGGCTCCGGCAAGAGCACGGCGCTGCGCTGCATCGACCGCTTCGAGAAGATCGATTCAGGCGAGATCCGCGTCTGCGACCACCGCGTCGACGCGGCCGATATCGACCTCAGGGCGCTGAGGCAGGATGTCGGCATCGTCTTCCAGAGCTACAACCTCTTTCCGCATCTCACCATCGAGCAGAACATCACGCTCGCGCCGGTTTCGGTGAAGGGTATGAGGAAGGCCGAGGCCCGCGAGCTCGCCAAAGCGATGCTGGCGAAGGTGGGCTTGTCCGAGAAGCTCGACGCCTATCCCGAGCAGCTTTCCGGCGGACAACAGCAGCGCGCGGCGATCGCGCGCTCGCTCGCCATGCAGCCCAAGGTGATGCTGTTCGACGAGGTCACCTCCGCGCTCGATCCGGAGCTGACCGGCGAGGTGCTCAAGGTCATCGAACAGCTCGCCGCGGATGGCATGACCATGGTCATGGTCACCCATGAGATGGGGTTCGCACGGGGCATCGCCGATCAGGTGGTGTTCATGCATGCCGGAAGGGTTCACGAGGCCGGAAGCGCCTCGATCCTTTCCGGACCGGCCACGCCGGAACTCGCCCAGTTCGTCGGAACCGGGCTCTAACGACCAAAAGGGAAGGAAAACCGAGGATGAAACGCTTTCTCACGATTGCCTTGCTCTGCACGACGGCGCTCGCCTGTGCCGGCCAGGCCGCGCGCGCCGACATGCTCGACGACGTCATGAAGGCAGGCAAGATCCGCATCGCGACTGACCTCGCGATCCCGCCATCCGGCATGATCGACGGCGCCATGAAGCCGACGGGCTCGGATGTCGAGACCGCCGAGCTGCTCGCCAAGGATTGGGGCCTGCAGCTCGAATTCGTGCAGACGACCGGTGCGACCCGCATCCCCAACGTCCAGACCAACAAGGCCGACATCATCATCTCGACGCTGTCTGTGACGCCCGAGCGAGCCAAGGTCATCGACTTCTCCAAACCCTATGCGGCCTTGCAGTCGGTGGTGGGCTGCCTGAAGTCGCTCGAGGTGAAGAGCTGGGACGATCTGAAGGGCAAGACGATCGCTGTCTCGCGCGGCACGACGCAGGACACGACGCTGACCAACATGAAGGAGCGCGACCTCAAGCTCGCCCGCTTCGAGGACGATGCGACGATGGTCACAGCCGCCATCTCCGGCCAGGCCGACTGTGTCGCCACCTCGGCGACGATCGTCTCGCAGATCGGCGTCAAGGCGCCGGCGCGGCCCTTCGAGCCCAAGGTCTCGATCACCAATTTCGATCTCGCCATCGGCGTGAAGAAGGGCGAGCCGAAGCTTCTGGAGAAGCTCGACGCCTGGGTCGAGCAGAACCTCAAGAACGGCAAGCTCAACGCGATCTACAAGAAGTTCCACGGCACCGAACTGCCCGCGAACATGCGCGGCTGATCCATTCCTCGCCGGCGTCCGAGAAGGGCGCCGGCGCTTCGCTCCAACCAACAGGACATCTCATGCGTCTCGTCATCGGCTCCGACCATGCCGGCTGGTCCCTCAAGCAGCACGTCATCGACCACATCAAATCGCTGGGCCACGAGGTCGTCGATGTCGGCTCCCATGACGACAAGCCGGTCGATTTCCCCGATATCGCCCGCGAGGTCGCCCGCAAGGTCACGTCCGGCGAGGCGCAGCGCGGCATCATGGTCTGCGGCACCGGCGTCGGCGCCTCGATCGCCGCCAACAAGATGAAGGGCATTCGGGCCGCCGTCTGCCACGACATCCACTCGGCCCATCAGAGCGTCGAGCATGACGACGTCAACGTCATGTGCATCGGCGCCAAGATCGTAGGCCCCTGGCTCGCCAGCGACCTGATTTCGTCCTATCTGTCCGCCGAGTTCTCGACCGACGAGGATTTCCGCCGTCGGGTCGAGAAGCTGCACCAGATGGACGCCGAAGGCTGAAACGAGGGTAAGACCCGATGATCCTGGTCTTCGGATCGATCAATGTCGATTTGGTCGCGCGGGTCGCGACCATTCCGGGACCGGGCAAGACGGTGCTCGCGCCATCCTATGAACGCCATTTCGGCGGCAAGGGCGCCAATCAGGCCGTGGCCGCCGCGCGCCTCGCGGCGCACGGCCGTGTCGCCATGGCGGCCTGCGTCGGTGATGACGGCTTTGGCCGGGAATCGATCGACAACCTCGCTGCCAGCGGCGTCGCCGTCGATCTGGTCCGCACCGGTGCGAAGCCGACGGGCTGCGCCTTCATCACGGTCGATGCGCGCGCGGAAAACGCGATCACCGTTGCCAGCGGCGCCAATCTCGAACCGGGTGCGGACGATGTGCCGGAGGCGCTGCTGGGCGCCGATACGCTGCTCGTGCTCCAGATGGAGGTGCCCTTCGCGCAGTCGCTGGTGCTTGCGCGGCGCGTCCGGGCGTCCGGCGGCCGGGTCGTCTGGAATTGCGCGCCGGTGCCGGACGGTTTCCCGGCGGCGGATGCGGCGGCGTTGCTCGCGGCCAGCGATGTCCTGATCGTCAACGAGCACGAGGCCGCCGATATCGCCGCCGCCCTCGGACATCCGGGCGGCGAGATCGCGGGCCTGATCGCGGGCACCGCGACGCGCTGCATCGTCACGGCCGGTGCCGAAGGAGCCTATGGCTATACGCCGGAAGGCGAGAGGCTGCATGCAGCCGCCCCGCGCATCGAGCCGGTCGACACGACCGGCGCCGGCGATACCTTCGTCGGCGCGGTCGCGGCTGCTCTCGACGAAGGCCTGGATCTGCAGCAGGCGCTCGACATTGGCTGCAGCGCCGCGGCCCTCTCCTGTCTTGCACGGGGAGCGCAAGCGGGCATGCCCTTGCGCAGCGCGCTCCGATGGGCTTGCCCGGACCGCGGTCAATGAATCGTCCAGCCGCTGCAACTGGGGCTGGTCGCGGAAGAGTCGGATTTGCGCTTGAGCCTCGCCCCGACGACCGGACGTATTCCTGGCATTCCCCGGATGCCGTCCGGCGGGTCCTCGGTCGCGTCAGCGGGCAATATCGCGATCAGGCGAAACCGTGCAACATTCCGTAGAGCAGCCCCGCAAGCGAACACGCGGCGATGACCTTGATCATCCCCACCTTGAAGCGGAACACCGCGATCACGGCCGCCAGCGTCAGCACCAGCGAGGCGAGGTTGACCGTGCTCAGCACGGGCACGTCGAGCTGCATGCCATAGATGCGGATTTGGCGGACCTCGGCGAACAGGACATGCAACGAGAACCAGATCGACAGGTTCAGGATCACGCCGACGATGGCGGCCGTGATCGCCCCGAGAGCGGCGGAAAGAGCCCTGTTGTTGCGCATCGTTTCCATGAACGGAGCGCCCAGGAAGATCCAGAGGAAGCAGGGAACGAAGGTCACCCAGGTCGTCAGCAAGCCGCCGAGCGTGCCGGCCAGCAGCGGGGTCAGCGATCCCGGCGCGCGATAGGCGCCCATGAAGCCGACGAATTGCGTGACCATGATCAGCGGACCGGGCGTGGTCTCGGCCATGCCGAGGCCGTCCAGCATTTCGCCCGGCTTCAGCCAGCCATAGTGCTCGACCGCCTGCTGGGCGACATAGGACAGGACCGAATAGGCGCCGCCGAAGGTCACCATCGCCATCTTCGAAAAGAAGATGGAAATCTCGGTGAACACGTCGCCTCGGCCGAGCGTCGCCAGCAAGGCGATGACCGGAGCGAACCAGAGGAAGAAGCCGATGGCGGCGACCTTCAGCGACCAGCTCAGCGGCGGCCTGGCATGCGCGGGAATGCCTTCGCCAAGCGCTGAGA